>DITN01000036.1 GCA_002422865.1 Bacteroidetes bacterium UBA6183 | reverse complement strand
TCGGCATTAACCATTGCTATTTATTAAAATAAATGCAATTGGTAAAAGTTGGGTTAATCCCGATTTAGAAAATCACTTTTTGGGTGAAGTGTAACGGGTACCCAAAAGGTTGATTTTCTTACATCGATTATTTTATTTGATTCTCAAATGAATAATTTGGGTTAAAATGACACAAATCATTTGGCGCAATACAAGCAAATAGATATGTTCGCGACATATATTTTTAAATCATAAATGACAATCATTCTATTTTTAGTTGGGCATTGGTACATCTCTTTATTTTGCCAAACGTTTTATTTACACCGCTATTCTGCGCACAAAATGTTTACCATGAACCCATTTTGGGAAAAATTTTGGTACGTTTTTTCATGGTTAACTCAAGGTACTTCTTATTTAAATGCGCGTGCTTACGCTATTTTACANNCACTCCACACTTCTTTAAAGAGGTTTTTACCATGATGTGGCATACACGTAGTGTATACAATGGAGTTTTACGTGGTACTTTACAAATTGAAGAGAAGTTTGATAAAAACTATCCTATTTATCCTGTTATTGATAAAATTGCTGATAGCTGGTTCTCTCGTTTAGGGTTTGCTGCTTTTTACATTTTATTTTATGTACAGTTTGCTACCTCACCTTGGATGTTTTTGTTGTTACCAATACACTTTTTAATCGCGCCAATACAAGGTGCCGTGGTTAATTGGGCCGGACATAAATACGGGTATCGTAATTTTGATGACGAAAAAGACCACTCTAAAAATACATTAATCATCGACTTTTTAATGTTAGGCGAGTTGTTTCAAAACAACCATCACCATGCCGGTGCTCGTCCTAACTTTGCTGCTAAATGGTGGGAGTTTGATCCGGTTTATCCATTCATCAAATTGTTTGATGCCATCGGAATGATTAAATTGATTCCAATTAAATCAACAGGAAAATAATCAATATTTATACTAATAAAAAAATGCCTTCGAAATGTTTCGAAGGCATTTTTGTTATATGGATTTGTTGTTAAAATAACACATACCTCACCCCTAAAATAACCCTACGTGCTTGTAATGGTGCATAGTTATAACTTGGGTCGAAGGTGTATCCATTCGGGTTATTTTCGTTTATACGTTTATCAAACGGATCGAAAGCGCGCATAATGGGATTTTTAGGCATAAAGTTAAATACATTTTTCACGCCTAAATATACTTGCCAATTGTTTTTAAGTTTTTTGGTGAGCTGCACATTTTGTAGGCTAAACCATGGCGAATATTCCGGTCTGAAATCGTTAGGCAAGATGGGTAAACGCATGGGGCTATATACCTGTCCGGTATAGTCCACAGTTAAATTAGTTTTACGGAAAGTATAACTTAATTGAAACGTGCCACTAAAGTTTGGCGCATGCACCTGCACCGATTTTTGGTTGGTATTTAAACTGTCTTTCTCTATTTTAAAAACATCCATTAAGGTTGCTCCCACATTTAATTTTAGAGGGAAACCAAAGGTAAAGTCGGCATTTAAACTTACACCTCTACTAATGGCATATCCATTTAAATTATCGTAAATAATTTTATTCGGATCAGTATCGTAATCGGCAATAATGCGGTTGGTAAAGTAAGTGTAAAATGCGGTTGCATCTAAAGTGGCAAATCCTTTTCCTTTACTGATAAATCGTGTATAGTTTAGGTTACCGTTCCAGCTTTGTTCCGGTTTTAACGATGATTGTATAATTACTTCACGCGCCCCGGTTAAAGCTGCATGATCTTCAGTAAATAAGTTAACCACCCTAAACCCGTTGCCAATACTTAAACGTAAGGTGTTGAATTTATTGGGTTGAATTTTATAATTAACCCTTGGCGAAAATATAGATCCGTGTTGGTTGTAATAATCGTATCGTGCACCCAATAATATCGTTTGGGTTGATGATAATGCAATTTCATCCTGCGCAAATAATCCGGGTAAATAGATGTACGAAGGTTTATTGTTTAAGCGCACATCTGCAGTAGCCGGAGTATTGTCATCATAATAGGTATAACGTAGCCCGGTACCTAACAACACATCATGTCTTAATCCTATTTTTTTATTGTAAACCAATTGGGCAAATCCTACTTGTTGTGCAGCCATGTATGCGGTTGTGCCATAATATGAGTTTTGATTATGGTAATTGTAGCTATACATTAACTTTAGTTTTGGTGTGGTAGGTAATTCGTAATTACCAATTAACTCGGCTCTTTTGGTAAATATACTTTCACCATACACGCTATCACCACCCCTAAATTGTTTATCCCAGGTTGTTTGTCCACCCCAACGGTCTTCGTAAAATAACCTTACGGCTACATTGGCCTCCTTGTTGTTTTTTCGGGTAAATCCATATTTGTTAAAAACAGAAATGCGGTTCTGGAGTGTTACATCTGTAAACCCGTCCTTGTTTTTGTCTATGCGGTTATTAAAATTAAAATAGTTGGCACTTAACATGGTGGCTACTTTTTTATTGCTCCATTTCACCGAGGCATCAGTGTTGTATTCTCCGTAGGTTGTAGCAAATTGCTCAAACGAAAATAGTGGTGCCTTTTTGGGATTTTTGGTAATTACATTAATAATTCCTGCAACTGCCTCGCTTCCGTATAATGTGCTAGCCGGGCCTTTTACTACTTCAATTCTGTCAACCATGCTGTTGGGTATACCCATCATCCCATAAACTGTACTTAACGAACTTACGATGGGCATACCGTCAATTAATATCAAGGTGTATGGACCCTCCATTCCGTTTATATGAATGTCGCCTGTGTTGCACACGTTGCAGTTCATAGTAGGTTGCACTCCGTTTACCATTGATAGTGCATCAAATAAATTATTAGAGACATTTTTTTGAAAAAACTTTGGTGTATAAATCTCCACAGGAACCGGACTGTTTAGTTTACTCACCTCTTTCAGTGTGCCGGTAACGGTAACCTCGTTTAAAGAAGTTTGCGAAACATCTAACGATACGTTCAGTATAACGGTTTCTTTACCCTTAGCCACCACTCGTTTAAAAACGGTTTCATATCCTAAGGCAGAGATGACCAAGGTATACACTCCCGGGTTGGGTAATTGGAGGGAATACGCCCCATCGTTGTTGGCTACAGCACCTTGCGTGGTGCCTTTAATACCAACATTTGCAAAACCAATGGCCTCGTTGCCATGTGTTATTTTCCCTTTAACAATTGTTTGTTGTGCGCGGGCTTGCGTCACAAACAAGAGTAAAATTATTAACCAGCAGAATTTTATTTTCATGATTCTGTTGGCAAAAATATGTTTTTAGACTAACCTAAAAAATAAATTATATAAATTTAATTTATTCGCTCATGTAGGTCAAAATAAAGCCATCTAATAACTCGTCATTCATGTCGTAAAAAATGGGAGTAGTTTTATGCAGGCACCCTCTTAATTGAGGTTGTTGGGTAAAAATGGTCATGTGTTTTTTAAAATCAAGTTCCTTTTGCCCATAAAACTTATACAGCGTTTCTTTTGCACTCCATATTAATGTTTGGTCGTGGATTATATTTTTGGATTGTAACAACATTTCTTCCTCAGCACCATTAATAAACTTGTGTGCAACACGACCAACACGCTCATCTACTTTTTCTAAATCAAGCGCTACATTCCTAAATTTACTGAACATTACCGCTGCATAATTACTGCTGTGGGTAATGGATAAATGGTACTTTTCTCCATCAACCAGCATGCTGGGTCTGTTGTAAATATCTTTATTAATGATTACCACAGCATCTAAACCAAAATGTGTGGTAATTGCTGCACGGCTAGCCAACCAATGTAAACTGTGTTTTGGGGTTGTGGTTTGCGCATCAGTTAAATGATCTAAATATTTATTTAACGTTTCAGCATCTTCAGTAATTTTCCATACCAATAAAAAGGTATTTTCGCCCGGAGTAAAAGTTTTAACTATTGCCATGAGAGTAATTAACATTACGAAAGTAGCACATTTTAGCGGACATAATGGTCCAATTTATTCGTTAAGCCCCGCCATTCAATCAAACGAATTTTACAGTGGAGGAAACGATGGATACGTAGTGCTTTGGAACACAGAAACCAAAGGCGATGGCAAACTATTGGTTCAGGTAAACCGCCCTGTTTATTCACTTTGTTTTGACCGTGAAAGTGAGTTACTTTTTTGCGGAGCAGCCAGCGGCAACTTGCATGTAGTTGATTTAGTGGCAGGCAAAGAAATTAGGAATATTGAAGCACATACGCTAGGTATTTTTGATATAAAAATACACAACAATGAGTTGATTACTTGCGGTGGCGATGGTGCTGTTAAAGTTTGGAGTTTGCCCGATTTAAAACTACTGCACCACCATCAAGAGAGTACCAAAAGTGCGCGTTGTATAGATATTAGCACCAGTCAAAATATTATGGCTGTAGGATTTAGCGACCATAAAATACGGGTGTACCAACTCAGTGATTTTACCTTATTAAATACGTTGGATGCCCATACCAACTCCGTATTTACCGTTGCTTTTACCAAAGATGGAAAAGAATTGTTAAGTGGCGGACGGGATGTGATGTTGCGCAGTTGGTTGGTGAGTAATAACTACAATTTAGATGTTGATGTGGCAGCGCATAACCTACACATTAACCACATTGCATTTAACCCAAGCGGAAAATTGTTTGCCACGGTAAGTATGGATAAAACCATTAAAATTTGGGCAACAGAAAAATTCCAATTGTTAAAAGTAATTGATAAAGCGAAAACGGATGGACATTTGAGCAGTGTAAACAAATGCCATTGGGTTGATGACGAAACTTTGCTAACGGGTAGTGATGATAGAACCATTATGATGTGGAAGGTTGAAACAGAAAAAATGTAAATTGCAATCAACATGGGTACCATAAAACAAGTTATACAATATTTGGAGCAATTGGCTCCTCCGGTTTACCAAGAAAGCTACGACAATTGCGGTTTGCTTACCGGCAGTGCAGATTGTGAGTTAACCAAAATTTTGGTTACGTTAGATTGCACTGAGGCCGTGGTAGATGAAGCCATAGCCAAAGGATGTAATCTTATTGTAGCGCATCATCCCATCATTTTTGGTGGGTTGAAAAAGCTAAACGGTAAAAACTATGTAGAGCGAACCGTCATCAAAGCCATAAAAAACGATATAGCCATTTATGCCATACATACTAATTTGGATAATGTGCAACATGGTGTAAATGCCAAGATTTGCGAAAAGTTGGGGTTGATAAATACAAAAATTTTGGTTCCCAAAACAGGAACCTTAAAAAAGTTAAGTGTGTTTGTACCGCAAACACATTTACAGGTGGTTCAAGAAGCCTTATTTAACGCAGGATCCGGTAGTATTGGCAATTACAGCGAATGTAGTTTTTATTCAACCGGAATAGGCACT
Source organism: Bacteroidetes bacterium UBA6183 (assembly GCA_002422865.1). GTDB lineage: Bacteria > Bacteroidota > Bacteroidia > UKL13-3 > UKL13-3 > UBA6183. Next base: position 89,863 of record DITN01000036.1, on the reverse strand, counting down.
TTTAAAGGCAACGAAAAAAGTAATGCCTTTTTGGGCGAGGTGGGTAAACAACATCAAGAACCCGAGTTTAAATTGGAGGTTTTGGTTGATGATGCCAGGTTAAATAACGTGATACCGGCCATGCTAAAAGCACATCCTTACGAGGAAGTGGCTTATGATGTGTATGCGATTTTAAACACCAATACTACAATTGGTAGTGGTATGGTTGGAGAGTTACCTCAAGAATTAAGCGCAGAGGCATTTTTAAAACACCTAAAAAGCGCCATGAACCTGAATGTAATTAGGTTTACGCCCTACTCCGATAAAGTAAAAAAGGTGGCTGTTTGTGGTGGATCAGGAAGTTTTCTGTTAAAAAATGCCATTGGTGCTCAAGCAGATGCTTATGTGACAGGCGATTTTAAGTACCACGAGTTTTTTGATGCCGAAAATCGCTTGATGATAGCGGATATTGGTCATTATGAGAGCGAAATTTTTACAATTAACTTATTAGCTGATGAAATTTTAAAAAAATTCCCTACTTTCGCGGTCATTTTATCAGAGATTAACACGAATCCAATAAACTATTATATTTAAAATATGGCTGCTAACACAGAGTTAACCGTAGAACAGAAACTTCAAGCGCTTTACAAGCTTCAGGTTATTGACTCGAAAATAGACAAATTAAGATCGGTACGTGGCGAATTGCCAATGGAAGTTGCAGATTTAGAAGATGAATTGGCTGGTTTGGAAACACGCAGCGAGAATTTAGAGGCAGAAGTAAAACAAATGGAAGCATCTATTTCGGCAAACAAAACCAAAATAATGGATGCAAAGGCCAATATTAAAAAATACGAGAAACAGTTAGAGAACGTAAAAAACAACCGTGAGTTCGATGCTTTAAACAAAGAGATTGAAATTGCAGGTTTAGAGGTACAGGCGGCTGAAAAACGTATTAAAAACTTACAGTTTGATATTGAGCAAAAGAAAGCTTCAAAAGACACTCTAATAACTGAATTAGAAGGGCGTAAAATTGACCTTAAAAACAAAAAAGGTGAATTAGATACCATTGTTGAAGAGACAGAGAAAGAAGAAAAAGAGTATCTTACCATGCGTGAAAAAGCAACTGTTGGTATCGAAGCTCGTTTGTTGAATGGCTATAATGGCATTCGCGCAAACGTTAAAAACGGTATCGGTATCGCTATCATCGAGCGTAATTCTTGTGGTGGTTGTTTCTCTAAAATACCACCCCAGCGCCAGGCCGATATTCGTCAGCGCAAAAAGATTTTAGTTTGCGAACACTGCGGTCGTGTTTTGGTTGACCCGCAATTGGCAGAAGAAATTACTTTGTAAAAAATAGTTATAGTTTAAAAACTATGATATGTATTAAAGGAGCACGTATGGTTATTACCTTGGTGCTCCTTTTTTTGTGCCAATTTGTTAAAGCTGATACACAACATCATTTTTACTTTTCGCCCGTTTGTATTGAAGCTCAAAAGCACATCGCAGCCTTACGTTTAAATAAGGCCCAACAATTGTTATCGGCCGAAAAAAAACTGCATCCTGATAATGTTGCGATTCCTTTTTTAGAAAACTATATTGATTATTACCGCATAGTTACTTCGCAGGATTATAGCGAATTAAAGAAAATTGAACAGGCTAAAGATGCACGCTTGAAAGCAGTTCGCAAAATCTCCACCAGCTCTCCTTATTATTTGTATACTCAAAGCGAAATGCATTTACAATGGGGATTCATAAAAAGTTTTAACCAAGAGTATGTTGGTGCAATGCTCGAGTTCAGAAATGCCTATCAGTTGGCCAAAGAAAACTTTGAAAAATACCCTGATTTTAAACCAAGCATGAAAACAGTGGGAATGTTCAGGACTTTGTTAGGAACCATTCCCAATAACTATAAATGGGTATTAGGCGTTACAGGTTTAAGCGGTGATTTTGATGGCGGCATGCAATTGTTGCAACGTTATTTCAGAGGAGATTCCCATCAAGAGTTTATTTTAGATAAACAAAGCACCGAGTTTTATTACACTTTGTTTATGCTCAACTTTGGCGATAAACAGAAGGCGTGGGCCTTTTGTAACGAACATACAACTGATTATAGTACCAATTTATTGAGCGTGTATTTACGTGCATATACCGCAAGCAAATCAGGTAAAAATGATGAGGCCATTCATGTACTTCAGCACCGACCCAAATCTTCAGATTACGAGCCGTTTTATGCGTTGGATTATTACTTGGGTATGTTTAAACTAAACAGACTTGATGATGATGCTGAACAAAGTTTGAAACGTTTTGTATCGTTTTATAAAGGTAAGTTATACATGAAAGATGCTTACCGCAGAATCAGCTGGTGTTATTTGTTAAAAAACGATTTGGATAAGTATAAGATTTATCGTGAACTGAGCAAAAGATACGGCAGCACCAATAGCGAAGAAGATAAAAATATTATGCGTGAAACTGAATTAGGTATTACGCACGACCTGATAATTTTAAAATCACGTTTATTGTTTGATGGCGGATATTATCAGTTGGCAGAAGAAAACATTAAACAACGTAATCCCGATCAGCTTAAAACAGATTATCAAAAACAGGAATACCACTACCGCTATGCCCGCATTTTGCATGAACAAAATAAATACAATAAAGCCATTGATTATTATACTTACGTTGTTAAAAATGCTCCAGTAAATACCACCTATTATTTTGCTCCATATGCCTGTTTGTACATGGGTTATATCTACCAAAAAATGGGTTTTGGCCAAATAGCCAAATCGCATTTTACTAAGGTTGACCTTTATACCAAAGCGGAGTATCATGAAAGTATAAAGGTAAAATCAAACAGAGAGTTGCAAAAACTTAAATAGCAACGCATGCATCTTTAATCAACTTAAATGTATCTTAGTAAGATGAAAAAATTGCTTTTTGTTGTTGTTTATTTCATCACATTCAGTGCTTTTGCACAACACGCCATTGTGCAACAAATCACACAACAAGTTAGTGAGGATTCTTTAGTTACTTACGTTAAACAGCTTAGCGGCTTATTACCTGTAGGTACCGAAACCATAAGAACCAGGTATAAAGGAACTACCGGCAACACCATGACTGAGGAGTACATCAAACAAAAATTAAACAGTTGGGGCGTAGCTTTTGATGAAGTGGTATTTAGTGGCACAGGTAAAAACATCATAGCAAAAATACCCGGAAGAAGAACAGATAGGGTTATGATGATGGGCGCACATTTTGATGCAGTTGGTACTTCTAACCCTGATTTCACAGTTGTTTATCCTGGGGCTGATGATAACGCAAGCGGTACAGCTGCATTGTTGGAGGCTGTAAGGGTTTGTGCGCAATATCAATTCCCGGTTACGTTACATTTTGCTTTTTGGGACGAAGAAGAGCAAAATTTGGTTGGCAGTAAATTCTCTGCTCCGGATTACATGAATAAATTGGTGGGTTACATTAACCACGATATGATTGGATGGAGTTTAAACAATGATAGTGTGGTTGAAATTCATACCGCTTCATCAGGCCATTCGGTAGAATTGGCACAACGTGTAATTAATATTATCTCGTTATACAATATTCCGTTAAAAGCAAAACTGATGAACCCCGGAAATCCGAACACCGATCACGGTGCTTTTTGGCAAAATAATTTAACAGCTGTTGGTATCAACGAAATTTACGATGGTCCATTGATGAATCCACATTGGCATCGCCCTAGCGACTCGTTGGCTACCATGAATATTCCATACTTTGTTTCGGTAAGTAAATTAGGTTTAACAACTTTGTTACACGAAGCCATGGATAGTTTAAATTTAGTTGGTTTGATGCACCAGTCACTCAACGATAATTTTGCGGTGTATCCTAATCCGGTTGAAGATGTATTGCTAATTGATAACGATGAAGCCATCAATATGCAGATTAACATTTATAACATGTATGGTAATTTGGTTTCATCATTCCAAACCAATACCCAAACACCGGTTTCAGTTCAAGAACTTAAAAATGGTATTTATATTATAGAAATATCAACCCAAGAAAAAGGAATAAGCCGTAAACGGTTTATGAAAAAGTAAGGTTAATTGTTTTTAGAAAAAACGTACTGCACAATATTGGCTCCCATTTGCAATGCTTTTTGCCTTACCGCTTCAGGGTCATTGTGTACATCTGCGTCTTCCCAACCATTGCCCAAATCGCACTCATAACTATAAAAGCAAACCAAACGACCTTTGTATATCAACCCAAAACCCTGTGCAGGTTTACTGTCGTGTTCGTGTACTTTGGGCAAGCCATTGTTAAAGTTAAATTTCTGATGATAAATAGGATGGCTGTAAGGGAGTTCTACAAACTCCAGTTCAGGAAAAACTTTTTTCATCTCACGCCTAAAAAATTTATCCATACCGTAGTTATCATCGGCATGTAAAAAGCCTCCGGCTATTAAATAGTTACGCAAGTTTTCGGCTTCGGCATTGCTTAAAACAATATTACCGTGTCCTGTTAAATGCACAAAAGGGTAGTTTAACATATCCGGACTTCCTACCTCAACTACATCTTCCTCCGGTACAAAATTGGTTCCTATGTTTTGGTTACAAAACCTGATTAAGTTAGGCAAAGAAGTTTTATTGGCATACCAATCGCCACCACCATTATACTTTAACTTGGCCATTTTTAGGGTTGGCGGAGCAAATGCAAAAGTGATTGCAACTAAAACAAACAGTGTTAATTTTTTTAACATGGTTCAAATATACTTACTTACTCACTTAATTTGATAGTATTGCCTTAACGGTGAAACAAGCATATAACGCAGCAGTTTCGGTGCGTAGTATGGTTTTACCTAACGAAACCGGAATAAATTGATGCTGTTGGGCAAGCTTTACTTCCGCTTCAGTAAAATCACCTTCGGGTCCTATTAAAATGGTAATGTGGTTTCCATTTAGCTGTTTTATTTTTTGGTTGATGAGTGCAGTTTCATCTGTCTCGCACCAAGCCATAAACTTTGCACCTTGCATATCTTGCTTAAAAAAATCGGTAATTTTTTGCAACGCATTTATTTTAGTTAAATACCATTGTTTACTTTGTTTCATGGCACTTACGGCAATTTTTTCGCAACGTTCTAAATTCACTTTGGCGCGTTCGCTGTTTTCGGTTTCTATAAACGTTATTTCATCTATACCGGCTTCTGTGGCTTTTTCGATAAACCACTCCATGCGGTCGAAATTTTTGGTAGGTGCCACAACAATATGTAGGTAATAATCTCTTCCGCTCGATTCTGCCTGTGTATGTAAGGTACTTTCTGTTATTTGCAATACACATTTTTTGGGATGATCATCAACAATAACCGCCTTTGCATGTGTGCCTTTACCATCGGCTAAATCCACTTCATCACCGTTTTTTAAACGCAAAACACGCACACAGTGTTTAGATTCGTCTTCACGGAGTACAATTTGATTTTGGCTTAAATCGGTTTGATAAAAAACATGCATGTGCGAATATAACTGACTTCTGTTTTTTTCGGTTATTTTTGAAACGCATTTTTAGCATCAAAAATTTATGATACACATTATTGGAGTAATACCTGCACGCTATGCATCAACTCGTTTTCCGGGTAAACCACTTATTGATATTGGTGGTAAAAGCATGATACAAAGGGTGTATGAGCAATGCAAAAAAACTTCGGTATTAAGTGATGTAATTGTAGCCACAGACGACCAGCGAATAGCCGATCATGTGATTGCCTTTGGTGGTAAGGTATTGATGACGGCCGACACACACCAAAGTGGTACTGATCGTTGTGCCGAAGTGGTATCGAAATATACCGGTAAATGCGATGTTGTAATTAACATACAAGGTGACGAACCTTTTATTGATCCCAAACAAATTGAGTTATTGGCTTCGGCTTTCCATAATGAATCAACCCAAATTGCTACTTTAATTAAAAAAATAAGCAACGAAGAAGAAGTGAGAAATCCAAATGTGGTTAAAGCTATTACCAATAAAAATAATCAAGCCATCTATTTCTCCCGTTCTCCCATTCCATACCGTAGAAATCCCGGTATTGATATTTCTTATTTTAAACATGTAGGTATTTATGGATACCGAACAAAAGTTTTAGCGGAAATAACGCTGCTGCCAATGGGGCAATTGGAACAAGCTGAAAGTTTAGAGCAATTGCGTTGGGTTGAAAATGGCTATCATATAGCTTTAAAAGAAACCGATATGGAAACCATAGCCATAGATACACCTGACGATTTGGAGCGTGTTTTAAAATTATTGTAAGCACGTAATTGTTGTATTACATGGTGCTTAGCTACTTTCCCACATAATTGTTTAAAAATTGTTTGGCTTGGGCATCACATTAAACTTTTTACCCACTAATATTTTATTACATTTGTATCCCATATAGTTAAAAATGCTATATGGTTTGCTAGTTAAGTGCTTCACGCTCAATAACTCTAAACCGGCTTTTGCTATTAACTCGCAGTAAAACATGACGCACAATCCAAAATACATTTTCGTTACCGGTGGTGTAACTTCTTCTTTAGGGAAAGGAATTATTGCCGCTTCATTGGCCAAATTGCTTCAGGCACGTGGCTACACAGTTACCATTCAAAAGTTTGATCCATACATTAACGTGGATCCCGGAACACTTAATCCTTACGAGCACGGTGAGTGTTTTGTTACCGATGATGGTGCCGAAACTGATTTGGATCTAGGTCATTACGAACGTTTTCTAAACGTGCCAACTTCTCAAGAAAACAACGTTACTACAGGACGAATATACCAACACGTGATTCAAAAAGAACGTGAAGGTGCATATTTGGGTAAAACTGTTCAAGTAATTCCTCATATTACTGATGAGATTAAACGCAGGATGAAACTGATTGGTGATAGTAGTAAATACGAGATTATTATTACTGAGCTTGGTGGTACTGTGGGTGATATTGAGTCGTTGCCATACATAGAAGCTGTACGTCAATTAAAATGGGAATTAAAACCCGAAGATTGTATGGTGGTGCATTTAACCTTGTTGCCTTATTTAAGTGCAGCACATGAGTTAAAAACTAAACCTACACAACACTCGGTAAAATTATTGTTGGAGTCGGGTATACAACCTGATGTATTGGTTTGCCGTTCAGAGCATCCAATTAATAAAGATATTAAAAAGAAAATTGCCTTATTCTGTAACGTAACGCCAAACTCAGTTATTGAAGCATTGGATATGCAAACCATTTATGATGTGCCGATGGCCATGTTGAAAGAAAAGTTGGATAAAACGGTTTTAACCAAACTAAAACTTTCAGCTAAAAACGAGCCTGATATGGATAGTTGGTTAAACTTCTTAACCCGCCATAAAAACCCTAAGCACGAAGTTAAAATTGGTTTAGTAGGTAAATATGTAGAGTTACCAGATGCCTACAAAAGTATTGCCGAAGCATTTATACATGCAGGTGCCAGCAAAGAGTGCAAGGTAAAGTTAGAGTATATACACAGCGAATTAATAACCGATGAAAATGCCCAACAAAAATTAGGTCATTTGGATGGCGTTTTGGTTGCACCCGGTTTTGGTGATAGAGGCATTGACGGAAAAATTGCCGCGGTTAAATATGTGCGCGAAAACAAGATTCCTTTCTTTGGTATTTGTTTGGGTATGCAAACCTGTGTAATTGAGTTTGCACGCCACATATTGGGTTATAAAGATGCCCACAGTACCGAGATGAATGCAAAAACCAAACATCCGGTTATTGATATGATGCCGGAGCAAAAGAAAATTACAGCCAAAGGCGGAACCATGCGTTTGGGTACTTATATCTGCGAGGTAAGTAAAGACAGTAAAGCTTACAAAGCTTACGAAAAAACAAAAATAACCGAGCGCCACCGTCACCGTTTTGAGTTTAATAACAAGTTTGCCAAAGAGTTTGAAAAAGCCGGAATGAGCATTACAGGTATTAACCCGGATACCAAATTGGCAGAGATCGTAGAAATAAAAGACCATCCGTATTTTGTGGGTGTACAGTTTCACCCGGAATACAAGAGTACGGTACTCACGCCACATCCATTGTTTGTAAGGTTTGTAAAAGCCGCGATGGATTATAGCAATAGTTAATAAACCAAGTTAATATATAAAAAATGCTGCAAGTTTTCTTGTGGCATTTTTTATATTCGTTCTATAAATCTGTTGCTATGCGATATCTTTTTTTCTTCTTAACTGTGATATTCATTTCTGTGATACAGTCATGTAATCGCAGTCCTTGTTATGATTATGGTTACGTCTGTACTCGTGATAGATATTTGCCTTCAGTGAATAGTTTGAGTTCAAAAAATTCTGATTGGTTAAGTCATTATAAATTGGGCCAGCCTTTTACACTTAATAATGATAAAGGATACACGACTGCGTATTCTGTTACTCATAAAAACTTATCTTATTCGGATGTTACCATAGGGAATAAACCTATTGAAATTGAATGTTGTAGTTCAAGCGGAGTAGAACAGACCAAAATTAGAGTTGTTAGCGAGGTGGTTTCAATAAATGGTGATGGTGCCTGGGGACCAATAACTTTGTCTAGATCAAAACCGATCAACTCTTCAATGAATTTGGAGGACAGTATTACTTATGATAACATTCCTGAAAAACTTACTTTGGGAGTACTAAATTCAACGGCAAGTTTTAACCCTGATGATACTACAACAGCGGGTGATGTGACTTATCGCGATACAATTACTCTAGCGGGAAATTTATACAATAATATTCATGTGATATATGCGCGTTATAGCTACGGACAGATTAAGGCGTATGAGTTTTATTATTCTCGTCAGAAAGGATTTATTGGTGTTAAACTTACAAATGATGAGGTATGGATTTTAAAGTAATTATCGGGTTTCTATTCATACTGATTGTTTTGAATCAATCATGCGAAACGTGCACTGAGTCTAAGTTTGTTGTTAAAAAGTTTGTTTTAACAGATACTATGAGAAACTCATTTGATTCACTTCACTCTGGTGTAATAAAAATGAAATCAAACCTAGGACGAAACGATGAATTAAATTCTGCAAGAACTTTCGTTGAAGAAGGTAGTCGTTGGACTGAAGAGGTTGACTCTAAATGTAGAGCAGAAGAAGGTCAAACCCTATCTGCTGCCTATGGTTCACAACTTTACGCAATATCTTGTTACATAAAACTTGAAGTTGATAGAAATGATAAAATTAAATTGTTAATAAACCCAGATACGTGGGAGTATAATAATAAAGGTTTCAAGCGGCTTGCAATTATTGATCCTACTGATTTAAAAGATAGTGGATTTTGTAGGTTTCATTATTGTCTGAAGAGTGGTGCGGGAATGGTTAATGAATGCTATTTGGAAAAAAGAGATGGCTCAGAAATACTAGGAGGAGATACAACAGTAAATGGGATTTATAAATTTTATCCCGAAATAATTATTGATAGCAGGATTTACAAAAATTGTATAGAAGTTACCTTTGATAACGGGAAAATTACAGGTTCAAATGCTATTCGTAAAGTCTGGATTACTTTAAGGCATGGACTTATTAAAGTCCTTACTATGAGTAATGAGGAATGGATAATCGATGTCGATTAAAGCCGCGATGGATTACAGCAATTCATAAAATTAACAAAAAGTCGAGCAGTAATGTTCGGCTTTTTGTTTGGTGCTAAGTAAGGCAACCAATTATGCCCGTATTAAGAGGGAATTTTCTTAAATGTCTTTTTGTATATTTGCCTTGATGCATAATCACCTTAAAGATGAATTACACCATATCATTTCAGGAAAGAACCAGATTAGCTTTGGAGCAATTATCCAAGCAGCCACCCGTTACCTTAAAGATGGCGCGCAATCAAGCATTGAAGCTGAAACTACAAAGCAAATCAGAAAACAAGAAACAGAGAGGCTAGAAAAGTTCGTTTCAGAGTCATGTCTTTGGATAACAGACATCGATTTCTCTCAATACGTGAGTGAAGGGGCCGAACAAAGAGTTTTCTTGAAGGATTCGGAACATGTGCTCAAGTTAAATGATGCAATTTATTATGTTAGTTGGATTGATTATTTCCATAATCTTTTACTCCATAATTTCTTTTTCCCAGACACGGCCTATGAGCTTGTTGGATTCACTAAGGAGAATGAAAATCTATATGCTGTAGTTAAACAGCAATTTGTTACCATAACAGATGTGACTGATTTAACAAAAGTTAAAGCATTTCTTGAAGCAAATGGTTTTAAGAACAACCGAAATAACGATTACATAAATAAAGATTTGGGAATTATTCTTGAAGATTTACATGATGAGAATGTTTTAACAAAAAATGGTGTCTTGTATTTTATTGATACCGTATTTTATCTAACAAATGAGTTTTGGGATAAATCTGAGTAACGCGTCATATTAAGCAAAAAGCCGAGCAGTAATGTTCGGCTTTTTTGTTTGGTGTTTTTTTAAACGTACTAATGTATCCTTTCTCCTGTCGGAGTCATGTTTTTCATGATTTCGGCTTCGCCATCTAAAATTTCTTGCCAGCGTTGTTTCACGTACTCTTCGCCTTTGTATTCTTTGGCCAAATCAATAAAGGTTACGTAATGTCCGGCTTCGCTTACCATAAACTCGTGGTAAAATTCACGCAAATCAGGGTCGCTCATGTTTAACGATAATACCCTAAAACGTTCGCAACTGCGGGCTTCAATCATGGCCAATAACAACAAACGTTCTGCTACCTGTTCGTTTCTATCGCCACCACGTGTTATCAATTTCATCAACTCGTTTACGTAAGCATCTTTACGCTGTGGTCCAAACTTAAACCCACGTTTATCAAGCTCTTTTAATACTTTTCTAAAATGTCCCCATTCTTCGGCAACAATGGCCGTGCAGGTTTTTACCATTTTTTCAAACTCGGGGTATTGCACAATTAAGGATATGCCGGTTGTGGCTGCTTTTTGCTCGCAGTAAGCGTGGTCAATCAAAACTTCTTCTAACGATTTTTCTGCTGCATTGGCCCAACGTGGGTCGGTAGCTAATTTTAATCCTAACATGGGGCAAAGCTAAAAAAATGTAAACAGTAAGTGGTAAAGTCGCGTAAATAAAGTACTTAAGTCGTTGTAAAATAGGGTTTCACCTAAAAAACGGCCAAACATGGGCTATTTGTGTGGTAGCTACCTAAAAAATAGTACTTTTGCACGCTGTTTAAAGAAGCATAATTAAATATAATGGATAGAAATTCAATGATTGGCCTTGGGTTGATTTTTGCAATCTTGGTAGCTTTTGCCTGGATTAATCAACCTAGTGATGCCGAACTAAAAACGTTGCAACAACAAAAAGATTCGATTCTACTTGTTCAATCGCAAAAAGACAGTGCTGCTAAAGCATTGTTGGCATTAAAGGCTAAAGCAGATACTGCACAAGCCACCGATAGCAGTGCCATTAAAGAATCGTACGGTACTTTTGCAACTGCAGCTGTTGGTAAAGAATCGTTCACTACTTTAGAAAACAACGATATGTTGTTAACCTTTAGCAATAAAGGTGGTGCATTAAAAAAGGTGGTACTTAAAAATCATAAAAAATATGATGGCACCGAACTTATTTTGTTTGATGGTACCAACGAGGAATTAAACTACAGCTTTAAAACCAAAGATGGCAAACAAATAAACACCGGTGATTTATACTTCACCCCTCAACCCGATGCTGATGGCAAAGGTTTGAGCATGAAGGTAGAAGTTGGTGCCAACCAATACATCGAGCAACATTATGCTTTTAGCGATAAAACCAACATGGTTAGCTATCAGTTAAACTTGGTGGGTATGGATAAAAACATTGCTGCCGGATCTAAGTTTATTGACATGAATTGGTCGGCTAAAATTCGTCAGCAAGAAAAAACATTTGATGCCGAACACCGCACCACCACTGTTTATTACAAAACCACAGCCGAGGAGCCTGATTACATTTCGGAAACCAAAGAAGAAGTAGTTGATTTAACTACTCCGGTAAAATGGATTTCGTTTAAACAACAGTATTTCAATGCCAGTTTAATTGCCGAAAAAGAATTTGCCAGTGCAAAGGTTGAAACCAAAAACGATGCTACCCAACAATACATCAAACAACTAAGTGCAAGTTTAGTGGTACCCTATAACCACACCCCAAGCGAGTCGTTTGGTATGAAGTTTTATTTTGGTCCTAACCACTACAAAACTTTAGCCAAGTTAGACGAAAGCCAATTGGAGCGTATTGTACCAATGGGCTGGGGTATCTTCCGTTGGGTAAATAAATATTTAACCGTAAACGTGTTTTATTTCTTAAGCCAATACATCAGCAGTTTTGGTTTAATAATTTTCTTGTTGACTTTAATTGTTAAAACCATATTGTTCCCGTTGGTTTACAAATCGTATTTATCAACCGCAAAAATGCGTGTGTTAAAACCGGAGTTGGATGAGATAAAAGAAAAGTTTGGTGATGACATGACCAAAATACAACAAGAGAACATGAAGATTTATCGCCAGGCCGGTGTAAATCCTTTAGGTGGATGTATTCCGGTATTGTTGCAAATGCCAATATTGGTGGCCATGTTCCAGTTTTTCCCAAGTGCATTTGAACTACGCCAACAAGCATTTTTATGGGCACCTGATTTAAGTACGTATGATAGTATTTTAGAATTCGGATTCAGTATCCCCGGTTATGGTAGCCACGTAAGTTTGTTTGCCTTATTAATGACGATCTCATCGGTTGTTTATGCAGTGTATAACAACGAACAAAGTGGCATGACAGGACAAATGAAATGGATGAGTTACTTCATGCCTGTAATTTTCTTGTTTATGTTAAACAGTTTTGCAGCAGGTTTAAATTATTACTACTTTGTAAGTAACTTATTCACCATTGGTCAGCAATTGTTAATACGCGTATTTGTTGATGATACCAAGATGCATGCACAAATACAGGAGAACAAAAAGAAGCCGGTAACCAAAAGTAAATTCCAGCAAAAGTTGGAAGATATGGCCAAGGCGCGTGGTGTTGATATGAAACAACCCGTTAAAAAGAAATAGGCTTTTAGATGAAAGATAAAATAAACCGCTCCGGAAGAAATTTTGGAGCGGTTTTTTTGTGGTTGGTAACCACAGTGAGTTTCGGTTTAACCACAACGGGCGGTAATGTCTTCAGCATTTTGCATCGGTTGAGGCAATGCGTTGTGTTCTCCGTGTAAAACGCTGTGATCTCTGTGGTTATTCCTTCTTCGAGAGGCAAAAACTGTTGTAAAAAACTACTTCAATACAACAAACCCAAAGCAGGCAACCAAAAAAGTAGCTCAGCAATTTTACGGTACATAAAATGTTGTTGTAATTTATTTCTGTTCAGGTAAATGAGGTAATTTCCGGCAAGAATCAAGAAGTAAAATGCAGGCAAAGCAGGGTTGTAAAAGTTTAAGCCAATGGTTATAAACACCAACAAAATAAAGGCCGATAAAGTGATGCCTTGAAAAATGACCATACCTTTTGGTAAGCCCATTGTTCTGATAAAACTGGTATTGTTCATTAACATATCAATTGGATATTCGATGATGGAACACAACAATAAACTTTGGTAAGTAATAAGTAAGAAAAGAATAAAGAGGTAAAATAGTGCATCAAACCCAATAGATAAAAAGCTATTAAATAAAGGATAAATAAAAATAGAAGTAGCATATATAAAAGCCACCCCAAACTCTTTGTTGTTGATAATACTTTTTGATTGCGGATTAAGTCTTGCCAACATTAAATGTAAAATAATTACCCCCGACATAATAAAGCCAACGGTAATCAATTGCTCATCAAAATAAATAAACGTGGTGGCTGTCATTACCAAAATAATCAGTACACATAAAGCAATAATTGGTTTCAGGTATTTTTTAATGAATTGATGTCGTGGTGTGGGGTAAACCTTATCGGTGCGCATTACATCCACCACATGATCAACCAAATAAACAAGCCAAGTGCCTAGCGGTAGGGCAATATACCAAGCTTTAGGGGCGTTAATGTTAAAGCTATAAGTTATGGCCAGCATGTTACAAATAACACCACCTACCACATCAAGGCTGAGGTTGCAAAATATTTGATAATATTGCAGAATCTTATTTAGAATTAATTTCATGCGCAAATACATCACCAAAGTTACCATTTGTTTATGGTTAAGCATATTCATAATTCCGTTAAATCTTTTGGCACAAGAGAAACCATACCGCGAACCTACCGGATTAAATAACTGGTATGTAGAACTAGGTGGAGCTGCTTTTTTATATTCGTTAAACTATGAAAAAATATTATACCGCAGTACCAAATTAGGTTGGGTAGGTAGGGTAGGCGTGGCTTACAGTTTTACAGATGGCCGTTTGCTTAATAAAATTGATATGGATAAAGGTGCAATATTGGCTCCGTTTACGACCTCGATTTTATTGGGAAGCAGAGAACGTAAAGAAAAAATTGAATTAGGAATTGGTTTTACCTTGGTAAACAAAAGTGCAACAGAAAGAGAAATTGTACCCACTGCTGCCATTGGTTTTAGGGTGATTGAAACCAATAAGGTTTGTTTCAGGATGAGCTATACGCCTTTTATTCGTGATGGTAAATATGAAAACTGGTTTGGGGTGAGTATTGGAAGAAATTTCTCGATGAAATAAAATCTAATTTTAGCTACACCACAAAAAAAATAGGCTGATTCTATATTGAAGCAGCCTATTTTTAGTTTATAATGATGTATTAATTACCAACGGCCATCACCATCCAAAATATTACCTAATCCTCCAAGTACACTGCCTTCTTCTTTTCTATTAAAAGATGCGTACGCCATTAATCGTCCTGCTAAGCGGCTTATTGGTAAAGTTTGAATCCAAACTTTTCCTGGTCCTGATAAGGTTGCAAAAAATACACCTTCACCACCAAACAAGGTATTTTTAATTCCGCCTACAAATTGAATATCGTAGTTCACATCATGCGTAAAAGCTACAATACATCCGGTATCCACTTTAAGCATTTCACCAGGCTGCAAAGTACGTTCAATCACATGTCCACCACTGTGCACAAAGGCCATTCCATCACCTTCTAGTTTTTGCATGATAAAACCTTCCCCACCAAATAAACCAGTACCTAATTTACGCTGAAATTCAATACCAACACTTACCCCTTTTGCAGCGCATAAAAACGAATCTTTTTGACAAATAATTTTACCCCCTAAATGGTATAAATCTAAAGGAATAATACGACCGGGATAAGGTGATGCAAAAGTTACCTGTTTTTTACCTTGACCAATATTGGTGTAAGCTGTCATAAACAAGTTTTCACCGGTTAATAAACGTTTACCGGCTGAGAATAATTTGCCTAAAATGCCATTTTGTTGTTGAGAGCCATCGCCAAATATGGTTTGCATTTCAATGCCATTATCCATCATCATAAAGCTGCCCGGTTCTGCAACAACACTCTCTTGTGGGTCAAGTTCAATTTCAACACATTGCATTTCGTTCCCTAAAATGCGGTAATCTATTTCGTGATTGTTAATCATGATGTATGTATTTTAATATTAGTTTTCAAATATAATTGGGCTTCAATTAAGGTTTATTTATTTTTACGTAAATGGATATTGGGGAATATCGTTGGTAATTTCGTAGGCTGTAAAGGTGTTGTTGTATTGGCAAAAGCGTAACTCTAAGCCATTGGTAATAACTAACCTACTTACGGCCAAAGATTGGTTATAGACAGCGGCTTGTAAAAAAGTATTTTCAGATAACTGAATATCAGGCGCTTTACATTCGGCTAACAAAATGGCTTTGCCCTTGTTATCATAAACCAACACATCAAATCTTTTTTGCAGTCCATTAACCGTTAGCCCTTTTTCCACAGCCATTAATGAAGGTGTACAACCGCAGTGGTGTATTAAATAATGCACCAAATGTTGCCTTACCCACTCTTCTGGGGTTAAAACCACAAATTTTTTCCGAATGATGTCGAAAATATAATTTCTGTTTTCAACCTTTTTAACCTTAAAATTGTATGTAGGAAAGTTTAGCTGCATTAATAAATCAAAACTAAGTAAATGGCTGCGGAAAATAGCTCAGATTTTAATAAAATACTATCAGGACTTAAAGCAAGAAAATTTGCACCTGTGTATTTTTTGTTTGGTGCCGAGCACTATTACATCGATGAGTTAAGTCATTACGCGGAGCAAAACATTTTAAACGAGGGGGAGAAAGGTTTTAATCAGGTTGTGTTGTACGGTAAAGATACAGATACCGCAACCATCATCAACCATGCAAAACGTTTTCCGATGATGGCAGATCATCAGGTTATTATTGTTAAAGAGGCGCAAAACTTAAAAAACTTAGAAGAGTTTGAAGCTTATTTTGAAAAACCTGTACCTAGTACCATTTTAATTATTTGCTACAAAAAAGAAAAACTAGACAAGCGTACACGAGTTTACAAAACACTGAGCAAACATGTTGTTTTCGAATCTAAGAAATTATACGACAATGAATTGCCGGCTTGGATAGAACATTATTTAAAATCAAGAGGGTTTAGCATCAGTTCGCGCAGTGCGGGGTTAATTGCAGATAGTTTGGGAAGTGATTTGGGGAAAATTGCCAATGAGCTGGAAAAACTAATGATAAATAAGGATGGCGATACCCAAATTACAGATACCGATGTAGAGTTAAAAATTGGTATAAGTAAAGAGTTTAATATTTTTGAGTTGATGGGGGCAGTGGCACTTAAAAACAGTGGAAGGGCCATGCATATTGCTCATCACATGGGTAAAAATAAAGACTTTAGCATTATTGCCGCTTTAATTAACATGAATAACTTCTTTAGTAAAACCTATATGGTTAAACAAAGTAACATTAAGGATCAAGGGCAATTGCAACGTAAATTTGGTTTAAATTACTATCAAGCAAAAGATTACATGAATGCCGCGAGTAGGTACAGTGCAGATGAACTGGAGCGTTGTATCAGAATTGTTCACGAATACGATCTGAAGAGTAAAGGTGTAAACAATGCGTCTGCCTCGCATGATGAATTATTGAAGGAGATTTTGCTTCGTATTCTTTAAACCATCAACCCTAAATATCCAACATTTCTGTTTTACCGTCACGAGGTATAAAATGTGTTTTGCAATGCGCAAAACATAGCTATATTAGCCATCTCTTAATAAAGTAAAAATAACAGTATGGGATCATTTTCTCGAAAAAATATTGACCATTTATTGAAGGAGTCGGAAGGCCACCAATTGAAGCGTACATTAGGTGCAGGTAACTTGATTGGGTTAGGTGTTGGGGCAATTATCGGTGCAGGATTATTTGTACGAACAGCCGCTGCAGCAGCCGAAGCATCGGGTCCTGCCGTTACCTTATCTTTTATAGTTGCAGCTATTGGTTGTGCCTTTGCAGGTATATGTTATGCAGAGTTTGCGGCTATGATTCCAATTGCGGGTAGTGCTTATGCATACAGTTATGTAACCATGGGCGAGTTAGTAGCATGGATTATTGGTTGGGCTTTAATGATGGAATATGCATTGGGGGCGGCCACGGTTAGTATTGCTTGGAGTGAGTACCTTAATAATTTGCTTGGAGGGGCAATACCGTATGAATGGTGCCACAGTCCTTTCGAGAGTTTACACAAAGTAACTTTCGATAACATTGCGCAAATTGTAGCTTACAAACCTGAGTGGGCAACCATGGTAAAAAATGGTGAGCTCATTTTAAGTGAAGAGCAGTTTGCCATGTTACCACAAAACCTCATTGGATTTGTATCAATAACCAATGGTTTTGTAAACCTACCGGCTTTGGTTATTTTATTTTTAATTACCCTAGTATTAATTAAAGGTACGCAAGAAAGTGCAATGCTTAACGCCATCATCGTATTTATAAAAGTTGCAATAGTATTATTGTTTATAGCAATAGGTTGGCAATACATTAAACCTGAAAACCACATGCCTTACCTTGTTCCTGAAGGTACACCGGGCCATGAAGGTTTCTTTAAATGGGGTTGGGGTGGCGTACTTGGCGGTGCCGCCATTGTATTTTTTGCTTTTATTGGTTTTGATGCCGTTAGTACAGCAGCTCAAGAAGCTAAAAATCCGAAGCGTGATATGCCCATTGGTATTTTAGGTTCATTGGTTATTTGTACCATTTTATACATTTTGTTTGGCCACGTGTTAACGGGTGTTGCCAATTGGCAAGAGTTTAAAACAACAGGAAAAGAAGCATCTGTTGCTTATGCCATTCAAAATTACATGGTGGGTTATGAGTGGTTAGGTACAAGTGTAACCGTTGCCATTTTAGCCGGTTTCAGTTCGGTAATATTGGTGATGTTAATGGGGCAAAGCCGTGTATTTTTCAGTATGAGTAATGATGGATTGATGCCAAAAGCGTTCAGCGAGTTACATCCTAAATACAAAACACCATACAAAGCCAATATTATTTTGTTTGTTTTTGTTGGACTTTTTGCCGCGTTTGTACCGGGCAGTGTGGCAGGAGATTTAACAAGTTTTGGTACGTTGTTCGCCTTTGTTTTGGTAAGTGCAGGTGTATGGATTATGCGTGTTAAATCACCAGCGATTGAACGACCATTTAAAACCCCATTGGTACCTTTAATTCCTATTTTGGGTATATTGGTTTGTACCGGTATGATTATAGCCTTGGATGCACAAACACTTAAGGTAGCAATTGTCTGGATGGTATTTGGGTTGCTGGTATACTTTAGTTACGGTAAACGTAACAGTAAATTGCACAAAAATAACCAAGAGAAATAGCTGTATTTATTATGATATGAAAAAAGCCATCGGGTATACCTGATGGCTTTTTTGTTGGTGTAAAATTGTAAAAAGTTATTGCGGAGTAAGTATCATTTTAAATAAAAATATTTCGTCAGAATTTGCACCTACCTGATGACCTGTTAACGAAAATGAAAGTTCGTTGTAAACAGATTTATCTTTACTTTTTTTCTTATGTATGTTGATATCAATCGGCATGATTATTCCATTAAACACACATTCCGCATTAATCAGCGATTCTTCTTTAGGTAAACTTTCTGCCTGTAACTTTTCGTTGGTTTGTTTATGTAAAAAGGTAATCGACCATTCTTTTTTTACAACAGTGGCAAGGTACTGTTCCGCCTCAAGGGTGGGGGTGAACTCTTGTATGTTAAACTCCCATTTTATGTTATTATTAAAGTCGAAGCTTTGGTTCATTTCATAAATAGACAATACGCATCCGTTTTGGTTTTTACTGTCGGGATGTAGTTTTAAATCGGCTTTATAAACCACGGTTTGCGCCATAAGGGCAAGTCCAAATGTAAATTGCAGGGTAAATAAAATGATTGTTTTTTTTATCATAATCAGGTTGTTATTTCATCATTAATGTTGCAAGCGTATCAGCAATTTTACTGGCAAGTGCTACACCCATGCCGTTTAACCTTGCGCCTACCACCACGTGTTGATTCACGCGTTTTACCAATGGCGTTTTTTGTTCGTTAAAAGCCATGATCCCACTCCATTGGTGTTCTACGGTGTAAGGAGTATTGGGTAAAATTACTTCGTCTAAAAAATAGTTTAATTGGTTTTGTATACGTGGGTTTAACTCAAATTGTGTAGTAGTTTCTGTCTCAAAATCAATGTTTCTTCCACCACCAAAAATTATACGTTTACCATAGTTTCTAAAATAATAATAACCTTCATCAAAATGAAAAATGCCGGTAAACTTTAAATCATCAATTGGTGCAGTGCATAAAACCTGACCACGTCCCGGGGTTATTTCTTCATCAGGTAAAAAATGTTTGGTAAATGCATTGGTGCAAATAGCCACCTGTTCGGCATTAAAAGTAATTAGCTGTCCATTATTTTGGCAATATACTTTCGCTCCGGTGGGTGTATCTTCAATGTGTTTTACATCTGTTCCTGTAATTACCCTTATCTGTAAAATACCGGCATAATTCAGCAACGTATTCATCATTTTACCGGTATCAATTTGTCCTTCAAATGGGTTAAATACCATGTCGCTTACAATATCAGCATTAAACCCAAACTGGTTGATAAATTGTGGTACGATATAAAACACCTGCTTTTTAAACATAGGTGCAAGCAGTTCGTTAAGTTTAGCTACTTTATCTCCCTCGGCTCCGGTTTCGTTAATCATTAATTCGAAGCCCCCGTGGTTTATATAATCAATGTGGTCATCACCCAAACGCTTACGCAACAAGTACAAACCAATCCATCGGTCTTCTATCAATTGTAAAAATTGCTCTTCACCCAAACGTTCATAATCGGCCCATTTTTCGGTATAAGATCCGATGCAAGCAAATCCGGCATTTTTAGTGCTTGCACCCGTAGGTAAAATTCCTTTTTCAACAACAAGTACAGATGCTTTGGGATTTTTTTCTTTGATGGCACAAGCGGTACTTAACCCGGTAATACCGGCTCCTACAATAATATATTGGTAGTTTACGAGCGAATTTGACTCCCAGAAACTTAACATAAGTTTGGCCTATTATTACACCAATATATGTATTGTTTTCAAATAAAAAAATAGCATAAAAAATGCCGCCCAACTGTAGCGTTAGGCGGCATAATTTTAAAGTATAATTCTTTAGGTTTAGATAATCTTTTTATAACGAACACGTGTTGGTTGCACATTTCCCAGACGTTGACGTTTGTTTTCTTCGTAATCGCTGTAAGCTCCTTCAAAAAATACCACTTGAGAGTCGCCTTCAAATGCCAAAATGTGGGTGGCAATTCTATCAATAAACCACCTGTCGTGGGATATCACTACCACACAACCTGCGAAATTTTCAATGGCTTCCTCCAAAGCACGTAAAGTATTTACGTCAATATCATTGGTAGGTTCATCTAATAACAACACATTCCCACCTTCTTTTAAGGTCATGGCCAAATGCACACGGTTGCGTTCACCACCACTTAACACACCCACTTTTTTACTTTGATCGTTACCACCAAAATTAAATTTACTGATGTATGCTCTTGCGTTTACTTGTTTACCGCCAACTATCATGGTTTCGGTTCCACCACTAATTACGTCAAATACACTTTTCTCGGGTAATAAATCTTTATGACTCTGATCTACATAGGCAACTTTTACTGTTTCACCTACTTTAAAATCGCCACTGGTTGGTTCTTCAAGACCCATCATTAATTTAAACAATGTGGTTTTACCCGCACCATTTGGCCCTATCACCCCAACTATACCACCACGTGGTAAATTAAAGTTTAGGTTTTCGTATAACAATTTATCACCATATGCTTTGCTTACATTTTTGGCTTCAATTACCACATCACCCAAACGAGGTCCTGCCGGAATAAACAACTCTAATTGTTGTTCTTTTTCCTTTGTTTCCTCATTCAATAATTTATCGTAAGCACCTAACCTGGCTTTTTGTTTGGCTTGTCTTCCTTTGGCACCTTGGCGTACCCAATCTAACTCACGTTCCAACGCTTTTGCACGTTTGCCTTCAGCTTTTTCTTCGGCTTTTAATCGGTTGGCTTTTTGCTCTAACCAGCTGCTGTAATTTCCTTTCCACGGAATACCTTCTCCACGGTCAAGTTCAAGAATCCAACCGGCAACATTATCCAAGAAATAACGATCATGGGTTACTGCAATAACAGTACCCGGGAAGTTTTTCAAGAATTGCTCTAACCAATCAACCGATTCTGCATCCAAGTGATTGGTAGGCTCATCTAATAATAAAATATCAGGGTTACTTAAAATTAAACGGCATAAGGCAACACGTCTGCGCTCACCACCACTTAACACACTAATAGGTGTTTCAGGATCAGGGCAGCGCAAAGCATCCATGGCTTTTTCCAATGTAGTATCAATTTCCCAGGCGTTAGCTGCGTCAATTTTATCTTGCAACTCAGCCGAACGGTTCATTAACTTTTCCATTTTGTCCCCGTCTTCATAATTCTCGGGTTCACCCATGGCTTCATTCACCGCATTGTACTCATCAAGCAAAGCCATTGTTTCAGCCACACCTTCTTTTACTACTTCAATAACAGTTTTCGTTTCGTCAAGATTTGGCTCTTGCTCTAAAAAACCTATTTTATAGTTTTTGCTATCAAATACAACCTCACCCTGGAAGTTTTTATCAATACCTGCAATGATTTTTAAAAGGCTTGATTTACCCGAACCGTTTAAACCTAAAACACCAATTTTAGCACCATAAAAAAAAGATAGGTAAATGTTTTTTAATACTTGTTTTTGAGGAGGGAAAGTTTTGCTAACCCCTGCCATCGAAAATATAATTTTGTGGTCTGTCATAATCTTAATAAGTGCGCGAATTTAAAACTAATGATGTATTTAGTTGAAATAAAGTTTATTTTAGAATGATAATTTAAAATACCGATGAATACTCATCACGAATATGTATGCCAAATAAGCGGTCGGTCGGGTAATGCACAAAATATGTTGCCAGCCAAAGCCATTAGTCCTCAGGTGGTTAAAATTATTAAAAAGTACGGCCACAAATGGGACAAAAAGGGTTTTGTTGACGCGGAGGCCATTAACCATTTACTTCAATTAGAACCACCTCAAGAGTCGGAGCATTTGTTAGAATTATCGGCTGATGAGTTGGAGGATAATTACCAAAGTAGTTTAACTTTTGGTGAGCGTATTGCAGATAAAATAGCTGAATTTGGTGGAAGTTGGACGTTTATTATTTCCTTTTTTGGATTTATTTTGGCTTGGGTGGTATTAAATACTTTTGCCTACACCAGTTCACGGTTTGATGAATATCCGTTTATTCTTTTAAACTTGATATTGAGTTGTATTGCGGCAGTGCAAGCACCCATTATTATGATGAGCCAAAATAGACAAGAATCCAAAGACAGGTTAAGGGCTAAAAATGATTACAACATTAATTTAAAAGCCGAGCAGGAGATCAGAGAATTACACACTAAAATAGATGAATTGTTAAAACTCGAGAAAAGAAAATGACATAAAAAAAGAGGCTTGTTGAAGCCTCTTTTTAAATTAAGTTTATTTACAATTAATATCCCCATCCCGATATCATACCGGTTTTAGTAGGATTGAGACACATAACCGGAATACGTTGTGAGGTATTTACAATTTGTTGCGCGTATGTTCCAAACACCAACTCTTTAAAGTCTTTATCTTCTGTTTGGGTCATAATCATTAATAAGTCGGCATCTATGCTTTCTGCGTATTTAATGGTTTCGTCAGCAAAATTACCTTCTAACTTTTCTTTGATAAAGGTAGTGTAGTTTACTCCATTTTCTTTCAGCATGTTTTCTACTTGGTGCAACGCACCTTCAATTTTAGCATCCAATAATTCGTCATTGGTTTTAAAACTAAACAAACGAATGGTTGAACCATAAGATTTACCTAAGTGTATAGCCCATTTAACTTTTTGGCGTGATTCAATGGTTAAATCAACAGGGAAAACAATACTTTTATAAATGTTTGAAGTTTGTGCTGATTTTACAACAATTACTGGCACCTTGCTGTGCATGATGGTGCGTGAAGAGTTACTTCCTATTAATTGACCTAAGCCTGAAGCACCGTGCGATCCCATAATTACGCTATCGCATTTTAATTCTTCCACTACCTCTGTAATCAACTTATAAA
This sequence comes from Bacteroidetes bacterium UBA6183, assembly GCA_002422865.1. Classification (GTDB taxonomy): domain Bacteria; phylum Bacteroidota; class Bacteroidia; order UKL13-3; family UKL13-3; genus UBA6183. Next base: position 66,267 of record DITN01000036.1, on the reverse strand, counting down.
TTTTACCCGAACGGACATATATGCTGCAGTCAATACCATGTTGGGTTTTGATATCGATTGATAATCTTTCCATGCGTGTTGTCGCAGCCTCTTTAATCAATTGTTCTTGTTTTTCGTTTTTGCCCAACAATCCACTAAGTATACCTTCCTCAACTACATACAGTAAAGCCAAGTTGTTGTTAAAATGTTTGGCAACATTAATCGCATGGTCTAATGCGTGCATAGCGATATCACTAAAGTCTACTGGAATAAGGATGGTGTTTTTCTGAGTTGTTTGCATAATGTTTAAAGTGTAAATTGCCCTACAAATATATACGAGTATTTGAATTTACATAATGATATTGGTCAAAACAATAAATGACATATATACATGAGCACAATTATCCCGGAAAGTGAATTGGTATTAAATAATGATGGTAGTATCTACCATTTACACCTTCTGCCTGAAGAGTTGGCAGAAACAGTTATTTTGGTGGGTGACCAAAATCGTGTTGCTGAAGTATCGAAACACTTTGACAAAATTGAAGTTAAAAAAAGCAAGCGAGAGTTTATAACCCATACCGGTTACGTTGGCAATAAACGTATATCTGTAGTATCAACAGGAATAGGTACAGATAATATTGATATTGTAATGAACGAATTGGATGCTTTGGCTAATATTAACCTCAAAACACGTGAGGTGAAAACAACACCAACTTCATTAAAGTTTATACGTATTGGTACCAGTGGTTCTTTACAAGATAATTTGCAAGTAAATGATATCCTTGTTTCATCATACGGCTTAGGACTTGATAGCTTAATGCAGTTTTATGATTATGAGGAAAACGATGAAATATCAAACATGTTAAATGCCATTGATGAACAGTTGGAGTTGCTGTTTGTTAATCCATATCTATTTAAAGCTCCCGGTGATTTGTTTACAAAGTTTAGTAAGCATTTTAATTTTGGTATAACGGCCACTTGTTGTGGATTTTACGCACCTCAAGGGCGCATGCTTAGGGCTGAGGCTAAATATGAAGATTTAATTAAGCGATTATCAAATATTGAGGTAAACGGATTGCGTATAACCAATTTTGAAATGGAAACAGCTGCCATATATGGTATGGCTACTTTATTAGGCCATGAGGCAGTGTCAGTTAATGCAATTTTAGCCAACAGAATCAATCATACCTTTAGCAGTAACCCGGGTTTAATTGTGGAGAGTGCAATAAAAAGGGTGTTAGAGATCATTTAAATTGATATTACATCTAAACAAATGATAAGCTATGGGTATACTTGTATTTACAACAATACCCGTTAAAATATGGTTTTGATTTTTGCCACATGATTTTAATCAATTAATTGAGGTGTTTTAAGGAAATTAGCCCCTGAATAACAGCAGATTAAATTTATATTTTTTCCTGTTATCGGAATCATTATTTTTGCTCCCACTTCGCAATTGAACAACCTTAAATATGACAACCAATTCAATAGTTGAAAAGATTATGGCCAACGCAGGCCAAACTTTCCAAAATTTAACACCAGCACAATTGGTGCAACACGCCATTAAAAACGGAGAAGGTGTATTAACTGATTCTGGTGCATTAATGGCCGACACCGGTGAATTTACAGGACGCTCACCAAAAGATAAATTTTGTGTGGCTGATGCTAAGACAGAAAACACAGTTTGGTGGGGAGATGTAAACCAAAAGTTTGAACCTGCAAAATTTGATGCTTTATTAAACAAAGTAATCAAACACTTTGAAGGCAAAAACATTTACACCCGTGATGCTTATGCATGCGCTGATCCTGCCTACCGTTTAAACATTCGTGTGTTTAACGAAACTGCATACCACAACTTGTTTTGCAACAACTTGTTTTTACGCCCAACAGCGGAAGAGTTAAAAGATTTTGCTCCTGAGTGGTTAATCATCAACGCTCCTAGCTTTAAAGCTGTTGCCGCTGAAGACGGAACACGTCAGCACAACTTTACCATGATTGATTTTACCCGTAAAATTATTTTAATTGGTGGTAGTGCATACACAGGCGAAATGAAGAAAGGTATCTTCACCGTGTTGAACTATATTTTACCTGAAGAAAAAGGTGTGTTATCAATGCATTGTTCAGCTAACATTGGTAAAAACGGAGATACTGCCGTATTTTTTGGTTTATCAGGAACAGGTAAAACAACTTTATCTGCCGATCCAGAGCGTAAATTAATTGGTGATGATGAACATGGTTGGGCTGACAATAGTGTATTTAACTTTGAAGGAGGTTGCTATGCTAAATGTGTCGATTTAACCAAAGAAAAAGAGCCTCAAATTTTTGATGCCATTCAGTTTGGTTCATTGTTAGAAAATACCCGTTTTTATCCGGGTACTACTACGGTTGATTATACCAACATCTCTGTTACAGAGAATACCCGTGCTGCTTATCCAATAAACTTAATTGATAACATCGCAGTACCATCGGTAGGAAAAACACCTGAAAATATTTTCTTCTTAACAGCTGATGCTTTTGGTGTATTACCTCCAATATCTAAACTAAATGCCGGACAAGCGATGTATAGCTTTATTAGTGGTTATACTGCTAAAGTTGCAGGTACAGAGGCCGGTGTTACCGAGCCACAAGCTACCTTCTCTGCTTGTTTTGGTCGTGTGTTTTTACCATTACATCCCGGTAAATACGCTAAAATGTTAGGCGAAAAATTAAAAGTTAACCCAAACATTAATGTGTGGTTAATTAACACCGGTTGGACTGGTGGTGCTTATGGCACAGGCTCTCGTATGAAATTATCATACACCCGTGCTATGATTACTGCTGCTTTAAATGGTGAATTAAACAACGTTGCATATGAAAACCACGCAGTATTTGGTTATGCCATGCCAACTGCTTGTCCTAATGTACCTGCTGAGTTATTAAACCCACGCAATACTTGGGCTGATAAAGCAGCTTACGATGCACAAGCAAATAAATTAGCAAACATGTTCGTTAAAAACTTCGAACAATATGCTGCCGGTGTTGATGCAGAAATTTTAAATGCAGCACCTAAGGCAACACAAAACGCTTAGTTAGTTATCAAGCTATAAACAAAAAAGTCTCGCCATTGGCGAGACTTTTTTTATGCATGAACTTTGTTGTTTACAAATTCAAATCACCTGCAGCTTCGGGTTGATAGAGTAGCTTACTTACCATGTAAGAAATATTGCCGTTAGGTAGGTTACAGTTAATTACTTGTTGCTCGCGTTTGCCCAATAGGGCAATACCCATTGGTGCAAAAACAGATACCTTTTTCGATTTGATGTCAGCATCATCGTGATAAACGACTGATACTTCCATATCTTGGTTATTGTCCATTCGTTTTAATAACACTTTTGAGTTCATGGTAATTAAATCTTCAGGTGTTTTATCCGATGGAATGACCTGCGCATCTTTTAAGTTCTCTGCTAAACTTTTTATGTTGCTGTTACCAACCGCACTCATGCGTAATTGTTTAATCGCAGCTATTAAACGGTTGTAGTCTTTTTCATTTAATGTCATCATCTTAAATATTAGTTAAGGGTTGATACTTGTTTAATTTTTGTTTGAGTAGGAGCTATTCTATCAAAATAAATTTCTTTAAATGTAGCTACATGTCCATCACCAATTCTTCTAAATATTTTTTCTGGTTTAATGTCACTTACATCACTAAAACCGCATGCTTCCATTACCTCAACTGTCGATTTTAAGGTATTGTTATGGAAGTTTTTTACACGTACTCTTTTATCGGTAATGTCTACGCCTTGGTACAATTGTTTTTCTTGTGTAGCAATACCTACAGGGCACTTACCCGAATCGCACTTTAAGGCTTGTATACAGCCTAAAGAAAACATCATTCCACGTGCACTGTAACATGCATTTGCTCCAAGTGCCAATGCTTTAATAATATCAACCCCGGTAATAATTTTTCCGGCAGCAAATATTTTCACTTCGTTACGTATGCCTAATTTTTGTAAAGTATCGTGCGCAAAAGAAAGTGCATCATATAAAGGCATACCCAAACTATCCGAAAACTCTAGTGGTGCAGCACCCGTTCCGCCTTCGGCACCATCAATGGTAATAAAGTCGGGGAAAATTTGCTCGGCTTTCATGGTTTCAACCATTTCGGTAAACTCTAATTTACTACCCACGCAAAGTTTTATACCAATGGGTTTACCATTGCTTAATACACGTAATTGTTTAATAAATTGTATCAACCCAAACATGTTACTAAAGGCACTATGCCCGGGAGGAGAAGCAACTGTGGTGTATGGTTCAACCTTACGAATGGCTGCAATCTCAGGTGTGTTTTTAGCGGCCGGTAAAATACCACCGTGGCCAGGTTTTGCACCTTGTGACAGTTTTATTTCCACCATTTTTATATGTGGATGTGCAACTTGTTCCTTAAACAATTCGCCACTAAACGTGCCATCCTGATTGCGGCAACCAAAATATCCGGTACCAATTTGCCAAATTAAATCACCACCACCGGCTAAGTGGTAAGGGCTGATTCCGCCTTCACCTGTGTTGTGCGCAAACTTACCCAACTTAGCCCCTTCGTTAAGCGATTGTATGGCAGTTTTACTCAACGATCCGTAACTCATGGCCGATATGTTTAATATGCTTGCTGAATAAGGTTGATTACAATTTTTACCACCAACAGTTACACGTAAATCGCTGCTGTTAATATGTGCCGGAAACATGGTGTGTGCAATCCACTCATAACCTTCCTCCAAACTGTTTACCTGCATACCAAAAGGTACAGTTTGCCTTACGTTTTTTGCACGCTGATAAACAATGGAGCGTTGTCTTCTATTAAATGGTTTTCCATCCAAATCACTCTCGAAAAAGTACTGACGTAATTCGGGTCTAAAACTCTCGAAAAAGTAACGCAGGTAACCCACAATGGGGTAATTACGCAAAATCGAATGCTGAGCTTGAATGATGTTGTACAAATATAACCCGATAAAAAAGGTTAATAGTAAACTAAATACAATGCCACTGTACAAATGTTTTTCAAGCATGTCGGCAGCAATGGTCAAACAAAAAAGTAAAACCATACCAATAATGGTTCTTACGCTAAAAAGCCACTTCATAATTTTAAATGATTAAAAGAAAGTTTATTGAGAAAGTGTCCCGAAACAACTATTAGATAATAGTTTGTTGTTTCGGGTTATGAATGAAAGTCTTTGTTGGCCGGATAAAAATTAAGCCCACAAACTTTGAAATTACTATTGCACACGAATACCTTTTGGCTAAATGTTATATTTGTGCCTTTGGTTTTGATGAGTGATATGTGCTTAAATAATTGCATGTTATTACTGTTGCAAACTTATATTAAATATGGCAATGAAAAAAATTAAGCGTAATTACCGTAAGGCAAAATACGTTTTATACAAGGAAACATTGATTGATACCAAAGAACACCTGTTAACTTTTTTGGGGGCATTTTTCGGTATTGGTATCATTGGTTTCATCAACAGTAAATATTTCATTTTAAATGATAATTTATTTTTAATTGGTTCTTTTGGTGCATCATCTGTTTTGGTATATGGTGTTATTAATAGTCCGTTGGCTCAACCCCGAAATTTAATTGGCGGTCACCTCATCAGTGCATTTATCGGTGTTACAGTTTGTATGCTTTTACCCAACGAAATTTGGTTAGCAGCAGCACTTTCGGTATCATTAAGTATTGTGGCTATGCAAATCACCAAAACACTTCATCCTCCCGGTGGAGCTACTGCTTTAATAGCCATTATTGGCAGCGAAAAAATTCGTGGATTAGGATATTTTTATTTGATTAATCCGGTATTGGTTGGTGTACTTATTTTGTTTTTAGTAGCCATGTTTTTTAATAACATTACCAAACACCGTAAATATCCAACTGCCAAATAAGTTATTCGTTTTTCTTCCTTTCAGCTTCAATGGCCAACACATTGTTATCGGCAACCCAACAATTTTCAGGAAGCTGTTGAATTGATTTTATAACTGCGTACCCTTCGTCTTCATTTAAAATTTCAATTCTAAATTTTTTCATGCCTACTTGGTTTTTTGAGGGATCCATTGTCACAAAAATATATTTGTTATCACCATCATCATAAATGGTAGTTGATGGAATGGCAAGTAATGGTTTGCTATTTGAAATACCGGTTATCACGGCCTTTATATTCATGTCTGCATGTATTTCTTTATTGTTTGGCTGTGTAAACTGAACATGTAAGGTGATGGTTTTATTTACCGGGTCTAATGCCCTTGATACAAACAATACTTTTCCGCTTAGTGGTGCAATACCTTTTTGTACAAAATTTAGGGTAACGGGTAAGCCTTCTTGCATCAATTCAGCATCTTTTTCGTATACATAAACCTCGGCTTGTAGTTGTGTTGGGTCAATTATTTCAGCCAAAATGGTTTCGGTTTGTACCAACGAACCTGCGTGCACATTAAGCTTATTGATGTAACCACTAAATGGGGCTTTGATGTCTAATGTTTTTTGAATGTTCGGATTCGTTAAATCGTTAAACAAACGGGTGTCAATACCGATAATTTCCAACTTTTGTTTAAGGGTTTTTTCTTTAATTACAGCCGATTGGTATTTTGATTTTGTTGCTTGAAAATCGGCTAGTACACCCATGTTACGTTTTTTTAAAGCCGATTGGCGTTCAAATTCGATAAGCTGAAATTCGGTTTCGTTTTTGGCTGATACATATTCGTTTTGTAATTCAAGCACATCAAAACTACTTATGCTGATGAGTACTTGATCTTTTTTTACATACATCCCTTCGCGCACATAAATACGCTCAACTTTACCACTAATGTGAGAACTCACTTCTGCCTTGCTTTCGGGTAATAATTTAATTGCCCCGTTGGCATGTATAACGGGTTTAATTAAGCGTGGTGTAAATTGTGCGAACTTCACATTTACACCATTAAGTTGTTGTTGGGTAAGTGTTATCGAGTCGCTGTCTATTGCAGTTATTTCTGCAGTTGTTTCAGTTTTTGGGCTGTTGCCACATGCTGCTAAAATCATCACTAGGCTATATGCTATAAATATATTTCTCATTGTTGTTATTCTCCTCTTAAATATTGAATGGTGAAAATGGCTTGGTTGTAATTTTTTAATGCCTCTAAATATCCAAGTCTAATCTTAATTACTTGTTGAAGGTTTAACAAGTAATTGTAATAACCAATACTACCAAGTCGGTATCCTTCTTTAGCCGTTATTGATATTTCTTGTGCTTGCGGAAGTGCTGTTTGTTCAAAATAGTTTAGCGCTTCGGTAAATTGCCTTAACTCCGATAATGCTTGTGCGTAGTTGCCTTTTAAATCGTATTGGTTTAATACCGATTGCTGATCGGCAATACTTACATTTTTGCGTGCGGCTTTAACTTGTGATGTATTGCTCCAAAACCACAATGGAAACGTAAAGCCATAACGCATGCGGTATTGCATGGGTGAGTTTGATGCACCTTGGTTTAAGTAGCCCACAATTAAACTCGGAAACCAATAACTTTGATTTTGCTTAAGCTGTAAATGTTGCAGCTTTTTGTTTTGCTCGTAATATGCGGTTAGAGGATTGCTGTTAAACGCATCATCGGTATTGGCAACACCGTTTGGTATGGCAAGTTTAACAAACTCATCGGCAGCAGTTAAGCTTGTGTCTGATGGGTTACCGGTAAGTAAACTCATGTGAACCCGAGCTGTGCGCAGTTTTGATTTTACTTGGTCGAGTTGGTATTTAACCTCTCGGTATTGCGATTCGGCATTTAGTTTCTCCAGGTTAGAAATTTGTCCTACTTCTAATCTCACATTGGTCACTTCAACCACATCTTCCAATAACGAATCTTGTTGTTGGTATGATGCAAATACCTCACGCAAATATTGCATCTCGTTGTAGGTTGTGTTTACCTGATAACGCAGTTGGTTAAGTGTAATTTGTTTCTCAGTTTCGGCCATCAATATCTGTTGGCTTTGCGACTGATACTTTCTGATGTAGGTAGTTGGAAAATCAAATGATTGTAGAATACCCGGACGTAATTCGGTTGAAGTTGGTGCCTCAAAAATAATTTCTGGTGAGGCTACAGTTAGCGAAAAGGCTTTAAGTGCCTGTTGCTTTTCTTTTTTTAGGTTGGCTAATTTTACTTGCGGATTTTTTTCTTGTGCAAGCTGCAATGCTTTGGGTCTACTTAAACTGCTGTTGTTTTGTTGTGCAAATGCCGCAAAACCAGCCCAGGTTAATAGGGTAATCATTAAAACTCTCATGCTGTTTATTTCTCAGGATTAGTGATGGTTACTTTTTTGGTAAATAGGGTATAAAGTACAGGAAGCACAAATAAGGTTAATGCTGTAGAAATAATTAATCCACCAATAACAACTGTTGCCAGCGGCTTTTGTACTTCGGCCCCTACACTGTTAGATAATGCCATAGGCATAAACCCTAATGCGGCTACTAATGATGTCATCAACACCGGCCTGATGCGTTCTTGTAATCCTTGTTTTACGCGTTGGTCTAAATCGTTAATGCCCAGTGTACCCAAATGGTTAAAATGGCTCACCAATAAAATTCCGTTTAACACGGCCACACCAAACAAGGCAATAAATCCAACACCTGCAGATATACTAAAATTCATATCACGTATAAGTAAAGATAAAACACCACCAACTGCCGATAAAGGAACTACAGAATAAATGAGCAAACTGTCTTTAAAGTTGCCAAATGTTAGATACAATAATCCTAAAATAATGAGCAACGAAATTGGAACAACGATGGCTAATGTGCCTTTGGCACGACTAAAGTTTTCGAACTCACCACCATAAGTTACGCGGTAATTTTCCGGTAATTGAACTTTGCTATCCACTAATTTCATTACATCGTTTACCACACTTTCCAAATCACGTCCACGTACATTAAAACCTAGATTAACCCTACGTTGTAGGCCTTCGTGTCCAATTTCTGATGGTCCAACATCTTCTTGTATGGTAGCCAATTCTTTTAATGGTACAGGTTGTCCGTTGTCGGCCTCTATCATTAAGTTGTCTATGTTTTCACGTTTCACACGTTCTTCTCCAACCAACCTTAATGTTAAATCAAAACGTTTGTCGTTTTCGTATATAACCCCGGCAGTAGCGCCACCAAATGCAGTTTGAATTGCACGGTTTACTTGTTCAACTTTTACACCATACAAGGCCATGGCTTTTCTGTCGTACTCAATGTTAATTTGCGGCAAGCCAAATACTTTATTCTCCTGCACATCAACAGCACCGGGAACAGTTTTTACCAATTGAATAATTTCATTTCCTTTTTTAACCAATGTATCTAAATCGGGTCCGTATAATTGCACTACAACATCCGTCCTTGCGCCACTCATCATATCATTTACCCTACTTTCAATAGGTTGTTGAATGGATAAAATAATTCCCGGAAATTGTTTCATTGATTCGTTAAACATTGCGGCTAATTCTTCTTGTTGTTTTGTTTTGGTCCAATGCTTTTTGTCTTTTAGTACCACTGATATTTCCTGAGATTCTAAAGGAAGCGGATCAACCTTTACCTCTGATGTACCAATTTTAGATACGATTCTTTCTATCTCATCAGGGTATTCTTTCATCAAGAATTTTTGAATATTGTTACTTTGTGATATTGACTCGGTAAGAGGTGTTCCGATTGGTAAATTCATATCAATTAAAATATCACCTTCTTGTAACTTTGGAATAAACTCGCCACCAATATTTGAAAAACCAATGTAGCCCGCAAATATGACCACACCCGCAAATGCTACAACTGCTTTTTTGTATTTTAAACAAGTGTTAAAAAGTGGGTTAATTCCTTTTAAAAAGAAGTTTACAATTTTAGCTCCGATATCATCATGATGTAATGATTTTGCCGGACGTAAAATCAAGGCACTCATCATGGGTACATAGGTTAATGCCAGTATTAAGGCACCTATAATGGCGTAACCAACAGTTTTAGCCATTGGGCTGAACATTTTTCCTTCTACACCTTGTAAGGTTAAAATAGGGAAGTACACAATCAGAATAATCAACCCACCAAACACAACCGATTTTTTAATGGTTATGGTTGATTCGATTACAATATCTTGTCTGTCTTTATACGTAATTTTTGCATGCGGATTTTCTCTTAGTCGTTTACTCATGGCCACTGCTAAAAACAGTACCACACTTTCTACTACTATAATGGCCGGGTCAACCAACAAGCCAAAATCAATGGCTCCTAAACTCATAATGTTACCAACAACACCGGTGTAATTCATCATGATAAAAGCAAACAACATGGAAAGTGGAATGACAGATGCCGCTAACAAACCTGCACGTAAGTTTCCTAACAATAGTAGAATAACCACAAACACAATAATTGCTCCTTCAATGAGGTTGGTTGCCACTGTTTTAATGGCTGCATTTACTAACTTAGAACGGTCTACAAATGGCTCAATGGTTAATCCTTCGGGTAACATTTCCTGAATTTCGGCCATACGTTTTTTTACATCCAGAATTACTTGGTTACCATTGGCACCTTTCATCATTAGTATTGAGCCACCAACCACATCACCTTCACCATTCATGGTTAAAGCTCCATATCTTAGGGCATGTCCGAACTCCACATCAGCAACTTCCTTAACTAAAATAGGTACCCCGTTTCTGGTTTCAATAACTGTATTGGCTATGTCTTCCAGGTTTTTGGCTAAACCAATTCCTCTGATGGTGTATGCTTTGTTATCTTTTTCAATGTATGCACCTCCGGTATTGCTGTTTCCTTTAGCCAAAGCTTCATACAATTCATCAACCGTAATGCCTAAAGATTTTAACCGCTCCGGTTTAATTTTGGCTTGATATTCTTTGGTGAATCCACCATAACCACTCACATCAGCAACACCGTTTAGTCCAAGTAATTTTCTACGCACTACCCAATCTTGTATGGTACGAATTTCGGTGGTGGTGTATTTGCTGTTTTTTATATCAGTAGGTCGAATTACATATTGGTAAATTTCTCCTAATCCTGTTGATGCCGGCCCTAAAATAGGCGTGCCTGCTCCTTCTGGAATTTCACTTTTAACATATTCTAAGCGTTCAAAAACTTGTTGACGGGCCCAGTAAATATCAACCTCATCTTTAAAAATGAGTTTTACAACGCTGCTTCCAAATTTTGAGTTAGAACGAACTTCAATTAAACCCGGAATATTGGCCATAGCCATTTCTATTGGCGTGGTAATAAAACGTTCTATTTCTAGCGAAGAAAGATTAGGCGAATTGGTGATTACATCAACCTGATTGGTGGTTACATCAGGCACTGCATCAATGGGTAATTTTTGTAAGGAGTATCCACCCCAAACAGTAAGTATTAGTATCAAAAAGCCAATAGTCCAAGGACTACGTGTACTATACGTAATTAATTTATCAATCATTTAGTTTGATTAGTTTAATAAAATAGAAAGCACGGATTTACGCGCAAGAGAAAATAGTGCAGGGGTTTATTATCCCTGTGGTGGAGGCGTGTTTTGTTGTATTACAGGCTCTTTTGGTGCTTGATTAATCAAGTAATCTAGCGTAATGCAACGATGAGGGTAAACACATACCAAACATTCCTCAGGTGCTGTTATTTCCGAATCGGTTAGGTCTTCTTTCTGTAATTTCATGTCTGAAGATTCAGACGTGGTTTGTTCAATTAAATTATCAAATACAAGTGTAGTGCTCACCATGGTTGGCAGCAAATAGCTGAGTGCCAATAGGGTAACAACAACAAGGTATAGGTATTTAATTCTTTTATCCAATTTTGGGGCTTTTAATGAGGTCGCAAATCTACGGCTAATAAGACAATTAACGCTACTTTTGCGTTAAAGTTTTGTAAAAGAAATTCTTTGTTTGATGTCTGAAGAAACTTTCGTTTTTTAATAGCTATTGTGCCAATTTTAGATAAACAGTAAATATTGATCCAACATTAACAGTACTTTCTACTTTAATTTTACCACCCATGGCTTCAATTTGGTTCTTAGTAATAAATAAGCCAACACCTCTTGCATCAGGATTTTTATGAAAGGTTTTATACATTCCAAAAAGTTTACTTCCATTTTTCTGTAAATCAATTCCAAGTCCATTGTCTTTAAAACTTATGGCAATGTATTCATCTGTTTGTTTTGCAGAAACAATAATATAACTGTTACGCTCTGTTGAGCGGTATTTTATGCCATTGGTTAATAGGTTAAGAAAAATACTATCTAAATAAGCCAAATCTCCGGATATAAAAATGTCTTCATTTACTAAGTTTTGTATAGCAACTTTAGCATCGTAAGCCAATCCTGTAACATTGCTAATGGCCGCTTCAATAAGTGGTTTGATGTTTATTTTTTCTGATTTTTGCGTGCCAGATGCATTAAGTGCCGCTACAGTGTTCAGGTGGTCAATGGTTTCTTTCAAATTGGTTGAAGCAGCCTTTAAATAACTAAACACTACATTCTCTTCAAGTACTTTTTGTTCTACTTGTAAAATATCAATAAGGGCGCTTATGTTTCCGGAATGCGAACGTAGGTTATGTGATACAATATGGGCAAAATTTCGTAAACGTAAGTTTTGATCTTGAGTGGCATTAAGCAAACTTTCAATATCTTTTTCTGCTTTCTTAATCTCGGTGATATTAATTCCAATACCTAAATATCCAATAGTTTTGTTATGTTGCTTAACGCTGTTTAACGAGAGTAAAATTGGGAATTGTTCATGATTTTTATTTACGTATGTCCACTCGCTTACAAGTGCTTTTTCATTTTCAATTAAATGAATCAATACATCAAAATTTGAAATGTCTTTGCCTGTTTCTTCTTGTATTTTTGTTGCCTTCGTAATTAGTTCCTCAGATAAATGAAAATCTGTTACAAGTTTTTTATTCAGCACCTCATCTGCTGAGTATCCCAGCAAGTTTTCGGCTCCAACGTTGAAAGTAGTCACTATCCCATTTTCATCAGTTCCTATGATAGAAATTTGTGTACTCGCATCTAAAATAGATTGGTTATGTAATAGCGCTTGTTCTAGTTTTTTTTCAGTATCCTTCAGTTGAGAAATATCAACCATTTGTGTGATGTAGTATAGGATGCTTCCATCCTCATTCTTAACTACTGATAACGCAAGTATGATATAAACTAGTTTTCCATTTTTATGAAAACACCTTTTTTCAATTTGGTAGCTGTTTATTTCTCCATCAGATACCTTTTTTAATAAGGCTAAATCTTTTTCTAAATCATCTGGGTGAGTAATTTCTACAAATGATATATCGAGTAATTCCGGGGCAGAATATCCCAGCATATCGCAGAGTGTTTTGTTTACTTTTATTCCTTTTCCGGTATTATCAGAAATGGCCATGCCAATTGATGCATATTCAAAGTTTCCTCTAAAAGTTTCTTCGCTAATATGAAGTAACTCTTTATTGTTAATGGCTTCGGTGATGTCTTCTGTCATCATGATCAAACCGCCTACTTGTGCATTTGCGTTATACCAAGGTTTAATGGCCCATTTTAGCCGTTGAATGTCCCCATTTATTCGTGTAAATTTATCTTCGTCTCTTGACGCTTTTTCTCCGGTTAAACACTTTTGGTGTATCGCTTTCCAATCATCACCAATTTCAGGTAATAATTCATAATGAGTTTTACCAATTACTTCAGATACGTCTTTTAATCCATAGTCTTTAACCCACTGCTCTGATACCGCCATATATCTCATATCAATATCAAACATTGCAATTGCCGATGGAGCGTGTTTTATAAAACCTATGTATTGGTCAATTTCATTAATCTTTTCTGTAATATCAAGGTGGATACCATACATCATTAACGGTTTTCCATCATCAGTCCAACTGAATACTTTTCCTTTATCATACACCCAAATCCAATCTCCATTTTTATGTTTCATACGAAACTCACCTTCATAATAGGCTGATTTTTTACTGAAACAGTCGTTCAAAAGTTTTTCAGATTTTTTTAAATCATCAGGATGGGCTAAATTAAGCCATGTATTAATACTAACAGGAGCAAGCTCATCAAGGGTGTATCCTAACATTTCTGCCCATCGCTTGTTAAAAACAGTTGTGCCTGTTTGTACATTCCATTCCCAAGTTGCAATTCTGGCACCATCAATAGCATTACTCAACTTAACTTTTTCTTCCTCTAGTTGTCGGGTCAAGTTTTTTTCATTGGTAATATCCTGAAATGTTCCATAAGTTCTTATACATTTACCGTCAATAAATTCTGGAACACATGTTGTTTTAACCCATTTTATATTGCCTTTGGCGGTTACTATTTCAAGTTCTACTAAATATGGTGTACCTTCACTAACTGCGCGATTGTATAGTTCTGAAATTAGCTCTCGACAACTGCCTTCTCTATAAAACAAGATGGCATTTTCTAATAATGGTTCATAATTAGCATCTACCTCATGTATTTCTCTAGTTACGCTACTCCAAACTGGCTTAGTGCCAGCTAATACGTCAATTTCCCAGTATCCAATATGCGCTTGTTGATTACAGCTATCTAAAATAAGTTCACGTTCTTTGCTTTGAGTTATGTTTCTTAGGGCAAGTATTAATTTGTTTGGCTCATAAAAAATACTTCGGGTTTCCATCCAAACAGACTTGCCACTTTTATGTTTGAAATGAAGTTCAGTTGTATTGTGTTTTTTTAATCTTAGCAGATTAATAGAGTCATTTATTTGTGAAGTTAAAATTTGGTCATGATTTGATATGTTATATTCATCATCAAACCCCAGAACATTTAACAGTTTATCGTTAATCCATGAATTTCCAGGACTTTTTAAATCATAATAAATCAGGCCATCAAGCGCATATTGCAGGAAAAAGTCAAAAATTGTTTCATCGCTTTTCAGCAATTCGTAAAAGTTCGTTTTAAGTGTTTTCATTAGGGGTATTTCAATTCGATACTTATTTGCAATCAAATAAGCACTTATACCGCAAGTTAAGTTAAAATTATAAGGTTGAAACTGAATATAATCAGGTTAACAAATAACTTTAATCAGCATATCTCTATAAACAAAAGGCCACTTACTTTCTGTAAGTGGCCTTGTATAATTTATAAATAGATAGATCTCATGATTTAAATCTCACGATTGATATCCCATTGTTCCATGTAGTCTGCTACTCTACGCAAGAAAGAACCACCTAACGAACCATCAACCACACGGTGATCATAACTTAATGAAAGGAACATGATATGACGAATGGCAATAACATCACCCATTTCAGTTTCCATCACAGCCGGTTTCTTTTTAATAGTACCTGTTGCCATAATAGCTACCTGAGGTTGGCTGATAATTGGAGTACCCATCACATTACCAAATCCACCTACATTGGTTAAAGTAAATGTACCACCTGATATTTCATCCGGTGATAATTTATTTGCGCGAGCACGATTAGCCAAATCATTCACCATTTTGGTTAATCCAATTAGGTTCATGTTATCTGCATTTTTAAGCACAGGTACAATTAGGTTACCACTTGGCAGTGCCGCTGCCATACCCACGTTAATTGATTTGCGTTTAACGATGTTTGTACCGTCAACAGCAATGTTAATCATTGGGTAATCTTTGATAGCTTTAACCACACACTCAATAAACATGGGTGTAAAAGTGATTTTTTCGCCTTCTCTTTTTTCGTATACTTTTTTGGCTTTATCTCTCCATTTAACCATGTTGGTTACATCGGCCTCAACAAATGAAGTTACGTGTGGAGAAACATGCTTACTCATAACCATGTTTTCGGCAATGATTTTACGCATGCGATCCATCTCAATAATTTCATCACCCGGCATCAAAGTTACTTTTGGTGCTTTAAATGCAGGTACCTGAGCTGTTTGTGCAGCCGGCTGAGAGATAGGAGCAGAAGCTACTGGGGCAGTTGTTACTTGAGCTGGTGCAGGAGCACTGCTGCGGTTTTGCACAAATGCTAAAATATCACGCTTGGTAACACGACCTTCGTTTCCTGAGCCTTCAATGTTTTCCAATTCGGCCATACTTACATTTTCTTCCTTAGCTATGTTTAAAACTAAAGGACTGTAAAAGCGGGCGCCACCGGCATTACTTGGTTTTGGTGCACTTGTGGTGTTAATGGCAGCAACAACAGTTTTTTCAACTTCTGCTACTGCTGTTTTTACCTCGGGTGCTGGGGCTGATGGAGTTGCTGTTGCACCACCTTCTAATGCTATAATGGCAATGGCAGCACCTACAGGTACCACATCACCTTCATTAAATAAACGTTTTATAAGCTTACCGCCTTTAGGAGATGGTACTTCAGAATCTACTTTATCGGTAGCAATTTCTAATACGGTTTCATCGGCAGCGATCATGTCGCCTTCGTTTTTAACCCAGCGGATAATGGTTGCTTCCGCAATACTTTCGCCCATTTTGGGCATCACCAATTGAAATTCAGACATAATATTTAGTCAATTTATGCATTAGGGGAAAACTAGCCCAGTTATATTTCTTTGAAAATGTGCTGTTTGCTAATTTTACACTTGTAAATGTTTGGGCAAATTTAATTTTTTGCCCGACTTATGCCAATGATTATTAAACTTAACTCATATATTTTCAGAAGCAGTTTATTGTACAACATTTTAGGTGCGAACTACAGCCTGCCTTTATAGGAGTGTGTTTGTTTAATATTTGTTACCATTAAACTTCGGTTTACCACTAAATTTTTTATCGCCCTGGGGTTTATTTTCGCTTCTCGTTCCTGTGCCCTTAAATTTTCGTCCGCTATCGTTATTAGATTTTGATGGGGTACGAGGTTCACCCCTTTTTTGATGTCTTCTGTCGTTGGCACTTTTTGGTGCGGGATTAAAATCCTGCATCGGGTATGGATGATTTTCAATTACAGGTATTTTTTGTCCAATCAGTTTTTCGATATCACGGATGTATTCGCGTTCTTCGGCATCGCAAAAACTAATGGCAATTCCGCTAGCAGCAGCTCGTCCGGTACGTCCAATACGGTGTACATAAGTTTCTGGTTGATTGGGTACCTCGTAATTAATTACATGGCTTAATTTGTCTATATCAATACCACGAGCAGCTATATCTGTTGCAACCAAACTTCTGATTACTCCATTTTTAAAATCACTCAATGCATTTTGACGTGCATTTTGAGATTTATCTCCGTGTATGGCGGCTGTTTTAAATCCTTGTTTGGTTAAATCTTTTGCAATTCTATCTGCCCCATGTTTGGTACGTGCAAAAATCAAAACACTATGCATGTCTTTTTTCTTGAGTAAATCAATAAGCAAAGATTTTTTATTGGTCTTGTCTACATAGTACAATTGTTGTGCTACTTTTTCTGCTGTTGATGAAACAGGGGTTACTTCAACTTTTACCGGGTTGTGTAAAATGGTGTTAGCCAACTTTACAATTTCGGGTGGCATAGTTGCCGAAAAAAACAATGATTGCTTTTGTTTGGGTAGTTTGGCAAGTACTCTTTTTACATCATGCACAAAACCCATATCAAGCATACGATCTGCTTCATCTAATACAAATAACTTAATATGGTTTAGGTCTACAAAACCTTGTTGCATCAAATCCAATAACCTACCGGGAGTAGCAATTAAAATATCGATACCATGTTTTAAGGCGTTGGTTTGGCCGTGTTGAGAAACGCCACCAAATACAACGGTATGTTTTAATCCGGTGTATCTTCCATAGGCTTCAAAACTATCACCAATTTGTATGGCCAGCTCTCTGGTTGGGGTAAGTATTAAAGTTGATGTCAGTTTGCGTTTACGTTCTTGTTCGCGTTCGTTGTACAATAATTGTATAATAGGAATTGCAAATGCTGCTGTTTTACCTGTACCTGTTTGGGCACAACCTAATAAATCTTTTCCTTGTAATAATGATGGAATGGCTTGCGCTTGTATAGGAGTTGGATGGGTATAACCTTCTTCTTTAAGTGCTTTTAAAATGGGATCAATTAAATTTAATTCGTCAAATGTCATGTTGTATAAAGTACTATAAAAGTATAAGCGTACTTAACACAAAGGTAAGTCTAATTAGCGGAATACCTTATTATATTCTATTTGATGCTTTTTTGTTTGAAACATTAAATAGCTTCAAGTAACATTTTACGCAGCATGTCTAAACCTTGTATGGCAGTTCTGTGTATAGTTCTTTCACGATTATCTCCCATGTTAAATTGTTTGGCAGTAGTTCCGTTCGGTCCGCTTACTGCTATCCAAACTGTTCCTACCGGTTTTTCAGGTGTTCCTCCGTCAGGTCCGGCAATGCCACTTGTTGCAATGGCGTAATCTGTCTTTAGTTTTTTACGCACTCCTTCGGCCATTTGTGTAACACAACCTTCGCTAACTGCACCGTTGGTTTCTAATATTTGTTTTGATACACCAAGTTCATGTGTTTTCACATCGTTTGAGTAACTGATGATACTTCCCATGTAATATGATGAACTTCCGGGAATGGAAGTAATGAGATGAGATATATACCCACCTGTGCAACTTTCTGCAGTTGATAAAGTTTTGTTAGATGATTTTAAAAGTACCCCAACAACATGTTCTAACGAGTCGTTTTCTTCACCATAAATATGATCTCCAATAGTGTTGTATAATTCAGCAACAATTTCATCTATTTCTTCTTTTAGCGTAGCATAATGTTGATGTGTACCACTTAAGCGTAACCTTACCATACCCACTGCAGGTAAGTAGGCTAACTTAATATGTGGTGGTAAATTGTTTTCAATGGTTTCTAACTTTAGTGCTAAAAAACTCTCTCCTATGTTACATGTTAAAATGGTACGATGAATAATTACAGGTAACGAGAAACGTTTGTGTAAACGTGGGATACATTGCTCTTCAAAAATCACTTTCATTTCAAACGGAACACCAGGCATGCTGATGAAAATTTTCCCGTCTTCATCAAACCACATTCCGGGTGCTGTTCCACTTCGGTTAAATAATACTTCACAATTTGCAGGTACCAGTGCTTGTGCATTATTGCTATCAACCATAGGTAAATTTCTGCGTTTAAAAATATCTCTTACCCATGTTAATACTTCTTGGTTTAAAATAAGTTCTGTATTAAAGTAATTAGCAAAAGTATGTTTGGTAATATCATCCTTAGTAGGTCCTAAACCCCCGGTGGTGATAATAATATCTGCTCTTTGTTTGGCACTGTTTAATGCATTAACAATGGCTTGCGCATTATCGGAAACAGAAGTGCGATGCACAACTTGAATACCCATTTTGCTGAGCTCTTGTCCAAGCCAACTAGAGTTCGTATCTATAATTTGTCCTATTAAAATTTCATCTCCAATTGTGATGATTTCTGCATGCATAATATTTTTCAATTAGTCTTTCAATAATAGTTACTGTTTATGTTTTTTCGTTGATTGATATTTTATTTTTTTTAATAAATGAAAAAAAAGATGTGAATAACTACATTAAATATTTTGTATATTTTTTCAATAACGAGGTAATTATAAAATGCTTTGTATGTATTGAAAAATCCAAGTCTTTTAAACGTTGTGTTTTTATAGTCGATATATAAACAATCTGAATCAAGTGTAAAAAAAAATATACACGAAAAGTATTTTTATGATGATGAGATAGGTGTTGTGTTGTAAGCAATGTTATTTGTATGATGTTATAGCATGGGCTCTTAATAATAGATGAAGATACTTGAATTATCAGGTATTGACAAGGATTGATAAGTAAATTTGTTTTCGTTTTTTGTTTGTTGTTTCGATGATTGAATGTGTGTGTGAATATGTTGTGACTAACAATTTTGTGCGTGATTAATGCAACTAATAATGTGCTAAAGTGCTTGATAAATCAATGCTTTGATGAATATAATTATGGTTATCAACAAAACAACGTGGCTATTTTTAGTAACTGATTGTGAGTAGGTATTTGAAATATATAAACACTCGTATAAATTTGTTCATGTAATCAATCAAATAAATATTTTAAAACATGGCAACTAAAAAAACTAAAAAAGCAGCACCAGCAAAAACTGCTGCTCCTAAAAAGGCTGCTGCTAAGAAAGCTGCTCCTAAGAAAGCTGCTGCTAAGAAAGCTGCTCCTAAAAAATAGTCTTAGGAAAAACTCTTTTCAAAAAAATCCCGTTGCTTTGTGCACGGGATTTTTTATTTATATTGCATGTGTCTTAATTTTTTTGATATGCGTATCAAACATTTTGTTATACTTTTATGTATAGTTATTTTGTTACCTTTTTTTGCATGTAAAGCAAAAAAGTGTCCAACTTTTGATGGTGCAAATGGAGGTAAGCGTGTTGAATATAAAAAGAACGGTTTGGTAAGAAAGCGCAATTAAATTTGAATTACTTTTCGCATTTTTTTGTAGATGGTATAGAAAGCCAACATGAGTATAATGCAGGTTTATTGTTGCCTGATATAACTAGAGGCAAGGTTAAATCTTTTAGACACCAATTAGTATTTACCTCAAGTAAAAGTCAGCAATTTTTTGAAGGATGTTCTGCGCATTATTCAGCAGACAAAAAATTCCATGCTTCATCCTTCTTCAATAATATTCTTCAAGAGGCCACCCAAATAATTAACGAATCTAAGTTCAGCCCTGATTTAAATAGAAAATGGTTTTTGGCACACATCACAGCAGAGTTGATGTTGGATAGGATATTGGTTAAAACCCACCCGGAAATGTTGGATAAGTTTTATCATTCACTTACATCAATCAATGATGGCGATTTAGAAATATATCTAAAACTTTATGGAATGACAGATACTGACACTTTTTTCAAGTTTTTTAACCATTTTCGTAAAGTTCAATACATATACTATTATACAGATAATAATAAATTTGTGTATTCGTTAAACAGAATTATGATTAGAGCTGGGGTATCGGCTATTAGTGATTTCAATCAACAGGTTTTGCAAGAAGCAATTTTACTGTTGGAGGAAAAACTTGCAGCAGATACTGACGGTTTAATTAAACAACTAAAACAAAGTATAAAATGATAAAGCTGTGTAAAGTAGTTACAGCATTTGTATTATTTATTGGCATAACATCTTCCCTTAAAGCGCAGGTGTATAAATACAGCAACGAATTTTTGTCGCTTGGCGTTGGTGCCAGAGCCTATGGTATGGGAGGCGCAGTTGTTTCTTCGGTTAATGATGTTACCGCTGGATATTGGAATCCAGCCGGGTTGGTGGAAATAAAGGATAACATTCAGTTAAGCTTTATGCACAACGAACAGTTTGCCGGAATAGCCAAACATGATTATGGCGCGGGTTCATTTAAGCTTAATGATAAAAGCGTAATGGCTTTTAGTATCATCAGATATGGTATTGATGATATTCCCAATACATTAAATTTGTTTCAAAATGGTGTTGCCGACTATTCACGCATTGTAAATTTTTCAGCAGTTGATTATGCATTTATAGGTTCGTATGCAAGGATACTTCCTATTGAAGGTTTAACTGCTGGAGGCAGTGTTAAAGTAGTAAGAAGGGTGGTAGGAGATTTTGCCAATGCTTGGGGATTTGGTTTTGATTTAGGCATAAAATATAAGTATAAAAAATGGAATATGGGCGCTGTATTGCGCGATGCAACATCAACCTTTAATGCCTGGCAATACACTTTTAGCGAGCAAGAAAAACAGGTTTTTGTGGCTACAAACAACCAATTGCCATCTAATAATTTGGAGCTTACTGTTCCAAAATTAGGATTAGGGGTATCAAGAAAGTTTAATGTATATAAAAATATGTTTTCTGTTCAACCCGAACTAACTGCTGAGTTGACTTTTGATGGCAAAAGAAACACACTAATTGGCTCTGATTTTACCAGTATTGATACAAAAATAGGTGTTGAAGCCGGATATAAAGATTTCGTTTTCTTGAGAGGTGGTGTTAGTCAATTTCAGACCCGAAAAAATATTGATGGAACCGAGAGTTACTCGGTGGTTCCAACCATTGGTATTGGTATTAAATTAAGTAATTTAAGTGTTGACTATGCACTTGCTGACGTTGGTGAAGGATCCGGTACATTACCTTTTTCAAACATCATTTCTTTGAGATTAAGTATAAACCGTCAAAATTAAATTCTACAGACTAACCTAAATTGTTATTTTCGCTACCAAATAAATAAATATGCGTAAATTTTTACTTGGTGCCCTAATCTCCTTTTCTTGTCTTTCATTTGGCCAAAGTATGGATGAATCCTACTACAGTGTAACTGTTGGAGGTGGATTCACCGGTGCAACAACTACTTCCAGTTCTAAGGTAATTTATGATGACCGTCAGAATTTGACCTACGAACAATTTAATGATCAAGCCCAAAAGAATCAAATAATGCGTTTAAACTTTAGTGCCCATGCATGGTACAATAAAGCACTAGGTTTTAATTGGACCATGCAGGCCGGACTAGGCTATATTGATATGGGTTTCAGGAGAGCACAAAATAAATTGCAAGATGGAGATTATATTCATAAGGAGGTTGGAGAGGGACGCATTTGGGATAAATCAAACGTAGAAAAAAATTTAAATTACGATTATAGATTCCACTACTTGGATATTCCAGTGTGGTTCAATTATGAGTTATTTAAAAGTAAGGACTATAAAACCATGTATCAACTTACCGGAGGAGTTGCAGCGAATGTTTTACTTAAACATCAGCTTACTGCTCGATTGGATAATTTTACCATAGATAATAAGGATAAGTTTCAGGTTAATAATACCGGATATGATGCCCGTTCATTTAGTTTCCAGGTAAATTTAGGTTTCAAAGTGATTCATAAATTGGATAAAGAAACTACCATTTTGCTCCAGCCAATGTACACCATTCATCCAATGAGTGTTACAAACGATCCAATCAAAGTGACCCCTTATGGGATAATGCTACATGCCGGATTGGTAATTGACTTAAACAAATTTAAAGACTAGTGTTTGGTATTACCCGTTTTAATATAAGAGTTTACGGACTATTGATAAATGAAATAAACCAGATTTTGGTTGTTCATGAACAAATCAATGATTTTAAATTCACTAAATTTCCGGGTGGAGGATTAGAATTTGGAGAAGGTATTTCCGATTGTATAATCAGAGAGTTTAGAGAAGAAACAGGCCTAGATATACAAGGGTTAACCCATTTTTATACTACCGATTTTTTTCAAACGAGTGCGTTTAAACCTAACGATCAAATCATCTCCATTTATTACAAAGTTTATACAAGCAATGACTGGAGAAATGTGAAGTTAGATGATCAAAAAATAAATGAAGGTAATCGCACTGAATATTTGAGGTTTGAGTGGGTTGATATAAAAAAGCTAACCCCGGATATGCTCACATTTCCTATTGATAAGTTGGTTTGTGAAAAGATACTTTTGGAATAAGTTCTTAAAGAAAAAAGCTACTCAAAGCATTTAATTTGAGCAGCTTTTTTAAAAAAAAAATATGATAAGCCTACAAGCCTTTATTTAAAACCAATAAAGGTGTTTTAGTATGATAAGCCATTTTTTTGCTCAAACTTCTATGAAATAATCTATCAAAAAATCCTCTTTTGTGTTTGGCCATTACTAATAAATCAATATTTAAATCATCAATATGTTTATCAATAGTACTCATTACATCATCACTCTCTTCATTAATTAAAGTAATATCGTGTTTGGCCAGGCTATCTTTATTTTTAAGAAAGTAGTTGTTGTCAGAATTAAAGTACCTGTCGTAATCATTCTTTACATGTAATACGGTAATTTTAGCATCATACAATTCAGCAAAATACAATACACGTGTTGCAGCGGGTAACTCTGGTTCATTAAAATCTGTTGAGTACATAACGTGTTTTATTGCTTTATATGTATGGTTTGGAGGAATTACTAGCACAGGTACTTCTGATTTACCAATAACAGAGGCTGCATTGCTTCCAACCAATAACTCCGCTAATCCACTTGCGCCTGTGGTTCCCATCACTACTAAATCAACAGTATGTGATTTGCAGAAAGTCATAATTTCATCTGCTACAAATCCGGTGGCTGAATGAAATTGACAAACCACATCACTATTTTTTATAAAACTCGCCTTCAATTTGTTCACGCCCTCTTGTTCTACCTTTTCAATTTCGTCAATATAAATTTGATAAGTTTCTGCCGGAAAAGAGGGGTCGGCTATCGGAATTTGTTTGATATGAAGAATGTGTAATTCAGCGCCACATTTTTCGGCCAATTTAACAGCGTATCCTAGTGCGTTGTTTGCAACATCTGAAAAATCGGTTGGGAGTAGAATAGAGTTTATCATGGTGATGAAATTTATTAAATCAAAAATAGTCTTCTAATGTTTAGAAATTGTTAAATTGAGAATAATCAGTAAATTTAATTAATCCATTAATGCCTTTTCGTGCTTTTTATTGGCCAATTGCCCGCATGCTGCATCAATATCTTTTCCTCTACTTCTTCTTACTGTTGCAATCACTCCGTTTCTCTCCAAATAACGTTGAAATTGGTCAATTTTTGTTGAATCGGCTTTGCTAAATGCACCATCACCAATTGGGTTGTACTCAATGATGTTTACTTTTGCTGGCACTTTTTTACAAATCGCAATTAACTCTTTGGCATCCTGAATGCTTTCATTAAAATCTTTAAACGCAATATACTCAAAGGTAAGTTTCCCTCTCGCGTTTGCCTTAAAATATGCCAAAGCATCAATTACACTCTCCAAGCTATTGCTTTCGTTAATGGGCATAATTACGTTTCTTTTGGCATCGTTAGCTGCATGTAAAGAGAGGGCCAAATTAAATTTCACTTTGTCATCAGCTAATTTTTTAATCATTTTAGCAATACCTGCTGTACTCACCGTAATACGGTCGCTGGCCATATTTAGCCCATCTTCTCCAGTAATTTTTTCTATAGCACCAAGCACATTGTTATAATTCAACAAGGGCTCGCCCATTCCCATAAAAACAATATTGGTTAAAGTTATACCATAGTGTTTTTGAGCCCAATCACGGATATGCACAACTTGGTCGTATATTTCTGCAGGAGTTAGGTTACGTATTCTTTCCATTTTGCCCGTAGCACAAAACTTACAAGTTAAACTGCATCCAACTTGGCTCGATACACAAGCGGTCATTCTGTCTTCAGTAGGAATTAATACACCTTCAATTAAGTGCCCGTCATGTAAACGAAAACTACTTTTAATGGTTCGGTCGTTGCTTACCTGTTTATCAACTACGGTTATGGCATGTATTACAAAATGTTCCTTTAGTTTCTCGCGTAACTCTTTGCTCAAGTTGCTCATGTCATCAAAGCTATGGGCACTTTTTTTCCATAACCACTCATACACTTGTCCTCCTCTAAAAGCCTTTTCACCCATTTGTGTAAAGGTGTCTTTTAATTCGGCTAAACTAAGTGAGCGTATATCTGTTTTACTTTGAGGTGCTTGCATCATTCGCGCAAAGATAAACCATAAATTAAGATTATTAAGTTTCGGATGCATTAATGCCGTTGCTTTTATTATTTTTGCGCCTCATTAAAAATATTACTCCATATCATATGAGTCATACACAGCATTTAAGCGAACAAGAGATTTTACGTAGAAACAAATTGGCCGAGTTAGAAAAAATGGGCATTAATCCCTATCCGGCAGAACTTTTTGAAGTGAATGTTTCGGCAAAAGAAATATTAGAAAATTACGAAAACCAGAAGATTGAGTATAAGAATATAAGTATTGCCGGTCGTTTAATGAGCGTGAGAGATATGGGCAAGGCCTGCTTTTTAGTGATACAAGATGCATCAACTAAAATCCAAGTTTACTTAAGGGGTGATGATATTTGCCCGGGTGAGGACAAATCGCTTTACGCGGTTGTATTTAAAAAGCTGGTTGATATAGGCGATATTATTGGTATCAAAGGCTATGTATTTACTACTAAAACCGGTGAAACTACCATCCATGCGCAAGAATTTAAGTTATTGGCCAAAGCACTAAAACCATTGCCAATTGTTAAAGAAAAAGATGGTGAAGTATTTGATGCCGTTACTGATCCTGAGTTTCGTTATCGCCAACGCTATGTTGATTTAATTATCAATCCTTTAGTAAAAGACACTTTTGTTAAACGTACCCAATTGGTGAATACCATCCGCGATTTTTATAATGAAAAAGGATACTTAGAGGTGGACACACCCGTACTTCAAGCCATACCAGGTGGTGCAGCTGCTCGCCCATTTGTAACACATCATAATACATTAGATATTCCAATGTATTTACGTATTGCAAACGAGTTGTATTTAAAACGATTAATAGTAGGTGGATTTGATGGTGTGTATGAGTTCTCACGTAATTTCCGTAACGAAGGAATGGATAGAACGCATAACCCGGAGTTTACTGTGATGGAATTGTATGTGGCCTACAAAGACTATAACTGGATGATGGATTTAACGGAAGAGTTAATCGAAAAAATCGCATTAAAACTTCACGGTAAAACCGATGTTCAAGTTGGCGGCAAAGTAATTGATTTTAAACGTCCATTCAGGCGTGTAACTATGTTCGACTCTGTCAAGGAATTTACCGGAATTGACATTAGTGGCATGGGCGAGGCTCAATTGCGTGATGTTTGTAAACAGTTGCAAATAGAAGTTGACCCGAATGTTGGTAAAGGAAAATTAATTGACGAAATCTTCGGTGCAAAATGTGAAGGTAATTACATTCAACCAACGTTTATAACAGATTACCCCGTTGAAATGAGTCCGCTTACTAAAAAACATAGAAGTCAACCAGGTTTAGTAGAGCGTTTTGAGTTGATGGTAAATGGTAAAGAGTTGGCCAATGCATACTCAGAATTAAATGACCCTATCGACCAACGTGAACGCTTTGAAGAGCAAGTGGCATTGATGGAAAGGGGAGATGATGAAGCCATGTTTATTGATCATGACTTTCTACGTGCATTGGAATATGGTATGCCTCCAACGGCTGGTATTGGAATAGGTATCGACAGATTGGTAATGATTATGACCAATAATCCGTCTATTCAGGATGTGTTATTCTTCCCTCAAATGAGACCCGAAAAAAATGAGACGAATAATGAGGTAGAATAGCATAACTGCCTTTTAAATTGGTTATTCAACTGCTCAATTAAATATTCAGTAAGGTAAAAAAATAAACCTGTATGTTAAAACATGCAGGTTTTTTTGTTTGTAAATAATTATATATTGCGCTCATTAAGAATAACGATTAACCCAAAAAGGCAAGCAATTCTTAAAAATAATAACAGATGTTTATCCACCCCATAAACAATAAACACGTTAAATGAAAGACATAATAAAAGCAGTGATAGTTGATGATGTAGACAGTATGCGTATTGTCCTAAAGAAACTATTGGGCACTTTTGACAAAATACAAATAATTGGTGAAGCAGCAGATTTTGAGGAAGCAAGAAACATTATTAGTGAAGAGCGTCCCGATCTTTTGTTTTTAGATGTTGATTTAAATGGGTTAACCTCTTTAGATTTGCTAAAAACCATTGGATATCAACCGATGGTTATTTTCATTACATCTCATACCGATTTCGCCATAAAAGCTTTTGAGTTAAATGCTGTTGATTATCTTCTTAAACCAATTAGCTTAGAGCGGTTAACCAAAGCCATAGAGAAAGTAACCAATAAGTGGGAAGATACTACTTTTGAGGATGATTATAATGCTAAGTTCACTGCTGATCATATCATACTTTTAAGTTTTGACAACAAGATGAGTTTTGTGCGCATAAAGGACATCAACTATATTGAGGCTTATGGAAACTACACCAAAGTTAACTTGGTTGATGGAAAACTTAGTGTAACCTATAACTCCATTAAAAATTGGGATACTAAATTGCCTGAAGATTTGTTTATACAAATTCATCGCTCAACCATTGTAAATTTGCACAATGTTACGAAAATAGAGAAGTGGGCAAATGATACCGGAAGGTTATATTTAAAAGGTATCGACAAGCCTTTTGAAATAAGCCGAAACTTCTTCTTTCAAATTAAAAAGAAATACAAAATGTAATAAACTAAAATCCTGCGTGAGCAGGATTTTTTTATGAATTGATATTGTTAAATCGGGCCAAAATGCCAAGAGGTAATTTGATACCGCTTTGTGCATTTAAATACACTTCTCCTAAATCTAGATTTTCTACATTTTTAAAATTGGTTTTAATCAAGTTTTCCAATATTAATGGGCTTAATCCCAAAGAGTATACGTTAAGTACTAAAAAGTGTTTTTCATCCAACAGGTTTGATATATCAGCTAAAATTTCGTGAATAGAATCTTCCAGTTTCCAACGCTCACCATTTGCGCCAATTCCATAGGCAGGTGGGTCTAAAATGATACCATTGTATTTTTTTCCGCGTTTAACCTCTCTTTTCACAAATTTTAATGCATCCTCAACTACCCAACGTATATCTTTTAAGTTTGATGATTCCATGTTTTCGCGGCTCCAATTGATAACTTGTTTGATGCTATCAACATGTGTTACATCTGCACCTGCTGCTTTCGCTGCCAACGAAGCGCCACCTGTGTAGGCAAATAAATTAAGCACGCGTGGTTGTTCTACTTTAAGATTTTTAATGGTGCTAAAAATAAAATCCCAGTTTAAAGCTTGCTCAGGAAAAATTCCTACGTGCTTAAATGATGTTAACGATAAGTTAAACTTAATAGCCAAATCTTGATGTTTGTAGCCTATTTGCCATTTATCCGGAACAACGCGGTTTTTTTTCCATTCTCCTGCATGACTGCCTTTCTGTATAAACTTTACATCAGCAAGTTTATTCCATTCTTGTTCACTGTATTGTTTTTGCCAAAGTGCTTGCGGCTCAGGCCTGCGTAAAACAACATTTCCAAAACGTTCCAACTTTTCCAAGTCGCCACAATCAAGCAGCTCATAATCATTCCAGTTTTCAGCAGTAAACAAGTTCATCTTTAAGATATAAAATGCAAACTTAAGGGAATAAAGTGTTATTTATTTGCAATAAATGTGTGTTTATTTTAATATTTTTAATTGTTTTGTTTTGATAGTACAATAAATATCATTTTCTTCACGGACTATAAAAGTGATTGTCATATGGTAACTACTATTAATGCCTTAATCATTGAAGATGACGCCTCATCGGTAACGCTTCTGAAAGAGTTTTTAAAAGATTTTTCATACATCGAACTTCTGGGTGAAGCATCTAACATAAAAGATGCTGAGTCTTTAATCAAAAGTAATCCCAAGGTAGACTTGGTATTTATGGATATTGATTTAAAAGGGGCGAATGCATTGGATTTAATCAAATATGTTGGTCCTAAAACCAAGGTGTTATTTATTACAGCATTTCCTGATTTTGCCGTTAAAGCATTTGAATATAATACTATAGATTACATAGTTAAGCCAATTAGCTTCGATAGGTTGAAAAAGGCGCTTAGTCGTTTGGATGTGTTTGAAGATGCTGAGGATGCTGATTTTGAAGAAAAGCCGGCTAAACACTCATCAAAGTTTGGTATAGATAACATGGTTTTAATGAATATTGATAACGAGATGAAATTCATTAAAATTAAAGATATTAATTTTATAGAGGCAAAGGGAAATTATACCTATGTTGCGCTTAATGATGGTACCTCTTTTACTACGTATGGATTAATTAAACTTTGGGAAGATAAACTGCCTCAAGATGATTTTTTCCGCGTGCACAGATCAACCATAGTAAACCTGCATAATGTATTAAAAATTGAAAGAGGCACTTATGACACGGGCATTTTATATCTAAAGGGAGTCGACCAACCGTTCGAGGTTAGCCGAAACTATTTTTCAATTATCAAAAATAAATTTAAGCTAACATCAACGCTTTAAATGAACTCAATGGCCACTGTAGATAAACAATTGCTATCACGGTTAACGCACCATGTGCGTAATCCTTTTAATGGTATTATTGGGTTTTCCGACCTATTGGCCAATCATTTTGATAAATTGGTAGATGACGACAAAAAAAGCTACATACAAATCGTTCATCAACTTTCAAAAAAAGCTTTGTTGCGCAGCGAGAACCTCGCTTGGTGGCTTAAGTTTTATACCGAAAACATTACCCCTGTTCCGCAAAATGTAGATTTGGCCGATTTGATAAAAGATGAGCTTAATTACTTTAGCAATGAAGTTGAAAAACAACATCTTGATTTAATGTTAGAGCTGAACGACAATGTTATGGTAAAAGCAGATAAAGTAATGTTACAAAGCATTTTAAAAAACCTGCTATTAAACATTATAGAATTTACTCCTGTTGGTGAGTATGTGCTCGTAAATCTTACAAAAGGTTCTAATAATACCATTCAGTTAACCTTGACCAATGTGTGTTCAGAAATTCCATCTGAAGAGACCATTGATTTTGTAAATAACTCCGATATACCTAACATCAATAACATGCCTGACCAACCCGGTCTTTGGACGGTAAAAACGCTATGTACCTTTCTCGAAATTCCGTTATCAATGTCCTTAAAATCAAACCAATTGGAGGTTAAACTATCCATAGCATTTTAAAACAGTTAAGGGTAAGGAACTTTTTTTTAGGTAATTAATTGTGCGCCAGGTAATACTGGCCTCAAAAAATAAACCTAAGATTATAAAATTTAAACGTTTTGAAAGCTTAATAAACCTTATATTTTTGCAGGAAATAAAACGCAATGAGATCAATTCAATTTAGAGAAGCTTTGCGCGAAGCATTAAGCGAAGAAATGCGCAAAGACCCTAATATTTTTTTATTGGGTGAAGAAGTAGCCGAGTACAATGGTGCCTATAAAGTTAGTCAAGGTATGCTTGAAGAATTTGGTGCGAAAAGAATTATAGATACACCAATAGCAGAATTAGGTTTTGCAGGTATTGGTGTTGGTGCTGCAATGAATGGCTTGAGGCCGATCGTTGAGTTCATGACTTTTAATTTTAGTTTGGTAGCGATAGATCAAGTGATTAATGCAGCTGCTAAAATGTACCAAATGAGTGGCGGCCAATTTAATATCCCAATGGTTTTTCGTGGTCCAACAGGCTCAGCGGGCCAATTAGGTGCGCAACACTCTCAAGCTTTTGAAAATTGGTACGCAAACTGCCCGGGTTTAAAAGTGGTTGTGCCATCAAATCCTTATGATGCAAAAGGTTTATTAAAATCGGCCATATTGGATAACGACCCTGTTATTTTTATGGAAAGTGAGCAGATGTATGGTGATAAAGGAGAAGTACCGGAGGAAGAATATTATTTACCAATTGGGAAAGCGGATATAAAACGTGAAGGAACAGATGTAACAATCGTAAGCTTTGGTAAAATTATTAAAGTTGTTTATCAAGCTGCTGAAGAGTTAGCTAAAGATGGAATTAGTGTTGAGGTGATTGACTTACGTACTGTTCGTCCGATAGATTATGATACCGTTGTTGAATCGGTAAAGAAAACCAATCGCCTAGTAATAGTTGAAGAGGCTTGGCCATTGGCTAGTATTAGCAGTGAAATTACTTACATGGTGCAAAAAAATGCATTTGATTACTTGGATGCTCCTATCAGACGTGTTACAACGGAAGATACACCTTTAGGTTATGCCCCAACTTTTGTGCAGGCTTTTTTACCTAGTGTTGACAAGGTGGTTAAGGCTGTTAAATCCGTAATGTATAGATAACAGAAGTAGATATTAAACAAAAAATCCCCACTGACTTAAGTTAGTGGGGATTTTTTATTGTTTGATGTTTTAGTGTTTAGTTTAATACTAATTTTCTAATTCTTTTCAATGGTCCACTGCAATACGTTTGGTGACAATTAATGCACTGATTAATATATGCGGTGTACATTTCTTTTTGTTTTTCTAACGGTGCATTTACCAATGCTTTATGAGCTACTTGAAACACACGTGCATTTTCATAAAACTGAGGTTGCAACACATTTGGGTCTGTTGGTTCTACCAAATGAAAACGAATAAATGGAAATGTTCCTGCATCAATTTTTTCTCCTGCTTCCAATTTATTTTTCATTTTCTGAGCATTATCTGCCATTTGGCGCATCATCAAAGCCATAGGCTTGTCTTGGTTTGGATAACGGGTAGAGGAAGGAGCATCACACGATGCTGCAGAATCGTTTAACGCTGAGTCTGCTGTTACAGATGCTTCTTGTTTTGGAGAAGTTTTGGTCTCATTGCAAGCAACAAACGCCACCACAAAAGCTATCAATAAACAAAGTGTTGTAAGGGTGGTTTTAACATTCATTATTGTAAGATTACACCACTTGCTTCAAATACTAACTCTTTTTTAGGCTCAGTAATAGCTGCAATCTCTGCTTCACCTTGTCCATCATCTTTAGCATATTCTTTTAAATCGGCTATTGATGTTTCTTCTACTTTAGCTACACCCAAAACAGTAGCAGTTTTGCCATTACAATCTTTGGGTACAAAAAAACCGTAATCTTTAAAGGTAACACGCATAGTGGTTCCGTCTGCGGCTTTTAATTCCATCCAGCAACCTTTTTTCTGGCAAACGGCATCAACAGGGGCAGTAACTTTAACTGCTAATTCTTTTTTGTCACCCATTAAAGTTTTCATTTCCTCGATAGATATTGCGCTATCAGCAGTTATTGGATCACCAAAATTTTCTGTTTTAGCAACAGTTTGTTCCGTAACGGTGCTGTCGGTTTGAGCGCCTGTTTGATTGTTGCTTTGTCCGCATGCAAATGCAAGAGAGGCTAACGCTAAATAAAGTACTTTTTTCATTTTTGTAATGATGATTAGATTGATTGATGCAAAGTAATTCGTTTATACTCATAATTTAAACTAAAATTGGAGAAATTCTTCAAGTTTAAATTTGTGTAGTTATAATAATGTGTATATTTGCCAACTGTAAATGGTATTGTGGCCGAGAGGCTAGGCTCAGCTCTGCAAAAGCTGCTACAGCGGTTCGAATCCGCTCAATACCTCCAAAGCCCTTCTATCTGGAAGGGCTTTTTTTATTGCCTGCTATTTAAGTTAAGGGCATAAAAAAAGCCGCCCAAAGCGGCTTTGTATTTTTTAGTAGATAGTTATTCAGATTTAGTGAATGATTTAGAGACTATGTTTCCGTTATCATTAAACCTAATGAAGTATAATCCTTTTTCCAAATCACTAATGTTTAGCGATGTTTCATTACTACTGTGTGTAAATGATTTTACTTTTGCACCTAAAACGTTGTAAACAGTTACATCAATTGCTTTAGTTGTTGGGTATTTTAAAGTAATCAAGTCTTTTGCAGGATTAGGGAAGAAAGTAACTTCACTTTGTTTTTTTAGGTTGCTTAAACCGGTTGCCCAACCTTTAGCCATCAAAGTAATGGTATCTGCATCATGCGATCCGTTGGCATAAGCTAAACGGATTTTGATTGTTGCGTTTCCTGCATTTCCTTTAGTGTAAAATTGTCCCTTTAACGGCCCTGACGCACCAACTTTAAGTTTAAAAGTGCTGGAAAAGCCTAAACCAAGGTTCACAATGCAATCATATGGGTCACAGAAATCAAACTGCCATCCACTTGGAATATCAAAAGTTACAATCGACCAATTAATCATAGAGTCGGCTGAAGTTGATGAATTGTTGGTCATTACACATTGTGCGTCTTTAGGTTCTAAATCGCTCCCCCATCCACTCACACTCACATTTTTGTTGTTAAAGGACATTTGGGCAGAAGCACTACCTATTGTAAAAATTAGTCCAAGTATGTATACAAGTTTTTTCATGGTAAAATTTTATACTACGAAATAACAATTTTAATGCCACTTATTCAAGCTATTTAAACTTAATATTCTCTTTTTATTAGTTGAGTAAATTATTTGTTGCCTTTTGCTAAATTAATCACTAAATATGCATACTAGAAATCAAATCATTTAAACACATATTATGAAAAAACAATTACTATCATTAGCAACGGGAGCATTGCTTCTTTTTGCGAACAATGCCAATGCTCAATACTACGCATTAGGTATTGCAGGCGGAAATCCGAAAGGATTAAATGCTGAAGGCGAGAATCCTGCCACTGCAACAGGTGGACCATTATCAAATGGTTGGGTATCACTTTGGACAGGTAACGGAACAGCAGCTGCGACATACACTGCATCTACTCAATTACCTTTCTCTTTTACATTCAATGGGAATGCTTACACACATTTTAAGGCCTCAAACTCTGGTAGTGTTACGTTTGATACAGCATCAACTGTACTTCCTGCTTATGGTAATACAACATTACCAAGCGCTGCAGTGCCTGATAACTCAATAAATGTTTTGGGTGTAAAGCCATCAAGTTGGGTTAGTGGTACTACAACTTATAATAGTTCAATTATTACTAAAACAATAGGTACATCACCAAATAGACAATTTTGGATTCAATATAACATGTTCTCTGAGCCTAACATTTCTACAGGTTGGACATATTGGGCAGTTGTACTGGAGGAGACCTCCAATAAATTTTACATTGTTGACATGAAAACGCTTTGTACTTCTGCAACTGGAATTTGTGGTAATAATGTAAAGATATCAGCTGGTATGCAGATAAACAGTACTACAGCGTACAATGTTGCCGGATCACCAAACGTGGGTGCTAATAATTTCCAAACCAATTTGTTTGACGCTTCCGATAACAAATATTATGAGTTTTTCAGTGGTGCTCAACCAGCGAAAGATTTATCAGTTTTCCTAGTAAATAACGAAGCACTTGGTTTAAACAAACCAACAAAAATTTATGGTAGTTTAAGAAACTTGGGTAGCGAGACTGTTACTTCATTAACAATTAACTACCAATTCGAAACAGAAGCAGTAGTATCAGCCAATCTAACAGGATTAAACATTGCTGCAAGTGGAGGTTCTTATGAATTCACTCACCCAACCCCATTAGTGAGTAATGCGGATGGTTCAAAAATGTTAAAAGTATGGGCTACCAATATTAATGGTGGTGCGGATGAAGTTACATCAAACGATGCTTTGACCAAATATGTCATTATTGCAGAAAACCTACGTAAATCACTACATGAAATTTTCTCATCTTCAACTTGTGGTCCTTGTGCTCCAGGTAATGCAAATTACAAAAGTGTAGTTGCAGCTAGAGATAAAAACTTATTTACATCTATTAAATATCAACAAGATTTTCCTGGTACAGGTGATCCATATTCAACCACAGAGAGTGTAGCTAGAAGAAATTATTATGCAATCAATTCAATTCCTAGAATGGAAGTTGATGGTAAATGGGACCAAAATGCATCATCTTTCACTAACGCGATATTTAACCAGTTCCAAGCAGTTCCTTCTGAAATTGAAATTGATGCTACTTACAAAGTTTTTGGAAAAACAGTTACAGCTGATATTAAATTAAAATCAGCAGTTAACATTACCGGTGATAACAATGTGCTACATGTAGCAATTATTGAAGGTAAAACTACAGATAATCTAAAATCGAATGGCGAAAGAGAGTTTCTTCATGTAATGAAAAAGATGGTACCTAGCCAAAATGGTACTGTACTTACAGGAGGTTTAGCTTTAGGTGTTGAGAAATCATTCACTTTGGCATACGAGTTCCCAGGTAACTACCGTTTAGCACCTAATGGTCAAAGTCCAATTAACTTGGCTACAGAGCATTCTGTTGAAGAGTTCGATGATTTAGAAGTTATTGTATTTGTACAAAATAAAGTAACCAAAAATGTAATTCAATCTGCTAGTGCAGAAAGAACAGCATACTATGCTATTGGTTTAGGCGAAAACGAAAACAGTGTTAAGGCTGCGGTTTATCCAAATCCTGCTTCTACATCTTTCTCAATTGCCTCTCCAAATGCAGGTCGTCACGGTTATGTTCGCGTATTCGACATAAGCGGTAAAGAAGTAGTTGCAAATCAGTTGGTAGAATTTAACAACACACAAGTTGATGTTGCTAACTTAGAAGCTGGTGTATACTTTGTAGCGATTACTACAGACGGTCAAACTTCAACTCAAAAATTAGTTATCGCCAAGTAATTAATTGAGAGCAATATTTATAAATAAAAACGCCTCGCATTTGCGAGGCGTTTTTTTATGCAATAAAATCAAAAAACTAAAGAGAGTGAGCTACTACTTCTTTAACAGAAGGTACCATTCTGGTTAACATACCTTCTATGCCACGTTTTAACGTAACAGTTGATGAAGGACATCCGCTGCAAGAACCTCTTAATTCAACAGTAACAATTCCATTTTCAAAGTCTCTAAATGAAATTTGCCCACCATCAACCTCTACAGCGGGTTTAATGTACATGTCTAAAATTTCTTTAATCTGAGCAACTGTTACATTATCATCTCCATAATCCTTGATGGTTTCTTTTGGTGCCTCCAAAACAATAGGTTCACCGGCTGCTACGTATGATTTTAGAAACTCTTTCATAATAGGAATAATTTCTTCCCACTCAACTCCAGGAACACGGGTGATGGTAATAAAGTTATTCATGATAAATACACCTTGTACGAAACTAAATTCAAACAGGTTTTTTGCAAGTGGAGAATAGGTGGTTGATTCAACAGTTGGGAAATCGGCTGTTTGATCCGGGAAAATCATACGGTTGAAAACAAATTTCATGGTTTCCGGATTAGGTGTTGCCTCACTGTATACGTCTAAAAAGTCTTTTAAATCAGTCATAATTTTTTATTTACAGCTGCAAAGGTAACCAAGTTTTTAAATGTGGCTATTACTTTTGGTTATGAACGCAGTTAGTCGTTTTTACTACGAAGTATGTTCCATGTAAGGTCTTGTTCAAATCCCTTACCAATAACATATCTTGCCACTTTTGCACGTTTGCTCAGCAGGTTCTTATCTTTTGTTTCGACCCATTTTTTTTCAATTTGATCATTTAGGGTTTGGAAGTAATCATCATCACTAATTTCGTTTAACGCTTTTTTGATGCAGTACTCAGAAATATCTTTTTGTTTGAGTTCGAGTTTAATTTTAACTCGCCCCCAATGCTTAACCCTGAACTTACCTCCGGCAAATGCTATGGCAAAACGCTCTTCGTTTAAATAATTTTGTTCTATCAGCTGTAATAAAATCTCCTGAGCATCAATTCCCCAAACACCCCATTCGCCTAATTTTTCTAGCACTTCTTTGTGGCACCGCTCTTGGTAAGCGCAATAATTGGCCGCTTTAAGTAGCGCCTGATTTGGGGTGAGCTTTATGTGTTTTTGTTTTTCCAATTAATGTTCAAAATTAAACATATTATACAACATACTTGAGGTTACATTTGCTTGCACAAGTGAAAAATAAATTAGCATTAAACTTATTATTTACCGCAAATGGTATTAGTGGCTTTGCTCAGGGCATCAGTATGTTGGCTATTCCATGGTATTTTGCAAATAATACAACGTATTTTAATACGGCTTATGGATTGATAACCATTGCGGTGCTGTTTTTTGGTTTATATGCCGGTACATTGGTTGATAAGTACAGCCGAAAAGCCAACTTCTTAGGCAATAGTTTAATATGTGGTATCCTGCTTTTAGCAATTGCTATTATTGGTTATGCA
Organism: Bacteroidetes bacterium UBA6183; assembly: GCA_002422865.1. Lineage (GTDB taxonomy): Bacteria > Bacteroidota > Bacteroidia > UKL13-3 > UKL13-3 > UBA6183. The sequence continues at coordinate 28,773 of DITN01000036.1, read as the reverse complement.
AACAATGCCTTAAATGATGCACTTGTGGTTGCGGTGTTTGGTATTACCATGTTAAACTACAATATCCATTACCCAACTTTGTATGCCTTTGGTCAGGAGATTAGTACTGCAGAAGATTATGCCAAGGTAAACTCCAATATAGAAATAGTAGGGCAAAGCACCAGTGTCTTATCGGGTGGTATTGCGGCAGTAATGCTAGAAGGATTTTCGCTTAAGTTACCATTGGTTAAGCAAGTATTTGTAATACAGCCATGGCATATTTGGGAGATATTTTTACTGAATGCTTTAACTTATTTTATTGCTGCTGTGCTGATCTCTTTTATCAAATATCAACCCAAACAACATACAGCGCATCAGCCACCAATACTTGAGCGTATAAAAGTTGGTTTTACTTACCTAAAACAACATCCTGAATTATTAATTTTTGGTGTGTTTAGCTATAGTGTATTTGCTATGTTGTTGGTTGAAATACATGCGGTTTTACCAGCATACGTTGATAAACATTTGCACAAAGAAGGTAGCGTGTTTGCTATAGCAGACGGTATTTATGCTGCCGGTGCTCTATGTGCAGGGCTGTTTGTAAATAAAGTATTCAACTCAACCTCAACACAAAAGGCTGTAATTGTGTTAACGGCCATTACTGCTGCTATTTTTATTTGGGCATTTGCCGCACAAAGTGTGTTTATAATTTATGTGGTAAGTTTAATATTGGGTTTTACTAATGCTGGCATAAGGGTATTGCGTTTAACGTATTTGTTCAAACACATACCAAATGACCTAATGGGGAGGGTAAACAGTATTTTTAATATGCTCAATATCTTGGTACGCACATTATTTATTTTTCTGTTTTCTGTTCCATTCTTTAATTTTGATAACAACATTATTTGGGCATTTTTAATCATGGCTGTGTTTTTAGCGATATCGGCTTTGGTAATGATGTTCAATACAAAACAATCCACCGAAAAATGATGCAATATTTCATTAAAGACATCGCACAAATTGTATCGGGTAACTTTATTCAATTTAACGAAGAAGTAAACCCTGTTGCAATAGCGCATTTATTGATTGATTCACGTAAGGTGATTTATCCTGAATCGTCTGTATTTATTGCCATAAGTGGTGAGCGTAACAATGGTCATCATTACTTAAAAGACGCCTACCAAGCAGGTGTAAGAAATTTTATTGTTGAGGAATTTTCTGCTGGATTTTTACCTGCTGACTGCAGCGTTGTACAGGTTAGCAATAGTGTGGTTGCTTTACAAGAACTGGCCGCTTTTCATCGTTCTCAGTTTAAATGCCCCGTTGTTGGTATTACAGGTAGTAATGGAAAAACCATTGTAAAAGAATGGTTATTTCATTTGTTAAAAGACGATGTGTCAATTATCCGTAATCCTAAAAGTTTTAACTCGCAAGTTGGTGTGCCGCTAAGTGTTTGGGGAATGAGCGAGCAACATCAATTGGGTTTATTTGAGGCAGGTATATCCAAGACAGATGAAATGGGGAATTTGCAGCAAATTGTTAAACCCGATATTGGTATTTTTACCTATCTAGGAGCTGCACATGCCGAGGGTTTTAAAAGTGAAACGGAAAAACTAGACGAGAAGTTGAAGTTGTTTTATGCTTCTCAAATGTTGGTTTTTTGCGCTGATCAGGCGGAGGTGACTCAAGGGGTTACACGCTTGTTGTTAAATCATAATCCATCATTAAATGTAGTAAGTTGGAGCAGAGGTTCGCAACATGCAACCTATAAATTTGAGGTGGAACACCGTTACCAATATACCGTCATTACTACCCGTAAGGGATCGCAAACATTAAGTGTTAATATTCCTTTTGTTGATGAAGCAAGTATTATGAACGCTTGCTCATGTTTTGCATTTTTAATGGCCATAAACAGAATAAGCACTGATGTGTTGAAGCGTTTTGAAGAACTTCAGCCTATTGAAATGCGCATGCAGTTAAAGGAAGGATTTAATAACTGCGTAATTATAAACGACAGTTATAATGCCGACATCAATGCACTGCAAATAGCTCTGGATTTTATGGAACAACAAAGTGCCGGCTATACCAAAACGGTTATATTAAGCGATATGTTGCAAAGTGGCTTAGCAGAGCACCAATTGTATACTAACATTGCATCGCTAATCAAACAACGTAATGTAAATCGTTTTATAGGTATTGGTGCTTGTATGCAAAAATATAAACCATTGTTTCCGGCCGGTAGTTTGTTTTTTGATGATACCTCTTCATTTATTAACAAGTTCAGAAGTTTAGATTTTAGTCACCAAATTATATTGGTTAAAGGTGCACGTAAATTTACTTTCGAACGCATCACCTCATTGCTTGAGAAGAAGGTTCATGAAACTGTTTTTGAAATTAACCTCAATGCCATGGTACATAACTTAAATGTGTATCGAAATAAACTTAAAAAAGGGGTGAAGATGATGGGGATGGTAAAGGCCTTTAGTTATGGTGCGGGCAGCTATGAGATTGCAAAAATAATGGAGTACAATCGGGTTGATTATCTCACCGTGGCCTATGCTGATGAAGGTGTAACACTGCGTAAGGCGGGTATCAAAACACCTATTATGGTAATGAATCCCGAGCCTGTTGCATTTGATAGCATCATACAACATAACTTAGAACCTGAAGTGTATAATTTTTTTATGTTGGAGCAATTGATTAAGGCTTGCAACGGACAAGAGATGAGCATTCACATTGAGGTTGATACCGGTATGAAACGTTTGGGTTTTGCCGAGGGTGAGGTGGATGAACTGATTAACGAAATCCAACAAAATCCAAATTTACGTATCAAGTCTGTATTTTCGCATTTGGCCGCGAGTGATGAAAAAAAACACGACTTATTTACCCACGAACAAATACAAAAGTTTGAACGCATTAGCGATAAATTGAAGGCTGCATTTAACTATCCCATTTTAAGACATATTTTAAATAGCGGAGGAATAGCCCGTTTCCCGGATGCACAATTTGAAATGGTACGTTTGGGAATTGGTTTATATGGAATTGATCCGGCTGAAAAACTGCAGAAGCAATTACAAGTTGTAGGTACACTTAAAACCGTTATTTCACAAATACGTGAAGTTAAATCGCACGAAACAGTTGGTTATAGCCGAAAAGGAACCGTGCAGCGCGATTCGCAAATTGCAGTTGTTGCCATTGGTTATGCTGATGGGTTGAACCGTAAGCTGGGCAATGGAAAAGGATACATGATGGTTAATGGACAAAAAGCACCAATAGTGGGTAGCATTTGTATGGACATGACCATGATTGACGTAACCGGAATTAACTGTAAAGAAGGGGATGAAGTAATTGTATTAGGTAAGGAAGTTGACATTAACGAAGTGGCATCAAAAATTGGTACCATTCCATACGAAGTATTAACAGGTGTATCGCAACGTGTAAAAAGGGTGTACTTTTACGAGTAGTTATTTTTTCGTTTAATTTTACCACAGCGTTTTCGATGAGTTGATAAGGTTTAGAGTATTCCGTTCTAAAGGTAAAGGAGTTTGCTTCGCAAAGTTACAGCCTGCTCGAGCTAAGTGATGACTATTGCGTCAGCATGAGCCTTGGGTTGATATTGCGTGAGTGCTCGTATCGAGAGTAGGACTAGATGATAAAAAATTACTTCAGCAATCCCTTCTTGATACTCTCCGTTACACTCCGAACTCGAAGTGGCTGACACTTAAAAATTAATTTATCTTTTAAGTTAAACCCTCCACAATGCCGAAGGTATTGCGTTGTGTACCTCAAAATTTGAAATCGACTCTGCTCAAATCTTTGCAAGATTTTTCACAGCCCTCTGCGTTTAAAAAATAGAGAGTGAGTTCACTGAGTTTTTATTCAAGCATAAAAGTTTGTCGTGCCAACTCTTTACCATTAACCACAACAGCCAAGATGTGCTCTCCTGGGTAATGTTTACGGGTAGTTAAATCGGAAAATTTGTGTTTTCGTTTTAAGGCTAAAAATTGCTTGGGTTTTACCTTATAAGTACCAATTTGAAATATTTTAGGGGAGTGTTTCCCATTTGATTTCACGAAATAAATATTGTATTCCACCCGAATATTATGTGCTGTTTTGTCCAATAACTCAATGGTGGTTTCAAAGTTAAATTCATCACCAATTTTTAGTTTGTTTTTGAATATTTCTAATTTAGCTACTTTGGCATTTACCTGGTCGTTCAATCCGAATGATTTTAGAGCAAGCACATTACCCTGTTTAAGTAGTCCTCTGCTAGCGTGTTTTACAACCCAGTCTGTTTCTTTGTTATTACCTTTCCAAATATTCACAATTTGTAAAACAACATCAGGATGATCTTTCGAAATATCGTTTAAACAATTCGCAACACTTTTTCTTACATATTCACTCTCATCGTTTTTCAATAACTCCAATATAGGTAAAATAGGAGTGGGGTCTTTTTTAAATTCGGGTAATGCCATTGCCCATGGAAGTCGAGGCCTTATGCCCTCACTGGCCAATCTACGTACATGGTGATTTTTATGTTGCGCCCACTTCAGGTGCTGTTTTACCATTTGTTTTGGATATTTGATAATAAAAGGCCTAACAGCAAACTCACTGCTGCTATACTGGGTAAACAGTTCAAGTGCTTTTATGGAAGTGGTTAAATCATTTAGTCCGTATACTTCAATAAAGTCAGGGAAAAACATGGCAATAAATCCTTTAAATTGAGGAGCAGCAGCACTTAAAATTTCAACTTGTTTGGGGTAGGGTAACGAAATGTGCTTATGCATACAAATCGTGATGTGTCGCATACGTTGTTTTAATTCCTTTTCATTCCAGGTATCATCAAACACATCATCAATAAAAGTATTGGTATTAAATTTTTTATAATGTTGTTTAATAAGTTTAGCAAGCGAGTTTATGAGTTCTTTGCTAAAAAGATTTTTTAACGGTTCGGCCATGTTTTACAATAAAAAAGGAGAGACAAATATGCCTCTCCTTTTTTAAATTTGATATTTTTTATGATATTATTTTACAGTAATAGGAATTTCAACTGCTGTTAAAATATCTGTTTTATCTCTTGAGATGAAAACTACAATTTTACAATTTTCAATAACAACAGCTCCTCCACCTTCGGTGTTTGTTCCGTTGTAATCAGCAGGTACTGCATAAGTATAAGTTTTACGAACCTTTGTGCCAACAGCTTTAGCGTCAGTAATTACTTCACCCCATTGTCCGGTAATTAAATGGCGTAGAACATGGTTTTGCTCATAAGGATTAGTAGTTGCACCTGATTGCTTAGACATTAATTTGCTTTGCATAAAGGCAACGTTAATGTTGTTTTGTGCGCTTTCTTCCGCAGTATAATAAGCATCAACCTTAACAGTTAGTTCCCTGGTTGCTGAGTTAAATTCCGCTTTTGCACCTAAGTTTACCGGAGAAGGCATTGCATTTACAGCTTGTGCTGCGGTTGCCCATGAACCACGGCTCATTGCAATACCGCCTGAAATTTGAGGTGCAACACCTAAATCGGCCGCTTTTATACGATTGATTGTACCTGCAGGATATCCGGCTACTGAAGATTGTGCAATTAGAGCACTACCAAATGCAGTAGTGAAATTAGCCCAACCTGTTGCAGGTGTTGCGTATGATCCACCATGTACAGCCATAATGATAAACTTGTCTGCCCCTAGTTCTTGTTGTGCAGCAGTTGCTCTTACATGTCCATCAGGGCAAAAGCCACATCTAACACCAGTGAAATCTTCTAAAACCGCTACACGCATAGTTGCTGCGGTAGAAGCCATAAACGGTTCTTCGGTTGTGGTGTTGTTTGGTTTAGCCTCTTCTGTCTTGGCATCATCGCAACCAGTTACAATTATTGATGTAAGTGCTATTGCGAAACCTAATTTTAAATAGTTCATTTTCATATTGATGTCTTTATAGTTTGTAGGCACAATTTATCTAAAGAAATGTTAAATGCAAATAGTTTTATAAAAAAAAGTGAAAACCATCATAAATGTTGAAGCAAATATTTGTAGTTACAAGTAACAACAATCTTATATGGTTATCAGAATAAACAATGTTGCCGGAAACAGTTAATCAATTAAGGAGTATAAAGTGTACAAATGATGTGTGTAATATCCCTCTAAAATATTTGAAAAGTAGGGATTTTGCATTAGGTTTGAAATCTTAGTTAATAAACAACTCATTTTAAGGATACATGAGTAAAGTAAGATTGAATATTGTAGGTTTAAGTTCAGGACAAAGCAATGGGTCCTATACATTGATATTGGGAGAGGAACATGGTAGGCGTAAGTTGCCTATTATTATAGGCAGTTTCGAGGCCCAAGCAATTGCCATAGAAATAGAAAAAATAGTCCCATTTAGGCCTATGACTCATGATTTATTCATGAGTTTCGCGCGTACTTTTGGTGTTCAGATTACTGAAGTAGAAATCTATAATTTAGTGGATGGCGTATTTCATGCTAAATTGATTTGTGAAGTGGATGGTGATATCCGTGAGATAGATGCCCGAACAAGCGATTCGATTGCATTGGCCGTTCGTTTTAAATGTCCAATTTATACGCATGAGCAAATCATGGCTGAAGCTGCAATGATTTTTACAGAGGACATGACCGAGGATGACATGATGGAGCCAGATGATGCACAGGCACAAACAAGTGGAAGCAGCGAAATAGCTAAAATGAGCAAAGAGGATTTGGAGCAAAAATTGATGGAAGCGCTTCAAGTAGAAGATTATCAGCGTGCCGCAATATTGCGAGATGAGCTAAACAAACGAAAATAACCCCCGAAAATAAATGGAAAGATTTACCGGATTGATAGGTATCGTAGTGATATTGGGATTAGCCTTTTTGGTTTCAAATAATCGTAAAGCAATTAATTATCGTCTTGTTTTTAGTGGTTTGGGCATCCAATTGGTATTGGCGTTATTTATTCTAAAAACCAGCATAGGCCAAAACATGTTCGCCTCATTGGGTAACTACATCAAAAAGTTATTAGAAATGGCAGACAAAGGTGGCGAGTTTGTTTTTGGTGGTTTGGTTCGTCCTGATTTGTTAAAACCTTTATTAGGGGATGCATACAGCTATGTGTTTATTTTTAAAATTATGCCTGCCATTATTTTTGTGGCAGTGCTTGTTAACATAGCTTACCACATTGGTTTGATGCAAATTATTGTTTCGTTTTTTGCAAGAATTGTTCATGCTTTAATGCGCGTAAGTGGAAGTGAGGCTTTAAGTAATATTTCGAGTGCATTTGTTGGACAGGTAGAAGCACAAATTATGATTAAACCATACTTAGCTACGATGACCATGAGTGAGCTTTTGGCCAGTATGAGTGGTAGTATGGCTTGTATTGCGGGTGGTGTAATGGCTGTTTACATCTCCATGGGAGTGCCTGCTCCATACCTTTTGGCCGCAAGTATTATGGCCGCTCCTGCAGCATTGGTCATCTCTAAAATTGTATGGCCCGAAACAGAAGAATCTCCAACAAAAGGTTCAGTTAAACTAGAGGTGAAAAAATCTCATGCTAATTTATTGGATGCTATTTCACATGGTGCAAGCGATGGTTTAAAAGTATCGCTAAATGTAATGGCCATGCTTATTGGGTTTATTGCGCTTATTGCTTTGGGCGATGTGATCTTAGCCAAAATTGTTGAGATTCCTAACTTGTTTAAAGCCCCAGGAGAGGCTATGATTGTTGGTAGTGAGGTATTGAGTTTGAATAAAATTTTTGGTGCTGTGTTTTCTGTTTTTGCTTGGGTAATGGGTGTACCAGCTCAAGACACTCAGGTAGTGGGTTCTTTAATGGGAACCAAAATGGTAATTAACGAATTTGTTGCTTACTCTCAACTTACACCCATGATTGGTGGTGGAACATTAAATCCTAAATCGGTAGTAATAGCAAGTTTTGCTTTGTGTGGTTTTGCTAATTTTAGTTCTATCGCCATTCAGGTTGGCGGTATTGGCGAGTTAGCTCCAAGCAGAAGAAGTGATTTAGCCAAGTTAGGTTTCCGTGCTTTAATGTGTGGTACATTGGCTTCTTATCTATCAGCTACCATTGCCGGTATGATGATGTAAAAAACAAAGGAACCTTATCTTATCGGTTCCTCTGTATACTATCGCGTTTTAATTGTTGTATCCTCTTTAAAGAATCTGTTTCATTGCCAGTAATAGGTTTAGGCATTTCTTGTTGTATTTGCTGCTCATGCTTGCCTTTATTAGTGCTCGATTTACAAGCTAAGCCTGCAATTAATACTATGCTAATGGGTAACCACAATACGTTTGCTGATGATATTTTTCTCATGGTTGTTCACATTTAAAATATATACCCCATTAGGTAAATCGGTGGTGCTAAACGTAAATTGATTTATACCTGCTTTGCCTTTATCTCTTAATAACTCAATGGTTGATTTTCCTTGTATATCAACCAAACTAAAGGTTAATATCATGCTTTGTTTTAACTCAAATTCTATTTGTGCATAATCTTTAGTTGGCACAGGATAAATTGAAATTTGTTGAGCGGTTTCTGCCGTGTTTTGTTTCACCCCTAATCTTACATCATTACTTTTAACACGTGATACCCATGTATTATGTCCTCCATTTGGCACTCCGTATGAGTTGGTGATGATACACTCACCAAGTTTATTGTAAATTGGTTGAATACCGGTGTAATCGCCCCAACGTTCAATGGTATCTTGTAACACATTAATACTTCCATCGCCTCTGCGTAAATGTACAGGTGCCGATAATTCACCATTCCAATCAGCATATATTACACTGTTACCGGGAAACTTTGTACGCGATACATGCGAAAATGTAATCATCATACTTTGATCGGCACCAAAACCACCTCCTGCATATGCAATACTTGGATACCCTATATCCATGCTGTCGTAGCTAATTATTCTGCCTTTAACTGTAGGATTGTTTTTATCCTGCACATCAATTTTACCATAATAAACTGATGGTGCAAAAAGTGTAGGGTCTATAGTATTACCCACATAATGAATTACCCCACCATGGTGAGTGGCGCTTAACACACGAGCATCGTTAGTTTGTAAATACTGTCCGCTTGGTTGAGGTGCGTTTGGTTGTAAACCATAAGCCACATCTGTTTTTAAAACTTTTAAAGTTAAGGTTGGATTGCCATTTAAGTTATCGGTGATTTCGTGTAAAAATACAGTGTCGTTTTGTAATGCACTCGGACGAACAGAAACAAAATAATGGCTAGGTCCGTAAAACTCGTTGCTGCCTTTTACCGGGCAAATACTCCAGATTGATTTATCATTGTATTTGATATCGTAGTATATTTTTTTACGTAAGCTGTCACCATTATAACCATCGTTTTTATTCCCCTGCCATATCAACGATTCAATAAAACCTTCTTGCCATGATGAGTTGTCGCGCAAACGATTAACGGTAATAAAAAGTTCGTTGTTTGAAAGTGAAATAATGGGATAATCACTCCAAGAGCTATCGCCAAAAGTATTACCCGGAATGGCATAAAAATTCCACTCTTTGGTAGGGTCGTTGGTTTGACTAAATCCGGTAATAATGCGCGTATCGGCAGATGTTGTACCTTGTAAAAATACAACAATAAAACGGTCGGCAATGGGGTCGTAAATAGCACGCGGATCGTATGTTCTGTTTAATGTACCTAATGCTTTGCCAAAGTTTGATAACGATTTACTCAATAAAAAGCGCCCGGTATCATTGTACATTACGAAGTTGGTATTTACCACACTAATAATGTGGCCACTATTGCCTATACACACATCATTATCATTAGGTGTGCCGTTTGTTCCATTACCGATAAAACCTTTTAACATAGTTGGTGCAGGTGCAGCGGCTTTGTAATGATTTCTATTTGCAACTGGTGTAAATGATTTACGCTGTTCATCCAATAATAATTTCTGGTACTTGGTAGATGATACAGGAATTGGAGCAGCACTCTTAATCAACACCAATTTTGGGTCATAGTCTGCCACATCATCACTCATATTAACCACAACAGCCGGAGCAGAATTGTGATTCATGGTTTTATAGGTAAGTTCTTGTGCATTGGCTGCTGACAAACTAAACAACGCAAGGGTACTTAAAATAACTTTTTTCATGCAAGTAAATTATACTGCAATATACAAAAGGTTAATGAATCCCAAATCTTGCGTTACAATACCCTCAATTTAAAATGTTCTTTCGCTTGTTGGGTTCTGAAATAAACCAACCCGATGTAAAATAAATCTACTGTTACAGTTACCTTGGGATGGGTTTTAATTTCTTCCCAAGCTTTGGTCATTCCTTCACTCCAATATATGTCATCAAAAATTAATACACTATCGTTATTCACCTTATTTAGGAGTTGGTGAAAATAATCAATGGTAGCTTCGTAGGTATGATTACCATCGATAAAAGCGAGATCAACATGAGGTAATTCATTTATTACAGCGGGTAATAACTTGTCAAAATTACCTACACGTAATTCTATTTTTTGTTGGGTGTTTGATTGGGTAAAATGTTGTTGAGCAATTTGTGCAATTTGCGCTGCACCTTCTATGGTAATAAGTTTTGCCTGGTTGGATAAACCTTTTGCAATGCACATGCTGGTAAATCCCAAAGAAGTACCTAGTTCAATGCAATGACGGTATTGGTATTTATTTACCATGCGGTAAATAATATGTGCCAACCGCGATGGTTTGGCATGGGTTGACGCAAAATATGAAATACTTTTGGTGCGTTTTTTTTGTAAATGACTTAAAGCGCCAAAATCATCTTGGGTTATTGGTGTTTTGTTTTGTTTCGCCTCTTGTCTTAATGCCTCTATTGGTAAAAGTGCTGTTGGCGTTTTTTGCCGCGCTATACAACTGTTGTATAGGTCGAATACAAAAGGAGAGTGCAACACGTCAATACGTGTTGCACTCCAATAATGTGTAATAAAATTTGCAATAAAATGCCAATTCACCATGAACTAGTTTTGTGGATTTTGTTTTAAAAACTCACGAATGGTTTTTAATTTATCTTCCAACTGTTGGATTTGGCGTTGCGCACTTTTTATTTTGTCGGTTATTTGAACCACCATCGGGTTATCGCTGCTGGCTTTTGCAAAAAAGCCGAGGTTGTTTTCCCAAGTATCAATATCACTGCGTAATCCTCTAATTTTATCAAGCACAAACTTTTCTTCACGCTTAATTTTTTGTGATCCATTAGGCGCATTCACCAAAGCTTCTAAATGACCTTTCTCTTTCATGTCTCTTAGCTCTTGGTTGGCTTGGCGGAACTTATTAAATACCTTGTCGTTTAATTCTTGGTATTGTTTGTTTATGCGTTCTTTTTCGCCCATTGGCACAAATCCGGTATTGTTCCAGCTATCTTGAACCGCTTTTAAATCGGCTAAAATATTTGCACCTTCTTCACGATTAAGCAATTCTTCTAACTTAGCAACCAATTGTTTTTTGGTTTCTAAATTTTGTTTTTGCTCTTCAATTTGTGAAGAATAGTGTTGTGCTTTTTTCTCGAAGAAACTGTCGCATGCTGTTCTAAATCGTTTCCAAATTACATCAGAAATTTTTTCAGGAACAGGACCAATTTTTTTCCATTGTTCTTGCATGCGTTTTAATTCATCGGTTTGTTTGTTCCAATCCAATGGCATTTCGGCAATGGCTTCTGCTTTCTCGCAAAGTTCGTTTTTCGCTTTTAAGTTCGTATCGCGTTCGGCCTGTAAGGTTTTAAAGAATACATTCTTGTTGCTAAAAAACTGGTTACGTGCGGCTCTAAATTCATTCCAAATTTCATCGCTAACTTTTAATGGCACCTGACCAATTTTACGCCAATCGTCCATTAATTGGTTAACAACGGTGGTGTTTTCCATCCACTCTTTTATGCGTGTACTGTTAAAGTTTGAAAACTGAAGTGCCTTGGCTAATAACTCTTTTTTAGCAGCCAAGTTTTCTTCACGCTTACGCTCACGATCAGCTTGTAAAGCTTTGATCATTTCAAAAATCTTATCACACTCGGCTTTAAACCTGTTCCAAATATCATCATTACTTTCTTTAGGTACAGGCCCAATTGTACGCCATTCTTCCTGAAACTTCTTCAGCATAATCAATGCTTTGTTGATGTTGGTTTCAAGCGCTAACTCTGTAACTCGTTTGGTTAAGTCAATTTTTTGGTCTAAGTTTTTCCTACGATCCAGTTCTTTTAACTCATTGTTAATTGAAAGTCTGTCGTAATATCTATCAAGCAACAAGCGGTAGCTTTCCCATAAACGTTCAATATGTTCTTTTGGAACATTTTTTACTTGCTTCCATTCACTTTGTAAGTCTTTTAAACGTTTAAAACTTTCGGGTGTTTCTTCCTCGTCAAGTAGTTTTTGAATCTCTTTAAGCAGGTTTTCTTTTTTACCTAAGTTACTTTGGCGTTCAGCTTCTTGTTTAGCAAGTTCGGCTGATCGTTTATCTTTTAATTCTTTGTATGCATGGTAAAATGCTTCGCGTGTTCCATCACTTTTGTAGCTAAAATCATCTTTGTTACCACCTGCTTCCACAAAGGCATTTAAGGCCAATGTGCGTTCGTCAGCGAGCAGTTGTTCAAAAATGGGTTTAATCACTTTAAAAATGTGCGAAGCTTCTGTTAAGTCTTTTTCCTTAACAATAGTTTGCGCCAAATCCACCAATTCTTGCTTGGTGAGTTGTGCATAGTTTTGTTCTTCGGCTTGCATTTCTGCAACAGCTTCCAAATCTTTGTCGCCATGTGTTACGTCTGCTGTGTCTACGTTTTCAGCAGCCAATGCATTCATTTCCGCCTCAGTTGGCTGCACTGATGGCGTGGTCGGGGTAGTTTCAACCAAATTGGTTGGTTCCAAGTTGTTCATTTCTTCTGTCATTGCCTTAATTTTAAGGGATGTCAAAGGTAAATAAATTAGTTTAAATTCTTTACCATTTACAATTACATAAACCTGCTACTCGTCAAAAAGTTAACATTAAGCGGTAAGTTTTTACAAGTGCTTGTTTTTTAGTGTATTTAACTTTGCTTGAATTCTTAAGTAACGCTATTAAACAACACAGTACATGGTTTTAATGCTTAAAATTTAACTATTGATTTAGAATGATGTAATTTTGCCGACTCATAAGTTATTTATGCCGGTAAAAATTATTGAATGTCCGCGTGATGCCATGCAAGGTATACACGAGTTTATACCCACACAAACAAAAATTGATTACATCAATGCACTTTTAAAAGTGGGGTTTGATACCATTGATTTTGGAAGTTTTGTGTCGCCCAAAGCTATACCTCAATTGCGCGATACAGCAGAAGTTTTAGCCGGATTGAATTTGAGTGAAACCCAATCAAAATTACTGGCCATTGTGGCTAATGTACGTGGAGCAAATGATGCCGTTGTGCATGATGCCATCAAGTATATTGGTTTTCCTTTTTCTATTTCAGAAACTTTTCAGCAGCGTAATACCAACAGCAGCATCTCACAATCTTTAGATACCGTTAAACAAATGCAAGAATTGTGTTTATCAAAAAACAAAGAATTGGTGGTGTATATTTCTATGGGATTTGGTAACCCATATGGCGATGATTGGAACGCAGATATTGCCATGCATTGGGTAAACGAAATGGATAAAATTGGGGTAAAAATTTTATCGTTAAGTGATACCATTGGCATTGCCAACCCCGAGAGTATAAGCTATATGTTTAGCAATTTGATTCCTGCATTTAAACACATTGAGTTTGGTGCGCATTTACACACCACACCCGAAACTTGGGAAGAAAAAGTACACGCGGCTTACAGCAGTGGATGTAACCGTTTTGATGGCGCCATGAAAGGTTTTGGAGGTTGCCCAATGGCAGCAGATACTTTAACGGGTAACATGCCAACCGAAAAAATGTTGGAATATTTTAATCGTAACAATATTGATTTAGGATTAGACACCAAACACTTTAACCAGGCCATGCTGATGGCGGGAACGGTGTTTCATGAACATTAATGGTTTAATAAATCAATTAAAATCTTAATATTATTTTGGTTACAAAAAGCATTGGTTAACACTTGCTTTCTGTTTGCCAAATTCATTTCATCAAAAGGTAAATCCATTAGTCTTTTTAACTCCGTCTTCATGTTTTGAGCTGTGTTGGCAATGGTACATAAATCGGCCAGTCCGGTATTTTCTACCATTAAATTGTTTACCAGTGCCCAGCGCCCTTGGTACAATACATTAATTAATTTTAGCTTTATACCTGTACTCTGAAAAGTGGGTAAAACATTTACCTGTGCATCTTGGGTAAGTTGGGTAATTTCTTCTGTTGATGCGTGTTGTAATAATTGTATGTGTGGGTGATTTTCTACTGCTTTTTTTAACGCTGTTGAAGGATTATTTCCGGCTATAATAAAAGGAATATTGATGTTGTTAAATACTTCATTTACTAAAAAACGAGCAGCCTCATCATTCTCTCCAACACTTAGTTTACCATGATATAATGCAAATTTTCCTGAGCCTGTTTTTGTACTCACTTCTTTATTCGCATGGAAAGCGGGTAGTAATTTAATGTTGTTAAAGCGTGTTTTTAAGTTTACTTGGTCGTTTGGCGAAATGGCCAACACGTGGTTGGCATGCTTAAGTATTTCTTCAAATTTGGTAAGCCTATCGGCTTCTTTGGCAAAAAAATATTTCTTAAAAAAGTTACTTTCTACTTCTTCTAATTTGCGGTAATAGTCGTGCTCAATATTATGCATGCGCACTGTTTTTATCCTGTTGGCCAAAAGTGGCTCACTTAAAAAATAGCACGAGTGCAATCCTTCAAATAAAATAGGGGCCTCATCTTTTAACAGATTTTGTAAAAGAGTAGCATCATTTCTGGTTGATACAATATAGGGTAAAGCACCTACAAACGGATTAACAAAAGTTCTGCGGGGATAGTAAGTTACTTTGCTACAAATTTGTTCCAACTCCACCGAACGCTCCCTGCCATATTCAAAAACATGTAAATTGATTTCAATACCGGCCTCAAATAAGGCTTTAAGTTTGTAGTAAACATCTATTACGCCACCATAATTTGGCGGAAACGGATTATCGAAGCTAATTACATGCAATTGTTTACCCATGCACTACATTGTTGTATATTGATACGAGCAGTTTTTCTTGTGTTTCCCAATGCCAATGCTTGGCGGCTTGTTTGCAATTATCAACCAAATTTTGGTAATACAAAACATCAGTTAATAAATGTTTAATGGCTGCTTGTATATTACCGACAGTGTCATCGCACAAAACCCCTACTTCATATTGTTTATTCAAGGTTTGATATTCCTCAAAATTGGCACAAACAGAAGGAATACCGGCCTGTACATAATCAAAAAATTTATTGGCAATGCTGTATCGGTAACTTAAACTTACATCATTAAGTAAGTTGATGCCAATTTTGGCTTGTTGTGTAATTTCGTGCAATTTATCGGGTGTTACCTTACCTAAAAGTTTAACCTTAGCACTTAAGTTGAGTTCTGTTATTAGTGCGATAATGCGCTCTTTTAATAGTCCATCACCAACAATCCATAATTCAGCATTTATGTTTTGCATGGCTGTAATGGTTTGCTCAATACCACGACCAATATTTAAATCGCCTTGGTAAAGAATAATGTCTTTTTTCGTACCTGTAGTTTCAACTATTTTTTTGATGGGCATATTGTAAATCACATCAAAGTTTTTGCCGTATAAGTTGGTGAAAATTTCGGCAAGTTTTGGTCCTACAGTATAACAAGCATCAACCATAGGTATACACGTTTTAAGCAGTGTTTGCCAGATATTTTTAATGGCGTTTCGGTTGTATAATTCCGGTACTTCAGTAAAATATTCGTGGGCATCAAACACCAGTTTTTTACCTTTTATTTTTGCAGCTAAAGTGCAAGGTAAAATGGTATCGGCATCAACAGCACTAATGATGGTACATTTAGCAAACAATAAAAAAATAAAGAGTTTTAAATTGTACTCGAGGTAAAACAATGGCCCATGTTCAAACCGGCATGTTATGCGGTGTTGGTTAAACGATAAGTGATGTAAAGTAATGGAATGGGAGCGTAACCGGCCAACCAAAGTTACCTGATAACCCGCTTTTTGCAGTGTAGCACAAATGCGCTGCATCCTTTGGTCGGTGGTTAAATCGTTGGTTACGGTGAATATTATTTGCTGCTGTTCCAAATCAATTGATGTTCGTTATTGTAGCGCAATTTATCATTATCTAGCAAGTAACGTATAATGGTAGTTACTTTTTCGGGTTGATATTCGGGAACGGCTTTTACCACATCAGTTACATGCAACGGTTTTTGCAATACAAGTTGTTGGATTTTTTGCTGTATGGCATCACTCTCCTTTGTTTTCAAATCTCCTTTTTGCCTGTTCAAACAAACGTCACATACACCGCAATCTTCCGAACCAAACTCGTTAAAATATTCTACAATTAATTTACTGCGGCAGCGATGTATGTTATTGGCATAGTTAATCATGGCCTGTAATTTTTCATGTGCCACTTCTTTGCGTTGCTGTATAAGTGCCGCACGTAAATCTATTAATTCGGCTGCTATACGTTGGGTAGTAAAGGTTATTTGTGGCTTATCTTTTTGTGCTTGATAATCGGCCAAGCCGAGTTTGGTAAGTTGAATTAAAAACTGTACCAAGAATTTTACATCCTTACCAATACGTTTAGCAAGTTGTTGTTCGTTTATTTGTACATAATTATCAAACATACCACCATGGCTGCGTAAAAGTATTTTAATCATTTCATCATACTTTTCGTTCTCTACCTGAAATTTATACAACTCACTGTGATTAACTGTAAATCTAAACTTAGAGGGTTCAAAAAACGACTCGTTTAAAGCAATTAAATCGCATTGTTGCAATAGTTTTAAAGCCGGATAAACTACTTGCGCATTTAAATTAAAACGCTGTACAAATTCGGCTAAATCAAAATCAAAACTTTTATCCAATATGGCCCCAACGGGTAAGCTGTAATAATTACACAAGGCTTGATATACACGTTTAATTTCTTGTTCGGGCGGAAAGGCCAGCGCTAATTTATGTTGCGCAGTTTCTTCATCGCCTTCGTGGTGTAACAACACACAATATGCTTTGTTGCCATCACGCCCTGCACGACCGGCTTCTTGGTAATAACTCTCCAACGATTCGGGCATTTCGTAATGCACCACTACACGTACATCCGGCTTATCAATACCCATTCCGAAAGCATTGGTACATACAATAATGCGTGTGCGGTTTTCAATCCAATCTTCTTGTTTTTTTGCACGTACTAAATGCGGTAATCCGGCATGGTAATAATCGGCCGGTATTCTGTTTTTTCGCAAGTACATGGCCAGTTCTTGTGTTTGTCTGCGGTTACGCACATACACCAACCCACTTCCTTTCACGCGGCTTAAAACATGTATCATGCGCTCTAGTTTTTGCTCGGTGTAATTTACCACATAACTTAAATTGCTGCGGGTAAAACTTTTGGCAAAAACATTCCGTTTTTTAAAGGCAAGTTTGTCTTGAATATCAACAATAACTTTTTCGGTTGCGGATGCCGTCAACGCCAAAATAGGAACATTTTTAAGCAGTTCTCTTGCTTCGGCAATCATTAAATATTCAGGTCTAAAATCATAACCCCACTGACTAATACAATGTGCTTCATCAATAGCCAATAATGAGCAGTTTAAATAAGGCAATCGCTCTCTGAAAGCTTGTGTTTTTAATCTTTCGGGTGATAAGTATAAAAATTTGTAGGCACCATTTTGTGCATTTTCTATGGTAAGTAATTGCTCTCTAATGCTCATACCACTGTACAATGCCGCAGCAGGGATATCTCGTTTTTGCAATTGCTCCACTTGGTCTTTCATTAATGCAATAAGCGGGCTGATAACTAAACACAAACCATCTTTTGCCATGGCCGGTACTTGAAAGCAAATAGACTTTCCGCCACCGGTTGGCAACAACGCAAGCGTGTCGTTTCCTGCCAGTGCAGAGTTGATAATGTCCTCTTGCAATGGCCTGAAGTTATCATAGCCCCAATATTGTTTTAGTATTTCGTGAATTTGCACTGTCGTGTTTGCTTACAATTATTTTAAGCTGATATCTTCAGGTAACAAGTAAATTTTTTTGCTGCCTTGTGGTGTTTCATATTTACACTTTATGCCGTATGAGTTGATGGCTATAATTCGCCCAACAGTTAGGGTTCCGTTTATTTTAAAAGTTACATCATCATCAACCTTTATGCTGTTTCCATTAAAGTCGGTATTATAATTTTGGGTGATGTTTGGTGTAATATTTCTTGCCGGAAAGTAGGTTGAATCTTCTGTATAAAATCCTGTGTAATTTGCATTGATCGTAGCAGGATTAAAATCGATAATATCAGCAGAAACAATTGCCTTGGTTTTGCGTACAATCAAAACATAGGTTGTTTTAAAATCTACAGTTACGTTACCCCAAGCCATTCCTTTTTGTAAAGGATATTTGGTTTGCATATTTTTCTTGGCTTCCTGCACCAAGCCGTCTTTACCTAAACCACCTAATCCAAAAAGTTGTGTGGTTTGTGCAGTTCCGTGTGCTGTGCCTGCAATCCTAAATTGGTTGTTGTTAATGGCTGCACTTCCGTTAAATGTTCCGCTATGAAAAGCGCAACTGGTAAGCGAGAATAATGCAATTAAAATCAATAAATTTTTCATGTTGCTTAAAGGTTAGTTGTGTAATATTAAAGTTCAATAACGCCATCTTTCATCACCAGTTTTCTATCGGCACGGTTGGCTAAAGTTTCGTTGTGCGTAACAATAACAAAGGTTTGGTTAAACTCTTGTTTCAGTTTAAAAAACAAGTCGTGCAGTTCTTCTGCATTTTTCGAGTCGAGGTTACCACTAGGTTCATCGGCAAAAACAACTGCAGGTTTATTCATTAAAGCACGTGCTACTGCCACACGTTGTTGCTCTCCGCCAGAGAGTTGTGCCGGTTTATGATGTAGCCTATCTCCAAGGTTTAAGTAGCTCAATAATTCTTTTGCTCGTGTTTCAACCTCTGCTTTACTTTTGTTGCCAATCCAAGCAGGGAAACAAACATTTTCTAAAGCAGTAAATTCGGGTAGCAGCTGATGGAACTGGAAAATAAATCCAATTTTACTGTTTCTAAATTCGGCCATTTTTTTTGCCGATAGTTTGGTTACATCAATACCGTCAATTACCACATTACCGCTGTCGGGTTTATCTAAAGTTCCTAAAATTTGAAGCAATGTTGTTTTTCCCGCACCACTTGCGCCAACTATGGCCACCACTTCCCCTTCGTTTATGGTTAAGTTAGTTCCTTTTAAAACCTGAAGTTGGTTGTAGGCTTTGGTAATATTTTGGGCAGTAATCATTTTTTAGCAATTATTTTGTAGTAAGCACAATCCTCTTTACGTGCAATGGTTTCTAAAATAAACAAATTATTTACGTCCACATCACGTTCTTTTTTGGTTGTTAAAATATACTTCCCTGCGGTTAAATTAGTGTCTTCATGGTTTGTAACGGTATTGTTAAATCCCTGTAGTTGGTCTTTTTTACTGTAGCAATTAACAATAAAAGTAACGTCAGAATGAAGGATGTAAACATGGTCATTTTTGTGCGCTCCCTGCCTAATTTCATGTAGTATTTTTCCTAATGAGGTGTGCACGTTAGTATAAACATTGTTTTTAAGGATGTATTGGTAAGGTGTTAGAAACAGCACAATAAAAAGCAAACCGAAAGCAGGTTTGTTGTTTGTGATGAACAAAGCCGAAGCTAAACCAATAATACAAGCAATGATTGGGTATAACGAAGCATCATACCAATATAATTTTGTTGATGATAATGCCAACAACGTGCTTATGCCTGCCAAAGCAAATACCATAAATAGTCCTAAATTTCGGGCTTTACTTGCTTCGCTTTTAAATAGGTATACGATAGCAAGAGGTAAAATATAAATCCAATTTAAAAGTCGGTTTTCTGTTACGAAGGCTTGATAATAATAGTAGAAAGGAAGTTTGTTTTCATTTAAATAGGTTTGTTGTTCTAACCTGCCACCTAATTCAAATTTTATCATGGCATCTATGTAACCGGGTGTAAGCAAATTTCTGTACCAATAATATCCGGGAACTAAAAGCATAAATACCATTAAACCAACATAAAACCCCCAACCTTTAACAATGTAAGTTACTGTTCGCGAATAAAATGCCCAAGCAATTAATCCCGGCATAACCAATAGCCCTGCAATACCTTTAGTTAAACAACCTAAACTTAATAATATGGCAGTGGCCACTAAATACCATTGTGCGTTGGGTTGGTTTGCTTTAGTTGTAAATCCATAAAAGGTAATGGACTGTGCTAAAATAAAAAACGCCAAAATACTATCGGTATCACCACTGCGGGCAATGTGTTGACTTACAAAACCTGTTGAACTTACTAAAATAAGTGGAAGTGCTAATGCATAAAGTTTGTTTTTTAATACCCTCAACCCAACCACATAAAGTAAAACAGTACTTAATAAGGCAAAAATGGCGGAGGCTAATCGTACTCCAAGTTCGTTAAACCCAAACAGTTTGATAAAAGGTAACATGCACCATAAAGCAAAGGGTGGTTTGGAGTTCCCAAGGTCGTGTTTACCCAATAAAAATACCTCTAAGTATTTTCCATTTTCGAGCATTTCTTGCGCGTTTAACGCATACCACGATTCGTCCCACATGTAAAAAGGTGCACTATCCAACTTATGGAAAAGCGAAAAGTAGCTGATTATTAGTAGCAGCAGCCAATAGAATATGCCGTTTGAGCGCTGTATCATGTTCATTAATGGCAATAATAACAATAATAGATTTAACTATGACTGAATCGTATAATTTTAAAAATTTCTGATTCTGATTTTAAATGCTATTTTCGCTGCAAAATTTCTGAAAATGAACATTCACGAATATCAAGCTAAACAAGTATTAAAATCTTTTGGTGTTGCTGTGCAAGAAGGCATAGTGGCTGAAACTGCTGACGAAGCACACGCTGCTGCTCTAAAATTAAAAGAGCAATATGGTAGCGATTTTGTTGTTGTAAAGGCTCAAATACACGCGGGTGGCCGTGGTAAAGGAACCATTGAAGGTAAAGACCAACGTGGTGTTGCCGTTGCTAAAAACGCTGATAAGGCAAAAGAAATTGCCGGAAATATTTTGGGTGGAACTTTGGTTACCATTCAAACAGGACCTAAGGGTAAGTTTGTAAGTAAAGTATTGGTTGCTCAAGATGTTTATTATCCGGGAGCTAATGAACCTAAAGAGTTTTACATGAGTGTAATGCTTGACCGTTCACAATCAAAAAATATCATTGTTTACAGTACCGAAGGAGGTATGGATATTGAGCATGTCGCTGAGCATACACCACACTTAATTCATAAAGAAACCATTGATCCTATGGTAGGTTTACAAGGTTTTCAAGCACGTAAAATTGCTTTTAATCTTGGTTTATCGGGCGAAGCACATAAACAAATGGTTAAGTTTGTTTCTGCCTTATACAAAGCTTATGATAGCAGTGATTCTGCCATGTTTGAAATCAACCCGGTGTTAAAAACATCTGACGATAAAATTATAGCAGTTGATGGTAAAGTAAGTTTTGACGACAGTGCTTTGTACCGTCATCCGGATTATGCAGCCATGCGCGATTTAGCAGAAGAAGATCCTACTGAGGTAGAAGCAGGTAAACACAACCTAAACTTCGTTAAATTGGATGGTAACGTTGGTTGTATGGTTAACGGTGCAGGTTTGGCCATGGCTACTATGGACATCATTAAATTATCGGGCGGAGAGCCTGCTAACTTCCTTGATGTTGGAGGTAGTGCAAATGCTACTACTGTAGAAGCCGGTTTCCGTATCATTTTACAAGACCCTAATGTTAAAGCTATTTTGATTAACATTTTTGGTGGTATCGTTCGTTGCGACCGTGTAGCACAAGGTGTTGTTGATGCTTACAAATCAATTGGCAATATTCCTGTTCCAATTATTGTTCGTTTACAAGGAACAAATGCAGAACAAGCCAAGAAATTAATTGACGAATCAGGCTTAAAAGTATACTCAGCTATTGTTTTAAAAGAAGCAGCTGACTTGGTACAAAAAGCGGTAAGTGGTACTATTTAATTGGTATTTACTCCATAAAAAATTAAAACCTCGGGTATATCTCGAGGTTTTTTATGCCTTTTCAGTACTTGTTGCGCTGATGCTTAATCATTTAGTTTAATGATTATTAACATAAAGCACAAAGTTTCGGGTTTATTAGCCTACCTTCGTACAATGCACGTTGCATAATAAGTACACTAAATAAATAATAATGGGTAGATCACAAGAAACATTCAGTAAAAAAGAAAACGAGAGAAAAAAACAAAAGAAAAGGAAAGATAAAGCTGAAAAGCGCGAAGAACGTAAAGCCAACTCAGATAAAGGCAAATCGTTTGAAGACATGTTAGCTTACGTTGATGAGAACGGTAACTTAACAAATACTCCGCCTGATCCAAAAAAGAAAAAAGTATTTAAAGAAGAAGACATGCAGATTGGTGTTTTTAAACGCGCTGCGGAAGAACCTCAAGATACATTGCGTACCGGTGTTGTTACTTTTTTTAACGAGTCGAAAGGTTTTGGCTTTATTAAAGATTCGGTAAATAACGATAGCGTTTTTGTTCACATCAACAGCTTAAAAGAAGCCGTTAAAGAAAACGATAAGGTTACATTTAACGTAGAAAGCGGTCATAAAGGACTAAATGCGGTTAACGTTACTTTGGTTAAGTAATTCCTCACACATACATTAAATTACAACCGCGAACCTCGCTGTTGTCCATTCTTCCTAATACCTCAAAAGTTCCGTCAGCAAGCAATCGCCCCAGGTCTTGCGTTTGAATAAACGCACAACTATCCACGTTTGCCAAGTCAATTACATTTATAATGCCCGCCTTCTCGGTTGGCATTAATGTAAACGGATCGTTCAGGTCGGTAATCACAATTTTCATCCAAGGCGGACAAACAAATTTCCCATCACCTTTTGAGTAAGCTTGAGAGAGTAACTCCGTCATACCATACTCCGAATGGATATGCTGCACCTTAAACTTGTCTTTTAAAAATTCGTGTATCTCAAAACGAGTCTGTTCTTCTTTGCGGCCTTTCATGCCTCCCGTTTCCATTACAATGGTGTTTTTTAAATCCAGAGGAAACTGTTCAGCAAAATCAAGCAATGCAAAAGTTACACCTAATAAAAATAGTTGTTTATGCTGTTTTAAAACGTGCTGAATGGTTTGTGCTAATTTTTCAAAATCATACAAATAAAAACCACTCTCGGGTTGTTTGCTTGCATCAATTAAGCCCTGTGCCATATCAATTAAGCTACTCCCTTGTCTTTCCAAATAATTAGGTAGCAGGCACAAAAAAACATATTGTGTGGGTGAGCCGTAAAATTGATTGAATGCTGTTAAGTAGCTCTTATGGTAAATACTCAAATCAGCTACAAAATGTTTGGAGGGTATTCCTCCGGTTGTGGTACTGCTGGTGAAAATGGTTTGAGGTTGAAAACTACCGCTGGTTACTTGGTGTTGTTTGAAAAAATTTACGGGTAAAAAACGAAAGTCGCCTACACTTTTTACATCCGTTTTATCGTTGGTTAAAGCAACATACTGATGTAAAGTAATGTTGTGTTTAAGTTGATATAAATACAACTGTAAGGCTAATTCATCAAAATGTATTAGTTTTGAATCAATAGATTGTTGTATGAAGTCAACTTTGTTAAAAAGCATAGTAATATTTTTATCTGCCGTTTTGCTGTATGCCTGCAAAGGTGGTGAAATATATCCTATTATTCCATCTATAGAGTTTGAAAAGAGTTATTACATCAGTCGTGACTCAACCAACCTGCTGGTTTTCTCCATAAAGTTTAGAGATGGTGATGGTGATATAGGGCTTGAAAATGGTGATACATTGCCACCTTACAACAATGTTAAAGATCCTTTAACCGGAAAAAACACCAACATCTATTACAACAACTTGTATGTTGAGTTTTTAAGAAAAGAAGGCAATTCTTACAATTATGTAATTGCTGATTTTTCGGGCGATACACTTCGCGCAGATATGCGAGTGATGCCATTGACCCCTGAAGGGAAATACAAGGCGATTCGTGGAACTATAGAAGCTACTCTTGAACCAAGCGTGTTGTTAAATGACGGAGATACCGTGAAATTACGCTTTTTACTGATTGACCGGGCATTGCATTTAAGCAATACCGCGGAATCAGGAGACATTATTATTAGCAGATAATGTGTTGAGGTGATGATTTAAAAATCATCATCATCGTCTTCATCATCATCAAAACCAAACCCTTTGTCGTAATCAACGTCCATGTTGTCGATGTCTAAATCAACATCGTCATCTGCATCTGTCGTATCTACATCATCAATAATCTCATCATCTTCGTCCTCATCTTCATCGTCATACGATTTTTTAGGCGCGATTTTTTTAGGGGCAGACTTTGCTGCTGTTTTAGCTCCTTTTTTTGCCGGAGTGCTTTTAGCTGGTGTACTTTTTTTGGGCGTAGTCATCTTAACTTTAAAAAGGTTTGCGGTAGCACAAATTTAATTGTTTTTGTTTATTGTCAAGCAACGTTTAATTAATATTTAACATGCTTTTTCGGGGCGTGAAATAATGAAACCGAATAGTAAAATGCAATAGTGTTTGATAAATAATTAAAAAAAAGTTTCGTTGGCTGCAATAAATGTGTTGCAATGTGCGTTCACAATGTCTGCAACTTTTGGTGAATAACCGCCCCCCATGGCTGTTACTACTGGTATTTTCAGATTTTTACAAGTTTCAAAAATCACTTCATCGCGGTTTTTACACTCAGCTAAAGTAAGGTTAAGTTTTCCGTATTTATCCGTTTGCAACACATCAACCCCACTCAAATAAAATATAAAATCGGGGTTATGGGCGTTAATTATTTGCGGTAAATGTGTTTTTAAAAGCAATAAATAATCCGCTCCGCTTATTCCGTCAGGTAGTTCTATATCTAAATCGCTCTTTTCTTTAAAAAACGGATAGTTGTTTTTTCCGTGCATACTAAAGGTAAAAACGGCCGGGTTGTGTTCGAATATTTCTGCAGTCCCGTTTCCTTGGTGTACATCCAAATCAATAATAAGTATACGTTTACTTAATTGATGGTGTAATAAATAATTGGCTGCAATGGCCAAATCGTTTAATAAACAAAATCCCTCACCTTTATTGGTAAAAGCATGGTGGGTTCCTCCGGCTACATTAAGTGCAACGCCAAACTGTTTGGCATACAAAGCGCAATCAATGGTACCTTGAGCAATACATATCTCACGTTTCACCAATTCGGGGGTTAACGGAAAACCAATTCTGCGTATATGACTTGCATCTAATGCACAATTTTTTAAGGCCTGCCAATAATCATAATTGTGGGTAAGTGTTATAATATACTCTTCGCATAAGCCGGGCTCAAACAAATTGTTGGGTGTTATGATGCCTTGATGTAAAAGCTGTTTAGGAATTAATTCATACTTCACCATTGGAAAACGATGCCCTTCAGGAAGTGGGTGCTGGTATATGTTTGCGTATGCTATTTTTAACATGATATCGAATGCAAATTAAATAGCTTTGATATATCGTTTGCTTTTAATTACTTTTATTTTATCAAAAACGGGATTAACATATGAAAATACTTGTTCTTAAAGAAAGTAAGCCAAACGAAAAACGTGTGGCACTCACTCCGGCAGTTGCCTCCCAATTTACTAAACAAGGTTATGTCTGTTTGGTTGAAAACAATGCAGGGTATAGTTCTAATTTTGATGATGAGGCCTATAAAAATGCGGGTTGTACCATTGTAAATAAATCGGAAGGGTTACAACAAGCAGATATTATTATAAAAGTAAATGCACCAAGTGCAGAAGAGGTTGCTGCTATGAAAACAGGTAGTATTTTGATCTCTTACATCTATCATTTGTTTAATCCCGATTTGGTGAAGCATTTGGTTTCCCAACAAATAAGCGCCTTTAGTATGGATGCAATGCCACGCATTTCCAGAGCGCAAAGTATGGATGCGTTAAGTTCTCAAAACAATTTAGCCGGTTACAAAGCAGTTATTTTAGGTGCTGATGTAATGGGTAAAATATTTCCTTTAATGATGACTGCTGCCGGAACAATTACACCATCAAAAGTATTAATATTTGGTGCGGGGGTTGCCGGATTACAAGCTGTGGCAACCGCCAAAAGATTGGGCGCTGTGGTAGAAGTAACGGATGTGCGCCCAGAAACCAAAGAACAAGTAGAATCGCTTGGCGGTAAATTTATTGAAGTGAAAAGTGAAGGTGTAAAAGTTGAAGGTGGTTACGCAAAAGAAGTAAGTGCCGATTATTTGCAAAAGCAAAAAGAAGCCGTAAACAAAAGTTTAGCACAGGCTGATTTGGTAATTACTACAGCATTGGTAGCGGGTAAAAAGGCCCCTGTTTTAATTACCGAAGAACAAGTTAAATTAATGAAATTGGGCAGTGTTATAGTTGATATGGCTGTGGAGCAAGGTGGTAATTGCGAGTTGAGTGAGGTGGATCAAACAGTTACCAAACATGGTGTTACCATAGTTGGTCAAAGTAATTTGCCAAGTACGCTTGCACAAAATGCCAGCGAGCTTTATGCGAAAAATATTTATAATTTCCTTACTCACCTATCATCTAAAGATGGTATGAAATGGGAGTTGGAAGAAGAAATAACAAAGGGAACCTTAATTACTCATCAAGGTAAAATAGTTCACCCTTCATTACAAACAGCAACAGCATAAACACAAATTATATGGAAAATTTCTTATCTGTTTTTACAGAAAACATGGAACTCATCTACCTCATCATCCTCATGATTTTTGTGGGAGTTGAAATTATTGGTCATGTGCCATCTGTTTTGCATACACCCTTAATGAGCGGTGCTAATGCCATACATGGCGTAGTAATTATCGGTTCAATTATAGTGATGGGTCAGGCCGAACATTTTGTTTCTTTAATACTAGGATTTTTAGCCGTTATACTTGGTACACTCAACGTTGTTGGTGGTTTTGTGGTTACCGATAGGATGCTGGAGATGTTTAAGAAGAGAAAGTAACTCAAGAAAATCGAAATCTAAAATTCGAAATTCGAAAAGGGAAGTTTGGCATTATGAAAACATTGGTTGAAAACAAATAGCATCAACCAGAACAGCACCAATATTTATGACCAAAAGAAAAGTATAACATGACCAGCGATTCAAGAAACATTGTATACGATTTAGAGGATAGAACATTTTCATTTGCACTTAGGGTTAGGGCGTTGATTAAAAAGTTGCCTCGTAATGTTAACAACTTTGAAGATGGAAAACAGTTAACACGTTCATCTGGATCTGTCGGTGCAAACTACATTGAGGCAAATGACAGTTTAGGTGACAAAGACAAGTTGATGAAAATTAGAATTTGTAGAAAAGAATCGAAGGAGAGTAAATACTGGCTGAGGCTTTTGGATATTGAAGATAACGCAATTTTAGAAAAACAGAGAATTGAACTGGTTCAAGAAGCACATGAGTTAATGTTGATTTTTGGTTCAATTCTAAAGAGTCTTAATAAATGATAAGTTAAACACTTTCGAATTTCGATTTTCGGATTTCGAATTTTAAAAAATAAACAAATGCAAACACACATTCTACAAATCAGTTACCTTATAGCTTCGGTAACATTTATACTGGGGTTAAAATTTTTGGGAAACCCAGCCACTGCGCGCAAAGGAAATTTAATTGCGGCTTTTGGTATGGGCTTGGCCATATTTGCTACCATATTTTTATATACAGATGCGGGTGGTAATCACCTTAAGAACCTACCTTTTATTTTTGCAGGTTTACTAGTTGGAAGTGTTGTAGGTTGGCTTGCCGCTAAAAAAGTACAAATGACGGCCATGCCCGAGATGGTGAGTTTATTTAATGGTATGGGTGGTGCATGTGCCATGCTTATTTCCATCATCGAGTTTCAGCACATTACCCATGATGCAAATCAAACACCGGTTCCATTAGGCGAGTTAGCCACCATTATTATCGGAATGATTATAGGTTCTGTTTCGTTTGCGGGAAGTATCATCGCTTGGGGTAAACTAAGTGGTAAGGTAAAAGACAAATCGTTCGGTTTTCAGCAGTTTATTAATATTGGTTTGTTGGCCGTAATTTTGGTATTGGCTGCAATGGCTGTTGTAAATACCGATGCCCAAATGTTTTATGCCGTATTGGTATTGTCGTTGGTTTACGGTATTTTATTTGTATTGCCTATTGGTGGTGCAGATATGCCTGTGGTGATATCATTACTTAACTCATTTACGGGAGTTGCAGCTGCCTGTGGTGGCTTTTTGTATGATAACAAAGTAATGTTGGTTGGTGGTATTTTGGTAGGTAGTGCAGGTACTTTATTAACGGTTGTTATGTGTAAGGCCATGAACCGTTCTTTGTTAAATGTATTAATTGGAAATTTTGGTGGTGGAGCAACAGGGGCGGCAGCTACATCAGCAAGTTTTGAAGGAACCATCAAAGAGGTTACAGCAAGCGATGCTGCTATATTGATGAAATACGCCAAAAAAGTAATCATCGTACCGGGTTATGGATTAGCGGTTGCACAAGCCCAACATGTGGTGCACGAGTTAGAAGAATTATTGGAAAAAGAAGGGGTGGAGGTTAAGTACGCGATTCATCCTGTTGCCGGACGTATGCC
>DITN01000040.1:63748-114720 GCA_002422865.1 Bacteroidetes bacterium UBA6183 | reverse complement strand
CTTCTGCAATGGCTGTTTTACCAACTCCTGGCTCACCAATAAGTACAGGGTTGTTTTTCTTTCTGCGACTTAAAATTTGCGAAACACGTTCAATTTCTTTTTCACGTCCTACAATAGGATCTAGCTTCCCTTCTTCAGCGCTTTTGGTTAAATCACGACCAAAATTATCCAACACGGGGGTTTTAGATTTATTATCGGTTTTTCTTGCCGGCTCCGTTGGTTTGCGAGATTCCTCGCGGTAAAAATCATCTTCTGGAGTATCTGCACTCATCTCATTTTTTACATCTGAGATATTATTTTCAACGGCCGATTTAAAGATGTCGTAGCTAATGCCATATTGCGATAAAATTTGTGAGGCTAAGTTGTCCTCATCACGCAATACCGACAACAATAAATGTTCGGTGCCAATAATATCGGTTTTAAAAATTTTAGCTTCGAGGTAGGTAATCTTTAATACCTTTTCGGCTTGTTTAGTTAATGGGATATTAACCAGATTGGTATTGTTATTGGCAGTGCCTTTTATAGCGTCCTCAATAGTTTTTTTCAATCGGATAATGTCCACGTCAAGGGCTTTTAACGTGCGGATGGCTTTTCCATCACCCTCACGAACCAATCCCAATAATAGGTGTTCTGTGCCAATGTAATCATGACCTAAACGTATAGCTTCTTCTCGGCTATAACTGATTACATCTTTTACGCGTGGTGAAAATTTAGCTTCCATAATTTGTTTTCTCCAACTCTTAAATTGTTGTTGCTACAATTCAAATATAATTCCATTTACAATACAACGCAATGTTGACATAAAAAGGTTTACACAATGATATCAACGTTAGTTTTGGTTCAAAAAACTCGCCTTAATGGCTTGAAACGTGACACTTTTCCTTTGTTAGTCATTGATACGGTATCATTTTATGTGTACAATAGTTCAGTCTGCTATTCTTGTGGATAGGTTGTTTTTTGTTTTAACTTGTCAGCAAACACCTTCCTGAATTTTTCCAATTTAGGTTTAATTACAATCCTGCAATACCCTTCTTCACCATTTTGGTTGTAGTAATTTTGGTGGTAGTCTTCGGCCACATAAAATGTTTGTAAAGGGCTTACTTCAGTTACAATAGGCGAGTCAAAAACTTTGGCTTCTTTTAGTTGGGCGATAACTTTTTCTGCTTCCGCTTTTTGTTCATCGTTATGGTAAAAAACAACAGAGCGGTATTGTGTGCCTTTATCTGCGCCTTGTTGGTTTAAAGTGGTTGGGTCATGGCTCATAAATAAGGCTTGCAACAAGTCGTTATAGGTTATTTTTTGAGGGTTATACACGATGCGGCAAACCTCGGCATGGCCGGTATTGCCATAACAAACCTCACGGTAGGTTGGGTTTGGTACATCACCACCGCAGTATCCACTTATTATGGTATCCACTCCTTCCAGCTGCTGAAAAACGGCTTCCACACACCAAAAACATCCTGCACCAAAAGTGGCAGTGGCCGAGTCGGGTTTAGTTATGTCGTTATTTATTGTAGTGCTTGTCATGTTGTTAGATTTTGGTTTGGTTTTTCCGCACGCTAAAAGAGTACCTGCGGCAAATATTGCAACCAATATAATGGCTTTATTTATTGATTTCATAGGTAAATAACAATTGCTGTTGATTAATGTTTCCATGCATATACGTAAAGGTATTTTATTAAGTTTGTAAGGTGATTAAAAAGCAAATCATTTTCATCATCAGTTGTTTTATGCTGTTTGGTTTTACCGCACAAAACGGTATCCAAAATGTTCCTTTGTTAGATTTAAAAGGTAATACATTTAAGTTGAATCAACTTCACAAGTATAAGGCAACCGCTATTTTTTTTATATCTCCCGAGTGTCCACTTTGCCAAAGCTATACTTTAACCATTAACCAACTTATTAAAAAGTATAATGTAAAAGGTGTTGATTTTATGGGTGTTGTTCCTACTAGAGACTTTTCTGTGGATGATATTTTAAAGTATAAACGCAATTATAAATCCAATTTAAATTTGGTGCGCGATTCAGCAAATAGATTGGGTAAAAAATTAGGTGCTACAATTACTCCTGAAGTTTTTTTAGTTAATCCCAAAGGGGTGATTTTATACAGCGGAAGAATTGATAATTGGGCTTATGAGTTGGGTAAGAAAAGAACGGTAATTACGGCACATGACTTAGTTGATGCGATAGAATCGGTACTGAATAATAAACCTGTTAAAATTAAAAAGACCAAAGCGGTAGGATGTTTTATAGAGTAAAAAAATATGCAATACTGCATGCCATTATTTTTGGTATGTTGTTGGTTAGTTGTGGTGGGCAGTCATCATCAACAAATGAAATAACAGGGCCTGTAACTTTTGCCGAACACATTGCACCAATTATATATACCAATTGCACCAAGTGTCACCAACAAGGTGAGGCAGGACCGTTTACCCTGACATCTTACCACGATGTGGCTAAACGAGCTAAACTTATTAAGTATGTGACCGAACATCGTATCATGCCACCTTGGCCTGCCGATCCTACCTATAGTAATTTTGCAAACGAAATGTATCTAACCGATGCCCAAATTAATTTAATTAAGCGTTGGGTTGATGAAGGGCTTTTACCCGGTGATACCGGTAGTTTAAAAATTCCTGAATTAGTAAGTACAGATTTAAAACTTGGGAAACCTGATTTAATTGTAAAAGTTCCGGTAATAAAAATACCGGGTAACAATACCGACTTGTTCACGGTGATGAAAATACCTTACGAAATTGTACAAGATACTTTTGTACGGGCCATCGAGTTTGTGTGCGGTAATAAACGTTTGGTGCACCACATGAATGGCCATTTGGTTCAATTTAATCCGGCCAAGAAAAAGAATTTAAACGAGGGTAGAAGTTGGGTAAATCAAAACCAAACGCAAAGCACTAAAATACACCGAGAGTTAGGTTTACTTCATGATGACGGGACATATCCGGCCTTGACTCCAAGTGTAAGTAACTACTTGCCCGGAGCTTTGTTTAGCTTGTATCCTAAAGAAATAGGAGGGTATAAGATAAGTAAGAAAGGCGCGTTTTATTTAAATGATATGCATTTTGGTCCAACACCGGTTGATGCATACGACTCTTCGTATTTTAAAATCTATTTTAGTGCCACTCCTCCCAAACGACCTGTTAGTGAATTTCAAATAGGTACATTAGGAATTACCCCTGTTGTGCCTGAGTTAATAGTCCCACCAAACGAGGTTAAAAAATTTACCATAAAAGCCTCTATGCCCGATGATATCTCCATTGTAAGCATTGTGCCTCATATGCACCTTATCGGCAAAAGTTTTTTGGCATACGCCATCAAACCAAGTGGCGATACCATTCCATTGATTAGGATAAACAATTGGGATTTTAGGTGGCAGTATTTTTATCAATTTAAAACATTGTTAAAGCTGCCAAGAGGAACCACCATTCACGTGGAAGGCGTTTATGATAACACCGCATCAAACCCCAATAATCCTTTTAACCCACCGCAAGAAATCAGGGAGCGCGAAGGCAGTATGAAAACTACGGACGAAATGTTTCAGTTGATTATAACCTATGTGCCTTATCAGCCGGGTGATGAAAAGATAAGTATGGAAAATGTTACGCCATAGAGGATTTTCAACCTCCGGTAAGGATTGGTAATAAAAAAAGGCCGAACAAGCATGCTTGTTCGGCCTTTTAAGTAAAACTTCTTTTAGTTACTATGCTTCAGCTTTAGGAGCTACAGAAACGTATGATCTGTTGTCAGCTTTCTTTTTGAAAACTACTTTACCATCAATTAGTGCGAACAAGGTATGATCTCTACCGATACCTACGTTATCACCGGGATGATGTTTTGTGCCACGTTGGCGAACGATAATGTTACCGGCTGTAGCAAACTGACCACCGAAAATTTTCACGCCAAGACGCTTACTGTGCGACTCGCGACCGTTCTTTGAACTACCAACACCTTTTTTGTGTGCCATTGTATTTAGTTATTAATCGGTTTAAAAATTTAAAATTAAGCGTTTATAGCTTCGATTTGGATTTTAGTAAAAGATTGACGGTGACCGTTTTTCTTTCTGTAACCTTTTCTACGTTTCTTTTTGAAAACGATTACTTTGTCGCCTTTTAAGTGCGTTAACACTTTGGCTTTTACGTTAGCACCGGCTACCGAAGGAGCCCCTACTTTTACTGATCCGTTGTTGCTTACAAGCAACACATTGTTAAGTTCAATGCTGGCGCCTTCCTCTTGTTGTAACCTGTGTACGTAAAGAGTTTGGTCTTTTTCTACTTTGAACTGTTGGCCAGCGATTTCCACTATTGCAAACATGTTTGTATAAATTTATATTGTTAAAAGGACGGCAAAGATATGCCTATTTCAAATAATAACAAGCGTATTCGTCAAAAAATGTATAAATCCTTTGCTACATCTACGCTATCTAGCGTATTGTTCAGCGTTCGGGCATCAGTTTATTTTGAAAACAATATGATGTTCAGCCCCAAATCTAAGCTCTATACTTCGCAAATGTACAAAAAAATGATTGCCCAATGCGAAGCGTTTAAACTAAACGACTGGGACCACCTGAAACCTTTATTGGCGGCTGAGTTGGATAGTTTTATTTTAATGTTGAAGTGGATAAAACAAATGAAAGATATGGACGAAATAACATTGGAGCAGGCTCGTATTCACATTGACATTCAGAGAAATACCATGCGAACAAGACTAACGGCATTACCCGGTATGGATTTACTTAAAGTTGAACATATACTTAATCAATGTATTGATTCAATAAGAGTGGATATTTACACTTACGTTGGATGGGTTTTAGTGTAATGCTAACTTCTTGGTAACAAGGTTGCCCAACGCAATATTTGTTGTTTAGAAAGAAATTATTTAATTTGGTTTTAATCTTTAGCTTTTTTAATTAAAACACAAATTGAGTAAACATTATGAATGTTAGGATATTAGTTATTGACGATGATGTGGAATCTTCTACACAAATTAATCATATATTAATCGAGAAGGGTTTTAGTGTAACTTTAGCCAATACACCTCAACAAGCATTAGATGCTCTAGTAGAAAGGTATGATTATGTGCTTTGTGATTATGCCATGGGGCAAATGGATGTAAGTGGTTTTATCCGTCAACTAAAAGGGATACAACCGCATTTAATTGTTTTATTGCTCTCAAATCTTCAGGGTGTAAAACAATGTTCAATGTTATCTTCAGTCGGGGTGAGTGACATTATCATGAAACCTGTTGTGAGTAATGAATTATTGGCTGTTATTAACCAGACAAAGGAGGAAACACTGGTACAAGTTATATCGCGTAACGATATTTTAGTTCAAGACTCACGATTATCAGAAGCAAATTTTATAAATTGGGCAGAGCTCATCACACATAAGTATCCGGATCCCAATCTACTTGAATTTACAACAAGCTTGGAGTCACAGTTTGATCATACGGATGCATTGCTTTTGCTTGGAGAACATCAAACAGCAAAACACTTTTATGCGTATCAGTTTTATAAAAGTCAACCAACTTTTTCAAAGGCATTAGTTCACTTTAATTGCACAGCCTTGTTAAAGGATAACATGTTTAACATGTTGTTTGGGTTCGAGAAGGGAGCGTTTACCGGAGCTTTTCAAACCACATCCGGTATTTTAGAGCGCGCTGCTGGCGGAGTATTGGTGTTAAGTGGCATTGAGCATCTTAGCAGTGAATCCCAATTGGCAATTGTTAGTGCCTTTCACCAAAAATATTACACGCGCATAGGTAGCACCAATCGCATACCCCTTAACTTTAAATTGGTAGCAGTAAGTGATACAATAACAAATCCCGATGAATTAAGATCTGCACTTAGGCCTGATTTTTTTAATCTTTTTAATATTGTAAACAAAGGCGTACCTAATGTTGCAAATAGAAGAAAAGACATCATGCCAAATGCTCATCTGCTTTTACAACGCATAAATAAAAGGTATGGCTTGAGTATCGAAAATATATCGGATACAGCCGAGCGAGTATTGTTAAATTACACATGGCCTGGTAATTGGGGTGAATTGTATTGGTTACTTAGACGTGCATCTTTTTTAACTGATGATAACACGATCAAAATAACTGAGCTTCCACAAGAGGTTATTCATGAATCAAAATTCAATCAAGGAACTAAACTTGTTTTGAATCCTGACACCAAACAAACAGATATCTTTTCGTTACAACAATCCGCAAAGTTTAACGATACAATTCCCAAGCTAAAAACCATAGCGGCAGAGGCGGAGCTCGATACGATTAATAGGGTATTGCGTGAGGTTAAATTTAATAAAACCAAGGCCGCAAAAATGTTGGGTATTGACAGAAAAACATTATACAACAAACTGGTAAAACACAGTGGATATAAGTTAGCTGATAAAAATTAGGTAATCGTATTAAATATGTTGGGTGGCGTGCCTTATTTTTACATAACTTGCATTTATGGAAAATCAACCCAAAGAAGCATTTAACGAAATTGTAGATCACCTTCAGGATTATGTAGAAATCCAGAAAGAAATTATAAAACTACAAACTGTTAAACACGGAAGTACTGCTGTTGGTAATATTGCGGCCGTCATGTTGTTGGCCCTGTTCCTATTGGTAACTTATTTGTTTTTAAATGTTGGTTTAGCGCTTTTTATAGCAACTTTAACAACTCATTTTTTTGCATTTTTAATGGTAGGGGCCGGTAACTTGTTGGTGGCAATTTTGGTTTATCTATTACGTAATACTTTGGTGGTTCGTCCTATTCAAAATTTAATCATAAAACTAACAACGGAGTAACATGGCCAAAAATATTGTAGAACTCGAAAAGCAGTTGTTATTGCTGGAGTTAAAAAAAGAAGAGCAGGTAAAACACTTGAAATCGGATTTCAATGACTTTGTTGAATCTATGAAACCGGCCAATATTATTAAGCGTGGATTTAATGAATTGATGGGTGGGGATAAATCGGGAATGAGTAATCCAATTGTTGGAGGAATAGCCAGCTTTGCCGGAACATTTTTATTGGAAGAATTTATATTTAAACGCAGTGGTTTTTTATACCGTGTTTTAACCAGTATTTTAGCGAGTAGCTTGTTTCAAGATTTAACCAAAGGCGAAGACTCTTTCTTGAAAAAATGGGCCATAAAATTAAAAGAAAGGTTTAAGAAAAAGGGCACTGATGACGCTGACAAAGACGAAGAAATAACCGAAGAGGAAACATGGCCTGAATCGCCTTCTGCTAAATAATAACCAGCCTAAATAA
The DNA here is from genome assembly GCA_002422865.1 of Bacteroidetes bacterium UBA6183. Classification (GTDB taxonomy): domain Bacteria; phylum Bacteroidota; class Bacteroidia; order UKL13-3; family UKL13-3; genus UBA6183. The sequence goes on along the minus strand of DITN01000040.1, from coordinate 107,443 downwards.
CTGGCATTAAATAGTTAAAACCATTGCCGAAAACTTGTGGATAGCATCCCATCAATGAAATGTACTTTGCTGCCATGAGCATGGATTTTTTTACGAGCAACCTTGAACAGTTAAGTGTACATGAAGTTGGCAATAAAAACAATGGCGGGCAGCTTTATGCTTCAGCTGATAGCTTGGAGGTTAATGATGAAAGTTTGATTGCCCTCCTACAGCATTATTTTCTAAAACCATTTACACAACAAGAGTTTTGGCAATTTACATCTAGCAATGATGATGTAAACTTAAATCCTGTTTATTCTTTTGCCCAACAAATTTTTAATCAAACATCCTCTTTCCATTTACAAACCATAAATATTGCTAAACATCTGTTTGAGTGCACCAATCATCCAAACATAAAAGATGGCGATTTATATGTGGCATACATAAGCCATGTTAAGTTGGGCGATAATATTTGCAATGCGATTGGAATATTTAAATCTGAACACAAAGAACCGTTTTTAAAAACAAAGCGGAAAGGAAAAGAATACAGTATTAATGCCGATGAGGGTATTAATATTGATAAGTTGGACAAAGGATGTATTATTTTAAACCTGAACCAAGAACAAGGTTATAAGGTTGCGATTGTTGATAAAGCAGGACGCGGTGCAGAAGCCTTTTATTGGAAAGACGATTTTTTGCAAGTAAAAACATGTGCCGATGATTACAACTATACCCGAAACTTTTTAAATGTAGCAAAAGCTTACGTTACACAGCAACTAACAGAAGAATTTGAGGTAACCAAAGCAGATCAAATAGACTTGTTAAATAAGTCGGTTAATTATTTTAAAGAGAATGAACGATTTGTGGCCGAAGATTTTGCGGCATCGGTATTTGAAGACAGTACTGTCATTAACTCTTTCAATTCTTTTAAACAAACCATGCAAAATGATGGTGACTTGGACATGGCAGATGGTTTTGACATCAATACACAAGCCGTAAAAAAGCAAGCTCGTATTTTTAAAAGTGTTTTAAAATTGGATAAAAATTTCCACATATACATTCATGGTAATCGAAATTTAATTGAGCGAGGTGAAGATGACAACGGGCGTAAATTCTATAAAATATATTACGATAATGAAGAATAAGAAAAAGCTCCAATTGGAGCTTTTTCTTGTCAATAATGTTTGTTTAGTTCGGCATGGCTACTTGGTCAATAACATGAATAACACCATTGCTTTGATAAACATCATAAATGGTAATGTTAAACGAATTACCTTTCTCATCTTTTAGCATAATGTTTTTATCCCCGTTCATCATTGCGGTTAAAGTACCTCCTGCAACAGTTTTTAAAGTGGCTTTTCCGCCCGATGATTTTATTTTTTTCATCAACTCGTTCGCATCCAACTTACCCGCTAAAACATGATACGTAAGTATTTTAACAAGTAGCGCTTTGTTTTCCGACTTCAGCAAAGAAGCCACAGTACCTTCCGGCAATTTTGCAAAAGCGTCATTGGTGGGAGCAAAAACGGTAAATGGCCCGGCACTTTGTAGGGTTTCAACCAGTCCTGCTGCTTTTACCGCAGCAACCAAAGTGGTGTGGTCTTTAGAATTAACTGCGTTTTCTACAATGTTTTTCTTTGGATACATCACCTCACCACCAACAACAACGTTGTTTTGCGCCAGTACAGTTATGGTTGATGAAACGAATAATCCCAATGCAAGGGCTAATGATTTAATTGATTTTTTCATGATATTTTAGTTTTAAGTGTGCATCCATTTACGAGATGAATTAAGCCATGGATTTTTACAATCAAAAAAATAATAATGAATATTCTATATAGACGCCTTGTTTAAACGGCTGGTAGGGTAAAATAAGGTGTTCGAGAAAAAATGAACACTGAAATTTCGTAACCTGAAAATTAGTGTAGTATTTACTTCGGGTGTTAAAATAAAAAAGTCGTTCAAAAGAACGACTTTAGTTTTTGTAGCGGGAAGCAGAATCGAACTGCCGTCCGTCAGTAGAGGACTTTAGTCAGTCAACCGACTGATATGAATCCTACGCTTTTCATAATAGGTATGATTTCGGTTTTTAAAAATGCCCTGCCCCTTGAGGACTTTAGTTCCTTTTCTCTTTTGATAGCCGACTCTTTATCATTAAAAAATTCAGTGTAAATCACTACCCAAGGTCTGAATTTACTCGTGTATCTTTTATTGGCAAGCTTGTTATGAGAGTGGAATCTATTTATTAGGTTACTGGTATAACCAACGTAAATCTTCCCCCAAGAATTAGCATATAAAACATAAACAGTATACGTATTGATAGGCTAAAATAAAAAAGTCGTTCAAATGAACGACTTTAGTTTTTGTAGCGGGAAGCAGAATCGAACTGCCGTCCGTCAGCTGACGGATATGAATCCTACGCTTTTCATGATAGGTATGATTTCGGTTTTTAAAAATGCCCTACCCCTAGAGGACTTTAGTTCCTTTTCTCTTTTGATTGCCGACTCTTTATCATTAAAATCTTCAGTGTAAATCACTACCCAAGGTCTGAATTTACTTGTGTATCCTTTATTGGCAAGCTTGTTATGAGAGTGGAATCTATTTATTAGGTTACTGGTATAACCAACGTAAATCTTCCCCCAAGAATTAGCATATAAAACATAAACGGTATACATATTGATAGGCTAAAATAAAAAAAGTCGTTCAAATGAACGACTTTAGTTTTTGTAGCGGGAAGCAGAATCGAACTGCCGACCTTAGGGTTATGAATCCTACGCTCTAACCATCTGAGCTATCCCGCCTTATTTTTTCGATTTGTTCCAGAATCGTAACTGACATCAGTCAACTGACGGATATGAATCCTACGCTCTAACCATCCAAAACCTTCGGGAGAGCTATCCCGCCATTTTATGATTAACGGGCTGCAAATGTAAAAATAAAAAAATAAAAACCTTACTTTTGCAAACAAAAAATAATTTCAGCCTCATTATCAAGATGCAATTTTGGGATTGTACTAAATTATGGACTGGTAATTGAGCTTTGTGTAAAATATTAACATGTTGTGCACATTTTTAACATTTTTACGTTTTATATTCGGACTTTGAAACGCGAGAGAAATATGATTAAAACCCGAAAAATATTATTTGGATCAGCACTTACCTTGGCAGTTGGAACCGGTGCCGTATATTTATTAAGTAATGGCACTGTAAAAGGCATTGCCAATGCCATTAAAATGAGTTCACCTTCATACCCAACATTTGGTATTGATTTACCGGGTGAGTATGATTTGCATGGTATTGATGTTTCTCGTCACCAACGTAACATCGATTGGGAGGCGGTAAGTAAAATGAAACACAAAGACGTATCAATTCAGTTTGCTTTTATTAAAGCAAGTGAAGGACGCACTGTGGTTGATGAATATTTTAAATCGAATTGGAAAGAGTGTAAGAATGCCGGTATTATGCGTGGTGCTTATCACTTCTATCGCCCACACCTTACAGCTGATGAACAAGCGAGGTTGTTTTTTAAGCAGGTTCCAAAACTAGAAAAGGGTGATTTAGCTCCTGTACTTGATATTGAAATGTACGGTGGTGGTAATCGTGCTGTATTGAAGAAAAACTTAAAACGTTGGTTGGTGTTGGTTGAAAAACAATATGGGGTGAAACCTATCATATACACCAATTATGGTTTTTATAAAACCATGTTAACCGGTGCCGAATTTAAGAAGTATCCACTTTGGATTGCTCATTACCGCACACCTGATTTGAAAGATAAATTATCGGGTTGGCATTTTTGGCAGCATAGCGACCGAGGCCGTGTAAATGGTATACGGGGCGGTGTTGATTTTAACGTATTTGATGGTGATATAGAAGATCTTAAGAAGTTAACTAAAAACTAAAATAGTATTGATAACAAAAAGGCCGATTCTTATAAAGAGTCGGCCTTTTTGTTGTGAGTTTCTTTTATTAAAAATCTATTCTGAAACGCTCTTTGCGATGTTGGGTAAAAGGAAGAAAATCGTCACTTAATTTAAAGTTTTCGTTTCTTGTTCTTACCAAATCAATAGCCGCATAAAATGCATTTCTAAAACTGCTTTCGTCTGCTTTGTTTTTCCCTGCTATGTCGTATGCGGTTCCATGGTCGGGGCTGGTACGAATAAAGCTTAAACCGGCAGTGAAATTGACACCATTTTCAAATCCTAAAAATTTAAAAGGTATTAAACCTTGGTCGTGGTACATGGCCAAAACTGCATCAAATTTTTGGTACTGACGGGCACCAAAAAAGCCGTCAGAAGGATACGGGCCATAAGCCAATAAACCGCCTTCTTGCGCTTTAGCACAGGCAACGGCAATAATGTCTTTATCTTCGTTACCTAATAAGCCATTGTCACCTGCATGAGGATTTAAACCCAGTACAGCAATTTTAGGTTTAACAATGCTGAAATCTTTTTGTAAGCTTTGTTGCATGGTTTTTAACTTACGCAAAATGCTTTCAACACTTATTTTGGATGCAACATCTTTTAAAGGTACATGTCCGGTAACCAAACCTACTTTTAGGTCATCACAAACCAACATCATTAAATAATTGTCTACACCGTCTTGTTGTGCTAAATATTCTGTATGCCCGCTAAACGGCAGTGTATCGTTGTTTACATTGTGTTTATTTAGCGGTGCTGTAACCAATGCATGGATATTTCCAGCTTTAAGATCTTTGGTTGCAGCTTCTAAACTTTTAAAAGCATATTTACCACCGGCTTCTGTTACTTCTCCGGGTTTTATTTCTACCTCTTCTTCCCAGCAAACCAAAATATTGGCTTTTTTATGGTGGATTTGGTCAATACTTTTTATAATGTGAATGTTAAAATCCGGATGATTGATGGCCTTTTTCCAATAAGAAATAATCTTGGGTGAACCATAAACAACAGGGGTACAATAGTCGGCAATGCGGTTATCCAACAATGTTTTTATCACTACCTCAGGACCAATGCCATTCACATCTCCCAACGATATGCCTATAATAGGTAATTTACTCATGCGTTTAGTTGCTTAACTCTTTTAAAAATTGAAACATTAATCTAACACCAACACCTGTACCGTTTTTCGGGCGGTAGCTGTCGGCAGCGCTGTTGTATGCCGGTCCTGCAATATCAAAATGCATCCAAGGATAATCTACAAATTTTTCTAAAAATTTACCGGCAGTAATAGCACCGGCAACAGGTCCGCCAATGTTTTTCATATCAGCAATATCACTTTTTAATAATTTGGCATAATCATCCCAAAACGGAAACTCAACCAAACGTTCATGCACTTGGTTACCGCACAATTTTAAATTTAGTTTGGTCGCTTCATCAGCGGTGCCCATACACACAATTCCGTAACTTCCAATTGCTGCTGCTGCGGCACCGGTTAACGTAGCAAAATCCATAACCAATTCTGGTTTGTACTTTTTAGCGTAAGCCAATGCATCTGCTAAAATCATTCTTCCTTCTGCATCAGCATTAAGCATTTCAACAGTCTTACCATCATACATTTTAATCACATCACCTGGTGCGTATGCATTTTCTCCCGGGCGGTTATCTGTGGCCGGAACCAAGGCAATAACATGTACATTTAACTGTGCTTTTGCAACTGCATACATGGTGGCTGCAACTAAAGCACCTCCTGCCATATCACACTTCATGGTGTCCATGCCTGCTGTTGGCTTCAAACTTAATCCGCCCGTATCATACACCACACCTTTACCTACCAATACAATAGGTTTTTTATTGATAGCTTTTTTAGGTTTGTACTCCATAATGGTAAAAGTAGGTGGGGTTTGACTGCCTTTGTTTACCGCCAATAATCCACCCATTTTAAGCGCTTCAATTTGTTTTTTGTTTAAAATCTCAACTTTAAACGAAGCTGCTTTTCCCATTTTTTTCATCTCATCTGCAAAACCAATTGCATTTAAATGGCTTTGTGGTTCGTTAACCAAATTACGCGCTTTGCACACTGCATCAACTAAAATTTCCAACTCTGTTACAGCTGGTTTTTTAATTAGGGTTGATACGATAACAATATTTTTAAGCGAGTTTAAATCTTGCTCGCTTTTATATTTTATAAATTGATAATTACTCAATGCACAACCTTCGGCAATAGCTAAAAGTAATTCATCATTTCCTACTAAAGATTGTAATTCTAAATCGGCATACTTGTGAGCATTAACAGCGGTACAAACCTTATTACCAGCACCACGTAACATTTCAAGTTGTTGTGGCTCGTCTTTGCTTTCAACCTCTTCTATTAATTGAATGTAGGCTAATCGGGTAAGTTGATTTACAAGAATTAAATTTTCTTTAGCTGCTATTTTTTTGTTGATGTAGTCAATTTCTTTTTTATCAAACGATAACGATTTCCAATCCGTTTTTTTGTTTGCTAAATAAAGTACCGACTTATTATTACTGTTTTTGTTTTTTAACTGAATTGTTGTGTGCATGGTATGTGTTACTAATAGCAGCAAATCTATAAAAAAAACTCACATGCAAATAAGGAAGGATAAATGCGTAAAATTTGTTCTATTTGCAACATGAGGCACGAACAGGTAAAGGCAAAGAAACATTTAGGCCAACATTTCTTAAATGACGAGCAAATTGCATCTAACATTGTTGATGGATTGATGAACAAATGTGAAGCAAAACAGGTACTTGAAATTGGTCCCGGAATGGGTGTGCTTACCAAGTACTTGCTTCAAAAGCCGATAACACTCTATGCCATTGATATTGATAACGAATCCATCAATTACCTGAAACAGCACTACCCGGATTTGGCGCCAAGGCTCATTCAAGGCGATTTTTTGCAAATAAAACCTAGCGAATTATTTAAGGAAGAGTTTGCTGTAATTGGTAACTTTCCATATAATATTTCAACCCAAATAGTTTTTAAAGTGTTAGAGTATCGTAATCAAATACCCATTATGGCCGGCATGTTTCAAAAAGAAGTGGCTGAAAGAATTTGTTCGGGGCCGGGAGGTAAAGAGTACGGTATTTTAAGTGTATTGGCCCAAGCCTATTACGATTTGGAGTATTTGTTTACCGTGCCGGAGCATGTATTTACACCACCACCTAAGGTTAAATCAGGAGTGATGCGCATGGTACGTAAAGCAGAGGCACCTGATATTAATGAAAAAATGCTATTCAGGGTGGTAAAAGCAGCCTTTAATCAACGAAGAAAAAAATTACGCAATGCTATTTCGCAATTTGGGGTTGAAGATGCTATTTTGCAACCGAGTGGTTATGCCGATAAACGTGCAGAGCAACTTGGTGTAAAAGATTTTATAGCATTAACCAACTTGGTTATTAAACATGGAAACAACATTAATTGATGCCGGTTTCATAAAACAAATCAAACAAATTATAGCAAATGATTTGTTGGATGAGTTGCAACAACAACTGCAGCACATCTATGCGCAAGATGTTGCTGATTTGTTGGATAAGCTTGATACGAGCGAATCGCGTCAGGTCATGTTGTGTATTGATTCTGATAAGGCGGTAAAAGTATTGGTTGAAATGGAAGACGACATCAGAGCACGTTTTCTGGCTACTTATCAACCCAAAGAAATTGCAGATAAGTTTGTACAGTTTATGGATAGTGATGATGCCGCATATGTGCTTAGTCATTTGGCTGTAAAGGAAAAAGAGGAAGTAATATCTTATTTGGCAGATATTGAGTTTGCTTCAAGCTTACTTTCGTTGATGAGTTACGATGAGTACACAGCCGGAAGTTTAATGGCCGTGGAGTTGGTTAAGGCCAATGATAACTGGACTGTTAGACAATGTATTGATGAAATCAGACGACAAGCAGAAGATGTAGACTCTATTTATGTGGTTTATGTAACCGATAAGTTTGAACGTTTGGTGGGATTAATAACCCTAAAAAATCTTATACTTTCTCATCCTGATGCCAAGTTGCAGGATGTATCAAACAAAGAAGTGATTTCGGTTTCAACTTCTACTGATAGCGAAGCCATTGCCAATTTGTTTGAAAAGTACGACTTAGTGGTTCTTCCTGTTGTTAATGCGCTAGGTCAATTGGTGGGTAGAATTACGGTTGATGATGTGGTGGAAGTGATAAAAGAAGAAGCCAATGAGGATTACCAATTAATGTCGGGTATTACCGAAAACGTTGATGCAACTGATAAAGTTTGGGTACTGTCAAGGGCTCGTTTGCCTTGGTTACTAATAGGTTTGTTGGGCGGCATTGGTTCATCGCGATTTATAGAAATATATGAAGGCACCCTGAAAATTCACCCCGAGATGGCCTTCTTTATGCCGCTAATTGCTGCTATGGGTGGTAATGTAGGGGTACAATCTTCGGCAATTGTGGTTCAAGGTTTAGCTAACGATACTTTAGGTACGCAAAATATTGCTTCAAAAATATTAAAAGAGTTACGAGTGGCCTTATTAAACGGACTAATATGTTCGGTTTTGTTATTTGCATACAATGCAGCATTTGCACATTCATTTGATTTAAGCATAACAGTGAGCGTAGCCTTGTTTAGTGTAATTATTTTTGCTTCTGTACTCGGAACATTTATACCTATGGTATTGCACAAAATGAAAATCGATCCAGCCATCGCTACAGGGCCGTTTATCACAACTACTAATGATTTATTAGGTCTTGCCATATACTTTACCATAGGGAGATTGATGTATACTTCACTATAAGTTTAACCATGGGTGCAACCATTCATCAAAAAAAAATTACTAATACATTAAATAAGCATGACAATAAACAGACAGGTTTTAATTATTGATGATGTTCATGAAATGCTTTTGGATGGTTTAGCCCAAATTGGTTATGAAGTTAAATACATGCCAATGGCAACCCGCAACGATCTTTTACATCATGTAACAACAGCAACTGGTTTGGTAGTAAGAACTAAAACCTTGATTGATACAGAAGTTATAAATGCAGCTCCCGAGTTAAAATTTATTGCACGAGCAGGGGCCGGGTTAGATAACATTGACGAAATAGCTGCTGCTGCCAGAGGCATAAAAGTGTTTAATGCCGGTGAAGCCAATGCCGATGCCGTTGGTGAACATACAATTGGTATGATGCTTGGTTTGTTTGCTAAAATTAACAAAGCAGACAAAGAAGTTAGAGCGGGTATTTGGGATAGAGAAGACAATAGGGGGGAAGAGCTAAGCGGTAAAACCATTGCTATAGTTGGGTTTGGTAATACGGGAAAAGCTGTAGCTAAAAAATTAAGCGGGTTTGATGTGCGGGTTTTAACATACGATAAGTATCTAATTAACTACTCAAACAACTTTGCAAAAGAATCTGATATGAATGAGATTTTTTCGCAAGCAGATGTTTTAACACTTCATGTGCCCTTAACGGATGAAACAAAAGGAATGGTAGATGCTAAATATTTGCAAAAATTTGCAAAACCTATTTGGATATTTAACATGTGCAGGGGAGAGGTAGTTGTTATGAATGATTTAGTAAAAGCAATAGAAAGCGGAATAATTAAAGGTGCCGGTTTTGATGTTTTAGAAAATGAAAAAATAAATAATATGAGCGATAGAGAAAAAATATGGTTTAAACACATTGCAGGAAGTGATAAAACGGTACTTTCACCACACGTTGCAGGGTGGACAAAAGAGTCATATTACAAGATATCTGCAGTATTATTAAAAAAAATAATAGATATAAATTTAACCGACTCAGTAAGTTAGGTAGTTATGTTAATGTAATGTTTTGATTAATTAAACCAAATTCCCTTAATTTACCAACTTGTAGGAATTACACTAAAACCGAAAAATTATTAATTAATGAAAAAGGTATACAGTTTTTTAGTTGCGCTAATGGCTATATGCGTTATAGCTAACGCGCAGTCGCAACTGGGCGAGCTCCGTGGTAAAATCATCGACAGCAAAACAAAAAAGCCTGTTGAGTTTGCCAGCATTCAGTTGAAGTTGAATGGTATCATCAAGTCTCAGGTAAAATCTGATGAAGAAGGTGATTTTATTATTAAACCGCTACAACCCGGTGATTACACACTTGAAGTATCTTACTTAGGATATCAAAGTCAGTCAATAAGTGGAATTAGTGTAATTAGTGACCAAGCAACTTATCAAAACATTTCGTTAACTCCAGGAGGTAAAGAGTTGGAAACAGTTGTGGTTAAGAGTAAAAAAGTGCTTGTTGACCGCGAAGGTAAAGGTGGTGGAACAAGAACGGCAGAAGAAATTATGCGTTTACCACAACGTAATGCCAACATGGTTGCAAATACGTTTGCCGGTGTTGATGCGAGAGCAGGAGCTGTTCCGTCAATTAGAGGTGCCCGTGCTGATGGTACTGCATACTACATTGATGGTGTGCGTGTGCAAGGTAACAGTAGTGTTACCATCCCACAAAATGCCATTGACCAAATTCAGGTAATTACCAGTGGTACACCAGCACAGTATGGTGACTTTACAGGTGGGGTTATTGCAATCAATACCAAAGCTCCTTCGCGACTTTGGATGCGTTCTTTTGAATTTATTACCTCATCTCCTTTTTATTCATGGGCAGGCGACAATTCGAACTACAACGAATTTCAAGGGTTTATTTCAGGTCCATTATTAATTGCCAATAAAGGCAAGCAAGAAAAAGAACGTGTACTATTAGGTTTTTCATTTGCGGGTAGCGGTGTTTATCAACTAGACGGTAGATTACCGGTTGTTGATACCTATCGTGCAAGCGATGCTGCCCAAGCGCGCATTGAAGCAAATCCATTAACAAGAACTGCAACTGGCGGTTTTGTTCCCTCAGGTGAGTTTTTAACGAAAGGTGATTTGGTAAAAGTCGACCAACGTCAGAATGTTGCCTCATACAACATTAACATACAAGGTAATTTCTCTTACCAACCCACCAATAACATATCAATTCGTGTAGGTTACCAAAGCAACTTCGCCAGAGGTAGAGGGTTTAGCTATGCAAATTCTTTGTTAAACTACGATAACAACCAGTTGTCTCAAGATTTCACTGGGCGTATATATGGTCAGTTTACGCAAACATTCAATAAAACTGGTGACGAAGCGAAAAAACAACAAACCATATCTGGTTTCTACTACACAGCACGTTTCTCTTATGAAAGACGTTTTATCGAGTCGATGAATGCAGATTATGGTGATGACCTATTTCAATACGGTTACGTAGGTAAGTTCAAAACGTATTCGCAAGATTTTTACGGATTGGTAACTAAAGGGTTAGGCCAAGCACCAGATTCTTTCAATTATGTTGATAAAAATGGTCAGCAAAGAACCTTGTATACTTCTGCATATAGAAGAAATTTTGGTACAGTTGATACCGCTTATACTTTTGAACCTGTAGGAAACAACATACGTTCAAACTATACCCGTTCTATCTATGATTATTATGCATCTCAGGGTCAAAATGTAACAAGTTTAAGTCAGTTACGTGGTTTAGGCGGATTAACCAACGGTGACAACCCATTGGGTATATATTCAAACATGTGGACTAGCCCGGGTACTGTGCAAGGTGGTTACAGCAAATCAATGAATGAGGCATATACACTCTATTTAATGAGTGAAGCTTCTGTTGCACCAAAGAAAAACCCTAAAGCTAAACACGATTTGCAATTTGGATTTACTTATGAACAGCAATTTAGACGCGGTTATGGTGTAGGTGCAACTGGTTTGTGGACATTAATGCGCCAATACACAAATGCACAATTTATAGGATTAGATTCAAACAATTATACCTTGAAATTTGACCAATACGGCAACTTCCAGGATACCGTTATTTTTGCAAATAAGGTAGACCCAGCTCAACAAACTAATTTTGATAGAAACCTTCGCAACAAGTTAATTGCAGATGGTGAATTGGATGTTTATGGTAACCCAATTAGTGATCAAACACGTATTGATGTAAATTCTTATGCTCCAAATAAATTTTCATTAGATATGTTTTCGGCTGATGAGCTATTAAATAATGGTAATTCATTAGTATCATACAATGGTTACGATTATTTAGGTAACCGTGTTAATGGAAAAAAGAGTGTAAACGACTTTTTAAATGATCCAACCAACCGTGCATTAGGTGCTTATCAGCCAGTATACATGGCTGCTTGGTTGCAAGATAAATTTGCATTTAAAGACTTAATTGTTCGTGCAGGTGTTCGTATCGATCGTTTTGATGCAAATCAAGTGGTGTTAAAAGATCCATACTCTTTAGTTCCTATTTACAGTGTAGGTGAAGTTAGGGGTGGTAATTTGAAAGGCCTAGGCTCATTAATTCCAAGCAATATTGGAGATGACTATAAAGTTTACGTTGATACAAAAACGCCAAATTCGGCAAATAAAGTAAATATCACGGGTTATCGTAATGGTAATGATTGGTATGATAAAGATGGTAATCCGGTTACAGATCCTTCTTCTTTGTGGCGTGACGCGCAGCGTGAAAATGGTGATGTAGAAAATGGTAACATACCGTTTTTAGTAACAGATGCAGAAACTAATGGTATTGCAAAACCGACTTCAGCTTCTTTCCGTGACTATAAACCGGATATTAAAGTATCTCCGCGTATTTGGTTCTCATTCCCTATCTCAACAACCTCTCAGTTCTTCGGAACATACGATGTACTGGTTCAAAGACCTACAGAGGCTAATGTTGCTCAAATTGATGACTACTTCTACCTGAACAATCGTAGAACTGGTACAATTGCTAACCCTGATTTAAGGATGACCCAAGTAACCGATTACGAAATGGGTTTCCGTCAACAAATTGGTGATAACTCAGCGTTGGGTATTGTTGCTTCATATCGTGAATACAGGAACTTAATCCAATTGTACCGCTTTGTTGAAGCATATCCATTTCCTTATACCTCATTTAGTAACTTAGATTTCTCTACTGTAAAATCTTTCCGTTTAGAATATGAATTAAGAGATCTTGGTAACATTAACATTTCTGCTAACTACATGTTGCAATTTGCTGATGGTACTGGTTCCAACTCGCAATCAAGTAATGCCCTGGTGCAAGTTGGTTTACCAACCTTACGTAATATCTTCCCACTTGATTACGATACCCGTCATACACTAAAAGGTACATTTGATTACCACTACCGTGCCGGAAAGGACTATAATGGACCTATTGTAGCGGGTAAGAAAATATTAGAAAATGCCGGTATTAACTTCATTTTTAACTACACATCAGGTCGCCCTTATACACAAACATTAATTGCTGTTCCTGAGGTTCAAAGTGGTGTAGTTGCTCGTTCTCAGGTAAAAGGTACAATTAACGGTGCTAACCTACCTCCTCAGTTTTTTATCGATATGAATATTGATAAAAACTTTACTTTCAAAAAAGAGGCGTTATCGGGTAAAACAACTGTTTATCGTTTACGCGTATTCTTATGGATGCAAAATGTGCTAAATGCCGCAAACGTATTAGGTGTATACAAATATACAGGCTCTGCCTACGATGATGGTTATTTGGCATCCCCTCAATCTATCGAGCAAAAACGCGTTGCAACCAATACACAGTCTTTTGTTGACTTGTATAATACAAGAGTAGTAAACCCTGGTTTATTCGCCTTGCCAAGATTAACCCGTATAGGTGTTTCATTATACTTCTAAAAAAACAAAACATAGACATGAAAAGTATAAATCAACAATTTTTAAAGTTTGTAAAGGCAATGGGGGTTGCTGCCGTTTTGGTAGCATCTATTAACCCTGCACAAGCGCGCTATAACGTTGGTACTCCCGAACCAAAGGGACCTCGTGAGCCAGAAATTAAAGGAAAAAGGTTTGGTTGTTTGCCTGCAACCCAACAACGTGACTTGGATGTAAACAATGTTAGAACAACCATTTTAAATGGTGGTGATATGTGGTGGAACCTAAGTAATGCACGTTATGAAATTCCCAAAATCCAAACCGGTCAGGTTTCTAAACACTCACTATTTTCTGGTGCTTTATGGATTGGTGGTGTTTCTAATGGTAACTTAAAGTTAGCCGCTCAAACTTACCGTCAAGGTGGTAATGACTTTTATCCTGGTCCATTAGTAAATGGAGCAGCTTCAGTAACTGAAGATAAATGTAAGGCCTTTGACAAAATTTGGCGTGTAACTTTGCGTGAGGTGCAAGATCTCACAGCAACTACTGACATTAACTCATACGAAATACCTGATGATATTGTTAGCTGGCCGGGTAATGGTGATGTCACTATTGGTGAAGCAGCTCGTTTAGCACCTTATTTTGACAAAAATAACGATTCTAGATACGATCCGTTAGATGGTGATTATCCAACCTTGAATCACGGTAAAGAAGATGTTAAAAATATTCCTGATATGATGTTGTACATGATATACAACGATAAGGGCAATATTCATAGTGAAACTCAAGGTGTGCCAATCGGACTTGAATTGCATACGCAAGCATTCGCTTATTCTACTAACGATGAAATCAATAACATGACCTTTTATCGCACGACCATCTATAATAGAAGTAGTGAAACTGTAGATAGTACAGTGTTTGGTCAATGGGTAGATGCAGATTTAGGAAATTACTCTGATGATTACGTTGAGTGTGACGTTGCCCGTAATTTGGGTATATGCTATAATGGTGACGACAATGATGAAGGTATTTTGGGTTATGGTTTAAATCCACCAAGTGTTGGTGTAACCTTCTTTGAAGGTCCACGTAGACCAGATAACTCAGAAATTGGATTGACAAAATTTGTATACTATAACAACGACTTTAGTTTAACCGGTAACCCTAGCCGTCCTGAGCACTATTGGGGCTATTTGAACGGACGTTGGAAAGATGGAGCCAATATTACTTATGGTGGTAATGGCCGTGGTGGATCTGATACTGCAAGTTTCATGTTCCCGGGAAATACAGACCCTGCAGGAAGACCAACTTGGAACGAACGTATTGCTGGCAATCAGCCTCAAGACAGACGTTTCTTACAAACAGCAGGTTCGTTTACTTTATTACCTGGTGCCGTTAACCGCGTAACAATTGGTGTGGTATGGGCTCGCGCTTCTAGTGGAGGAGCTACAGGTTCATTTAACTTGTTAAAAGAAGCGAGTGATAAAGCAACAACATTATACAAAAATAATTTTGAACTTAAGGTTGGTCCTGAAGCACCTAAATTAGAGATTGTTGAACTAAACAGAAAGTTGGTTATCAAAATGCTTAATACAAAAAATATTGAAAACTTTGTTGACACCTTCGCAGGACCTTGCGCTGAACAAACAGTTTACAAATTCCAAGGATACCAAGTTTGGCAGTTAAAAACAGCAAGTATTCCTAGTGATATTTCTGATCCAGCCCAAGCTCGTTTAGTGGCCCAGTTTGACGTGGTAGATGGTGTTGCCCGAGTTGTGAACACGGTATTTAGTCCTGAATTAGAGGAAAACGTAAAACGTATCATGGTAGAGGGTAACAACGAGGGTATACAGCATACATTCGAAATCACTAAAGACTTATTCGAAACAGGTTCTGATCAAACATTGGTAAACTTTAAAAGCTATAACTACTATATTGTATCTTATGCAACAGCGACAAACTGTGCTACCGATGCGGATCAATATTTGTCAAGTTCAAAAACAATAGGTGAGTCTAATTTATCTATTTATACTGCAATTCCGCATGATCCTACCCCTGCTGGTACATCAATTAACAGTGATTATGGTACTGGTGTGCCGGTAACCATGGTTGAAGGTGTTGGTAATGGTGGTCAAGTAGTAAAATTATCTGAAGCTTCAATCAATACGTTGTTGGCTGCTCCTTATTATGCTAAAGAACGTACCTATTTATCTGGCTTTGGTCCAATAAATGTTAAAGTAATTAATCCGGTTAGTGTGCCAAAGGCAAGTTTCGAATTGATTATGCGTGATGCATCTTCTAATAGTAGAAAGGCAGATACGTTATCTGCTCCTAATACTCGCTGGGTTCTGAAAAACTTAAATACCGGAGAAACTAAATTATCTGACACTACTTTAGCATATTCTAACGAACAAATTTTCACTGAGTGGGGAATATCTGTTCAAATGAACCAATCCATACTTCCTGGAAATTCAGAATCTCAAGTGGACGAATCTAACGGATATCTGTCATCATCAATTATATTCTCAAACCCAACAGATGAATGGTTAAGTGGTATTCAAGATGAAGAATCTCCTTACGGCTCTATTCCATTTTATCAAGCTTCCTTTAATTGGATACGCTCTGGTAGTAATGGTAGACCGGATTTTGAAAATGCAGAATTACATGATTTTGCCATATCAAAAGTGCCAATTGATCCTCGCAAAAATTTCTCTAATATCATAGAAAGTCGTTGGGCCCCTTATGCATTGGCATCTCGTTGGAGAACAAATTTGACAACTAAACTTCCTACATTTGGTCCTGCTTGGGATGGTGGTGTTGGTTCTCTAGGTAGTGGTTTGGCATCAGGTGATAATCTATTGTCAGATTTACATAGTGTAAAGGTTGTATTAACGCGCGATAGAACAAAATGGAGTAGATGTGTGGTGTTAGAGTTGGGTGAAGACAAAAACTTGAACTTCGGTAATGCTGATAAACTAGACTCTCGTAAATCTCCTTCAGTTGATCAAAATGGTCAACCTGATGGTACTGGAACAGGTATGGGTTGGTTCCCAGGATACGCAGTAGACGTAGAAACAGGTGAGCGCCTAAACATTATGTTTGGAGAAGATTCTTCTTTACCAGGTGAAAATGGTAATGATATGATTTGGAATCCAACATCAAGAACAATTGGTCAAGGCGGTATTCCCGTTTTTGGGGGTAAACATTATATTTACGTGATGACATCAAAACGTTTCGCGATTGGTGCCGGTGCAACAGCCATCATATATAACGGGCCTCGTTATGATGGATGTGCTGATTACAGTGTTCGTTTATCAACATCTCCAGGTCCTGGTATGCCAAGTTCATACAGCATTAGAAAACGTCAAGTGTTCTCTCAAGCTATGTACACATCAATGGCTATGTTAAATTCAGGTTCACAAATGAAGTCACCTTGGGATAACTTAATACCTGGTGATGTAGAGATTAATATTAATGTAAAACGTCCATATGCAAGTTTCTCGGTTGATGGTTCGGTTGTAAACGACAGTATGCCTGTGTTCCGTTTTAATACGGATGGAGTAGCAACAACCATAGGTAACAAAGAAATTGCAAAGCGAGTGCTTGATAAAGTAAGTATTGTTCCTAATCCGTATTACGCTTACTCTCAATATGAAGATCCGGGCAACCAATTGGACAGTAGGGTTAAAATTACCAACTTACCTCCTAAATGTTTAATTCAGATTTATACGATGGATGGTGTAGTTGTGAGAACAATTAGAAAAGATGATGCAACCGCCACGTACATTAATTGGGATTTGAAAAACAACGCAAAAGTGCCTATTTCCAGTGGAGTTTATTTAATCCACGTTAAATCGGATGACCTTGGAGAAGAAAGAATAATCAAGTGGTTTGGTGTAATGAGACCGGTAGATTACGATACCTTCTAATAAAAACATAAAAACCGGGGAGGATTATTCCTCTCCGGGATATCAACTAAAAATATTGGGCATGAAAAAATATATTTTACAACTAATGTCAATTACTGCATTGTTAGGTTCAATGCAGGTAAATGCTGGTAACCCCGACCGTGCGGGGGGGGCCGGAGCTACTCAGGTACTTATTAATCCTTATGGAAGATCAGCAGGTATGTTAGGGGCTAATACAGCTTCTATTCGTGGTGTTGAGTCGTTTCAATATAATATTGCAGGGCTAGCTTATACCAATAAAACCGATATCGGTTTTTCACGTACTACCTATTTACAAGGTGCTGATGTTTATGTTAATAACTTATCCTTAGTTCAAAACTTAGGTTCAGGAAGTGTAATGGGTTTATCATTTAATTCTTTTGATTTCGGAAATATTCCAATCACTTCAGAATCACAGCCGGATGGTACCTTAGGAACTTATTCACCCCAAATACTTAACATCTCTCTAGCCTACGCTAAAAAGTTTTCAAACAGTATTACTGGTGGTTTGAATGTTCGTCTAATATCCGAAGGAATTAGCAATGTTGGGGCAACAGGTGTTAGTATTGATGCAGGTGTTCAGTATCAAACCACTTTGGTAGCCAAGAAAAAAGACATCAAGAAAGAAGACTTCCGTTTTGGTATCAGTGTTAAAAATATTGGTCCTAATATGACCCAAACCGGTTCTGGTTTATCTTTCCGTTCTATTAATTCTATCACAGGTGCTGATAGACGCGCTTTGATGGGTTCAGAAAGTTATAACCTACCATCTTTAATAAACATTGGTGCTTCATACGATATGCGTTTGGATGCAAAAGCAAGTGATACCTATTTTCATCGCTTAACTGCTCATGGTAACTTTAATTATAATGCGTTTTCTGCTAACGTAACCGCTGTTGGTTTAGAGTATGCATTTAAAGAAACAGTTATGTTACGTGGAGGTTATGCTTATCAAGATAATATTTTTGATGCCAGTGACTACTATACACAGTATATTGGTTTTGCAGGTGGTGCAGGATTCGTTTTGCCAATCAGTAAAAGTGGAACTCGTGTAGCTATTGATTATTCTTATGCTCCTACACGTGTATTTAATGGTATTCATAACTTATCTATTACGTTATCTATAGATAATAAAAAATAAGATATATTCGCATAGTATTTAATAAAAAGAAACGCTTCCTGCAAAGGAGGCGTTTCTTTATTTTTATAATGGATAACAATTAACGTATTGATATAAATATGGCACAAATTAATTATGTATCGAAAGAAGGCTTTGAAAAAATGCAAAAAGATTTGCATGAGATGAAGTATGTTCAGCGCCCTTTTATTTCAAAACAAATTGCTGATGCTCGCGATAAAGGCGACTTGAGTGAAAATGCAGAATACCATGCAGCAAAAGAAGACCAAGGCTTACTGGAAGGCCGTATAGCCCAATTGGAAGATTTAATTACCCGTACGCGTGTGATTGATGAAACCAAGTTGGATAACAGCAAAGTGATGATGTTAAGTAAAGTTAGGGTGCTTAATCTTACCACAAAAAAGGAAATGGTTTATACCATGGTTTCTGATTCGGAAGCTGATTTTAAAACTGGAAAAATCTCTATTAAATCGCCAATTGGCTCGGGATTAATGGGCAAAAAGGTAGGAGAGGTAGCAGAAGTTACTGCGCCAGCTGGTGTTATTAAATTTGAAATAGTTGAAATCAGTTTATAGTTATGGCTACCATTTTTTCTAAAATAATTGCCGGAGAAATTCCTTGTTACAAGGTGGCAGAAACCAATGATTTTTTGGCATTTTTAGATGTTAGACCTTTAACTGCAGGACATACTTTGGTAATACCTAAAGTTGAAACTGATTACATTTTTGATATGGATGATGAGCAGTTTGCTGGGTTACATTTGTTTGCAAAAATTGTGGCTAAAGCAGTTAAAACAGCTATCCCGTGCAAACGAATTGGAGTTGCAGTAATTGGTTTAGAGGTGCCTCATGCGCACATACATCTTGTACCTATGAACGAAATTGGTGACCTTAATTTTGAAAAAGAACGTGCCGTTTTTACGACTGAACAATACGAACAAATTGCTTCAGATATTCGTAACGCAATACTTCAATAAGTTATTATTGGTAACAAAAAAGCCTTGGTGTGCAAACATCAAGGCTTTTTTATTTTACTGGGATTAGCTGCTGCGTATGCCTCCCAGGTACTTGTTTTTTTTCGTGTAGTTTTGGTTTTTGTGTTTTTTGATACCGCTGCTAGTACGCTTGAGTTTTGTATGAAATGACAATAGGCTGCGGCTAAACCATCTGTTGCATCTAAAAATTCAGGTGTTTCTTTAAAACCCAATAAACTTTGTAGCATACTTGCCACTTGTTCCTTGGTGGCATTACCATTACCTGTAATCGATTGTTTTATTTTTTTTGGCGAGTATTCATTTACCGTCATTTCTCTGGTTATAGCGGCTGCAATAGCAACGCCCTGAGCCCTTCCAAGTTTTAACATACTCTGTACGTTTTTACCAAAAAAGGGTGCTTCAATGGCCAACTCATCTGGGGTGTATTGATCAATTAAAGCAGTAACACGTTCAAAAATACGCTTAAGTCGTAAACTGTGGTCGTCTAATTTGTTAAGTTTTACAATACCCAAGCTAATTAAATGTGCCTTCTTTTTTTCAATACCTATCAACCCATAACCCATAACAACTGTACCGGGGTCAATTCCTAAAATTATTTTATCGTAATTTTTTATCTGCGCTAAGTTGCCCAAAGTTGTTATGTTTGAAAAGTAATTAATTATTCTACTCACGCAAGTTACAAAACACTTTGATAGCTGAACAGCCATACGTAAAAAAAATAATATCAGTAGTAAAGTTTGCCTTATTACCCATCACATTTGGCTTTATATTTTATAAGCTGTTTTATGCTTACGATTTAGATAGGTTATGGCATGAAACTACAGTGGTTTGGAATGTGAAATCTATTATACTATTGTTATTAACATTGGTTTTAATGGTATTTAATTGGTTGCTCGAAACTTTGAAGTGGCGTTTGTTGGTTCAAAAAAATGAAAACATTTCTTTTTTTGAGGCCATGCAAGGCGTACTTTCCGGGGTGGCTTTAAATATGATAACACCCAACCAATTAGGCGATTTTGTAGGCCGGGTTATTCATTTAAAAAAGATGGATAAAGTTCGCGGCACCTTAATTACCGTTATTGGTCATACCGCACAAGTAATTATGACGGCCGGATTTGGCCTATGTGCACTCATTTGGTTTTTATATTACAACCAAACTATAACCGAACAGCAAAGCAACACTGCCTATTTTATTTTATTGCTAATGGTGGCTATTACGTTTACGGCCTATCTAAATATGGCTTGGTTATCAAAACTAACCCTTACAGCTAAAATAAAACCTTACCTTGATGTGTTTAAACTTTACAAGCGAAGCGAGTTGGTTCAAATACTGATGGTTTCTTTTTTACGCTACATCATATTTTTAGCGCAGTATTATTGTTTGCTTTTGTTGTTTAATGTAGATGTAACCTTTGCTCAAGGTATGGCATGCATTATTGCAACATTATGCGCGCAATCGTTTGTGCCAAGTTTTATTTTGGTTGAAGTAGGTATGCGCGGTGCAAGTGCATTGTGGTTTTTCGGGATGTTTACGGCAGTAGTAACTCCCGTTTTGCTAACAGCCTATTCGTTATGGATTATTAATTTAATGATTCCCGGATTGGTAGGCTTAGTGTTTATTTTAAAGTGGAGGCAAGTAAATAAATGATGATGTTTTTGTTTTATGTTTCGTTGGTATTGCTTGCTTTTTATGTAATCTTAATTGGCATTTATTGGTTGGGTTGGTTGGCTATTGCCCCATTTGATAACGACAATTCGAGTAAAAAAAATAAATTTTCTATTCTAGTTCCTGCACGTAATGAAGAGCATGTGATTGTAAATTGTTTACAATCCATCATCAATCAAAATTATGATAAAACGTGTTACGAGATTATTGTTATAAATGATTATTCAACCGATGACACAGCAAGTGTAGTGAGTAAGTTTATCAACCATAATACTGAATACAATATTAGGTTAATTAACATGGTTGATGACGGGCAGCAACGTCAACTAAAAAAGGCAGCCATTACTTTTGCTATTGAACAAGCACTTCATCCTTACATTATTTTAACCGATGCCGATTGTACGCGTGGTAAAAATTGGTTAAGTACCATCAATAATTTTATTGCTGAAAACGACAGTAAACTTATTTATGCTCCGGTTGAATTTAAAGCGGATAATACTTTTGAAAAAATACAATCGTTAGAGTTTGCTGGTTTGGTTGGCATAGGTGCATCGGCCATTCAACTTCAAAATCCCAACATGTGTAGTGCGGCCAATTTAATTTTTGAGAAAAATGTTTTTAACGAGGTTGGCGGTTACAAAGGAAACGATGGAATAGCGAGTGGCGATGATGAATTTTTGTTACATAAAGTTTTTAAACTTTACCCCGATAATATTCATTTCTTAAAACACATTGATGCAGTAGTTTCTACAACTGCTAACGCATCTATACAACAATTGGCCGACCAGCGTAAACGATGGGTAAGTAAAAGCACCAAGTACGAAAATCGTTACATTACCGCTGTTATGGTGGGAGCTTATTTGTTTAATTTTATGGTTGCGCTTCAACTTATTATAAATATTAAATTTGGGTTGATTTTATTATTAGCAAAAGCCATAATTGAAGGTTTATTTTTATTTGATGTGATGCGGTTTTTTAAGCGACAAAAATATTTGTTATTTTTACCCTTGGCCGAACCGTTTCATATTTTATATGTTTTAATTATTGGTATTTGGGGCAACTTAGGTACATATAATTGGAAGGATAGAAAACTTAATTAGAATTTTAATGGAATCACAACTAAGCGATATAGAATACGATATTTTAAATGCCATTTATTTTGTTGAACCGTTTGAAAATATATTGGCCGAATGTAACGCTGCGCCCAATGTGGTAGCCGATGTATTAAAACAACTTATACATAAAAAATATGTGGTAGCTATGCGTTTTGATGAGCAACAACAAGAGTATGTGCGCAGTTTTATTTATGATACGGATAATATGCATGCATACGCTTATTTAGCCACCAAAGAAGGATTGTTGGTGCACAACAGCAAATAAAATGCAAAGCGCTAAATTCGAAGCACGAAACGTAGTTCATTGAAGATAAATTCGAAATTAGCGGAGTTGAACTGCGTTTCGAAAATCGGAGAGAACATTTAAACAATAGACCACAAACAAGAAACTACTAACCAATAACTCGTCAACCGATCAACCAATAACATGAAAGCCATCATACTGGAAGGAATCAATCAACCTTTAACTTACACTGATGTTGAAAAACCAACTTTGCAAGCAGGTGAAGTTTTGGTAAAAGTAAAAGCCGCAGCGTTTAATCACCGCGATTATTGGATTCAAAAAGGGCAGTATGGCGGGTTACGTTTTCCGAGTATTCAGGGTAGTGATGGGTGTAGAGTTGTTGAGTCTGTTTTTGATGAGGAAAACAAACATTGGTTGGGTAAAGAGGTGGTGATTAATCCATCTTTAAATTGGGGTAGCAACCCCAACACACAAGCCAAAGATTACATTATTTTAGGCATGGCCCAGGATGGCACTTTTGCCGAGTACGTAAAAGTACAAGCACGTTTGTTACACGAAAAACCTGCACATTTAACAGCCGAGCAAGCCGCAACATTTCCACTTGCCGGTTTAACAGGATTTAGGGCATTAATGACACGTGCTGCAGCCAAACCGGGTGATACGGTTTTGATTACGGGTGCAGGTGGTGGTGTGGCCTTGTTTTGTGTGCAGTTTGCCATTGCATTAGGTTGTAATGTATATGTTACATCTGGTAGTGATGAAAAAATTGCTAAAGCTGTTACCATGGGTGCCAAAGGTGGCGCAAACTATAAAACAGAAAACTGGCATAAAGAAATACAAAAAATGAGCGGAGGTTTTGATGCTATTGTTGATAGTGCTTGCGGTGAACAATTTGAGAAGTTAATTGACATATGTAAACCTGCAGGACGAATTGCATTTTATGGTGCAACCTTAGGTGCGTTTAATAGTGGTGTACCAGCAAAAATATTTTGGAAACAACTTACCATTTGTGGTAGCACCATGGGTAACGATGAGGAGTTTGCAGCTATGGTTAAGTTTATTGCTGAACATAAGATTGTACCTGTGGTAGATGAAGTTTTTCCGCTAGCACAAGCACAAACAGCTGTAGAAAAAATGGCTAGGGGAGAACAGTTTGGGAAAATTGTATTGAGGGTTGATTAATTATAATTTCAGCAAGACTCATGCAAACAAACCATAACGAAAGAATAATACAATTAGATGGCCTACGCTTTTTTGCAGTGGTGATGGTGATGTTGGCACATTGGATGCAATGGCAGTGGACTAATCCAATTTTAAAAGTATTTCCGTTTACCCACGGTGTAACATTGTTTTTTGTGCTAAGTGGTTTTTTAATTACCAGTATTTTATTGCAATCAAATCAAAATATTAAAGCAGATAAAATAAGCAGACCCAAAGCAATTAAACATTTTTATGTGCGCAGGTTGCTCAGGATTTTCCCTATTTATTACATCTTGTTGTTTTATTTGTTTGCTATCAACTATAAAAATATCAGGGAGATATTTCCTTGGTTGGTTACTTACACTTCAAATATTTACCAATACATCAACCTAACTTTTGTTGGCGATTTTAACCACTTTTGGTCGTTAGCTGTTGAAGAGCAATTTTATTTGTTTTGGCCTTTACTGATTATGTTTTTAGGCAGAAAACACCCCCTTGTATTAATCATATCAACCATAATCATTTCACTGTTGGCCCGTGTAAGTATTTTTATGTTTACTGATAATTGGTTGGCCACATCATATGCAACCATTTGTTGTATGAGTACGTTTGGCCTTGGAGCATTATTGGCTTACATCAAAATGTATAGAAGCAATTGGTTGATGTGGTTATCAAAACCTATTTGGTTGTATGGATTTTTGCTTGTTTATGTAGTTACGTTTTTTCTGTTACACCAACCACAATGGTACAAAGAAACATTAGACGAAATTTTGTTTGCCGTGCTTTCGGGGTTAATTATTCTGAGGGCATCAACCAACGGATTTAAAGGGATTTTTAAATGGGTTTTAGAAAACCCGAGTATTGTGTACTCCGGCAAAATATCATACGGATTATATGTTTATCACTTATTTATACCAACCCTTTATTTTTGGCTTGTACCAAACATAGGTTTACAGCTAAATAATAAATACGTTTATTTCTTGGCGTATTATTTACTTACTTTTTTATTGGCATGGATATCATGGATGATTATTGAAAAGCCAATACAGAATTGGAGAAACAAAAAGTTTATGTTGAGTTAGTTTCTCTTATAAATATCCGGCATGTGCAGATTAAAATACCTTGCACTTACACGTATTACAATAATTACACAACCAGCTATGATGCTGACTAAATTTTCATCCGGTATAAATTTAAGCAAACCAAAGTAAGCCACGCCACCTGCTATACATGCACTAGCATACACATCCTTTCTAAACACATAAGGAATTTCGTTTAGCAATACATCGCGAATAATACCACCAAAACAACCGCTTATGGTACCAATGGCAACTGCCACTATGGGATGTAAACCAAACGTAATAGCTTTAGCAATAGCTACTACACAAAAGAAGGCAAGCCCTATGGTATCTAACCAAAACATGGTGTGGTGAAACCTGCGAATATATTTGGTAAAAAACAGTGCAATTAAATAACAAACAATAAGGGTGATGATGGTTTCCAAATCTTTCATCCACGAAACGGGCAAACTGCCTATCATCATATCACGTAATGTACCACCACCAATTGCCGTAACAAACGTGAGCACCAAAATGCCAAACACATCTAACTTTTTTTGCATGGCTGCCAAAGCGCCACTAAAAGCAAATGCAATAATCCCGAGTAACTCAACAGTGTTATGAAAAGTAAAAAACATAGGTTTAGTTTAATGGTATAAAAGTAATCTATTTTTATGTATATACGCAGACTTGCTAGTTTGCTATAAAACTGGACATTTATATGGGCAAATCTTTGATATTGGAATAATGCATGAAGGATTCTATCGGCCTACGAGAATTTTACTTAACAATCAATGAGTACGTTTGTGCGATGGCCATCGTGAGCAATCCCGAAACGCAGTGGCTTGGATTGTGTGGGAAAAACGTACTCAGTAGATTGTAGTAAAATTGTCGTAAGCCTTGATTTTTTGTTTACTTTTTTATCAAGAAAACTGCGTAGCAATCAACGAGGCAAAAAAATATAAACAACAACGAGTTAAAAGTGAAGGCCGGTTTGGGTGGCAACCCAAAAGGAGGATGTTTTATATACCAAATGAATTTTAAAATGGAGCACTCATATTGTAATGAAATCTTAATGCATTTTGCAGAAAATACTCACTTTTATTTTAGCAGGAGGATTATAACGAACTCCACAAAGACAATAATGACATGAGAAGAAGCCTATGTTCTTCGTGAAAAACTGTGTGCACTTAGTGGTTAAATCCTCACCGTTAATTTATTTTTGAATTAAACCCACCACCCAAGTAGTTAACCTGCGTGGGAATAAACGCGGTAACACCGATAACACAAAATTTCCCCATCCGTGCACTGCAACATGTTGTCCTCGCATCATGGCTTTATAACCATACTCAGCAACTTGTTTTGATGTTGGTAATTTTCGCCCTTTAACCAATTTACTTTGTGCCATACCCGATACATCCATAAACTGTGATTGGGTTGGACCTGGACAAAGTGCAGTAACTGTAACTCCTGATCCTTTTAACTCTTGTGCAATTGCTTCGCTAAAGTGTAAAACAAAAGCTTTGGTTGCATAATACACAGCCATGTTTGGTCCGGGTAAAAATCCTGCAACAGATGCTACGTTTAAAATTTTACCGCTACCTTTTTCAATCATTTTAGGTAAGAAGCTATGCGTTAAGTGTGCAAGTGTAGTCATGTTTAACTCCATCATATCCTGCGTAGTTTTCCAATCGCAATCGTGATATGCACCAAAATAACCAAAGCCTGCATTGTTAATCAGGTATTGTATGTTGTCGTTTCTTACTTCATCAATCAAAGCAGCAACTTCTTCTGGTTTTGTTAAATCTTTGGCAATTACTTTAACATTAATGGCATTGTTGCGCTTCAATTCTTCGGCCAATGCGAGTAGTTTTTCTTTATTGCGTGCAACCAAAATTAAATCCGATTTTTCATCGGCAAGTACATGTGCTAACTCAAGTCCAATGCCGCTGGATGCACCGGTAATTAATGCTGTTCTCATACAGTTATTTTAAATCTAAAGAGATTTGTTCGTTTAGTAAGGTAAAAGTCATGCGATGCAATGGTGTTGCACCAAATTGTTTAATGGCTTCGCGGTGGGCTTTGGTTGGGTAGCCCATATTTTGTGCCCAATTGTATTGAGGATATTTTCCATGCATATCACGCATAAACTCATCACGGTATGTTTTGGCCAAGATAGATGCAGCAGCAATGCTTTGAAATTTGCCATCACCTTTCACTACACACTCGTGTTTAATTTTTTTGTAAGGAATAAACCTATTACCGTCAATAAGTAACATTGTCGGTTCTATGTGCAACTTATCTAAAGCAGCGTGCATAGCCATGAACGATGCCTTAAGGATATTGAACTTATCAATGTCGTGATTGCTTAATTGTGCAACACCAAAACTTAAAGCACGTTCTTCAATTTCTAACCGAAGTTCATTGCGTTGTTTCTCGGTTAGTTTTTTCGAATCATCTAATCCCCTGATGGGCTTGCTTTCGTCTAAGATTACAGCAGCGGCAAATACAGGTCCAGCAAGGCAACCTCGACCGGCTTCATCGCAACCTGCTTCCAATTGTCCTTTGGTGTAATATCGTTTTAGGCCCATCAGGGTTTTATTATTTAAGCTTCACCATCGGCAGGTTTAGCTGTGGCTAATTTTTCTAATTCTTTATCGATGTAATAAAGTGATTGTGGTCCACCACCAATTAATTTTATCCTGTCAATTAAACGGGTAAATTGCATTTCTTCTTCTAACTGTTCATCAACAAAAAACTTTAAAAATGCTTCGGTAGCATGATCGTTTTCTTTGCGTGAAGTTTCAATCAATTTATAAATAGATTGGGTTACTTTATTTTCTGCCTCCAACGATTTTTGGCAGGTTTCTAAAATACCTTTAAATGCAGTTGCCGGCTTTTTTAATTCAGGCACATGTGCATGTCCACCCACTTGATTGATGTAGTTAAAGAACTTCATGAAGTGTATTTGTTCTTCGGCACTTTGCTTGTAATAAAATGCGGCCGAACCTTCGTATCCATTGCTATCGCACCACGAAGCAACCGATAAGTAATGGTATATAGCAGCCATCTCTAAAGTAAGATGTGCGTTAAGTGCGGTTTCAACTTTTTTAGGAATTAACATAGTTATAATTTTTAATGTTTTAGTTTAATGTTTATTTAGGTTTAACTCAAGCCTTCAATAATACCGTTGTTAAAACTCATGCCGTTTGCAGCAGGTTCTTTAGGTAACCCCGGCATACGCATAATATCACCACAAACAGCTACTATAAATCCTGCTCCGGTATTTATTACCAAATCCTGCACGTGTAAAGTATGTCCGGTTGGCGCACCATACACATCGGCATCATCAGTAAAACTGTATTGTGTTTTAGCAATACAAACAGGTAGGTTGCCTAAGTTGTTTTTCTTAATACGGCCTAGCACTGTTTTACATTTGCTGCTAAATTCTACTTTATCGGCACGGTAAATTTTTGTAGCTACTTTTTCAATTTTAGTTTCAATACTATCGGCTAAATCGTAGGTAAAATTAATAGCTTTTGAGGGATTGTTTTCAACCGTATGTACAATTTTATTGGCCAACTCAACAGCGCCTTCTCCTCCTTTAACAAACGCTTCGTTAACGGCAAAGGCACAGCCTTTTTCTTCGCACCATGTGCGTAAAAAGTCAATTTCCTCCTGCACATCAAAATGAAACTTGTTTAAAGAAACCACAATGCTTTGTCCGAAACCTTGTAAGTTTTCGATATGACGTTGCATGTTTGGTAAACCAGCTTTAATGCCGTCCATACTTGGTTTTTTAGTGGCATCCAACTCTAAGCCTGCCTGCATTTTAATAGATTGTGTGGTAACTACCAACACCGTTGCTTTAGGTTGTAGTTTAGCCACACGGCATTTAATATCTAAAAATTTCTCAGCACCTAAATCACTACCAAAACCCGATTCTGTTACCACATACTCAGCACAACTTAATGCCATTTTGGTAGCAATAACACTGTTGCAACCATGCGCAATATTCGCAAATGGGCCGCCATGAATCATAGCCGGAGTATTTTCTGTAGTTTGAACCAAGTTGGGCATAATGGCATCTTTTAACAAAATGGTAATTGCACCACCCACACCTAAATCTTTAACGGTAAAAGGCGAGTTGTCTATTTTGTAACCAAGAATAATGCGCTCAATTCGTTGTTGTAGGTCATCAAAATTTTCACTTAAACACAAAGCCGCCATAATTTCGCTTGCTGGTGTAATATCAAAACCGGTTTCTTGAGGGATACCATTGGTGCGGCCTCCCAAACCTGTTGTTACAAAACGTAAACTTCTGTCGTTTACATCAAGCACACGTTTCCAAGTAATTTGTTTGAGGGCTTTATCGCTGTTTAAGTTGTTGTATTGGTAATTGTCTAATAATGCTGCAATGGTATTGTTAGCAGTTGTAATGGCATGAAAATCTCCGGTAAAATGCAAGTTGATATCTTCCATCGGTAACACTTGTGCGTAACCACCACCGGCTGCACCACCTTTCATTCCAAACACAGGTCCAAGTGAAGGTTCGCGCAAAGCAGCAATACATTTTTTACCAATTTTATTTAAACCTAAACTGGCACTAACGGTAGTTACTGTTTTACCCACACCAGCTTTGGTAGGAGATATGGCCGTTACTAAAATCAAATTGTTTTTATTGATGTTGGTTTCGTTCAACACACTCAATTCTATTTTAGCTTTAGTTTTACCGTAAGGTATAATGCTATCTGCACCAATGTTTAATCCATCAGCAATTTGTTGAATTGGTTTTAAGGTAGCTTCACGAGAGATTTCAATGTCTGATTTCATATAAGTTAATTAAGTTTTTATTTTTTTGTTGATGTGGCCAACAGAATATTGTCCCACAGTTTTTGTGCCGAAACATCCCAACTAAAATCTTGTTTTCGTTTGGCACTTGCAAGTTTTTTTTGCTGATAGAAATCTTGGTCGTTAACCAGTTTTATCATGGCTTCTGTTACTTCATTTACATCATCGGGCGAAACTAAAATTCCGGCATTAGCAGCAACCTCGGGCATAGATGTTACGTTTGATGTAATCACCGGAACATCACAAGCCATGGCCTCAACAATGGGTAAACCAAAACCTTCAAAAAACGGAATGTACACCATGGCATGCGCAGCAGCAGTTATTTTATATAAATCTTCTTCAGCAACACGGCCTGTAAAAATTACATCCTGTTGGTGTTGCATTTGGTTGTAGGTTTCTTCAATACCTGCACTTTGCCAAGCTTTACGGCCAACAATTACCAATTTAAAATTACTTTGGATTGATGTTTTAAATGCATCAAAAGCACGCAATAAAGTTTCTATATTTTTGCGTGGATGCATTGCACCAACGTAGCAAAAATAATTGCTGCCATCGGCAAATTGCTGTCTTACCGCAGCTTTTAGGTTTTCATCAATTGGCTTAAATCCTTTGCTGGGTGCGTTGTACACCACATCTATTTTATTTGGGTTGATGTTAAATTGCTTAACAATATCTTGTTTGGTGTAGTTTGATACCGCCACCAGCCTTGCTGCTTTGTGCGCATATTTAGGAAAGAAGTGGGTATAATATTGATACTCTAATTTGTTGATGCCTTGTTTAAAGTGTAAAAAAGCCAGATCGTGCATCACTGCTAATTGAGGTACATCAGTACGTAAACTCAAATAACCATCAGTACTTACAAAAACATCTGCATGATACTTTTTTAATGCTTTTGTTACCGAAAAGTTAAAGAACCAATAATACAAAAACGGATGACGAGCCTGCGGAAAAAGTACTACCGGCTCTACATTATCAGCAAACACAAACTCACTACTGTATGGCCTATCAAACAAAAATATAAATTGGTGTTCTGGATGGTTACGCGTAATGCGCTGCATGGTCTCGTAAGTAAACCTACCAATACCTTCTAATTTATTGGTAAGTAAAAATCGCGCATTAACGGCTATCCGCATAAAATTAATAGGACTAAATGTGCTTGTAATAATTATTATTGTACACAAATAAACAACTAATATTAACAGGCTGCACACCGATGTCGAAAAAAATTTTAATAAATGTGTTTTTACTCATAGCAATAAATTTGCTGATAAAACCATTTTGGATTTTAGGCATCGACAGAACAGTTCAAAACACAGTTGGTAACGAAGTATACGGTGCTTACATGGTTATGTTCAACATTTCGTTGATGTTTACCATGTTGTTAGATTTTGGGATTAACAATTACACCAGCTCATTTATTGCCAAGCACAAACATTTACTCAATAAAAGGTTTGCATCATTGTTTCCATTAAAGTTGGTTTTTGGTGCAGCATACCTTGTTGTTACATTTGGCTTTGGATTGATCTTTGGTATTGCAGGAAAGCAGCTGTTGTTTTTGTTGCTGTTGTCGTTAAATCAGGTGCTGGCGTTCTTTATTTTGTTTTTCAGGGCAAATATCAGCGGACTACAACTGTTTAAAACAGATGCCTTCTTATCCGTTACAGACAGGGGTATGATGATATTTTTTGCCATTATGTTGATGCTTGTATACAACGGCAATTTTACCATCGAACACTTTATCGCAGCTCAATCACTTGGTTATTCAGCCTCATTCATTATTTCGTTTTGGGTGTTAAAAAAACCACTGCAAGGAGTTCAGCTTAATTTTAAAAAAGTAATGATGTGGAGCATGATTCGTCAATCATGGCCTTATGCGCTGCTCGCATTGTTAATGACCATTTACATGCGTGCCGATATTTTAATGATGAAAAAGTTGTTGCCAAATGGTGATGAACAAAATGGTGTTTATGCGGTAGCCAACCGTTTGTTGGAAGCTGCAAATATGCTAGCCGTGTTAATAGCCGGTATGTTGCTTCCGTTGTTTTCAAACATGATAAAAACCAAGCAAGATTTAAGCAGTTTAATAAAGATGAGTATGACCATACTTATTGTTCCGGCAGTAGGTGTAGCCGCAGTTTCTTGGTTTTATCATATGGATGTGATGGTGTTGTTAAGTAAAACAAGCCCGGTAGAGTCGGGGCATGTGTTTAAATATGTGATGATAAGTTTTGTGGCCATGTGCGTGATGTACATTTTTGGAACCTTGTTAACTGCCAATGGAAGTCTAAAGTTACTGAACACACTTGCTTTAACGGCTTTGGTAATTAATTTAACCGTTAATTTGTTTTTACAACCCCAATTAGGCGCGCAAGGAGCGGCTATTGCTGCTGTTTGCACGCATAGTTTTATTGCTTTAACCAACATGTATTTTGCACTTAAGAGCCTCACAGTTAAACTTAACATAGGTTATTTAACAAGGTTTTTTGCTGTTTTGGCTGTAGTAACTTTAAGTGTAGGATTGGCACATTATCAAGGAGTAAGCCTAAGTATAGCCGTTGGTAGTGCAGTTGTAAGTGCTATAATAATGTTGTTCGTTACACGTTTGTTTCATATTCAACAATTAAAACAACTATTGCAAAGCCGCGTTTAAGTGGTAGTTTGCACACACCTATTTTTTTATATTTTTGTCCAAATTAGTAAGCATGCAAAAAACGCAACAAGAATATCAGTTTAACTTTATTGAGCTCGTTAAGTTTTTAATTAAATGGAAAAAACATCTAGCCATTATTTCAATGTCGGCAGCGGTTGTGGCATTCATCATTACATTATTTCTTAAACCTGAGTATAAATCAAAAGCGGTATTTTATCCGGGAACAGTTAACTCAATTTCATATGCATTGTTCTATAGCCTGAAAGAAAGGGCTCAAGATGCATTAGCTTATGGCGATGAAGAAAATGTAGAACAATACCTGCAATTGGCAAAATCAAGCCAGTTGCGCGAAAAAATTGCAGCCGATTTTAATTTAATAGAACACTATGGTATTGACGCAGATGATCCAAAGAAGTTTGCCAAACTAAATAAGAAGTTTGAAAAGTATGTAAATGTAAATCGTACATCCTATAACTCTGTGGAAGTAGTGGTGCTTGATACCGATCCGGAGTTGGCTGCTGCTATTGCAAACGCAGTAATGTACAATACCGATTCATTAAAAAAGCAAAGTCAAAGTATTATTGCACAACAAGCGTTTACCATCATTAAGCAAGAGTACGATGCGAAGGTTGCCATTATCGATTCGTTAAGCGAAATGACCCGAACATTAGGTAATAATGGGGTGTACAATGTAGAGGAGCAATCACGTGGATTAGCAGAGTTGATAGGCAAAGGAACCAACAACTCGTTTACAGACAAAGAACGTAAAAACTTAGGGCAACATGTTGGTGATTTTGTTTCGTTGGATGAACAAATCCGGTTTGAAGCAGAGCAATTAACCGATTTAAGAAAGAAATACAACCAAGCTAAATTGGATTTAGATAGTAAGCTAAGCAATATTTTTGTGGTTGATATAGCAAAGCCTAATTATGATAAAGCTTATCCTTTACGTTTGGTTATAGCCATACTTTCTGCAATTGCTGCTTTTCTTTTAAGCAGTATTACCATTATTGCAATGGAACGGTATCAAAATATTAAAAGTACGCTATCACAAGAGTGATTTTGAGCGAAGTTTTTAAAATACGTTGGTTTTATGCAATAGGGGTGCTGTTTATTATACTCACCGCCTATGGTGTGTATAACGATGATTACACCATACATGTGTTACCACTTATTTTGGTGTTTGCATATTTGGTTTTGTTTAAGCTCGATACTGTTTTACTGCTGCTCAGTTTTATTGTTCCTCTTGCTATAGAATTTGATGATATTGGCATGGGACTCGGCATCAGCCTACCTGATGAACCCATTGTTATGGTGGTGATGTTTTTGTCGGTGCTGCGTTTTATTGTTGATGGTTCTTATGATGTAAAAGTATTCAGACACCCTGTTTCTATCTGGATTCTCGTAAACATGTGTTGGTACATCATTACCATTTTTACCAGCGAATTACCTTTTGTAAGTTTTAAATTTGTGCTATCACGTTTTTGGTTTATTGTGGTGTATTACTTTTTAGGAGTGATGTTATTCCGCAAGCTTCCAAACGTGTTTAAATACCTGTGGTTGTATATTGCTTCCTTGTCGATAGTTGTAGCCTACACCTTGTATATGCACAGTTTATCAGGTTTTACACAAGAGTCTTCCTACTACATCAGCATGCCTTTTTATCGTGCACATGGTATATATTCAGCAGCTGTTTCATTTTTTATTCCCTTATTTTTTGCCTATTTATTTTACAGCCGAAAACTAAAGTTAAACATATTCACCATTGGGCTTGTATTGTTTTTATTGGTGATGTTTTTTACGGGGGTGTTTTACTCATACACACGTGCAGCATGGCTTAGTATTGCAGTAGCTTTGGGTATGATTTTACCACTTGCATTTAAACTTAAGCTAAGAACACAACTTATTATTTTGGTGAGTGGAGTCATGCTTTTTTTAGCATTTCAAGACCAGATATTGTACGTGCTCTCTAAAAATAAACAAGACTCAGGTGAAGGTTTTGGCAAACACCTGCAATCAGCATCAAACATACGTACTGATGCATCAAACATAGAACGGATTAATCGTTGGATGTCGGCCATAAATATGTGGAAGGAGAGGCCTGTGATGGGATTTGGTCCGGGTACTTACGTGTTTTGTTATGCCCCGTATCAAGAAACGCGTTACCGCACACTTATCAGTACCAATTTTGGTAACCAAGGTAATTCACACAGTGAGTTTTTAAATCCATTGTCAGAAACAGGGTTGATTGGCATGGGCAGTTTAATCATGATTATTTTAGCGGGATTAAACACTGCATTTAATGTTTTTTATAAAACCAAATCGGCTAAAGTAAAAGTAGTGCTTATAGGCGTAACACTTGGGTTAATAGGTTATTTTACCCATGGTTTTTTAAACCACTACAGCGAAACAACAAAAATAGCACCGCTGGTATGGGGGAGTTTTGCCATTATTGTGGCCATTGATTTATACCATAAAAACAAAGGCGAGGAGGATAAGAATTTGCCGGAGGAAAACGCGCTTATTTAAGCGTGTGCCGCAATTAACAAATCTAAATCTTTAGGGTAAATATTTAAACGTTGACCAATGTGTTTATTGGTTAAATTTCCTTTGTAAATGTATACTCCGCTTCTTGCCGATTGATTGGCCCACAAGTAATCTGTTACTGATCCACATTCAGCTAAATCTAAAAGAAGTGGGGTTAAAATATTACTCAATGCATAACTGGCGGTGCGACTAACTCTCGAGTTAATGTTCGGCACACAATAATGAATCACATCATGCTTGATAAATGTTGGCTTATCGTGGCTGGTTACTTCACTGGTTTCAAAACATCCGCCTTGGTCAATGCATATATCCACAATAACCGACATAGGTTTCATTTTGCTCACCATTTCTTCTGTAACCACATTTAGGCTGCGTCCTTCTGCACTCCACAAACAACCAATGGCAACATCAGCCGATTGAAGCGCTTTTTGTAATATTTTAGGATGAAGTAAAGAAGTAAATATTTTAACTCCCAGGTTGTTTTGTAACCTGCGTAGTTTTTCTAAAGAATTATCAAACACTTTAACGGTGGCACCTTTACCTAAAGCTGTTCTTGCAGCGTATTCACCAACAGTTCCGGCCCCAAGAATTACAATTTCTGTTGGTGGAATTCCGGTGACACCGCCTAACATTTCTCCCTTACCTCCACGTGTGCTGCAAAGTAATTCAGATGCTACAGCTATTGATGACAAGCCCGAAATTTCACTCATGCTTCTCACAATAGGATGTATATCGTCATCAGACTTTAAAAACTCAAACGCAATAGCGGTCATTTTTTTAGCCATTAAACTTCTGATGTAGGTATCGCTTCTGCTGCTAAGCTGAATTGCAGATATCAAGAGCTGTTGGGTTTGAAGCAGACTAATTTCATGTTCGGTTGGTGGTTCAACTTTTACTATTACATCAGCTTTATATACTTCATCAGGATTGTAACAAATCTGTGCACCGGCTTCACTGTAATCACGGTCGCTAAAATGCGCATGTTTACCTGCACCGGCCTCAATTCTAACCTCGTTGCCGTTTGTTACCAATAAATTCACAGATGATGGCGTAAGCGAGATACGATGTTCTTGCAAAGTGGTTTCTTTCGGAACACCAATAAACAGGCCTTTTGGCGATTTTTTCACTTCCACTAAAGCCTCTTTGGGTTGTATACTTGCAGCTTTGGCTAACTCACTAAAACCGGCTTTGCTTAACTCGTCCATACTTGGTTTGTGTTTTTTCAAAAATAATGAACTCTGCCGCAAAAAAGTACGACTTCTAACAAAAAACTCATAAATATTTACTTTTTACAAGGTTGATTTGGCTTGTATTTGCTTGTTATTCAATATTTAGTAGTATAAAATAGGATAAAGGTTGCTAAAAAATAATAGGTTTAGCTATATTTGCAGGCTTCTATAAAGATGGGAACGAAGTCAAAAGATTATTTAATCGAGTTTAACAAACTCTACATGGGCTCAAATCAATTTGAGTTCAAACTAAATGATGCTTTTTTCGCTCAAATAGAAGGGAGCATTATTAACAAGGCCGAAGCTGTTGTTACATTGGAATTAACTAAAACTGAAACCATGTACGAACTTCACTTTACGTTAACAGGAACTGTTGGCCAAAAGTGTGACAACTGCCTTGATGATATTGATATCCCGCTTGAGGACGAGTTTTATCTTTTAATGAAAATTAGTGAAAACGAAGACTACAGTGACGATGAAATTGTATATGTTACCAAAAATATTTTGGAATACGATTTAACACAATATCTGTATGAGTCGTTTGTACTAAGCATACCTCCACGTAATGTTTGTGAGATGGCCGAAAAAAAATGCAATCCGGAGTTGGTGAGTAAAATCAATAACTTCGAGAGCGATGATAAAGACGGTAATCAAACAAACCCAATGTGGGATAAACTAAAAGGAATTTTTAATAACAACTAAAACATACAATTATGCCAAATCCAAAGCGAAAAATTTCGAACACTCGCAGAGACAAGAGAAGAACTCATTACAAAGGTGTTAACCCAACCCTTTCTGTTGATGCTACTTCTGGCGAAACACACTTACGTCACCGTGTAACTGCCGATGGCTTTTACAAAGGTAAGTTAGTGTTCCCTGACATGAGAAAAGACGTTTAATATTCACCCAAACCCTTACTACTTGATGAGAATAGGCTTTGATATTATGGGAGGCGATTTTGCCCCCCTTGAGGCTATTAAAGGAGCTATCCTTGCCCAAAAAGAGTTATCTTCTGATGTTAGAATTGTTTTATTCGGTGACGAACCGATAGCCAAACAATTGCTAGCCGAAAATGGTGTCAATGAATCAGACTTTGATTTTGTGCATACCACAGAAGTAATTGAAATGGGAGAGCATCCCACAAAAGCAATATCGCAAAAGCGTAACTCAAGCATTGCAGTTGGTTTCGGCCATTTAGCTGCAAAACAAATCGACTCTTTTGTGAGTGCCGGTAACACCGGTGCCATGCTGGTTGGAGCCATGTTCTCTGTTAAACCTATTGAAGGAGTTATTCGCCCTTGTATTACTGCCACTGTACCTAAGCCTAACGGTAAAACCGGTTTGCTTTTGGATGTGGGCGTTAATGCAGATTGTAAGCCCGATGTACTTTACCAGTTTGCTGTTTTGGGCTCACTGATGATGAAACATGTGCTTAAAGTTGATGCTCCTCGTGTTGGTTTAATGAGCATTGGTGAAGAAAAAGAAAAGGGTAATTTAGTTACTATCGCTGCACATCAGTTGTTAGAAAGCGGAGGTCCATTTAACTTTATTGGAAATGTGGAAGGCCGCGATTTATTGACCGATAAAAGTGATGTGATAGTATGCGAAGGGTTTGTAGGAAATATTATTCTTAAAGCGTACGAAGCTTTTTATTATGTAGTGAAAAAGCGTGGAAGTACTGACGAATACCTTGATCGTTTTAATTACGAAAATTATGGAGGTACGCCAATTCTTGGTGTTAACGCTCCTGTAATTATCGGACATGGTATTTCAAACGCCAAGGCATTTAAAAATATGATTTTTACAGCCAAGGAAGTTTCAGATTCCGGTTTATGCAGCATCATAAGAGAAGAATTTAAAAATCTGGTACTACCGGTAAACTAGAATGAGTAAAATTACAGCCGCAATTACCTGCGTTCATGGATACGTTCCTGAATACAGACTTACCAATGCAGAGTTGGAGAAATTAGTTGATACCTCAGACGAGTGGATAACCACACGTACCGGTATCAAAGAAAGAAGGTTACTAAATACTCCCGGTCTGGCTACTTCCGATATGGGAGTTGAAGCCGTTAATGGCTTATTGAAAAAGCGTGGAATTACAGCAAACGATATCGAGCTAATCATTTTCGCTACTGTAACGCCTGATATGGTATTCCCTTCAACTGCTTGTATTTTAGCCGACAAAATTGGGGCTAAAAATGCATGGGGTTTTGATTTGGCAGCTGCTTGTTCCGGCTTTTTATTCGCCATTCAAACTGCAGCTTCTTTCATCGAATCGGGTAAACATAAAAATGTATTGGTAGTTGGTGGCGATAAAATGTCGTCAATTATTGATTATACCGACAGAAACACTTGCATTATATTTGGTGATGGTTTAGGATGTGTTTTACTTGAACCAAACGAAGAAGGTAATGGAGTAATTGATAGTGTGCTGAAAATTGATGGTCAAGGCCGTCACTATTTACACCAAAAGGCCGGTGGGTCTTTAAAACCACCAACACACGAAACGGTAGATGCGCGCGAACATTTTGTTTATCAAGATGGAAAAGCCGTATTTAAATTTGCAGTTACCGGCATGGCCGATGTATCTGCTCAAATAATGGAACGAAACAACTTAACTGCCGAAGATGTTACTTATCTTGTTCCGCACCAAGCTAACTTAAGAATTATTGATGCCACAGCCGAGCGCATGGGATTGGATAAAGACAAGGTGATGAT
Organism: Bacteroidetes bacterium UBA6183; assembly: GCA_002422865.1. Taxonomy (GTDB): domain Bacteria; phylum Bacteroidota; class Bacteroidia; order UKL13-3; family UKL13-3; genus UBA6183. The sequence continues at coordinate 68,513 of DITN01000040.1, read as the reverse complement.
TAATATTGATCATTTTGGGAATACCACAAATGGTACCCTACCTTTGTTGTTGTGGGAGTGGGAAAATAAATTGAAAAAAGGAGACAACCTGGTTTTATCTGCTTTTGGCGGAGGATTTACATGGGGCTCCATTTATTTAAAGTGGGCATACAACAGCAACAACGATTAATTTTGCACATTAGTAGTACAATTCTAAAAAAAAATTACTTTTGATAGTATTCAAATAACTCCAACATGGAATTAAAAGAAATTAAAGAACTGATAAAATTAGTTTCAGAAGCCGGTGTTTCTGAGGTAGAAGTTGAACGTGGTGATTTTAAAATCGCCATTAAAAAGATAGAAGAAAAGGTATTTGTGCAAAGCACAGCACCAGTAATGCAACCACAAGTGGTTATGTCTGCTCCGGCAGCGCCATCTGCACCAGCAACTCCGGCAGCAGCCCCGGTGGCCGAACATGCAAGCAACTTAATTACCATTAAGTCGCCAATGATTGGTACTTTCTACAAGTCATCATCTCCTGATAAACCTGCATTTGTAGGTATTGGTGATGAAATAAAACCGGGTAAGGTTCTTTGTATTGTTGAAGCAATGAAATTGTTTAACGAGATTGAATCAGAAATATCAGGACGTATCGTAAAGGTGCTTGTTGAAAACGCTTCACCGGTAGAATACGATCAACCGTTATTTTTGGTTGAACCGATGTAATATTTACAAAGTATAAAAATACTAAAGTCGATGAGTTCTTTTTTGTAGCTTATCGACTTTGTTTTTACTAATCATATCAACATTAAAACAACGTATGTTTAAAAAGATATTAATTGCCAACCGTGGCGAAATAGCATTAAGAATAATTCGTACTGCTCGTGAAATGGGGATTAAAACGGTTGCCGTATACTCTACAGCAGATAAAGATAGTTTACATGTAAGATTTGCTGATGAGGCTGTTTGTATCGGTCCTCCGCCATCTCCTCAATCATACCTTAATATTCCTAATATTATTGCAGCTGCCGAAATTACAAATGCAGATGCCATACATCCGGGTTACGGTTTTTTATCCGAGAACGCGAAGTTTTCTGGAATATGCCGCGATCATGGTATTAAATTTATTGGTGCATCACCCGAGATGATCAACGCCATGGGTGATAAGGCGAGTGCTAAAGATACCATGAAAAAAGCAGGTGTACCTGTAATACCGGGTAGTGATGGTTTACTTGCAAGTTCAGATGAAGGCCGCGAGTTAGCTAAAGAAATTGGTTATCCGGTAATTATTAAAGCTACTGCCGGTGGTGGGGGGAGAGGTATGCGTATTATTTGGAATGACGAAGAGTTTGAACGCAATTGGGATAGTGCCAAGCAAGAATCTGCTGCTGCATTCGGGAACGATGGTATTTACATGGAAAAATATGTAGAAGATCCTCGTCACATCGAAATTCAGTTAGCAGGTGATCAATACGGAAATGTTTGCCATCTAAGTGAGCGTGATTGTTCAATTCAACGCAGACATCAGAAGCTGATTGAAGAAGCGCCTTCTCCATTTATTACTCCTGAATTACGCGAAATAATGGGCGATGCTGCAATTAAAGGTGCAAAGTCTATTAATTACGAAGGTTTAGGAACCATAGAATTTTTGGTTGACAAACACCGCAATTTCTATTTTATGGAAATGAATACCCGTATTCAGGTAGAGCATCCGGTTACCGAAGAGGTAATTAACTACGATTTGGTAAAAGAACAAATATTGATAGCAGCGGGTGTGCCTATTAGCGGTAGAAATTATTTACCAACTAAGCATGCCATCGAGTGTCGTATCAATGCCGAAGATCCTCAAAATAACTTCCGCCCAACTCCGGGTAAAATAGAATACCTACACAAGCCTGGTGGACACGGAACACGTGTTGATACGCATATCTACGCAGGTTACACCATTCCATCAAACTACGATAGTATGATAGCCAAGCTTATTGTGAGTGCGCAAACCCGTGAAGAAGCCATTATTAAAATGGAAAGAGCATTGGGCGAGTTTATTATCGAAGGTCCAGGAATAAAAACGACCATTCCATTGCACATTAAATTGATGCAAAACGAAGATTTCAAAAAAGGAAATTTCACCACAGCATTCATGAATACGTTCGATATGAATGCTTAATGCATGCAATAAATAATAAAGCCTGGCTTATCCAAAAAGGGAGTCAGGCTTTTTTTATGACTTTTTTTGTTGAAAAACTTGTTGATATAAATAAGTTATCTATCTTTGCACTCCCTTTTAAGAGCCACTTAGTGGTTTCGGATGTTAAAGTCTGATGGTTAATATTATCTTGTAACCCGCTCAGCAACCAATATTTTAATAAAATTAAAATATTTTTTGTCAGGCACTTGCATAGCATAATAATAACATCTACTTTTGCCTCCCCTTAAAAATTAAGAGAAACTGTTTTTTTAAAAGCAAAATATGCCAACTATACAACAGCTTGTAAGAAAAGGCCGTACTGAAATAACAACAAAAAGTAAGTCACCAGCCTTAGATTCATGCCCTCAACGCAGAGGCGTTTGTACCCGTGTGTACACAACAACTCCTAAAAAACCTAACTCAGCAATGCGTAAAGTAGCTCGTGTTCGTTTAACAAACGGCAACGAGGTTAACGCGTATATTCCTGGTGAAGGTCACAATTTGCAAGAACATTCTATCGTGTTAGTTCGCGGTGGTCGTGTTAAAGATTTACCGGGTGTTCGTTACCACATCGTTCGTGGTGCATTAGATACCGCAGGTGTTGCCGGACGTAACCAACGCAGATCTAAATATGGTACTAAAAAACCAAAACCAGGTCAAGCAGCGGTTGATCCAAAAGCTAAAAAGAAATAATTAAGATTTAGGGATAGTATACAATGAGAAAATCAAAACCTAAAAAACGCATTTTATTACCTGATCCAAAATTTAACGATATTTTGGTAACAAGGTTTGTAAATAACCTAATGTGGGATGGTAAAAAAAGTACAGCGTATGATGTATTTTACACTGCACTTGATAAGGTAGAAGCTAAAATCCAAGAGCGTGGTATTGACGTTTGGAAAAAAGCTTTAAATAACATCATGCCTGCAGTAGAGGTTAAAGCAAGACGTGTTGGTGGTGCTACTTTCCAAATTCCAATGGAAGTTCCTGCAGACAGAAAAGTTGCAGTAGGAATGAAATGGATGATTGACTACTCTCGCAGACGTAACGAAAAATCAATGTCAGATAAATTGGCAGGTGAAATTATCGCTGCTTCAAAAGGCGAAGGTGCAGCAGTTAAAAAACGTGAAGATACACACAGAATGGCTGAAGCTAACAAAGCATTCTCTCACTTTAAAGTTAGCTAATTAATAAAAGTTTAGAGTACATATAAAATGTCAAGAGACTTATCATTAACAAGAAACATTGGAATCGCGGCTCACATTGATGCGGGTAAAACCACTACAACTGAGCGTATACTGTACTATTCTGGTGTAAACCACAAAATTGGTGAAGTTCACGATGGTGCTTCAACAATGGATTGGATGGTACAAGAGGCAGAGCGTGGTATAACAATTACCTCAGCTGCAACTACTGTGCCTTGGAAATACCGTGGTAAAAACTACCACATCAATATTATCGATACTCCTGGTCACGTTGACTTTACCGTTGAGGTAAACCGTTCATTACGTGTATTAGATGGTTTAGTGTTTTTATTTTCTGCAGTTGATGGTGTTGAGCCACAATCAGAAACTAACTGGCGCTTAGCAAATAACTATAACGTTGCTCGTTTAGGCTTCGTTAACAAAATGGATCGTTCTGGTGCTGATTTCTTAAACGTTGTAAAACAAGTGAGAGAAATGTTAGGTAGCCATGCCGTTCCATTGCAATTACCTATCGGTGCTGAAGATGGATTTAAAGGGGTTGTTGATTTAATTAACTTCCGCGGAATGGTTTGGAACGAGCACGATAAAGGTATGACATTCCAAGAGATTGAAATTCCGGCAGATATGATGGAAGAGTCTCTAGAGTGGAGAGAAAAACTTTTGGAGGCAGTTTCAGAATATGATGATTCTTTGATGGAGAAATTCTTCGAAGATCCAAAATCAATCACTGAGCGCGAAATATTAGATGCATTGCGTAAAGCTGTTGTTGATATGAAAATCGTTCCTATGTTGTGCGGTTCATCATTCAAAAACAAAGGTGTACAAACCATGCTAGATTTAGTAATGGAATTGTTACCTAGCCCAATGGATAAGCAAAGTATCACCGGTACAAATCCTGATACTGGAGCTGAAGTTAGCCGTAAACCATCATACGATGAGCCATTTGCAGCTTTAGCGTTTAAAATTGCAACAGATCCATTTGTAGGTCGTTTAGCATTTATGCGTGCTTACTCTGGTAAATTAGATGCAGGTTCTTATGTGTTAAACACGCGTAGCGGAAATAAAGAGCGTATTTCACGTATCTTCCAAATGCATGCGAACAAACAAAATCCAATTGATAGTTTAGGTGCAGGTGATATTGGAGCAGCTGTAGGTTTTAAAGATATCAAAACAGGTGATACACTTTGTGATGAGAAAAATCCTATTGTATTAGAAGCTATGAATTTCCCTGAGCCGGTTATCGGTTTGGCGATTGAGCCTAAAACACAGGCAGACGTTGATAAGTTAGGTATGAGTTTGGCTAAGTTAGCTGAAGAAGATCCTACTTTCCGTGTTCACACAGATGAAGATACAGGTCAAACTGTAATCTCAGGTATGGGTGAGTTACACTTAG
>DITN01000040.1:18401-63726 GCA_002422865.1 Bacteroidetes bacterium UBA6183 | reverse complement strand
GGTAAATTTGCTGATATCCAGTTCGAATTAATTCCTGGTTCAGCTGATAAGCCGGGCTTAGAATTTGTAAACGAAATTGTTGGTGGTGCAATTCCAAAAGAATTTATCCCTTCAGTTGAAAAAGGTTTCAAAGCTGCAATGGTAAATGGTGTACTAGCAGGTTATGCAATCGAAAGTTTAAAAGTTCGCTTATTTGACGGTTCATTCCACGCAGTGGATTCGGATGCATTATCATTCGAGTTAGCAGCAAAAATGGGCTTTAAAGAAGCAGCTCGTAAAGCAAGTCCAGTGTTGTTAGAACCAATCATGAAAATTGAGGTTTTAACACCGGAAGAAAATATGGGTGACGTTATCGGTGACTTGAACAAACGTAGAGGCCAACTGGAAGGTATGGATACTCGCGCTGGTTCTCAAGTAATCAAAGCAAAAGTGCCATTGGCAGAGATGTTCGGATACGTAACTCAATTACGTACATTGTCTTCAGGTCGTGCAACTTCTACCATGGAGTTTGATCATTACGCTGAAGCACCTCGTAACGTACAAGAAGAAGTTTTAGCAAAAGTAAACGGTAAAGCAAAAGCCTAATATCATGGTTAACCAAAGAATAAGAATCAAGCTTAAGTCATTTGACTACAATCTGGTTGACAAGTCGGCAGAGAAGATTGTAAAGACGGTAAAATCTACCGGAGCTGTAGTGAGTGGTCCAATTCCACTTCCTACTAAAAAGAAAATTTACACAGTTCTTCGCTCTCCACATGTTAACAAGAAAGCCAGAGAACAATTCCAGTTATGCTCTTATAAAAGAATTCTGGACATTTACAGTTCAACCGCAAAAACTGTTGATGCACTAATGAAATTAGAATTACCAAGCGGTGTTGATGTTGAAATTAAAGTTTGATCATAGAAAATTATGTCAGGACTGATAGGAAAAAAAGTTGGGATGACCAGCATTTACGATAAGAACGGCAAGAATGTAGCTTGTACGATTATCGAAGCGGGCCCTTGTGTGGTAACGCAAGTTAAAACCACGGAAAAGGATGGCTACACTGCTGTTCAGCTAGCGTATGGAGATCGTAAGGAAAAAAACACTCCCGCTGCGCAAATAGGTATATTTAAAAAAGCCAATACCACACCTAAACGTAAGTTGGTAGAGTTTAAAGGCTTTGAACAAACACTAGAACTAGGACAAACAATTTCTGTTGACCTATTCGCTGAAGGAGAATTTGTTGACGTTGTCGGCACTTCTAAAGGAAAAGGTTTTCAAGGTGTTGTTAAACGTCACGGCTTTAGCGGTGTTGGTATGCAAACGCATGGTCAGCATAACCGTTTAAGAGCTCCGGGTTCATTAGGTGCTTCGTCAGATCCATCTCGCGTATTTAAAGGTATGCGTATGGCTGGAAGAACCGGTGGAGACCGTGTGAAAAAGACTAACCTAGAAATTTTAAAAGTTATGAAGGACCAAAACTTGCTAGTTATTAAAGGTAGCATACCTGGTTCTAAAGGTTCAATCGTATTTATCGAGAAATAACATGGAATTAGCAGTATTGAACATAAACGGTACAGAAACCGGTAAGAAAGTAACTCTTTCTGCAGATACTTTCGGTATCGAACCAAATAACCATGCTATTTATTTAGATGTGAAGCAATACTTGGCTAATCAACGTCAAGGTACTCACAAGGCTAAAGAAAAGAGTGAAGTAAGCGGTTCAACCAAAAAACTACACCGTCAAAAAGGTACAGGTGGATCACGTAAAGGTAGTATCAAAAGTGGTACTTTCGTTGGTGGTGCTCGTATTCACGGCCCTCGTCCTCGCGACTATAGTTTCAAGCTAAACAAAAAATTAAAGCAACTTGCCCGTAAATCGGCATTTGCATACAAGGTAAAAGAGAACAATATTACGGTATTAGAAAGCTTCAGTTTTGATGCTCCTAAAACCAAACAATACATCACTCTTTTAAATAACCTTAAGTTAGCAAACGAAAAAGTGTTGATGATTATACCTGAGTATAACGAAAGCATTTATCGCTCGAGCCGCAACTTGCCTAAAGCAAAAGTGGTAGCAGCAAAAGACGTAAACACTTACGAAATTTTGCACGCTAACAAAGTTATCTTGCTTGAGAACTCGGTACCAGTTATTGTGGAAACATTAAATTAATTAAGATGAGCGTTTTAAAAAAGCCTTTAATCACTGAAAAATCTACACGCTTAAGCGAAAAGCTTAACCAGTATAGTTTTTTAGTAGAAAAGACAGCTAACAAACCTGAGATTAAGGTAGCTATTGAAAAAATGTACGATGTTACTGTAACAAGTGTTAGCACTGCTATTTACGCAGGTAAAGCTAAGTCTCGTTTCACTAAAAGAGGACAGTTCAGTGGCAGAAGACCATCAGTAAAAAAAGCTATTATCACTGTTAAAGAAGGTCAAACTATTGACTTCTTCGCAAACATATAATTGAAGAATATTTAAGTAATTATGGGAATTAGAAAATTTAGACCAATGACTCCGGGTACTCGCTTTAAATCAGTGAATACTTTTGAGGAGATCACGACATCAACACCCGAAAAATCGTTGATTGCAAAACAAAGCAAAAGTGGTGGTCGTAATGGTTCAGGTAAAATGACTATGCGCTACATTGGTGGCGGTCATAAGCAAAAATACCGTATCATCGACTTTAAACGCAACAAACATGCAGTTCCTGCAACTGTTGCAACCATCGAGTATGATCCAAACCGTAGCGGTCGTATTGCATTATTGCATTACGCTGATGGTGAGAAAAGATACATACTTGCACCACATGGCTTAAAAGTAGGCCAAACAGTGATGAGTGGAACAGGTGCCGCTCCGGAAATCGGAAACGCATTACCACTTAGCGAAATCCCTCTAGGTACCGTAATTTACAATGTTGAATTACAACCTGGACAAGGTGGAAAGTTAGTTCGTTCTGCCGGTTCTTTTGCTCAGTTGTTAAACCGTGATGGTAAATATGCTATAGTTAAGTTAGCATCAGGTGAAACCCGTATGATTGTAGCAGCTTGTTTAGCAACAATCGGTTCGGTATCAAATCCTGACCATAGCTTAGAGCGTAAAGGTAAGGCTGGTGCAAACCGCTGGAGAGGTGTTCGTCCTCGTACGAGACCGGTAGCTATGAACCCTGTCGATCACCCTATGGGTGGTGGTGAAGGTAGAGCTTCAGGTGGACACCCACGCTCACGCAAAGGCTTAATAGCGAAAGGTTACAAAACCCGTACGCCTAAAAAGCATTCAAATAAATTTATTATCGAAAGACGTAAGAAGTAATAGAATATGGCTCGTTCGCTAAAAAAAGGACCATTCGTTGATATTAAGCTTGACAAAAAAGTACAAGCCATGAACGAATCAAAAAAGAAATCGGTGATTAAAACTTGGTCACGTAGAACTATGATTACACCTGATTTCGTAGGTCATACATTCGGAGTGCACAACGGAAACAAGTTCATTCCGGTTTATGTAACTGAAAACATGGTAGGCCACAAACTTGGTGAATTTGCACCTACCAGAACATTCAAGAGTCACCCGACTAAAAAAGACTAACGAATAATGGAAGCAATAGCGAAATTAAATAACTGTCCTACTTCGCCTCGTAAGATGAGGCTACTTGCCGACTTAGTGCGTGGTAAGCGTGTAGGTGAAGCGATGAATATCCTTCGTTTCAATAACAAAAAAGAAAGCTCACATCGTTTAGATAAATTGTTACGCTCGGCAATTGCCAATTGGGAACAAAAAAACGAAGGCGCTGATGTTGAAAGCGCACAGTTATACGTGAAAACAATTTTTGTGGATGGTGGCGCAATGATGAAGCGTGTTAGACCCGCTCCACAAGGTAGAGCATACCGTATTAGAAAACGTTCTAACCACGTTACGCTTGTAGTTGACAGCAAACTTGCTGCAACTGTAGAAACAGTAAATAATAACAACGCATAAATTTAAATCAGAATGGGACAAAAAGTTAACCCGATAGGTTTAAGATTAGGTATCATCAGAGGTTGGGAATCTAACTGGTACGGTGGCAATAATTTTGCTGATAAACTTATTGAAGATGAGAAAATCAGAAAATACCTAAAAGCTCGTATCGCAAAAGGTGGTATTGCTCGTATTGTAATCGAAAGAACAATAAAGCGCATCATCATCACTATTCATACATCTCGTCCGGGTATCGTTATCGGTAAAGCCGGATCAGAAGTAGATAAGATTAAAGAAGAGATTAAAAAGCTTACTAAAAAAGACGTTCAAATCAATATTTTTGAAATTAAACGTCCTGAATTAGATGCTGTATTAGTTGGTGAAACCATCGCCAGCCAGTTAGAAGCTCGTGTTTCATACAAACGCGCTCTTAAAACTGCAATCGCTTCAACCATGAGAATGGGTGCAGAAGGTATAAAAATTATGGTATCAGGTCGTTTAGGTGGTGCAGAGATGGCACGCTCAGAATCATACAAAGAGGGAAGAACACCATTACATACCTTACGTGCCGACATCGATTATACGATTGCTGAAGCACTTACTGTATACGGTAAAATTGGTATCAAGGTTTGGATTTGCAAAGGTGAAGTTTACGGTAAACGTGATTTATCACCAAATGCAGGTGTAGCAAGCGCTGAAGGTTCACGTGGTGGAAACCGTGGTGGAAACGACAGAAGAAGTGCTGGCGATAGACCAAGAGGAGATAGAAGAAACGACAGACCACGTGGTGATAGAAAGCCATCAGGCGATAGAAGAGGTGCTGGCGATAGAAAACCAAAGAATTAATCAAGGGTAGTACGAATAAATAAGTATCGAAATGTTACAACCTAAAAGAACAAAGTATAGAAAGCAACAAAAAGGCCGTGTAAGAGGTAATGCTACACGTGGAGCGGTTTTAGCTTTCGGATCATTCGGTTTAAAATCGATTGAAACAAAGTATATCACGGCAAAGCAATTGGAAGCAGCGCGTATTGCATTAACACGTCACATGAAACGTGAAGGTCAGGTGTGGATTCGTATTTTCCCTGATAAGCCGATAACCAAAAAACCTGCAGAGGTTCGTATGGGTAAAGGTAAGGGTGCTCCTGAATACTGGGTAGCTCCAATTAAACCAGGTGTCATCATGTTTGAAATTGATGGTGTGCCAATGGATGTTGCTAAAGAAGCTATGCGTTTAGCTGCGCAAAAGTTACCGGTAACTACCAAATTTATTGTTAAACCTGATTACGTGGCATAAGATGAAAAATACAGAAATCAGAGAATTGTCCAACAAAGAATTGGGAGCTCGTATTAAAGCAGAAAGATTGCAATTAACCAAAACAATGTTTAATCATGCAGTTACTCCGTTAGAAAATACCAATACCATTAAGGACAGCAAAAAATTAATTGCTCGTTTGTTAACTGAGCAAAAAAGCAGGCAATTAGCAGCCCAAAATGCTCAATAATAAGTAAGATGGAAACAACAGCACCAGAAGTAAGAAATTCACGCAAGGTTATCATCGGTAAGGTGGTTAGCAATAAAATGCAAAAAACCATCGTAGTAGCCGTTGAGCGTAAAGTGATGCACCCAAAGTACGGGAAGTTCATCAAAATGACCTCAACATTTAAAGCCCATGACGAGAAAAACGAATGTGGTATTAACGATATCGTTAAACTAATGGAGACTCGTCCGCTGAGCAAAGATAAACGTTGGAGATTAGTAGAAATTATCGAAAAAGCTAAGTAATCATGATACAACAAGAATCAAGACTGAAAGTTGCTGACAATAGCGGTGCCAAAGAAGTACTTTGTATAAGAGTATTAGGTGGTACAGCAAGACGTTATGCATCTGTAGGCGATAAAATCGTAGTGTCGGTAAAAAGTGCAATACCATCAGGTACTGTAAAAAAAGGTGCCGTTTCTAAAGCGGTAGTTGTTCGCACTAAAAAAGAAGTAAGAAGAGCAGACGGTTCATATATCCGATTTGATGATAATTCTTGTGTACTTTTAAATGCACAAGATGAGCCAAGAGCTACACGTATATTCGGACCTGTTGCTCGTGAATTACGTGAAAAACAATTTATGAAAATCGTTTCATTAGCACCGGAGGTATTGTAATTATGCAAAGAAAATATAACAAACAAACTAAACTCCACATTAAAAAAGGAGACATGGTATTGGTTATTACCGGTGACGATAAAGGTAAAAAAGGCCGCGTTATTGAAGTATTCAATGCAGAAAAACGCGCTTTGGTAGAAGGTATTAACATTGTTAGCCGTCATACCAAACCAAATGCACAAAATCAACAAGGTGGAATTATTAAGAAGGAAGCTCCTATTAATATTTCAAACCTAAAAGTGGTTGATAAATCGGGTAATGCTACCCGTATAGGCCGCAAGGTTACCCCAGAAGGTAAGATTGTGCGCGTATCAAAAAAATCAGGTGAGGTAATAGAATAAGATCCGATATGTATACTCCAAGATTAAAAGAAACATACAGCAACGCAGTTGTACCGGCTTTACAAGAGAAGTTTGCGTACAAAAACGTAATGCAAGTGCCTCGTTTAACCAAAATTTGTTTAAACCAAGGTTTGGGAGCAGCAGTAGCTGATAAAAAGATAGTTGATCAAGCGGTAGAAGAGATGTCTATCATTGCCGGTCAAAAAGCTGTGCCAACTAAATCAAAGAAAGCTATCTCTAACTTCAAGTTAAGAGAGAACATGCCAATTGGAGCTCGCGTAACTTTACGTGGCGAAAAAATGTATGAGTTTTTAGATCGTTTAATTTCTGTTTCGTTACCACGTGTTCGTGATTTCGCAGGTTTAAACGTAAAAGGTTTTGATGGCCGTGGTAATTACACGATGGGTGTTACCGAGCAAATCATTTTCCCTGAGATTGTAATTGACAAAGTAAACCGCATCAATGGTATGGATATAACTTTTGTTACTACCGCTGCCACAGATGAAGAGTGCCATGCTTTGTTAAAAGAATTTGGCTTACCATTTAAAAAATAAGAACAATGGCTAAAGAATCAATAAAAGCTCGTCAGGTTAAACGTGAGAAATTAGTAGCACGTTACGCTGAAAAAAGAGCAGCTTTAAAAGCAGCAGGTGACTTTGATGCAATTCAAAAATTGCCTCGTAATTCTTCGCCTGTACGTTTAAAAAATCGTTGCAAACTTACAGGTCGTCCTAAAGGTTACATGCGCGATTTCGGTATTTGTCGTAATCAATTCCGTGAGATGGCATTGATGGGAAAAATACCGGGCGTAACGAAAGCCAGCTGGTAATTTCGTAAGAATAAAAAAATTAAGGCGCGTAAGTGTAGGAGTTTTCAAAAATTCCTGTATTTTCGCGCCTCATTTAACTATAAAATAACATAAACTAAGCCGATAAGAGTAAAAGCCTTGGCTAACTATCGGCTAGAAAAACAAAAATTATGACAGATCCAATTGCAGATTACTTGACTAGGTTACGCAATGCGATCAAGGCAAACCATCGCATTGTTGAGATTCCTTCTTCACGTTTGAAGAAAGAAATGACCAAAGTTCTCTTCGACAAAGGTTACATCCTTAATTACAAGTTCGAAGATTCAACCACTCATCAAGGTACTATCAAAATTGCTTTGAAGTATCACCCGGTTACCAAAACCCCGGCTATTAAAAAACTTGAGCGTATCAGTACACCAGGTTTACGTCAATACGCTGGAACAACAAATATACCCCGTGTAATTAACGGATTAGGTATAGCAATTTTAACTACCTCAAAAGGTGTAATGACCGATAAAGAGGCTCGCGCTAACAATGTTGGTGGTGAGGTATTATGTTACGTTTATTAATCATAAGGAGGTAGTAAAATGTCACGTATTGGAAAAGCACCGATTACATTACCCGCAGGAGTTGATATTAACATATCAAAAGGTAACTTAGTTACTGTTAAAGGTCCTAAAGGCACGTTAACTCAGCAAGTAGATCCTGAGTTAAATATAACAATTGAAGATGGCGTATTAGTAGTTACACGTCCAACTGATCAAAAAAGACACCGCGCAATGCATGGTTTATACCGCGCATTAATCAATAACATGGTTTTTGGTGTTACTACAGGTTACACTGTAAAACAAGAATTAGTGGGTGTGGGTTACAAAGCCACAAACGATGGAAATATTCTTGATCTTACCTTAGGTTTCTCACATCATATTTACTTCCAGGTTCCAACGGAATTAAAAGTAAAAACAGAAACTGAAAAAGGTAAAAACCCTATTATTACCCTTGAAGGTTGCGATAAACAACTTATCGGACAGGTTGCTGCTAAATTACGCAGTTTACGTAAACCTGAGCCATACAAAGGTAAAGGTATCAAATTTGTTGGTGAACAACTTAGAAGAAAAGCTGGTAAAACGGCATCTAAATAATAAGATAAAGCTATGTCAGTACTTAGAAAAAAAGTTGAAAGAAGACTTAAAATTAAAAAAGGAATACGCAGCCGTGTTTTTGGTACTCCTGAAAAACCACGCTTATCAGTATTTAGAAGTAATAAGGATATTTACGTGCAAATCATCGATGATGTGCATGGTAAAACTTTAGCCTCGGCTTCATCAAAATCAGTAAAAGACAAAATGACCAAAATCGAGCAATCGGCACTTGTTGGTAAGGCTATAGCAGAAAAAGCTGTCGCAGCCGGAGTAACAACTGTTGTTTTTGATCGTAATGGTTACTTGTACCATGGCCGCGTAAAAAGCTTAGCCGAAGGCGCAAGAGAAGGTGGTATAAAATTCTAATTATAACCTATCAAAAGTTATGTCAACAGCAAACGTAAAAAGAGTAAAATCTAGCGATATAGAGTTAAAAGAAAAGGTTGTGTCTATCAACCGTGTTGCGAAAGTAACAAAAGGTGGACGTACCTTTAGCTTTTCAGCCCTTGTAGTAGTGGGCGATGGAAATGGTATAGTTGGTTACGGTTTAGGTAAAGCTAACGAGGTAACTGATGCTATTTCAAAAGGAATAGATGACGCTAAGAAGAATTTGGTTAAAGTTCCTGTATTAAAAGGAACTGTACCTCATGATCAACTTGGTAAATACGGAGGAGGACGTGTATATCTTCAACCGGCTTCTCATGGTACAGGTGTAATTGCCGGTGGTGCTATGCGTGCGGTGTTAGAGAGTGCAGGTATTACAGATGTATTAGCAAAGTCAAAAGGTTCATCAAACCCGCACAACGTGGTAAAGGCAACCATCGATGCATTATTAAATATGCGTGATGCGTTTACCATTGCTCAAACAAGAGGAATTAGTTTAAAGAAAGTTTTTAATGGTTAATACAATGTCTAAAGTAAAAATTACACTAGTAAAAAGTACCATCGACAGAGTTGAGGGGCAAAAAAGAACTGTAAGAGCATTGGGTTTTACCAAATTAAATCAAACAGTTGAAAAAGAAGCAACACCACAAATCATGGGAATGGTTAAAAAAGTTGCTCACTTGCTTAAAATTGAAAACATTTAATTAGCCAGTTTACAACAATGAAATTACATACATTAAGACCTGCAAAAGGCGCAACACATAAACAAGGAAAACGCATTGGTCGCGGTGAGGGTTCTGGTAAAGGCGGAACTTCAACTCGTGGTCACAAAGGTGCGGGGTCTCGCTCGGGAACTTCGACAAAACGTGGTTTTGAGGGTGGTCAGATGCCGTTATACAGACGTATTCCTAAGTTTGGTTTCAAAAATTTGAACCGTGTTGAATTTGTACCGGTAAATTTAGACCGTTTACAAAAACTTGCTGAAGAAAAAGGTTTAACCACAATCGACTTCCAAACATTCTTAGATAACGGTTTTGTTTCTAAAAACGGAGTTGTGAAAGTTTTGGGTCGTGGCGAATTAACATCAGCTATTCAGGTAAAAGCACATGCATTCTCAGCGTCAGCGATAAAAGCTATCGAAGCTGCCGGTGGTAAAGCAGAAACAATCTAACCAATGAAGAAACTGATCGAAACCATCAAAAATATTTACCGCATTGAAGATTTACGCTTCAAACTTGCGTTTACCTTCTGGATGTTGGTTATTTATCGCGTGGGTACTTATGTTACCTTACCTGGTGTTAATCCTAATATGCTTGAAGGCTCGGAAAACCAAGCCGCAGATGGTATTTTTGGTTTGATCAATATGTTTGCTGGCGGAGCTTTCGCAAGGGGATCAATCTTTGCGCTGGGCATCATGCCATACATTTCTGCATCAATCGTGGTGCAGCTATTAACAATGGCTGTTCCTACGTTCCAAAAAATGCAAAAAGAAGGTGAAGATGGAAGAAGAAAGATCAACCAAATTACCCGTTATTTAACTATAGCTATCACAGCTGTTCAATCAATTGGATTCCTTGTAAACTTAAAATCTGAAAACCCAGGTGCTATCATTTCAGCGATGGACGGTAGCGGAGTATCAGATTTCATGTTTATGCTTACCTCTGTTGTTGTGCTAACCGCTAGTACCATGTTTGTACTTTGGTTGGGCGAACGCATCACAGATAAAGGTATTGGAAATGGAGTTTCTTTGATTATTATGATAGGTATTATAGCTCGTTTACCATTCGCTATTAAGGATGAATTTGTGTTCAAGTTCACCGAATCGGGTGGGGGATTGGTTATATTTTTAGTTGAATTAGCAGCTTTATTTGCCATTGTCATGGGAGTTATCATGTTGGTACAAGGAACTCGAAAGATTCCGGTTCAATATGCTAAACGTATTGTTGGTAGCCGTCAAACAGGTGGTGTACGCCAATACTTACCATTAAAGGTAAACACTGCAGGTGTAATGCCAATCATTTTTGCGCAAGCTTTAATGTTTATTCCTTCTACGGTAGCTCAATTTTTCCCTGATTACGAAAGTATGCGTGGATTAATGGCTTTAGTAGATCCAACATCACTTGCTTACAATTTAACTTTTGCTATTCTCATCATATTGTTCACGTATTTTTATACTGCAATATCGGTTAACTCAACACAAATATCTGATGAGTTAAAGCGTAATGGAGGATTTGTACCGGGTGTTAAGCCTGGTCAAGCCACAGCAAGTTTCATTGATAACATCATGTCTCGTATCACATTGCCTGGCTCTATCTTCTTAGCAGCCGTAGCAATTATGCCTTCGTTAGCAGGTGTATTAAACATCAACAGCCAATTTGCTCAATTCTATGGTGGAACATCATTATTGATCTTGGTAGGTGTTGTTTTAGATACCTTACAGCAAATAGAAAGTCATTTGTTAATGAGACATTATGATGGCTTGATGAAGTCGGGGAAGATGAAAGGACGTAGTGCAGTAGGTGCAGCTTAAAATAAAAATTGGCAATTTAAAAACTAACTGCTATTTTTGCAGCCCTTATAAAAGCAAGTATGTCAAAACAGTCACTGATAAAACAGGACGGAGTAATAACAGAAGCATTGAGTAACGCAATGTTTAGAGTGCGCCTTGAAAATGGTCATGAGATCATTGCCCACATTTCGGGAAAAATGAGGATGCATTACATAAAAATATTACCAGGAGATAAAATTTCGGTGGAAATGTCACCGTATGATTTATCAAAAGGTAGAATTATTTACAGATATAAGTAAACGAACGATGAAAGTTAGAACATCTGTTAAAAAACGCAGTGAAGACTGTGTTTTAGTTAAGCGTAAGGGTAGAATTTACGTGATTAACAAAAAGAATCCAAAGTTTAAACAACGTCAAGGATAATTAAGAACTATGGCTCGTATATCAGGTATAGATTTGCCTAAAAACAAAAGAGGTGAGATAGGACTTACCTACATTTATGGCATCGGAAGATCAACCGCTCAGCATATTTTGACTGAGTGCGGAATTGATTTAAGTAAAAAGGTTAGCGAATGGAATGACGATGAGTTAAGCAAAATTCGTAAATTCATAACCGAAGGTTTAACAGTTGAGGGTGAACTACGCTCTGAAAAACAATTGAACATCAAACGTTTGATGGACATTGGTTGCTACCGTGGTTTACGTCATCGTAAGGGTTTACCTTTACGTGGTCAACGTACCCGTACTAATGCTCGTACCCGTAAAGGTAAGCGTAAGACAGTTGCCGGTAAGAAAAAAGTAACCAAGTAAGAGGTAAGTAATAACATTAACAATGGCTACAAATAATAAAAAAGTAAGCAAAAAAAGAGTAGTAGCGATTGACGCGAATGGTCAAGCGCATATAAAAGCTACCTTTAACAATATTATTATCTCCATTACCAACTCTACAGGTCAGGTAGTATCTTGGGCTTCTGCTGGTAAAATGGGATTCCGTGGTTCTAAAAAGAACACGCCATATGCAGCACAGATGGCCGCACAAGATTGCGCTAAGGTTGCTGTTGATGCCGGAATGAAAAAAGTTGAAGTGTTTGTAAAAGGACCTGGATCAGGACGTGAGTCTGCAATCCGTACTTTGCAAGCTGCTGGTTTAGATGTATTATCAATTCGTGATATTACGCCTATGCCTCACAACGGCTGTCGCCCTCCTAAAAAGAGAAGAGTGTAATTATTGTTACGTTTAAGAAAAAAGAAAAATGGCTAGATATATTGGACCAAAAACCAAGATTGCCCGCAGATTTAAAGAGGCAATTTACGGACCGGATAAAAATTTCGAGAAAAGAGGTACGCCTCCGGGTCAGCACGGTCAATCTCGTAAGAGAGCTAAATTAACTGAATACGCAATTCAGTTGTTCGAAAAACAAAAAGCTAAATACACTTACGGTGTTTTAGAGCGTCAGTTTTACAAAACATTCGAAACGGCTGCCCGTAAAAAAGGTATCACCGGTGAGAACTTGTTAAAATACCTAGAAGCTCGTTTAGATAACACTGTTTTTCGTTTAGGTATTGCAAGAACTCGCTCTGCTGCACGTCAGTTAGTAAGTCATTGCCATATCACAGTTAATGGTAATGTAGTTAACATTCCTTCTTATACACTTCGCCCTGGTGATGTGATTGAAGTTCGCGAGAAATCAAAAACTTTAGAAGTAATTGTTGATTCATTAGCTCATGGTAATGCAGCTAAGTTTAACTGGGTTAACTGGGATGCAAAGGCAATGAAAGGTACTTTCTTGGCAATGCCTGAAAGAGATCAAATTCCTGAAAACATCAAGGAACAGTTAATCGTTGAATTGTACTCAAAATAATAATTAATAATACAAAATGGCCATTCTCGCTTTTCAAAAACCGGATAAAGTTATTATGCATAAAGAAACTGACTTTTTTGGTCAGTTCGAATTCCGTCCGTTAGAAAAAGGATATGGTGTTACCATTGGTAACGCTTTAAGGAGAATTCTACTTTCATCTTTAGAAGGTTTTGCAATCACTTCGGTAAAAATTACCGGTGCTGATCATGAGTTCTCTACCTTAAAAGGAGTTATTGAGGATGTTGTTGAAATCGTATTAAACTTAAAGCAAGTTCGTTTTAAGCGTATTATAGATGGTGTTGATAACGAGAAAATCTTCATCAACATTAAAGGACAAGAGGCATTTAATGCCGGTGAAATTGGTAAACACACCAATACATTCAAGGTTTTAAACCCTGATTTGGTAATTTGCCACATGGATCCTTCTGTTCATTTAGAACTTGAAATTACAGTTGATAAAGGTAGAGGTTATGTTCCTGCAGAGGAAAACAAACCTAAAGATGCACCAATTGGATTAATTCCAATGGATGCTATTTTTACGCCCATCAAAAATGTAAAATACAGTGTTGAAGATTTCCGTGTTGAGCAAAAAACCGATTATGAAAAGTTATTAATCGAGATAGCCACTGACGGTTCTATTCATCCTGAAGATGCATTGAAGGAAGCTGCAAAAATTCTTATCCAACACTTCATGTTGTTCTCTGATGAGTTAATCACCATGGACACCCAAGTGAAGGAAGTACCTCAAGAGGTTGACGAGAATGTGTTGCACATACGTAAGATATTAAAAACACCATTATCTGATTTAGATTTATCTGTTCGTGCTTATAATTGCCTAAAAGCAGCTGATATCAAAACCTTGGGCGATTTAGTTAGTTATGAAATTGGTGATTTATTGAAGTTCCGTAACTTCGGTAAAAAATCATTATCTGAACTAGAAGAGTTAGCCAGAGAAAAAGGATTGGTATTTGGTATGGATGTAGCTAAATATTTAGGTAACGAAGAATAATAATTAGATGATAGACCATAAGCCTTGTTTGGGTTTATGACAAATTATAAAAGAGATGAGACACGGTAAAACATTTAATCACTTAGGAAGAACAGCTTCGCATCGTAAGTCAATGCTTTCTAACATGGCAGGCTCGTTAATATTACACAAACGTATTACAACTACTTTGGCCAAAGCTAAAGAATTGAGAAAATACGTTGAGCCAATCATCAGTAAATCAAAAGAAGATAATACACATTCTCGTAGGACTGTTTTTAGCTACCTAAAAAGTAAAGAGGTTGTTAAAGAACTTTTCGGACCTGTGGCACAAAAAGTTGGTGATCGTCCGGGTGGATACACAAGAATTTTAAAACTTGTGAATCGTAAAGGTGATAACGCTGAAATGAGTATCATTGAGTTAGTTGATTTCAATGAGGCTATGCTTGCTGAAAAAGCAACTAAGTCTGATGCGAAGAAAACAACTCGTAGAGGTCGTAAACCTGCTGCTGCTAAACCAGCTGCAGAATCTAACGATGCTCCTGCAACAGAAGAAAACTAGTATTATACTAACAATATTTCAAACGGCTAAGTAATACTTAGCCGTTTTTTTATGTATATATCTTATGATTATTCACGAAAATACCCTGCTCTCTGAAGACTTGTTTGATAAACATTTTATTTGTGATTTAAACTCGTGCAAAGGTGCATGCTGTGTAGAAGGCGATTTTGGTGCTCCGGTTAATGAGACTGAAATTGATACCATAAACGAGTTGCTACCTGCTATTTCACCATTTTTATCTCCGGAAGGTTTGGAGGTAATTGCACAAAATGGAATAAGTGAGCAAGATAAAGATGGTGACTTGGTGACTACTTGTTTACCAACAGGTGAGTGTGTTTTTGCGGTAAGAGATAACGGTACATTATCGTGCGGAATTGAAAAAGCATGGAAAGCAGGAAAGGTAAATTTCCAAAAGCCAATCTCTTGTCATTTATATCCAATACGGATTAATAAGGTTGGTGATTACGATGCCCTTAATTACCACAAATGGGATATTTGTAAGCCGGCTTGTGCATTAGGAGAAACACATCAAACCCCTATTTATAAATTTTTAAAAGCACCCCTTGTTCGCGCTTATGGCGAGGGTTGGTATAATGAGTTAGATGCTATTGCCGAGGCGCTAAAAGAAGACTAATTAAAACTCTGCGTACCTGATCATACGGCTGTTAAACTTACGCACCATTCTATCAAATGGCATGGTGGTGTAGTTAATACGTTTGGTTTTAAAATAATTTTGGGGATCTCCATCGGTATACAACCCGAACATTTGTCCCGGTATAGTGTATGGTTTGCCTAACTGATTTAGTTGGTTATCATACACAAATAATCCATAGCTGATTCTATCACTGTAATTGTACAAGTCGCTGCAAAAACTTGCTACCATAAAGTTTGTGGTTTGCGGAGCTTTAATTGTACTATCAACCTCCAAGTTGTTGTTTAAAAAGATAGAACCATAGTTACCAGTGATAATTTGGTTTACATTGCTATCTGCAAAGAAAAATACCGGTGTAAATGTGTAGTTGCGAACAAACTCGGCAATAACTTTTAAATTACGCACCCTAAGTTCATTAATGGTGTAATTTCTATCCCCTTCATTGGTTAAGCGGGCCAAATCTTTTTGTGATAAGGTAGGAAGCATCACAAACAGTACTCCTTTTTGGTAGGTTTGAATTTGCTCTTTAATTGTAATTTCTTTGCTATCAATTAATCGTTTTAAATCAACCGCATTTAACTTCAGGGTCATTTCTATGGTTGATGTTCTGCCTTTTATCAATGTATTATCGTTGTTGTTGGTAGCGCTATATGAGTAGCCAAGTTCGAAGTTAACCACAGGAGATAGTTGCACCGATAAACCGGCATTTATGCCCATATCAACTTGCCCGGCCTTGTTTGTATTATTGGTGGCATCTAACTTTACATAACTCCCATCTTTAATGGTTTCACTTTTATAACCCAATAAAAAACCCGGACGTAAGCCCAAATACAACCTCAATGCATCATCACCAAAAACAGAAAAGTAGGTGTTTAGGTTAATGTCCAGGTGCTGTAATACATAACGACTATCGTTTTGTTTTTCTTTAAAACCTGTTTGTGTGTAGGTAGGTTCAATTGCTACTGTAATGAGGTTACTAAGGTTCCTCGACCCAAAAATACCCATGCTGTACATGCCGCTACCATTGTATTTGCCGTACTGACTTCCAATGGTGCTCATATTTAAAGTGCTTCTGATTCCGTACTCAAATTTTGATTGTGCATTTGCATTTACAATGGTAAAAATTAATGCTATTACAATGTATATTTTTGCTCGATTCAAAGTCATTTGGGTGCTAATTTACTATAAAGTCAATATTTCTTTTCAAACCGTTGTATTTGGTTCGTTTAACAGGTGAATTTTTAAAAACTTTTTTAAATACTTCTTCTGTAATCTCCAGCCAATCTTTTTTTGTAAAGTTTAATACTTCTTCGTTAGGTGCAAATGTAGGTTCTGTATTGGCTTTAGCAAATCTATTCCAGGGGCAAACATCTTGGCACACATCACAACCAAACATCCAATTATCTAATTTACCTTTAGCCTCGGGTGGTATGGCATCTTTCAATTCAATGGTGTAATATGAGATGCACTTGCTTCCATCAACAACAGAAGGGCTAATAATAGCTTGTGTTGGGCAAGCATCAATGCAAGCAGTACAAGTACCACAATGATTTGTGGCTAAATGGTTGTCAGGTGTTAATTCAAGATCAATGATCAATTCACTTAAAAAATAAAATGAGCCACTGCCTTTATTTATTAAATTACCGTTTTTACCAATCCACCCTAAGCCACTTTTAGCAGCCCAGGCACGCTCTAATACAGGTGCAGAATCAACAAAGGCTCTACCATTTACTTCACCAATATTTTCTCTTATCCAATTTAAAAGTTCATGTAGTTTATTTTTTACCACATCGTGGTAATCGTTACCATAAGCATACTTACTTATTTTTGGTGCCGTGGTATCTGTTTGTTTCAGGGGTGAGTAGTAATTAAACAAAAGTGACACCACCGTTTTTGCACCATCAACCAATAACCTTGGGTCTAATCTTTTATCGAAATGATTTTGCATGTAAGCCATTTGGCCGTGCATGTTGTTCAATATCCAATTTTCTAACTTAGGTGCTTCCGTTTCCAAAAATCCGGCCTTACTAAAACCAATATCAAAAAAACCAAGCTCTTTGGCCTTGGTTTTTATAGCAGATGCATAATCTAATGGACGTAATACCATGTTCAGCAAATATAAGATTATATCATGCTAAAAATGTTCGATATTTCATAAGGATTTGATTATTTTACGACCTCATGCGCTTACTAATTTTGTTTGGATGGTTATGCTATACGTTAGCAACGAGTACTATTTCAAGTGCACAAAATTTAATACCTAACCCAGGCTTTGAAGAAAGTACCAATGGCCGAGTTAATCTTTGGGTTCAACCTCAAGGCGCTTTCTATCATTATACATCAAGAATGGTTGTTGTTGGGGGTGTGCCTACACTAGAAAGCACCAATGCGCTTCATGTTGGTAATACATCGGGAGGTGCTGAGTATATGTATGTAAGATTGAATACTCAATTACAAAAGGGCGTGTCATATTGCGCAAAAATGAAAGTTAAAATGCCTTCACTAAATAAGTCGGAAGCAAAAATAATTGAATCATTGGGATGGTGTTGGTTTGAGGAAGAACCGAATGTTTCTGCGCGAACTTTCTTGTACCAAACCCCATCAATTATTTTTCCTTTAACTAATACAAATGTTTATGATGATTTTGTTGAGTTGACACAAACGTATATTGCAAAAGGTGGCGAACGAATTTTGGTGATAGGGAAATTTTTTAAAAAAAATGACATCACCTCACTTGAAGCTACCAAGAATACTTTGGCAGAATACAAAACAACATACAATGTTACCAAACAACAAATAGCAGATAGCTTTATAAGGCTGTATCCACCATTACCCGACTATACGAAAATTAGGTCGGAAAGAAAAGCAAGGAAATTATTTAAAAAAATTGACGAGAAAATTTTGGCTTTATCAAATCAAAAGAAACTTATCGATGATAGCTTGATGTTGGTTTATCAACCAACAATTGATAGTTTACATAAACAGATATCAGAGTCAACTCAAACAGTAGATATACTAACGTACTTCGATGATTTATGTCTATCTCCTATTATGAATAACAAAAAATGCACTTGCCATGTTAAGTCCATTACAAGTGAATTTATAGTTGGTGAAACATACCGATTAAATGCGGTAAACTTTGAAACTAACAAGTTTAATTTAAGTGTTGAGGCAATGCGTGAGTTGGATGGGTTGTTTCTGGTACTTCAGAAAAATCCAAACTTTAAGGTGAGTATTCTTGGTCATACTGATAACACAGCGAGTGATGGTCATAATTTTAAACTATCCGAAAACAGAAGTAAGGCATGTGCCGATTATTTAATTGAAAAAGGAATTGGAGCGAACAGAGTTACTTGGAAAGGATTGGGAGCCAGTAAACCCTTGGTTGATAACAATAATGAAGAGGGGCGAGCAACCAACCGAAGAGTTGAGTTTGTGTTGGAGAATTAGCACAATTTATCAATTCAATCTTGTATTTTCGCTGCTCAACTAAATTTGTTACATGAAAAAAATAATGTTATTGGTTTCCTTGTTTGCCGTTGGTGCTGTGCTCACATCACACACCACAAAAAAGCAAGATGAGGGAATGTTTCCACTTTCGGAGCTCAAAAATATTGATGTAAAAAAAGCCGGTTTAAAAATTACCCCGCAAGAGTTGTACAATCCAAGCGGAACAAGCTTAATTGATGCCATTGTTAGGGTTGGCGGATGTACAGGTTCTTTTTTAAGCAATGAAGGTTTAATAGTAACCAATCATCATTGTGCATTTAGTTATGTGCAAGCAATTAGTGATGTAAAAAACGATTATATCAAGTTTGGTTTTTTGGCTCAAAATCGTCAACAAGAAGTACCGGCTAAAGGTTTAGTTTGTAAGATTACAGCATCATATAAAGATGTTTCTGCTGATGTACTTGACGGAACACAAAATTTAGATGCGGTAAGCCGATTAAAGCAAATTGCAGAAAATATAAAAGTAGTTACGCAAAAGGAAAACGAGGCTAATCCCGGTTTGCAGTGCGAAATATCAGAGATGTTTACCGGTAAAACCTATGTGTTATTCCGTTATAAATTGTTGAAGGATGTGCGCTTGGTTTATGTACCACCGGTAAGTATTGGTGCTTATGGCGGAGAGTTAGATAATTGGGTGTGGCCACGCCATAGTGGCGACTTTGCCTTTTTACGTGCCTATGTTGCACCCGATGGAAGCGCTGCTGAATACAGTGAGAAAAATGTGCCTTACAAACCTGTGAAGTATTTAAATGTAAATCCCAAAGGTGCTAACGAAAACGATTTTATTTTTGTACTGGGATATCCGGGACGTACATACCGTCATCAACCTGCCGGGTTTTATGAGTACCATGAAAACTACTTTTTAGGTTACATCAGCAATTTGTTTGATTGGCAAATAAACCAAATGGAACAGCTGGGTAAAAAAGATTATGCATTAAATATTAAATATGCCGCACGTATTAAAAGTTTAGCCAACACCGCCAAAAACTTTAAAGGAAAACTTCAAGGATTTAAACGTGCCAATTTAAGTGCAAAAAAACGTGAAGAAGAAAAAGAATTACAACAATACATTGATGCAAATGCTGCACTAAAATCAAAATATGGAAATGTAATTCCGCGTATTGATGAATTGTACTCCGATTTAATGAAGTATGCTAACCGTAACATGTGGCTCGATCAAATTTACAGTGTTTCGCCTTTGGTACATACCTCTGCAACATTAAGCTACTACCAATCCGTTTACAAGAAGCTACCTAATGATAATGTAAAAAAAGACTTCATTGCTTCGCAACAAGCCAACATTAAAAAAGAGCTGAGTAAATCATTAGGCCGATACGATGCGAATTTGGATAAATTGGCCATGATAAAAATGTTTAGTGATGCAGCAACATTTAACGAGAATAACATGTTGCCATCGGTTAAAAAACTTTTAGGAGGTCGTACCTCTTTAGCTGATATAGAAAAGTTAGTTGATGAACTTTACAGTAAATCAAAACTTAACAACAATAAAGAAGTTAACGATTGGATTGAAAAAGATTTGGCTTCTTTATTATCATACAATGATGAATTGGTAAACTTTGCAGCAGAGTTAGGAGAGGAGATGAAAAAATTTGATGCCGAAGATCAGAAACGTGACGGAGAATTAAGTCAGTTGATGGCAAGCTTAGTTGAAGTAAAACAACAATGGAAACAACGTTCGTTTATACCTGACGCCAATGCTACTTTACGTTTTACTTATGGTTATGTTAAAGGTTACTCGCCTAATGATGGTATTTATGCAAAACCATACACCACACTTAAAGGTGTAATTGAAAAAAGTGATACAGCCGAATACCAATTGTTAGATGCGATCAGAGAACTTTATGCTGCAGGCGATTTAGGTGACTTTATACATCCGGCTTTGGGTGATTTACCAGTTAATATTTTGTATAATTTAGATACAACGGGAGGTAATAGCGGTAGTCCGGTTATGAATGCAAAAGGTCAACTCATTGCTATTAATTTTGACCGTGCATTTACTGCAACCATAAACGATTACGCATGGAATGAAGCATACAGCCGCAGTGTTGGAGTTGATATCCGTTATGTGTTATGGGTATTGCAGAAAGTAGCTAAAGCCAACCATGTAATAAACGAAATGACAATGGTCAAATAATAGAACTCCACTGTTATGCATACTGAAAAGGCATCGTGTTTAATTAACATGACGCCTTTTTATTTGCTGCTTGATATTAAAACTAAAAAGCTATTCCAATGGTAATTCCTGCCCTTATTCCATAACCTTTCAGGTACCTGTTGGGAATACTTTGTGCTAAATATTCTGGGTTCTGGTTATAATAAAATGGATTCGGGTTGTATATTGATGTGTTCACTTTTTCTTGCACCAAAATCTGGTATACAGGTCCGGCAAATAAATCAACTAGAACTGTGTTTTTGATGATAAATTGATGGCCTATGTTAAAACCGAGCCCTAAGCTTTTAAAGCTGGAGTTTTCGTAGCTAATTCCGTTATCATATGTTTTTTGATAATCCATATAGCGTAAAAAAGGACCTGCATAAAATCCATTCAACCCATAACCATTAAAATTCATTCTGTATTCGGGAGTAATGCTAAAACCTTGTACACGTAAATCATCACCATTTTGATTCACATAATCGTTAAAATCCATATATGCCGCTGTTACCTGTATAGAGCGAAAAGGGTTAAGTAAGTGTTGGTATGAGATACTTAAGTTACTGTAAATAGGGCTGAGTATATTTAACTTAAGTCCGCTGTTTTTTAAAGGGGGAAACTTTGGTTTTGCATATATACCACAGGCAATCATCAGCATTGTTATAAGTAGTGTTTGTTTTTTCATCAGGGTATTTATTAAAATAATATGCCCACTGTAATTCCACCGCGTAATCCATAACCTCTTATGTATCTATTCGGAATACGTTCTGCTAATAATGTTGCATCTTGGGAGTCAAGTGATGCCCCTGTTGTTACGTTGCGTGTTTTTCTATCTTCATGTATTAGATACTGGTATACGGGGCCACCAAAGAAGTCAAAAGTAATGCGGTTTTTAACCACGTATTGGTATCCAACAACAAAACCTAATCCGGCACTTACATAGTTAAATTCTTCTTTGATGTGATTTGTGGTAGAATTTTGACCTGTATAAACGTATAGGGTATTCATTGCATCTCGTTGGTAATACATGGCACGTGTAAATCCGCCAACATACCCTCCTTGAAAACCTTCACCGGAAAAATGCAAACGATATTCACCGGTTAAGGCAACGCCTTCAACCATGGTGTAATTTACGTAGTTATACATATCGTATGTGTATGTATTATCTCCAAAATCATTAAAGTCCATGTATGATGCACCAATTAAAAAAGAGTTGCCATCGGTATTTAGTTTTTGGTAACTAACATTTAGTGTATTGTAAATGGCACTGAGCATATTGGTTTTAAATGCGTGCTTACGTTTCACATCATTTTGTTGAGCATTTGCCAGAAAACTTACAATTAAAAGCGGTATAGTAATGAGTTGTTTCATGTTTGTTAAAATAAAAATCCAACACTAACTCCACCTCGCATCCAATATCCCCTAAACATTGGTTTTAAGTCGGATTGATTGTAGGAGTTTTGTGGTGTATTTAATTTACCAAAATTATATGCCGGGCCAAAGTTCATATCAAACACAATTCGTTTCACAAATATGTACTGATAGCCGGCCAACAAACCTACTCCGGGTACAGAAAGTTCGTCTACTTTGGTTTGAATATCTTTAAAATATTGGTAGCGAATATAAGGTTGAAGATAGAAACCTTTCATAGCCTCATCTCCAGTATAAAAACGATACTCTAAGCTTGCTACAAAACCACGAACAGGCTCTGTTGTATTATCTATTTGGCCTGTAAAATAAGAGGCTGATGCAATGAAAGAAGCATCATTGTTTAAACTGTTTTCGTAATTTACAGCAATTGCACCTACAATAGGGCTTAGTAAGTTAAACTTTAAGGCACTTTTATATTCTTGCTCATCAAAGCGCTTGGTGTTTTGAGCTTGTGCAATTTGCCATAAGCAAAGCATACTTAAACAAAGGATGAGTTGTTTCATAATTAATTTGAAATCACAATTTATAGATTTGTTTATTGTAAAACAAGTTAATTGTAACGGCTATGCTTTAATGTGAACCATTAGGTTACTGGTTTGATGTGATGATGAAGGCGCTTAGAATAAAAAAGTCGGTTGTATTGCTACAACCGACTTTTTTATTTATACCCAATTATTTTTAGGCAGCTTTGGTGCTTTTAAATTTAAGCATATCTAACTTTTCTTTTGCTATATCTAATGATATGGTTAACTCCTTCTCCTTGTTTGTTGGCGCGTCATACATGTAGTCTGTCATGATGTTTTCACAAATACTGCGCAACCCACGTGCTCCAAGTTTAAGCTCAAATGCGGTATCAACTATTAGGTTAATAATGTCGTCATTTATGGTAAGTTTAATGCCTTCCAACTCAAACATTTTAATGTATTGTTTTATCAAAGCATTTTTAGGTTCAACCAGAATACGGTAAAGTGTATCTCGGTCTAATGGATTTAAGTGACACAATACAGGCAAACGTCCAATAATCTCTGGTATTAAACCAAAGTTGCGCAAATCTGCTGCCGATATGTATTGCAAGAAATTTGTTTCATCTGCTTTAATGCCTTCTTTGTTTTTAAAACCAATGGCTTGTGTTTGCATTCTGCGTGCAATTTGTTTATCAATTCCTTCAAAAGCCCCACCGCATATAAACAAAATATTTTCGGTGTTAATGGCAATCATTTTTTGGTCGGGGTGCTTACGTCCGCCTTGAGGTGGAACATTAGCAGTTGTTCCTTCTAAAATTTTTAATAAAGCTTGTTGCACACCTTCGCCACTTACATCGCGGGTAATACTTGGGTTATCGCTTTTACGGCTAATTTTATCTATCTCATCAATGTATACGATACCACGCTCTGCAGCAGCTACATCATAGTTTGCGGCTTGTAATAAACGGGTTAATACGCTTTCTACATCCTCGCCAACATAACCTGCTTCTGTTAATACAGTAGCATCTGCAATACAAAATGGCACGTTAAGAAGTTTTGCTAAAGTTTTAGCCAACAAAGTTTTTCCTGTGCCTGTTTCTCCAACCAACAAAATGTTAGATTTTTCTAATTCAACATCATTGGTTTTGTTTTTATGCATTAGGCGTTTAAAGTGATTATATACCGCAACACTTAATACTTTTTTTGCTTCATCTTGACCAATTACATATTGGTCGAGGTGTTTTTTTATCTCTGCTGGTTTGTACAATTTACCGGCAAAATCAAAGTTTGCATTTTTGCCTGCAGCAGCACCTTGGTCTTCGTTAATAATGCGGTAAGCTTGGTCTATACAGTTTTCGCAAATTAAGGCATCAAGCCCCGAAATGAGGTATTGTGTTTGGCTTTTTGGACGTCCGCAAAATGAACAAATGTCTTCTTTTTTCTTACTCATGGACTGCAAATATCTGTAAAAAAAACAAGCCAACCATTATTATTTGGTTGGCTTGTTAAAAGTCAGTTATATAATTGAACTATTTGTGTTCTTTTTTGGTTTTGTTCAGCACATCGTCAATCATGCCATAGTCTTTTGCTTCTTGCGCTGTCATCCAGTAATCACGATCACTGTCTTGTTGTACTTTTTCAAAAGGTTGGCCGCTATGTTCTGCAATAATGTCGTACAGCTCTTTTTTCAATTTTTGGATTTCACGAGCTGTAATTTCAATATCGCTAGCCTGACCTTGAGCACCACCTAATGGCTGGTGAATCATGATACG
Source organism: Bacteroidetes bacterium UBA6183 (assembly GCA_002422865.1). GTDB lineage: Bacteria > Bacteroidota > Bacteroidia > UKL13-3 > UKL13-3 > UBA6183. The sequence goes on along the minus strand of DITN01000040.1, from coordinate 39,034 downwards.
GGCATGAGGTAATGCGGTACGTTTACCTTTTGCACCTGCACACTGTAAAACAGCACCCATACTTGCAGCTAAACCTGTACAAATGGTGGCTACATCAGGGTTAATCCACTGCATGGTATCGTAAATACCTAAACCTGCATAAACGCTACCACCCGGTGAGTTGATGTACATTTGAACATCTCTGCGGGCATCCATAGAATCCAAAAATAATAATTGAGCCTGAACAATATTGGCTACATAATCATCGATTGGCATTCCTAAAAATATGATTCTATCGGCCATTAAACGTGAAAACACGTCAATTTCGCGGAAGTTCATCGGACGTTCTTCAATAACCGTACGTGTCATTCCCTCAACCGAACTTTCTAAGTATGCATCAACTGCCAAGCTGCTAATACCTTTGTGTTTAACAGCATATTTTCTAAATTCTTTTCCGTGGTCCATCATAAATTATTGTTATTTGTTTGCAATATATAAAGTTGATTCAAAGTTTCAAGAGTTGTGCCAATTGATTTTACTGACAATTAACACTGACAGTGTCTAAGAAGTTTTTCGGTGAATGGAATTGATTTGGAGGCAAACAACTGTGACTACTGCCAATATTAGGATTGGTTAAACAAAAAAGACGCGAACTTGTCGCGTCTTTTAAATATGCCTTTAATTAGATTTTCTTAGTGGTGATGTTTGTCGTTGTGCTCAGCAACCAATTTGAAAAACTCTTCGCTGCTCACTTCTTTTTCTTCAATCTTAACTTTGCTCTTAATTACATCACGAACTTTTTGCGACACTGCCAAGTTAATCATGCGGCTGCGGTAATCTTCTTTTTTCATGCTTGGTTCAATAATTCCCTCAAGCATTTCATCGCTAATGCCGGCTGTTCCGTACGCACCAAACATGCTACGTGTATAATTTAAAGCAGCTTCTTTAATATCAGCCTCTTCAACTTTTACACCCGCTTCGCCTAATACTTTCTCTTCAAATAAATGATTACGTAAGTAGTTGGCTTCGTTGCTGTAGTTTTCGTCAACGTTTTCGGTGGTAAACTTATCAGCATGACGATCGATTAACCAACGTTTTAAGAACGCATCCGGTAATTCAATGTTTTGTTTAGCAACTAATGTGTCCAACATTTCATGCTCTAACAAATGATCTGCTTGGCCACTGAAGTAGTTTTCTAACTCGCTCTTAATGCGGGCACGTAACTCTTCAACAGAGTTTACCACGCCTTCGCCATATACTTTATCAAACAACTCTTGGTTTAACTCAGCTTTTTCGTTGCTCTTAATGTCTTTAACCGTTACACGGAAATTTTTATTGATATCAGCAACAGCAAGTTTGTTAATGTTTAATGCATGAGACATTTCAGTTTGATCATTATCAAACAAGTCGAATACATTTACATCAAACGATTTGCCTTTGGTTGAGCCTAAGAATTCGTTTTTAATGGCTTCGTTTTTTATTGATTGAATAAGAACCGGAGTTGAATCAGAATAAACGCCACCTTCAAACGTGTTGCCGTTTTCGTCTAACTCAGCCATGGTAGTGTAAACAATATCGTTTTCACTGGCAGTTTCAACTTCAATTAAGTTGCCCGAACGCTTTTGTAAACGATCTACTTCTTCATCAATTTGTTTTTCATCAATAGCTACTTTAAGTTTGGTAAATACATCTTTATCAGATATATTTAAAGTAAACTCAGGTGCTAAACCAACATCAAACTTAAAAGTATAATCGTTACCTTTTACTAACTCATCCACTTTGGTGTCTTCGGTTAAAACCGGTTGGCCAAGTATGTTTAGTTTGCTCTCTTCAATGTAATCAAACAAACCACGGCTTGCAGCACTGTTAATAGCTTCAAGCAAAACGGTAGTTCCGTACATTTTTTCAATCATACCTTTAGGAGCCATACCCGGACGGAAGCCCGGAATGTTAGCACGTTTTTGGTAGTCTTTTAATTTGGTGTCAATCTCTTTGGCGTAATCAGCGCCATTAATGTTTACAGAGATAGTGCCGTTTAAGGCGTCTTTTTTATCGAAAGTAACGTTCATATTCAAATAGTGTATTAAGAAAAAAAGACTGATTTTAGGTCAGTCTTTTTCGTTTCTAGTTGTGCGCATGGAGGGACTCGAACCCCCACGCCTTTCGGCACCAGATCCTAAGTCTGGCACGGCTACCAATTACGCCACATGCGCCTAAAAAGGACTGCAAATGTAAGTCGAAAAATGGTTTATGCAAATTTTTTTTGATTCTTATTTTAAAGCTTCAAAAGTAAGGCTGTTATCACTGTATTGTTTTAAATTATATTGTGCCTTGTTGGTGTTGATATGTGAGGATTTGAGTAAATGTAAATACTTACATTTGTAGCCTATTTAAAACCTGAGCAGAAAGTATATGCAGCCAATAATTGATACCGAAAAAGAAAATAAGGAAATAGTAAAGGCATATCGTAATGTTATTAAGGCTTGTAAGCGTAACTTAGATAACAACGACAGAAAGCAAATAAGAAAGGCTTTTGAAATGGCTGTAGATGCGCACAAAACGATGCGCAGAAAATCGGGTGAGCCTTATATTTTTCATCCTTTAGCGGTAGCTCAAATTTGTGGCGAAGAAATAGGCTTAGGTGCAACCTCTATTATATGTGCCTTATTGCACGATGTGGTTGAAGATACCGACATTACACTAGAAGTAATTGAACTTAATTTTGGTAAAAAGGTATCAACCATTATTGATGGATTAACAAAAATTTCGGGTGTTTTCGAGCAACAAGATAAATCAATACAAGCGGAGAATTTTAAAAAGTTATTACTAACCTTAAGCGATGATGTTAGGGTTATACTAATAAAACTAGCCGATAGGTTGCATAACATGCGCACCTTGGATTCTATGAGTCCTAAATCGCAACTGAAAATTGCCAGCGAAACACAATATGTGTATGCTCCTTTGGCTCACCGTTTGGGTTTGTATGCCATTAAAACCGAGTTGGAAGATTTGGCTACCAAGTACCTTGAACCGGATAAATACAACTTTGTTAAAAATAAGTTACAGGAAACCAAACTTCAGCGTAACCGTTACATCAAACAGTTTATCGAACCGCTTATCGAAGACCTAGACAAAGAAGGATTTAAGTACGAAATTAAAGGACGACCCAAATCAATACATTCTATTTTAAATAAGATGAAGAAACAAAATATACCTTTTGAAGAGGTGTATGATTTGTTTGCCATCAGAATAATTATTGATACAGAATTTGACGATGAGAAGTCGGATTGCTGGAGGGTTTATTCTATAGTTACCAATAATTATCGTCCAAACCCTGATAGGTTACGCGATTGGGTGAGTTCGCCAAAGGCCAATGGTTACGAAAGTTTGCATACCACCGTAATGGGGCCAAAAGGTAAGTGGGTTGAAGTGCAAGTAAGAACCCGTAGGATGAATGAAATTGCCGAAAAGGGTTACGCAGCGCATTGGAAATATAAAGACAGCAACACCAAACAAGATGCTGGTTTAGAAGAGTGGTTAGGTAGGGTGCGTGAAATTTTAGAAGATACCGACCAAAACGCACTCGACTTTTTGGACGATTTTAAAATGAACTTTTTTGCCGATGAAATTTTTGTGTTTACTCCAAAAGGGGAGTTGCGCAAGCTTCCGGCAAATGCTACCATTTTAGATTTTGCTTTTGATGTGCATTCGCAACTTGGCGAGCGTTGTATTGGCGGAAAAGTAAACAATAAGTTGGTGCCATTAAACCATGTTTTGGCCAATGGTGATCAGGTTGAAATTTTAACATCAACCAAACAAGTTCCTAAAGAAGAGTGGATAAATTATGTGGTTACTGCCAAGGCCAAAAGCAAAATACGCGATTGGTTTAAGCAAGTAAAAATGCGTGCAGCCGCTATGGGTAAAGAAATTTTGGAGCGTAAATTTACCCAAGAAAAAATGGCTTTTACCAGCGAAGCGTTGCAGGATATGATAGCCTACTACAAGTTGCCTACCGTAACCGAATTGTATGCCCAAGTTGCCGATGAAAAAATTGACAAAACCAAAATACACATTGCCGAAATATTAGAGTATGTAAGGCAGCAAAAACTGGAGCACTTACAGGAAGTTAAACAACAGAAAGAAGCAAAAGCAGCTCAAAAAGAATCTAACAAAAATATTCCTAAGGATGGAGTAATTATAGGTGACGAAAGTGACTTACCTTATAGTTTTAGTAAATGTTGTAACCCAATTCCAGGTGATGAGATTTTTGGATTTATTACCGTAGGTGAAGGAGTTAAAATACACCGCACCAATTGCAGCAATGCCATCAGTTTAATGAGTAACTATGGTTACCGCGTAATTAAGGCCAAGTGGGCCAACCAAATTTTCGAAAAATCGAAAGCATTTACTACACACATTAAGGTTCAAGGTATTGATAGTGTGGGTATTGTTAGTATCATTATCGACATCATCAGTAAACAATTGCAAATTAATATGCACGCCATTCATATTTCATCAAAAGCGGGCATGTTTGAGGGTAATATAGAGTTGGAGGTTTATGATACCGCACAATTAGAAGAGTTAATGAACAAAATCAAGGCATCGAGTCCGCTTATTAAAGTAAGCAGGGAGGATATGATTTAAGATAGGTCAAGACTGACGCGGCTTGTGGTCATGTTATGTATAACTTATTCAACATTATTTTATTAATGCCAAAATGTGTGTTATTTTGCGGCATTGTTGAAGCAAGATATGCAGGCAAATCAATCAACCGAAAATATAAAAGATGAAGTTAAGAAGTTGTTTATTGCTTTTTTAGAGCAAAAACAACAGCGTAAAACTCCCGAACGTTTTGCCATCTTAGACGAAATTTACAGCAGTAAAGAGCATTTTGATGTGGAAACCTTGTACGTTCATATGAAAAACCGTAACTACAGGGTTAGCCGTGCTACTGTATACAATACGTTAGATTTATTGCTGGATGCAGGCTTGGTAACCAAACATCAATTTGGTAAAAACTTGGCCCGTTACGAAGGTGCTTATGGTCATAAACAACACGACCATATGATTTGTAACCATTGCAACCGCATCTTAGAATTTTGCGACCCACGCATTCAACAAATAAAAAGTATGATGGGTGATTTGTTAGATTTTACGGTTACAGAACACTCATTACATTTATTCGGTAATCCTAAAGTTACCAATGGCAAATGCAACACGTGCAGCAAACAAATTGCTTAACAAAAAACAGATTTAATTATGGTTTAAGCATTGTTTAAACCCAACGATATAATAAAGTAAAAATGATAGATGTAGTTTTAGGCCTTCAGTGGGGTGATGAGGGAAAAGGAAAAATTGTAGATGTATTAACACCGCAGTATGATGTGGTTGCCAGGTTTCAAGGCGGACCCAATGCCGGTCACTCGTTAGAGTTTAACGGACAAAAGCATGTTTTAAATACCATTCCTTCAGGTATTTTTCANNAATATTATTGGTAATGGTGTGGTAATTGATCCAATCACATTAAAGAAAGAAATTGAAAAGGTAATGGCTTCAGGAGTTGATCCTAGAAAGAACCTTTACATATCTGAAAAAGCACATTTAATTATACCAACACACCGTTTGGTTGATGCTGCAAGCGAAGCTCAAAAAGGGGAACATAAAATTGGTTCTACGCTAAGAGGTATCAGCCCAACCTACCAGGATAAAATTGGTAGAAGCGGCATGCGTGTGGGCGATATTTTAACACCAAACTTTAAAGAGAAATACCAAACAGCGGTTGCTAACCATAAGCTGTTGTTAGATAGATTTAATTTTAGCTACAACTTAACTGAACACGAACCTGCATTTTTTGAAGCTGTTGAATTTTTAAAGCAGTTTAAAATCATCAGCTCTGAATATTTTATTAATAAGTTAATTAACGAAGGTAAAAAAGTATTGGCAGAAGGTGCGCAAGGTACTTTGTTGGATATTGACTTTGGAACTTATCCGTTTGTAACTTCATCAAACACCATTACCGGTGGTGTGTGCAGTGGTTTAGGTGTGGCTCCTCAAAAAATAAATAAAGTATATGGTATATTTAAAGCATACTGTACACGCGTAGGTAGCGGACCTTTTCCTACCGAGCTGCACGATGATACCGGAGAGCAATTGCGCAAACAAGGTTTTGAGTTTGGTGCAACAACCGGCCGTCCGCGCAGAACAGGTTGGTTAGATTTACCAACACTTAAATACGCCATTATGCTAAACGGAGTAACCGATTTAATTTGTACCAAAAGCGATGTGTTAAGTGGGTTTGATGTAGTACCTGTTTGTGATGCTTACGATATTGAAGGTACACGTATAACAGAAATTCCTTATAATTTTAACGATGCCCCTATAAAGCCATTGTTTAAAGAGTTTAAAGGATGGAGTGAAGACTTAACCGGACTACGTAAGTTTGAAGAATTACCTGCTAACTTTAAAGCTTACATGGAATATGTAGAAGAGCAAGTAGGATTAAAAATGAGTGTGATATCTATTGGTCCCGATAGGGAACAAACGATAGTAAGATAAAACAAAAAAGTCGGGCTAGCCCGACTTTTTTTATGGGTTTGAAATTTGGGCTTGCTAAATGTTGGATTTGTTTTAAAATTAGAGTTATTTGGTTCTGTTAAAAATGAGCTAATGAAAAGTTAACTATGTTAGAAAAAATAATGATAAACGAACGGCAATTCGATTGCTCGGATCGTGAACGGAGAAACAACAAAAGTTGGCTACAGAATTATTGGAAAATAATAATATGAAAATAAACACAATTCTTATTTTAGGAATTCTTACCAGCCTCTCAGGTTGTGGTGATAGGAAAGGGCATTTAAATATGAGTCAAAGCGAAGACAACAAATTAGAATATATCAATCCTAATAACCATAATAAATTAGTAATTCACTTAGATAGTGTTGGTAATCCAATAATACTAGAGACCCTTTCTAAAATAGGTGGGCTAAAATCTATTACCCATTACGACATACAAGGTAATATTAATAGTATTGATTTTTATCCAGCAAATAGAAATGTCATAAAATCGTATTTCTTTTTTGATGACCAGCTTACAGAAAGTGTTGAGTATTCACCTAGTGATGACTCTGCCAGCTATACAGTCAATCAATCACGATATTTTGATAAAAATGAACGAGTAATAGAAAGCGATGGTTTGTTTCTTGATGTTTTTTTAGACGACACGATTAGTTATTCAAAGAAACATTACGCAGTTTTTGAACCTAAGGGTGCAAAATACGATAATACTCATTATCTATATTTTATTAACGGAACTAAGATATTTACCAAATCAAATAAAGTGTCAATTCCTTTGGATACAAAGACAAAGGGGAGACATTTATTAAGTGGTTATGTTTTAAGGGTTGATAGTGGTATTTATGAAGGAGAGAGAGTTGGTGTAGAAGTGAAGATTAGATTGAATCAAGAATATTTCGTAAAGTAATCCCGTTCACGCGGGCGTGTCGCCCGTGTGCAGTAAAACAAAGTATATAGTTAAATAAAAACAACGCAACCCCATTAAGTAAAAACTTGGTGGGGTTATTTTCTTATAAATTTTTATATTTGGGTATGTCTGAGTTTTTGAAAAACAACCGCAACACTATAGGTTCAGTTCAGCCATTAAAGAGTCACCAATTAAAGTTTTACCTTTAAGATAAAATGAATAGGAAATTTAACTATGTTAGAAAATATAACGACACACGGACGGCACGTCCGCGTGAACGGGGAGATTATATAAAATAAACATTATGATTATAAGAATATTGTTGGAGCTTGAAGGGGAATTATTTTCACCTAAAAAATTCATTGAAAATGTAGGGGATTTAGCATTTGTAAATTTTTATTCTCATGAAAAAGAGGATATTATAGACCAAGGTCGAAACGAATCTTTTAATTATGGTTGTCTTTCTATTTTAAATCCTAGACTTTATGGGGCTGAAAATAACATGAAAGAGTATCAGTATTGGTACCTAAAATTTATTGAAGAAAACTATGAAATAATGGTAAGCACTGGTTTGACAGAGATAAGATTGTTTTGGGATGTGTTTTTCTCCGATCAATGTAATTTTGAAATCTTTGACAAAGTTGTATTGTCTAAGCTAGCCGAATACAATGTTGCAATTCCAATAAGTGTGAGGGAATAAAGAATTTTGTGTAAGCTAAATCACGGTAGATGTAATTGGTAAAAATAATCTTATAGAAGTTATCCGAAAATAAAATAACCAGCCAAACGCAAACCTATTATAAAATCTAATTTAAATTCTTAAAAGTAATTCAATAAGGTTCGAGCATCATCCGCGGGTTTAATGGAGTAAAAAATAGAACCTTTTTAAAATAACAAAGTCGGGCTTGCCCGACTTTGTTTATGATGTTTTATTAAACCATTCTCCCAACCATTTTTTAGGTTTAAGGATTCTTGTTTTCTTCAAACCAAATTTACCAATGGCGTGTTTTTTTAGATGTGCCACGGCTTCATCAATAGAGTCGGTTATAAGTAAGTATTCTTTAATTTCCGCTTCCGATACGGTTTTGTTTCTAATCATATCTTCGGTTAACTCAATTAAATTTTTCCAATAGTCTTTACCAAATAACACCACCGGAAACTCTTGTATTTTTCCTGTTTGAATCAAGGTTAATGCTTCAAACATTTCATCCATGGTGCCCCAGCCGCCCGGCATAATTACAAACGCATACGAGTATTTTACCAAAAGTGTTTTGCGCACAAAAAAGTATTTAAACTCTACCGAAGTATGTACGTATGGATTTTCTTTTTGCTCGTGTGGTAAAACAATATTACAACCAATGGATTGTCCTCCTGCCTCAAAAGCACCTCGGTTGGCGGCTTCCATAATACCCGGTCCACCACCGGTAATAATGGTAAAACCTAATTTGCTTATGGCTGCACTTAGCTTAACAGTGGTTTGATAATAAGGGTGGTCTTCTTTAAAACGTGCACTGCCAAATACAGTAACGCATGGTCCAGTAAAATGTAATTTTTGAAAGCCTTTAATAAACTCCCACATTACCTTAAACAAAAATTTAAGTTCTCTAAATCTGGAGCGTGGTCCTTCTAAAAATCGCCTTTCAGAATGAAGAATTTTATCTCTTTTTGCTTTTGTTATTCTTGTCATAAGTGGTTACAAAATAAAAAAAGACGCAGATATTTTCTACGTCTTTTTAATATTACAAAATAATCTTTTACAATTACAAATTACCTCTGTTTGCTTGCTCTCTTTCTAAGGCTTCAAACAAAGCTTTAAAATTACCTTTACCAAAGCTTTTTGCTCCTTTGCGTTGTATAATTTCAAAGAACATGGTTGGTCTGTCTTCCACAGGTTTGGTAAACAATTGCAACAAGTATCCTTCGTCATCTCTATCAACTAAAATACCTAATTCGCGCAGTGGTGCAATGTCTTCTTCAATTGTACCCACTCGTTCAAATAAATCGTTGTAATAACTATCCGGAACTTTTAAAAACTCAACACCTCTGGCCATTAACTGACGAACAGTAGCAACAATATCTTTTGTTGCAATAGCAATATGTTGTACACCTTCGCCCTCATAAAAATCAAGGTATTCTTCTACCTGCGATTTTTTCTTTCCTTCGGCCGGTTCGTTAATTGGGAATTTAACATACCCATTGCCGTTGCTCATTCCTTTGCTCATCAAAGCAGAGTATTCGGTGCTGATGTCATTGTCGTCAAACGAAAGTATGTTTTTAAAACCCATCACATCCTCATAAAACTTTACCCAAGGATTCATTTGATTCCAACCTACGTTACCTACGCAATGGTCAACATACAATAATCCTGTTGGTTCAGGGTTGTAGCTGCTTTCCCATTTTACATAACCCGGCATAAACACACCGTTGTAATTTTTACGCTCAATAAACAAATGCTCTACTTCGCCATAAGTTTTAATACCACTCATGCGTACTTCGCCATCTTTATCGGTTAATGTGGTTGGTTTAACAGTACCTACACCACCTTTACCTGTGGTTTTTTCGTAGGCATCGTAAGCGTCATCAACCCAAAGAGCCAAATACTTCACACCATCTCCGTGTTTGCGGTGATGTTCTGCAATATGGCTATCACTGCGTAATGGCGATGTTAAAATTAAACGCATTTTGTTTTGAATTAAAACATATGATACGCGGTCTTTAACACCTGTTTCCGGTCCGGCATAGGCCAAACTCTGAAAACCAAAAGCAGTTTTATAATAATGAGCCGATTGTTTGGCATTTCCAACCCAAAGCTCAATGAAATCGGTGCCGTTTAGTGGCAAAAAATCTTGCATGGTTTCTTGTTTTTTTACTTCTAAGGTTTCCATTCTATTGTTTATTCTTAATATTTTAATCAGTGTTATTCAACCCAAGTTTTATAGTAACCCGGGTCTTCCATTTTCATTGCTTCTTCTGTAATTTGTAATGGATAAAATGGATCAATCATTACTGCTAATTCACGTGTTTCCTTTTGTCCTATTGATTTTTCAACGGTACCCGGATGTGGTCCGTGAGGAATACCTTTTGGATGCAAACTAATCATACCACGCTCTACGTGTTTGCGGCTCATAAAGTCACCATCAACATAATACAACACCTCATCGCTATCTACATTGCTGTGGTTATATGGTGCCGGTATTGAATCCGGATGGTAATCATACAAACGTGGAACAAATGAGCAAATTACAAAGTTGTGTCCTTCAAATGTTTGATGAATTGGAGGTGGCATGTGCACGCGACCGGTGATTGGTTCGTAATTGTGTATGCTAAATCCAAAAGGATATTGATAACCGTCCCAGCCAATGGCATCAAACGGATGCGAGCCAAGTGTGTATGGGAAAATCATATCCTGTTTTTTAATCATAACTTTAAAATCGCCTAACTCATCGTGCGTTTTAGTAAGCACAGGCAACTTAATATCACGCTCGCAATATGGTGAGTGCTCCAACAATTGTCCAAATGAGTTAATATATCGTTTTGGTGGACGAATAGGAGAGAAGCTCTCCGTAATAAATAACCTGTTTTGTTCGGTGTTAAAATGCATCTGGTAAATAACACCTCTAGGTACTACTAAGTAGTCACCATACTCAAATGGAATATCACCATACAACGTTTTTAAAACACCGCTTCCTTCATGCACAAAAATTACTTCATCTGCATCGGCATTTTTGTAGAAGTAATCAGTCATGCTTTTTTTAGGAGCTGCAGATGCTAAATACACATCATTATTAAACAAGGTGTATACCTTACTTGCCAAATAATCATCAACCGGAGCTGTTTTAAAGGTTAAAAAACTACGGTTTTGTAAGTTCTTTTTTATGGCAGCTTTGGGTGCAACATCATATGGCTCACCAATATGTTTAACCAATGTGGGCGGGTGGCAATGGTACACCAAACTGTATATGCTGCTAAAACCTTCGGTACTCACCAATTCTTCCGAATATAGTTTGCCATCTGGTTTCCTAAATTGCACGTGGCGCTTGGCCGGTATTTGTCCTTGTTTATGGTAAAAAGGCATTTTTTTCTTGTTGTTTTATGATGACTGTTTATGCTTTCACAAAAAAATATTGCAATTGTTGCAAACTAATTAGCGTTTTTTGTGACTTACTATCAAAGATAGTGGAATTGACAAAAGTATCCGAAATTGACCATGAAAAAACTGATTTTTATCACAGCATTAATAGCCCTATTATGGGCTTGTAACAGCAACAGCGATAAGGCTTCCAATAAAGGCCAACAACAAACAATAACCTCAAAATCGGTAACCGAAATTAGTGCTGAAATAGAGCAAGACGCTACCAATCCTGAGTTGTATTACCGGAGGGCAAATGTTTATTTCGAAGAAAAAATGTTGGATGCTGCTTTGGCAGACATCGAACAATCCTTGGTACTAAGGGCTGATCAACCCCTGTATTTATTTATGAAAGGCCGCATTTTATATGCCATGAATAGGACTCAAGATGCTGCAAATACTTACGAAGAAGCCATTGCCGTTAAACCTGATTTTGAAGAGGCTCAACTTAAACTAGCCGAGTTGTATTACATTGTTAAGGAGCATAAGAAGTCGATGGATTTATACAATGTGATTTTGGCGAATAATAAAACCAACACCGCTGCATTGTTTTTTAAAGGCATGAACTTTAAAGAAATTGGCGACACTGCCTCTGCCATTCAAACGTTTCAAAAAACATACGAAGTTGACCCGAACCATTACGATGCTGTAATGCAACTAGGAAACTTGTACGCAGGTTTAAAAAACAAAATAGCATTGGATTATTACGTTACGGCATCGCGCCTTAAACCTAAAAGTGCAGAGCCTCCATATTCTGCCGGTGTTTTCTTTCAACAAAACGGTGATTATAAAAAGGCAGTAAAAATGTATGAGCAAGCATTAAAGGCCGATGAAAAATATTACCAGGCCTACTACAATTCTGCAGTAATTAATATGGAAATAGGCCGATACAGCGATGCCATTGTGAATTTAAATACAGTTGTCAGGCTTGAGCCGGGTTTGGTGGATGCCTATTACATGCGTGGTCTTTGTTATGAAGCCAATAAAAACAAAGAAGATGCGATAGTTAACTATCAGTACACTTTGGAGTTAGAACCAAAGCATATTTTAGCGCAAAAAGCTTTGGCAGCTTTAAAAAACAAATAGTACGCCAACTGATTTAAATTTTTTCTTTTTTGCTTTCTAGCACTTACTTTGCGTTACTTTTATGAGCAATATTAATATCACACTACCTGACGGTTCCGTTCGTTCGTATGAAGCGGGAGCAACCGCTTTAGATGTGGCCAAATCAATTAGCGAAGGCTTGGCCCGAAATGTTTTAGCAGCTAAAGTAAACGGTGAGGTTTGGGATGCTACGCGCCCAATAAACACCGATGCTACGCTAACTTTGTTAACTTGGAACGACAAAGAAGCTAAACAAACCATGTGGCACTCCTCGGCACACTTAATGGCCGAAGCTATTGAAGCCTTATTCCCAGGAACCAAATTTGGTATTGGTCCGGCAATTGATAACGGATTTTATTATGATGTAGATTTTGGCGGCAAAGAATTTTCGAGCGATGATTTTAAACGCATAGAAGATAAAATGACCGAGTTGGCCAAACAATCAAACGTATACAGCCGTAAAGAAATAAGTAAAGCTGATGCCATTGCCTATTTTAAAGAAAAGGGTGATGAGTATAAACTTGATTTATTAGAAGGCTTAGATGATGGAAGCATTACATTTTACAGCCAAGGAAATTTTACCGACTTATGCCGTGGGCCTCACATTCCGCACACCGGTTTTATAAAAGCAATAAAATTAATGAGTGTTGCCGGAGCTTACTGGCGTGGCGATGAAAAGAATAAAATGTTAACCCGCATTTACGGTGTTACTTTCCCTAAAAAATCAGAGTTAGATGAACATCTTGCGATGATTGAAGAGGCTAAAAAACGCGATCACCGTAAGTTGGGTAAAGAAATGGAATTGTTTACTTTTTCTGAAAAAGTAGGCATGGGTTTACCATTGTGGTTACCCAAAGGTGCTATGCTGCGCGAAAAGTTGGTGCAGTTTATGCAAAAAGCACAAATTGAAGCCGGCTATTTGCCTGTTATTACACCGCACATTGGTAACAAAAATTTATACATCACCTCGGGGCATTATGAAAAATATGGTGCTGATTCATTTCAGCCAATTTCTACTCCACGCGAAGGGGAAGAGTTTTTCTTAAAACCAATGAACTGTCCGCACCATTGCGAGATTTATAAGTCATCGCCAAAATCATACAAAGATTTACCGGTGCGTTATGCCGAGTTTGGAACAGTTTACCGTTACGAACAAGCCGGTGAGTTACATGGTTTAACCCGTGTACGTGGATTTACTCAAGACGATGCGCATTTGTTCTGCAGGCCGGATCAAGTTAAGGAAGAATTTATTAAGGTAATCGACCTTGTGTTGTATGTTTTTAAAGCACTAGATTTTAAAGATTATACTGCGCAAATTTCTTTACGCGACCCGGAAAATAAAACCAAGTATATCGGTTCTGACGAAAATTGGGCATTGGCAGAACAAGCCATTATCGAATCTGCAGCAGAAAAAGGATTAAATACAGTAGTAGAATTAGGCGAGGCAGCGTTTTATGGTCCTAAGTTAGACTTCATGGTTAAGGATGCTATAGGTCGTAAGTGGCAGTTAGGAACCATCCAGGTTGATTATAACTTACCTGAGCGATTTGAATTGGAATACACCGGAAGCGATAACCAAAAGCACCGTCCCGTTATGATACACCGTGCACCATTCGGCTCTTTGGAGCGTTTTGTGGCTGTATTGATTGAGCATTGTGCCGGTAATTTCCCGCTTTGGTTAACCCCTGAGCCTGTAACAGTATTACCAATTAGTGAAAAATATCATGACTATGCGCAAAAAGTTGTGAATGTGCTGAATAAAGCAGATATTCGCGGCCCGCTTGACGATAGAAATGAGAAAGTGGGAAGAAAGATTAGAGATGCTGAAGTGAAGAAAATCCCATTTATGTTGGTGGTTGGCGAACAAGAAATGCTTGAAGAAGCGGTTTCGGTTCGTAAACATGGAGGAGAGGAAGTTGGGAAATTGAAACTAGAGGAATTTGTAAACTATTTTAAAGAACAAGTAAAAATAAATAACTAAACATTTGGCAGCACCAAACACACCAAGTACACCCGGCAGACCAGCAGGACCGGGACAACGTCCGAACAACGGTTTAAAACCGGGATTTATATCACGCGGACGTAAATCGTTAGAACCTGAGCACAAGCTTAACGAAAACATTCGTGCTCGCGAGGTAAGGTTAGTTGGCGATAACGTGGAGCCGGGTATTGTTTCTATACAGGAAGCTTTGCGTATTGCTAATGAGTTAGAGTTAGACTTGATTGAAATTTCTCCGAATGCAGAACCTCCGGTTTGTAAAGTAGCCGACTACAAAAAGTTTTTGTACGAGCAAAAGAAAAAGAAGAAGGAGTTAAAAGCTAATTCGGCCAAACAAGAGATTAAAGAAATTCGTTTTGGGCCTAACACAGACGAGCATGATTTTGAATTTAAATTAAAACATGCCGAAAAGTTTTTGCAAGAAGGTAACAAAGTACGTGCTTACGTTTTCTTTAAAGGACGTGCAATTGTTTACAAAGAAAGAGGCGAAGTATTGTTGCTTCAGTTTGCACAAAAACTATCGGAATTAGGTAAGGTAGAACAGTTGCCAAAGCTTGAAGGTAAAAAAATGTTTTTACTGATGGCGCCAAAAGGCAAAGCTGCCAAGTAATTAAAGAATTATCGTAGATTGGATTTTAAATAAAAAAGGGAAACAGGATTATGCCTAAAATGAAAACCAACAGTGCTGCGAAGAAGCGTTTTAAATTAACCCCTAGTGGTAAAATTAAACGTGCGCAAGCATTCAAAAATCACATCTTAACCAAAAAAACCACCAAGCAAAAACGCGGCTTAACCAAAATGGTTGTAGTTAGCGATGCCGACATGGGATTGGTTAAAAACTTACTTGCAATCGGTAAATAATTACCGCTTAAAAGGTAAAAGGCAATTAGGTAAGCCTTAAAATTACCTAGGTTTATTTTAATTTTAACCCGAACAAGAGCACAAAAGATTCCGAGTAAAATTGGAGCGCTTAGGTTCAAAAAAAACAAATTATGCCACGTTCAGTAAATTCAGTAGCGTCACGCAGACGCAGAAAAAAACTCCTAAAGTTAGCCAAAGGCTACTGGGGTAAACGTAAAAATGTATTAACCGTTGCCAAGCACACCATTGATCGTGCATTGGCATTCTCTTACCGCGATAGAAAAACCAAAAAACGTAACTTCCGCAGCTTGTGGATCACCCGTATCAATGCAGGTGTACGTCAAGAAGGTTTATCTTACTCTCAGTTTATGGGATTAGTGGCTAAGAACAATTTAGGTTTAAACCGTAAAGTTCTTGCTGATTTAGCAATGAATCACCCTGAAACTTTTAAAGCTGTAGTTGCTTCAGTAAAAAAATAATTTATTAACCACACCGGTTTACGATATACATCAAAACCTCGTTAGCAATAACGGGGTTTTTTTGTATTTGGGTAATTTTATTGTCACTCCTTTACAAACTTACTGCTGTATAAGTTGTCCCCTTCACTAATCAAAACCAAATAATAAACCCCTGCTTTTAAATAGCTAACATCAATGTTTTTAATATCGCTCTCTGTTGAGTTTAAAACCAACTTGCCTGTAATATCATGAATAACAATTTGTTTTATTTTTTGTGCTAATGTTACCTGTAACTTATTGCTTGTTGGGTTTGGGTATACCTTGATGTTCAGCGCATTTTTTAAATAACTATTTAATCCGGTTGACGAATTATAATTACATGGCAATTGATTGTTTTTAAACCATTGTTCTTTGTAGGAGAAACCGGTATTGCTGTTTTCGAAACAAGTTAAATAAGGCTTACTGTCTGGTCCTAAATTGATGTTAGGATTGAACAAAGTAGTAAAACTGATGGTATTGTACATGGCCATATTTAAGCTTAACATTTGGGCTGTAATACCTGATGGCACTGCGAATGGTAGTGTTAAATTTGGATAAACAGCAAGCACATGATTAGAAAGAATAGAGTAATAAAACACCTTTACCGAGTCGGTTTGTGTGGTGTTAAACAAATAGCTTATACTGTCTATTTTAACCAATACATCCATAATAACAGTATCCTTATTTGCCGCTTGTTGGTTAAGTTTCATATCTATTAAAAACGAATCGTTTATTTGTTTATTAAAATCAAATAACCTCAAGTCTTGGTTGTTATAATTGTAATAAACCAATCCGTTTTGCTCGCGTAAATAATCTATAGTTACTCCTGCTGCCGATTGAATTTTATGGTAAGTATTTCCTGCTATTGAAGTATCGGTATTGGCAGTGTTGGCGCCCAAATGGTAGTATTCATTGTTGGCTCCTGCATCTCTTTTAAAATGAAAATTCCATGTGCTGCCATTTAAATTGGTTTGAGCGGAGCAGACATTTAACGTAAGTGCAACAAGCAGGTGAAGTAGTGAAAGTGTTTTCATAAGGTATTAAAAGTTGGTAACTCAAGTTTAATTATAAATCATGATATTGTTATTATTATTATTAACGGCTTGATTTTCTTTTGTTTGTTTTTGTTTTGGTTCAAGTTATTATCACCATGTTGTATGAAAATGAGCAACAATAATTTGCTAAAATTATTAGCTTTTTCGCCCATCATTTTTTTTTAGTTTTGATAAACCTTAAACCTCATGATGGAAAATTTAGTATACCAAATTGCACTCACGCAAATACCCGGCATTGGCGATGTTTTAGCCCGTAACTTAGTTAGCTATTGCGGTGGCGTTGCCGAAGTTTTTAAGCAGAAAAAATCACGTTTGCTGCAAATACCCGGCATAGGTGAAACACTTGCCGACAGCATACATAAGTTTGATAATTTTAAGCCTGCAGAAGCTGAAGTAAAGTTTATAGAAAAACATGGTATTAAAACCATGTTTTATTTGGATAAGGATTATCCACAACGATTAAAGAACCTAACAGATGCTCCTGTAATGCTTTACGCTTTAGGAGATGCAAATTTAGATGCTGATAAAATTGTGGGCATTGTTGGCACACGTAAGGCAACAGATTATGGTAAAGCATTTACAGAAGAGTTGGTAGAAACCTTAAAACCAACAGGAGCTTTAATTATAAGTGGCTTGGCATTGGGTATTGATGTTGCAGCTCACCGTAGTGCGGTTAAAAATGGCTTATCTACTGTTGGGGTTATGGCACATGGGTTAGATAGAATTTATCCTAGTCAGCATAAAACCATTGCCAAACAAATGTTGGAACACGGTGGCTTGTTAACGGAGTTTACCAGTGGCACCATTCCCGATAGAGAGAACTTCCCGAAACGAAACAGAATTGTTGCTGGTTTATGTGATGTATTGGTTGTGGTAGAAACAGGTGTTAAAGGAGGTGCCATGATTACTGCCGAAATTGCCAACAGTTATAACAAAGAAATTATGGCTGTTCCGGGCAGGGTAAGTGATGATAACTCTTATGGCTGCAACGCACTCATCAAACTGAACAAGGCATCCATTGTTACCGTACCTGATGATGTATTGATTACAATGGGTTGGGAGACATCAGCCCCAAAACAACCCAAACAACAACAAATGCCCTTGGGCTTATCAACCCAAGAATTGGCTATTGTAAATTTTATTAGAAGTAAAACCAAAGCAGGAATTGATGACATAGCATTTGCACTACAAATTGATAGCGGCAACCTTTCGTTAACCTTACTCGATTTAGAATTTAACGGAGTAATAAGACAACTTCCTGGTAAGTTTTTTGAGTTGGCTTGATAACCCAAATGAACATAAAACACCATTGTTTTTATTCGCCACAGATTTCACAGACTTAATTTAACTAATAATAAATAAGTGCAATCTGTGGACCCCTCTATAAATTATACCACCACGATTTGTCTTTAAAAACAAATACAATTGGTATAACTTGCAACCATGATTTTAAAACGTTTTTTTCAAATCGTATGGGTATTTGGTTTAGTGGGTTTAACACAAACCTCATTTGCGCAGCATAGCGCAAAACCAAAGCGCGTAGTTTTTTTTATTGGCGATGGCATGGGGCTTACCCAAATTAGTGCAGCCATGAGTCAATATAACGGACAAAATGCGTTTATGCGTTTTCCTGTTATTGGCTTAAGCAAAACATCATCAGCCAAACATTACATAACCGATAGCGGTGCCGGAGCAACGGCTTTTTCTATTGGTAAAAAAACATACAACAATGCCATTGGTGTTGATGCCGATACCGTACCTCAACCCACCTTGTTTGAGTTAGCCAAGAAACAAAATTTAGCAACTGGAGTGGTGGCTACCGTTAGCATACAACACGCTACACCTGCAAGTTTTTATGCGCATGTAAAACACCGTAAAATGTACGATAGCATCAGCACATTTTTACTAAATGGCAATTGCGATATTGCCATTGGTGGTGGCGCAAAATTTATTCATAACCGTGCCGATAACAGAAACCTTGTTGATGAACTTAAAGCTAAAGGTTTTGGTGTGTTTAACGATTCTGTTTTGGTTGATGTAAATGCATTAAAATATGTTTACACCTTGGCAAAAGACGAAATGAAACCTATGCTTAAAGGCAGGGGCGATTTTTTAAAACGTGCATCAAACCAAGCCATCAATAACTTATCAAAAAACAAAACCGGGTATTTGTTAATGGTGGAAGGCAGCCAAATAGATTGGGGCGGGCACGATAATGATTACTCGTACATGAAAACCGAGTTGTGGGATTTTAACGAAACCATTAATGCCATTTTAGATATGGCCGCAAAAGATAAAGACATGTTGGTAATAGTTACTGCCGACCACGAAACAGGTGGATTAACCTTAAACGAAAGCGATGACAAATTAAGTTTTACGCCCAAGTTTACCACAGGCGACCATACCGGTGTAATGGTACCTGTATTTGCTTATGGTGCAGGTGCGCAAGAGTTTGCCGGTATGTATGAAAACACCGAAATATTTAACAAAATTGTTAAACTACTTAACCTAAAATAATGGACCAGAAATTAGTGTATTTGTTATTGGCGGTTTCGGCCATTGTGGTATTTATGAAAGTTGTTTTACCTAAGCTAAACCTTAACATAAACCAAGGTAAAATATTACGCGCTATTTTGTTTTTAGGTATGATGATTTGGTTAGGAATAGACTTTTACCTGAAAGAAAAGTATTGGTATATATTGTTTTTGGTGCTTGGTAGCGTTGCATTTTTAGTGATGCTAAAAGATAGCAGGAAGAAATAAATAAAACGGCCGTTTGAAATCATTTCAAACGGCCGTTTTTTGTTAATGCTTGATATGATTAGCAGAATTCGTTAAATGCTGCATCTAAGTTAGCGGCAATCATTTCTGCGCTGCGTCCTTCAATGTTGTGGCGCTCAATAAAATGAACCAATTCGCCATTTTTATATAAGGCAATACTTGGGCTTGATGGAGGAAATGGTGCGGTAAACTCGCGTGCTTTTGCAACGGCTTCGGTTTCTTGTCCGGCAAAAACAGTAATTAATTTACTTGGCTTTTTGGCAGCATTTTCAACGGCCTTGATAACACCGGGACGGCAAGTTCCGGCAGCACAACCACATACCGAGTTAAATACCAATAATTTTGTTCCTGTGTTATCGGTTAGTTCTTGCTCAACCTCAGTGGCTGTCATTAAACTTTTAAAACCTACATTTTCTAGTTGTTGGCGCATTGGCGCAACTAACATTTCCGGATATGGCATATCTTATGTTTTTAATTTTTTGGTGATTAATATTTAACGATTCAATCATCAAGCCAAAACAACTTGGCCTGCATAATTGTCATTAGTAGGTGCAAAGGTAGAAATACCCTTGTTAACGTAAAATAAATTTTCATTATATCGTTATAAATACTACTTTCGCAATCCTTTAAGATTTAAATATTTATGTCTGAATCAACAACACGTTTACCTTACAAAGTAAAAGACATCTCACTAGCAGAGTGGGGCCGCAAAGAAATTTCACTTGCCGAAGCAGAAATGCCGGGCTTAA
>DITN01000040.1:18003-18314 GCA_002422865.1 Bacteroidetes bacterium UBA6183 | reverse complement strand
TGCTGCTGCTGCAATTGCTGCTGCTGGTATTCCTGTTTATGCATGGAAAGGTCAGAACGAAGAGGAGTTTGATTGGTGTATCGAACAAACTTTATTTGCTTTTGAAGGCGGTAAAGCATTAAACATGATTTTAGATGATGGTGGTGATTTAACAAACATGGTTTTTGACCGTTACCCTGAGTTAACTAAAGATATCAAAGGTTTGTCAGAAGAAACTACAACCGGTGTTCATCGTTTATACGAGCGCATGAAAAAAGGTACTTTGGTTATGCCGGCTATCAATGTTAACGATTCAGTTACTAAATCTAAAT
>DITN01000040.1:0-17915 GCA_002422865.1 Bacteroidetes bacterium UBA6183 | reverse complement strand
ATGGTTTTGAAGTAGTAACTATGGAAGATGCTTGCACCCGTGCAAACATTTTTGTTACAGCTACAGGTAATGTTAACATCATTACAGATCGTCACTTTAAAACTATGCGCGATAAAGCTATCGTTTGTAACATTGGTCACTTNNCACTTCGATAACGAAATTGATATGGCTTGGTTAAACAAAAACTACGGTTCTACTAAAAACACCATCAAACCACAAGTTGATATTTACAACGTAGATGGTCATGAAGTAATTATCTTGGCTGAAGGTCGTTTGGTAAACTTAGGTTGCGCAATGGGTCATCCATCTTTTGTTATGAGTAATTCATTCTCAAACCAAACTTTGGCGCAAATTGAATTGTGGAACCACAGCGATAAATACGAAAACAAAGTGTACGTGTTACCTAAACATTTAGATGAGAAAGTAGCATTTTTACACCTTGAACACATTGGTGCTAAATTAACGGTATTACGTCCTGATCAAGCTGATTATATCGGTGTGAAAATGGAAGGTCCGTTTAAAGCAGAAATGTACAGATACTAGGCATAAATTCGGAAACGAAATTTAAACACATACCAAAGAGGCTGTTTCTTCATCGAAGCAGCCTCTTTTTGCTTTTAGACATAACTGTTTTGAGTGATGGAAATATAAACAGTTCACTAATCGGGGTAATCTAAGGCAAAACCATTCGCACTAATTATTATTTTGTTTAAAACTATTTTGGTTTGTTGTGGGTTGATTTTCCATCTTCGCACAACGCATGCACGACCCATCAACAAACTTAAATAATACTCCGTTTGACGAATCTAATTCGCATTTTAAGTTGGCATTTGATGCCTTGGAGTATACCGATGAATGTTTGTTTATAACAGGAAAAGCCGGAACGGGAAAATCAACTTTATTAAGGCACTTTGTAGCCAACACCAAAAAAACATGTGTGGTGCTCGCGCCTACGGGTATTGCAGCTATCAATGTGGGTGGTGTAACTATACATTCGTTTTTTAGGTTGCCATTTAGGCCAATAGTAGAAGGTGACGAAGAAATACATCGTTTTCCGCGTAACTCAGAAAAGTTTAAAATTATCAATAAAACAGATGTGTTTATTATTGATGAGGTTTCGATGTTACGTGCTGATATTATTGATGCCATCGACCAAACCTTACGCCTAAACAGCGAGTACCCTGATAAACCTTTTGGTGGCAAACAAATGATATTTTTTGGCGACTTGTTTCAGTTAGAACCGGTAGTGCAAAACAATGAAGTAGAACGATATTTATTTAACGAGTACTATAACAGCCATTACTTTTTCGATGCGCGTGTATTCAGACAAGTACATATGCATTGTATTGAATTGCGTAAAATATACCGCCAAACGGATCCCGATTTTATTCATATTCTTGATGTAATCAGATTGAATAGGGCAGATGAGGTAGAGTTGGCACAATTAAATAAACGTGTTGATAGGAAATTTGTACCTACGGCTGATGATACTTATGTTACATTATCAACCCGAAATAGTGTAGCTGCAGGTATAAACGAGTTTGAGTTGGTTAAAATTAAACAACCTGAGTTTATTTACCGTGGTGAAATTGATGGTGAATTTAATACCAAACAATTGCCTACTGAGAGCACTTTGGTTTTTAAAGTTGGCGCTCAAGTAATATTCATTAAAAATAATTTAGATGGCAAATGGGTAAATGGTACCATTGGTAAAATACATGCTTTAGCAGAGGATAAAATTGAGGTAATTTTACCCAATGGAAACATAGAAGAAGTGAGCCGCGAAACTTGGGAGAATAAAAGGTATTATTGGGATGCCATGAACCGCAGGGTTAAAAGTGAAGTGGTAGGTACATTTAAACAGTACCCTATAAAATTAGCATGGGCCATAACCATACATAAAAGTCAGGGTTTAACTTTTGATAAAGTAATATTGGAATTAAGTGGCGGTACATTTGCCCACGGACAATTGTATGTGGCGTTGAGTCGCTGCCGCACTCTAGAAGGAATGATTTTACGCGAACCCATCAAACAAAAAGACATTATTATTGACGAGCGCGTTGTAAGGTTTGCGCGCAATTATGCAAGTTTAGAAGATGCTTAATTTTTAAAAATAATGTTACAAATGATATAAACTTGTATCACAAAACATTATCAGAAATAAAAGATGACTTTTAATAAACGTATTTTCTATTTATGTATTTTGGTGTGGATTTGCTCATGTAAATCCACACTAAAATCTGATATGGTTGAGTTGGGTACTTATAAAACAAAACCAATTGGTAGAGTTGAATGGTTGATGCACAAATTTGTGTATGATGAGAACTTTATTAAAGGACAAGAGCTGATACTAAATGCCGATTCTACTTATACTTTAAAATCGTGCGGTGGTATTGGTTCCGGTACATTTTATATTCAGTCAGATTCTTTGGCACTCAGAGAGGTAAAGTATTATAAGTATTTAGATAAGAAAACAACTGTATTACACACTCCAGATATTTATTCCTATCAAATTTCAGATAAAAACTTGTTAGTAAGACGGGGTTATGCAACAACTTTTGATACTAATCGGAGGTTTCGCTTTGTTGACCGCTTGGTAAAAACAAAAGAATAATTATCAAGATTGCTTATCATGAAATTAAAATTGGAATAGGAGAAGGTCTAAGGAAATAAGTCTAAACAAAATACAGTCTTGTATTTTTCAATATCAATCAAAAATCACTAAAAAGGATGCTTAAATAAAGGCATAAAAAAAGGTCGCAACCTTGTTACAACCTTTTTTATCCGAGCCTGGCTAACTATTTACCTGACTCGTTCACACTTTTCGCACTAGTTTGTTGGTCTTCGTTCATCATGTTATAACCAATTAAGGCCATTGCTGCCACCCAACCCACAACTATTGCTACAACTAAAATTCTACCTGTTTTCATAGTAGTAACCCTTTGTTTAGTGCAAAGTTTAAGAATATTACTGGTTATGAGGTGAGTATAATGACAAATGGTGGATAACTAATGATTAATACAAGATTAAAAAAACGAATATCAATGAATTTTAGGATTTTTTTAGGTTTTCGAACCCGAATGCGACATTTATGTGGTTCGAGTTATACGGAACGGTATTTCCCATTTAAAAAGTCGTTGTAAGCCAGCGTTATACCTTCTTCCAAACTAATTTTTGGTTGCCATCCCATGTTTCTTAATTTAGTTGCATCCATCAATTTTCGGGGTGTTCCGTCTGGCTTGGTAGTATCAAATCGTATCTCGCCTTTGTAACCCACCACCTTTTTAATTACCTCAATCAAATCTTTTATAGAGATGTCTTCACCACAGCCTACGTTCACGAATTGTTTTTCATTGTAATCCTGCATCAGTAAATAACAAGCATCAGCCAAATCATCAACAAACAAAAACTCCCTTAATGGTGTGCCTGTTCCCCAAGCTTCAATAAAGGGGCGGTTGTTTTCTTTGGCTTCATGCAGCCTGCGTATTAATGCCGGTAAAACATGAGAGTGGTTGGGGTGATAGTTATCGCCATACCCATATAAGTTTGTTGGCATTACCGAAATAAAATTACATCCGTATTGATCGCGGTAACTCTCGCACAACTTAATACCTGCAATTTTAGCAATGGCATAAGGTTCGTTGGTGTATTCTAATTCACCGGTAAGCAAATAATCTTCTTTAAGTGGTTGAGGTGCAAGTTTTGGGTATATGCATGATGAACCAAAGAACATTAATTTCTTCACTTTATTTACGTGTGCTTGATGAATGATATTAGATTCAATCATCAGGTTCAGATAAATAAAATCAGCACGGTAGGTATTGTTAGCAACGATGCCGCCCACTTTGGCTGCCGCTAAAAATACATAGTCTGGTTTTTCTTGCGCAAAAAAATCAGCAACAGCTTGTTGGTTGGTTAAATCTAACTCGACACTGGTTTTTACAACAATGTTGTTAAAACCTTCAGACTTTAATTTTCTATGCATAGCCGAACCCACCATACCACGGTGTCCGGCAATGTAAATTTTTTCGTGTTTTTCCATTTGGTGTTCACCCAACATTTTATTCAAAATAGTTAAGTGTTTTAAAGCCTGAATCTTTCAGGTACTTTTCTTTTTTCATCAATTTTAAATCGCCCTTCATCATATCCTTTACCAATGCCGGTAAGTCATATTTAGGTTTCCAACCCAATTTGGTTTGCGCCTTTGTAGGGTCGCCAATCAACAAATCAACTTCGGTAGGACGGAAGTAGCGAGGATCTACAGCTACAATTTCTTGTCCAACAGTTAAGTTGCATGATGTAATTTCTAACTCTTTTAAACGTGCTTCATCAATAGCCTCAACATATCCAATTTCGTTTTCGTTCTCGCCTTTAAATGCAAGTTTAATTCCTACATCTTCAAAACTCATCTTTACAAACTCACGCACGGCAGTGGTAACACCTGTTGCTATTACGTAATCTTCCGGTTTGTCTTGTTGTAAAATTAAGTACATGGCCTCTACGTAATCTTTAGCATGACCCCAATCGCGTTGTGCGTTTAAGTTGCCCAAGAAAAGTTTATCTTGCATACCTAATACAATTTTGGCTGCTGCACGTGTAATTTTACGGGTAACAAAAGTTTCGCCACGAATAGGACTTTCATGGTTAAATAATATGCCGTTGCAGGCGTACATACCGTATGCTTCGCGGTAATTTACCGTAATCCAATAGGCATACATTTTAGCTACAGCATAAGGCGAGCGTGGGTAAAAAGGTGTGGTTTCACTTTGTGGTACAGCTTGCACCAAACCATACAATTCTGATGTAGATGCTTGGTATACTTTTGTTTTTTGTGTTAAACCACAAATACGTAATGCTTCTAAAATCCTTAACGTGCCAATACCATCTGCATTAGCAGTGTATTCTGGCTCTTCAAAACTCACCTGTACATGACTCATTGCTGCTAAATTGTAAATTTCGTCAGGTTGTGTCTCCTGTATGATACGAATCAAATTGGTTGAGTCAGTTAAATCGCCATAATGTAATTTCAACCTCAATTGTTTTTCATGAGGATCTTGATAAAGGTGATCAATTCTATCTGTATTAAACATCGAACTCCTACGTTTGATACCGTGTACCATGTAACCCTTGTTTAATAAAAACTCGGCTAAATAAGCTCCATCTTGTCCGGTAATACCTGTTATAAGTGCTGTTTTCATCAATATTTATTTACTAATTTCTATAAAACGGTTAAATCTCTTCGAAGAATCCCGTTTGACGATTTTTCTTTACGTTGTTCCAATTAAAACATCTGCCGTTCATTGCTACATAAACGCCATGTGGTAAGGTTTGTGAAAAAGCAAGTGCGCTTCCTAAATTAAATAATCCATCACTTGATCCAAACTTATATGGAATCATAGCCCCTGTAATAACGATGGTTTTGTTGGTAATATTTTCAGCTAAAACTTTTGCGGTATTGGTCATGGTATCTGTACCATGAGTAATAACAATGCGTTCCTCGTCTGCACGTTTACAACTCTCCACAATAATACTTCTATCAGTATCTGTCATTTCAAGACTATCAACTAGCATAAGTGTCCTCACACTTAAGTCAACTTTACACCTGCCAAGTTTTAATATCTCTTGAATATGTGTATCCTTAAAAAAAAGTTGGCCATTTAATTCATTGTATTCTTTATCAAATGTGCCACCGGTAACAAAAATGCGAACACTGCTCATGTTGCAAATATATTCTATACCAGCAATGTTGTATTATGGTAATTAAAATTTATATCCCTAATACCAAAGCCAATCCGGCAAGTACTAAACAGGTGCCCGAAATGGTCATACCATACAAGGTTAATCCGGAATATAATGCCGAGTAATCATGAAAAAAGGTAAGAATGCAGCCAGCCACACAAAGCAGTGCCCCGAAAGCAATACATTTAAAGCCGGTAATACGCTGCTTGTTGTACCTTAAATCTTTGACATATTTTATGTGTAAGTCAAGCGTTTCATTGTCTACACCTAATTTCGCCAATTCTTGCGCTATTTGATCTGGCTTTAAACCTTGCTGATACAAGTTTTCGGTGTATGTAAAGTCATTTAGGGGCGTTTCCATGATGATAAAGGTCAAAAAAGAATTGCTTAGATGCAATCTAAAATATGATAAAAATCTTATTTGATTTGTATTTAATTGATATCCAATGTTTAAATTGTAGATTCTATATGGCTTTATTTATCCTAACACATATTAGTTTTTTGCGTGTTAAGTATTAATTTCGAACCCTATTTTATAATATAGTAATGAGTACAGTAGAAACGACCTTAGAGTCGGTAGTTATAAGATTTGCGGGCGACTCGGGAGATGGGATGCAATTAACTGGTACCCAATTTACCAATGCCGCTGCGTTATTTGGAAACGATTTAGCAACTTTTCCGGATTTCCCTGCCGAAATCCGTGCTCCTATCGGAACTATTGCCGGTGTTTCAGGGTATCAAATTCACTTTGGTTCAACCCGCATACACACACCAGGCGATCAAAGTGATGTATTGGTAGCCATGAACGTTGCCGCTCTTAAATCAAACATTAAAGGATTAAAAAAAGGCGGAGTTATTATTGCCAATACAGATGGTTTTGATGCAAAAAATTTACGTTTGGCCAATGTACCCGAAGATCAAAATCCATTAAAAGATGGAAGCCTTGCAGGCTACGATGTAAAAGAAATTGATGTTACTAAAATTACCCGTGCGGCATTAGCTGATAGTGGTCTTGGTACCAAAGAAATAGACCGTTGCAAAAATATGTTTGTGCTTGGTTTATTATATTGGATGTATCATCGTCCAATTGAAAATACCATTGAGTTTATCAGTAGTAAATTCAAAAAAAATCAAGCCATTGCCGATGCTAACATAAAAGTATTACAAGCAGGTTGGAGTTATGGTGAAACTACTGAAATGTTTGCACAGCGATATAACGTTGCTCCTGCAAAAATGGAAGCAGGTATTTATCGTAGCATCATGGGTAATCAGGCTACAGCACTGGGTTTGATAGCGGCTTCAGTTAAATCAACATTACCGTTGTTTTACGGCACTTACCCAATTACTCCTGCTTCAGATGTCTTGCATGAGTTATCAAAATACAAAAACTATAATATCAAAACCTTCCAAGCCGAAGACGTAATTGCGGGTATTTGTTCTGCAATTGGTGCTGCTTTTGGCGGACATTTAGCTATTACTGGCTCTTCTGGTCCAGGTATTGCACTTAAAACTGAAGCGATTGGATTGGCTACTATGTTAGAGTTGCCTCTAGTAGTTGTTAACGTTCAGCGTGCAGGGCCAAGTACAGGTTTACCAACTAAAACTGAACAAGCCGATTTATTGCAATCATACTACGGTAGAAATGGCGAATGCCCTGTGGTAATTGTTGCTGCACAATCTCCGGCCGATTGTTTCAACATGGCCTACGAAGCTTGTCGTATTGCGCTAGATCACATGATTCCGGTATTCTTTTTAAGTGACGGATACATTGCTAATGGTGCAGAACCATGGAGATTCCCAACATCAGATAAACTGCAACCAATACATGTTGAGTTTGCAGGTGAACGCCAAGCTACTGATGATAAGTTTATGCCATACTTGCGTGATGAGAAATTGTCTCGCCCTTGGGCTGTGCCAGGAACAAAAGGACTTGAGCATCGTATTGGTGGTTTAGAAAAACAAAACATTACGGGTAACATTTCTTACGATCCAGAAAACCATGAATTGATGGTTAAACTTCGTCAAGAAAAAGTTGATTTAGTAGCTAATTATATTCCGGAACAAACCATTGATAATGGCGCTGATAGTGGCGATTTATTGATACTTGGTTGGGGTGGAACCTATGGTGCATTAAAAACTGCAACCGCACAATTAATTGCCGAAGGTTACAGCGTTTCGCATGCACACGTACAATATTTAAGTCCTTTCCCTAAAAACTTAGGCGAGCTGATGAGTAAGTTTAAAAAGGTAGTTGTGCCTGAGTTAAACAACGGTCAGTTGGTTAAAATTATTCGTGATAAATATTTTGTGGATGCCATTGCATATAACAAAATACAAGGTCAGCCATTTATGAGTATTGAAGTGGTTAATAAAATGAAAGAGATTTTAGGATAATAGCTGTTTAAAAACAGATGTGCTAAAAATTAAAAGTATGACAACAGAAACGATTAAATTAACATCGAAAGATTTCTCTTCAGACCAAGAGGTGCGTTGGTGCCCGGGCTGTGGCGATTACAGTATATTAAAACAAGTACAAACCGTTTTGCCTGATTTAGGTAGACCAAAGGAAGAGTTTGTTTTTATCTCAGGTATTGGATGCTCTTCACGTTTTCCTTATTATATGGATACGTTTGGTATGCACTCTATACATGGTCGTGCTACGGCAATTGCAACCGGCTTAAAAGCTACCCGCCCCGATTTATCGGTATGGGTAATTACAGGAGATGGCGACTCGATGAGTATTGGTGGTAACCACTTTATACACATGCTGCGCAGAAACCCTGATTTAAACGTATTGTTATTTAACAACCAAATTTATGGTTTAACCAAGGGACAATATTCACCAACATCAGAGCAAGGTAAAGTTACCAAATCAACCCCAATGGGTTCGGTTGATTATCCGTTTAATCCAATTGCATTATGTTTAGGTGCCGATGCAACATTTGTGGCACGTACTTTAGACCGCGATCCAAAGCATCAACAAGCCATTATAAAAAGAGGTTATGAGCACAAGGGAACTTCGTTGGTAGAGATTTACCAGAACTGTAATGTGTTTAACGATGGTGCTTTTGAAGTGTTTACGGAAAAAGGAACCAAGAAGCAAGAAACCTTAATGATGGAACACGGCAAACCATTAATTTTTGGTGCCGAAAACGAAAAGGGAATTAAGCTTGATGGTTTTAAACCGGTGATAGTAAATGTTGCTGATGTATCAGAAAATGAGTTGTGGATTCATGATGAAACTGATTTGGTTAAGGCAACCATTTTATCTCGTTTTTATGACGACCCTTCGGTTGAAGGACATTTCCCTCGTCCGTTTGGTGTGTTTTATGTAAACAACAACAAATCAACTTTTGATGAGTTGTTTAACAACCAAATTGAGTACGCTAAAGAAAGTTATGGCGAAGGCGATTTAGATAAATTGTTAGCCGGACGCGAAACTTGGGTGGTAAACTAAAATCTCCCTTTCATAAAATTTAAGTTAGGGTTAACTAATACACAAGAGTTAACCCTAACCTTAGTACCATAGGCCTGTAAGTTGTTGATTGAAAGAATACAGGAGCCTTGTTAATGTCCTTTCCCCAATTCATCTCATTAAGGCCATAATCAAATTCAACAAAAGTATTGTAAGTAAACCGGCCTAAAAGTTTATAGCTTTTGTTCAATCCAAATATCAAACTCGAGTATTCTTTGTAATAATCCTCAGATATTATTTTGTATTCAACAGTTGATTTTTCTGGAAAAGGAGGATACTTAAGAGGGTCAATTTGGTAATATAATTTTTCGTTAGAAAAATGGTAGGCTACTCCGGCTGATATATTAAATAGGTTTTTACCTTTAAACTGAATACCTCTGCTATAACTCAAACCAATTTGTTGTTTATTTAGTGTATGTTCAACCACATGGCTTGTGGCATATTTATGTACCGCGTTAGATTGCATCAACCTAAAATCAAAAATCAACGAGTTGTGTTTCCAAAATTTGTATTGTAGGTTGGCCAATGCACCAACTTCAAATCCGCGGGTGTGTTTTAATTCAGGCGAATACGACTTATAATACTTTAATTGCTGAACACCTGTTGTTACCCCAACACCTAGGTGAAAGTTTTTTAAAAAGGTAGAATCAATAGATGATGCAAATGCCAGTGCATTTATATGCAAAAGCAAAATGATGGTATACAGTTTTTTCATACCATAAAAATAGCAACCCTCATTTAATGCTTAACTTAATGTAATGTTAATTAATGCGCAGTTTCTGTATTCTGCTACAAATCAAAAGGGCGGAAATTATTTGGATTGAATTTGTTTGAGCTTACTGTACTTGAGGTAAACTTCTTTTGCCGTGAGTTTTGCTATGATAAATCCAAATTTACCATCTAAAAAACCAAGTTTAAAAATGTAGTCGCGTATAAACCTAAACGCTGGACTTAAATACAACTTTACCCAAGATGATTTTTTGCCTTTTTTAAAAGCTTCTTCAGCACCACGTGTACTGTATTTTTCTATTTTAGATAAATGTCTTGCTACAGAAGTATAAGAGTAATGCAGTAGTTTTCCCTTAAGTAATTGCTTGTTGTAGTGTGCAGGTATTTCAAGTGTTTCATGCACTTCTGCTAAATCCCACTTTACATGTTGTTTATTAAATAAACGCACCTTTTTATCAGGGTACCATCCGCCATGATTAATCCACGTGCCACAATAATTGTTTAAACGTTGGCATTCGTATACCGTTGTTTCGTTTAAATGTGGTTTGATGCTTAAAATATAATCGGCTAATTTTTTATCCAACTCTTCATCTGCATCAATAGAAAAAATCCAATTATTGGTAGCCTGATCGTTCGCGAAGTTTTTGTTAGCACCATAACCTTCAAACGCACGAACAAACGCTTTTGCACCCAATTGCTCGGCAATGTTTTTTGTTTCGTCTGTCGAGTTTGAATCACTCACAATAATTTCATCAACCACATTTTTTAATGAAGAGATGCAACGTGCAATGTTAGCACTTTCGTTGTAAGTAATAATTACGGCACTAATTTTACTCATGCCATTTTTGATTTGATTGCAGATATCAAATAAGAAAAATCTTTTTTGAATGTTAAGGGGGCGTTTTGTTGAAAAGGAACTCCAACACGCAATACATTTTTATACAAATACGATGAAGCAAACCCCCATGTTTTCATAAACGTTTTACGTCCATCATTTTTTACCACCCTTCCTGTTGATTTACATTTGAAGTGATAAACCAAACTTTTCCCCAATCCTCTATAATCTCGTACACCGGCCTCCCAAAGTTTCATGGCAAAATCAGGGTCGCTGTAAAATCCGGGGCTGTATATTTCGCTGTAACCTGCAACTTTATTCCATAGGTTTTTATGAACCACACTTGGTGGCCAGCATGCTCCAAACCAATCCTGTTTATTGGCGGTGTGCATACAGAAATCAAGTAAGGCCTTCTCGTTAAAGGTTGTTATATCTTCCCCGAAATTGAATGGAGATAGGTTTGCTTTGTTGGTCCCCAATTCAAATTCAATCATCGTTCCTGAGTAATAAAACAAATCGGTACCATTTGCTTTTATGGCATCATATAATACACCATCCCAGTTGGGGCAAGCATACATATCATCATTAAAATAGGCGATGTAATCAGTATTGGCTAATGTTGCACTCGCGTTAACAGAATAACAAACACCTGCATTTTCTTCGCTGTAAGTATAATCAAACCCTTGTTGTTTTACCCATGCTAGTGTTCCATCTAACCCTTCGTTAACATGTATAACTATTTGATGTTTGTAGGTGCTATTTTTTAAAATGCTTTCTACACAAAGTTTTAAGTAGGGTAAATTATTCCAAGTAGGAATTAATATACAGAATAAGGCTCCTTCTTGTTGGTTGGAGCCTTTATGAAATGATATGGGAGGTTTAGGGAAATTACTCATATTGAGCTTACAGATTAACTGAGTTCAAATAGTTGTTCACGTTGTTTTCAATACGTTTTTCTACACCGTTGTAATCTGCTTTCTCAAACTTCATACCTGTTATGTGTTCGTATAATTCTATGTAGCGGTTGGTAACCGTTTCAATAAAATCATCACTCATATCAGGTTGTGTTTGGCCATCTAACCCTTGAAATCCATGTTCAATTAACCATTGACGTACAAATTCTTTTGATAGTTGACGTTGTTGCTGGTCTTTAGCTTGAATGGCTTCGTAGGTATCTTTATAAAAATAACGTGATGAATCAGGCGTATGTATTTCATCAATCAGCATAATAACACCGTCTTTTTTACCAAACTCATATTTAGTGTCAACTAAAATTAAGTTTTGTTTAGCCGCAGCTTCTGTTCCCATGGCGTAAAGTTTACGGGTGTAATCTTCAAGCACAATATAATCAGCTTCGCTAACCAAGCCGGTTTTTAAAATATCTTCACGACTGATGTCTTCATCGTGACCTTCAGTAGCTTTTATGGTTGGTGTAATGATAGGTTCCGGTAGTCTGTCGTTTTCTCTTAATCCATCTGGTAATGCTACACCACAAACTTGGCGTTTACCGGCTTTGTATTCTCTCCATGCATGTCCTGCTAAATAACCGCGTATTACCATTTCAACTTTAAATGGTTCGCACATTTGACCTACAGTAACATTAGCATCCGGGCTGGCAATTTTCCACGTAGGAACAATAGCAGAAGCCATATCTAAAAAATGAGAAGCTATTTGGTTAAGCACTTGTCCTTTATATGGAATAGGGCGCTTAAGCACCACATCAAAAGCACTAATTCTATCGCAGGCTACCATTACTAGTAGCTCATCTTTAAGGTTGTATACATCTCTAACTTTACCTCGGTAAAAACTTTTTTGTTGTTTAAAAAAGTAGTTGGTAGATACGATTGCGTTTTCCATTACGTTTAATTGAGTTGGCGAATTTAAGCAACTAATTATTTAATCATTGTTTTTTTGTTCTTTATCGTAGGCTTTAATAATATCCTTAACCAAACGGTGGCGCACCACATCTTCAAAAGTTAAATAAGCAAAATGAATTCCTTTTATTCCTTCTAAAATAGTTACAGCTTTTAATAAACCTGATTGCGATTTTTTAGGTAAATCTATTTGAGATAAATCTCCGGTAACAATAAACTTGGCATTTGGTCCCATGCGGGTTAGAAACATTTTTAATTGAAGGTCGGTTGCATTCTGTGCCTCATCCAAAATAACGTATGCATTATCTAGCGTACGACCGCGCATAAAGGCCATGGGTGCAATTTCAATTACCCTGTTTTCGATGTAAAATTTAAGCTTTTCTGCAGGAATCATATCATCTAACGCATCATACAATGGGCGTAAATAAGGGTCAATTTTTTCCTTTAAATCCCCCGGTAAAAAACCTAAGTTTTCACCAGCTTCAACAGCGGGACGAGCCAAAATAATACGCTTAATTTCTTTGTTTTTAAGTGCTTTAACGGCCAATGCAACCGCGGTGTACGTTTTTCCGGTTCCAGCAGGGCCAATGGCAAACAAAATGTCATTATCCTTCATCAACTCCACCATTTTTTTCTGGTTGGGAGTTTTAGCCCTGATTACTTTACCTCCATTGCCGTACAAAATTACATCATCATCTTTTGGCTTAAGTTCGGCAGCTATATCAGCCACATCAATCTTGCCCAAAACACTTTCCATCATATTAATGTCAAGCATTCCTTGCTTCTGGCTAAGTTTACATAATGCAGCTAGTCCATTCTCAAACCGTTCTATTTCTCTAATTTCTCCATTAACAAAAAGGTTGTTCCCCCTCGAAATTATTTTTAGCTTAGAAAAGTGATGCTGGAGTACTTTAAGGTTTTTATTGTTTATGCCCAAAACATCGTGTGGCTCGGCTCCTTCAATTATTATTTCCTTCTGAATCAAGTGTTGTAATATTAATGTTGTGTATACTGCTGTTACCTTAATAACTTTGCATAACAAATATATGTTTCAATAGCAGGAAAAAAACGTACTATTAAAGTTTTTTCCCAAATTGCAGAACAATTAAATACCAAAACAAAAAAGTGAAGGTTATAACGCTTACAAGTGATTATGGTGCAAATACTTATTATGCTGCTGCATTAAAAGCACGTATATTGGAGTTAATTCCTGATGCCATGATTATTGACGTATCGCACAACCTACCTGCCTACGATTTGTTACAAGGGGCTTTTTTGCTTCAAAGTTGCATCAACGATTTTAAATCAGAAACCGTTCATATTATAGCAATTGATACCAACTTGTTAATATACAATGACATTGTTATTGGTAAAATTAAAAACCAATGGATTATTGCAGCCGACAATGGTTTTTTATCAATGGTAGGTGACGAATGGGATGCAATATATAAAGTAAACACTGCTTGGTTCGATGTTAATGATTTGTCACCTGAAAAAAATGTATTCACCCAAATAGCTGCAAATATTGTAAATGGGGTTGATGTAAATTCTTTCGCCACAATCAATACGCCTAAAATCATATTCGATAGTTTAAAACCTGTAATTACAGATGGTCAAATCAGAGCATCCGTTGTTCATGTTGATGGCTATGACAATGCGGTTACCAATTTAGATAAACATACATTTTACAATTGGATAGGAGATAGTAAGTATCTGGTTTTTTTCAGGAGAAAAGATAGCTTACAAAAGATAGATGCAAATTATGCAAATGTTGCTCAAGGAGATGGAGTTGCCGTATTTAATGATGTTGGTTGGCTCGAAATTGCTATAAACAGAGGACAAGGTAAAACTTTGTTGGGTTTAAAATTAGGCGATCAGATTATAATTGAAAAACAAGAATGATTAATAGAATAGTACGACTTTCTTTTGAACCGGAATTAGTTAGTGAATTTTTAGTAGTATTTGAAAATAGTAAAAATCAAATAGCGAATTTCCCGGGTTGCCAAGGATTAACCTTGCTGCAAGACGCCAATCACAGTAATGTATATTACACCTACAGTTTATGGCAAAACGAATCTGATTTGGAAAGCTACCGTCATTCAGAGTTATTTGAAATAACTTGGGCTGCTACTAAAAAATTATTTAACGCCAAACCGATGGCATTTTCAACCTTGGTAAATCAAAAAGTAAAATGAAATTAGTGTCTGCTATCTTTTTTATCGTGTTTTTGTCTGGTTTTTTATCTGCAAAACCAATGGACTCGCTCAGGGTTGAAACCATTAAAGGGCAAAAATTCATCATCCATAAAGTTGATAAATCAGATAATATAAACCTAATTGTAAAAAGATATAAAACTACGCTTGCCGAGGTTAATAAGTACAACGAACTTAAAAACAATAAGGTTACCAAAAACCAAATTATTCGTATTCCATTATATAACGAGATTTTAAAACCGGCTAACAATAATATAAACGATTCATCTAGGGTTGACGAAGCGCACGCAAATGCCCAATCTGTTGAGGTACAAAAAGTATATACCCATCAAGTTGTGCAGGGCGAAACGTTAAATGCAATTGCAAAAAAGTATAAAATAACAACAGCCCAAGTAAGTAAGTGGAATAACCTTAAATCAAATAAAATTGCAGTTGGGCAAGTACTTGTTGTTGATGAGTCTGCAACAGCCAAGCCATACTATAAGCTAAATAGTCCTGAGGCTCAACTACCTCAAACCAACCAAACATCTCGTATGGCTGATGGTGATTTAATAGAACAAACGGGCATTGCCATTTTAGATGAAACCATGCAAGTACTTCATGCGGAAGCACCGGTTGGAACAATTATAAAAGTAATAAACCTCGATAACAACAAACAATGTTTAGTTCGAGTAACCGGTACGTTAGATGCTTCAAAATATAAAAACTTTGTTATTTCAATTGGCAAAGAAGCACAATCAAAACTTGAAATAAACTCAGTCACGGCACGCGTTAAAATAATTTACATGGTTAAGCCGTAGCTTTTTTCCTTCGTTGGCTCAAATAATAAGGTAACAAAACAATCAACAGTGTGCAGGCCACCCCAATTTGTGTTTCTATCATGGCTTCAAACTGAAATGCGAGAAGTAATATTACATATGCCACTTGCATAAACTCAAATTGATAGAATCTGTTTACCCAAAGTGGAGCAGTAAACGCAAAAGTAAAGATGATTAAACCAACCAACCCTGTTGCTGCTAGGTAATATATAAATTGATTGTGCGGTATTATTGGTGTTGTAATACTTGGGTAGTCTCTTCTAAACAAGGCATCATTTTTATCCTTTAAATCGCCTTGACCGCAACCCCATAAGATGTTTTCTTTAGCAATCTCTATGGCAATTTTGTAGGATACCATGCGGGTGGCCAAAGAATTAAAATTCGGGTCAGCCTTATTGGCGTAAACAGATACATCTTGTTGCGTATTTATAAGTTTATTGCGCATGGTAGGCGATACCATTAAACTAATGCCGGCAAGCACAATTAAAACGCCCACTGCCGCAATTAACTGTTTAATGTTTTTCGTAATAAGTAAGTGATTAATTAACGCAAGACCAATAACGGCATATAATGTAAGTAGTCCACTTCTTACCGAGTAAATATGAAGAAACAAAATAAAAAATAAACAGGCCACCATCAACAAGTTTTTTTCCAAGTTGTTATTAAAGTAACGCTGTTTAATGTAATAGTAAATAGCATAAGTAGCAAATACAATCAATAAGCTAAACCTAATATGGTTAATAGGTCCGGGCATTATTTTAGATTGTAGGTAAAGCTGATTGATTTCTTCAAAGTGCAGCGCATAATTAGTTAGTATACCTGCAGTACTTATCACACACACAGTAACCAGCGTGTAAAAAATAGTTTTTAATTGTTTCGTATTTAATGATCCAATACTTGGCCAAGCTAATGCATACAGAAGTATGGGAAGTTTTATTTGTAGTCGCTCTCCCAAGTATTTCAGGTTTTCACTGTAAAAAAAACTTATCAGTAAAAAAACAAAACTCAAACTAAACAGCAACATGCTTTTGGTTGCCACAAAATTGGTCCACAACTTTTTAGGGTGAGTAAGTAATATTATACTTAACACTTGTCCAATCATACTAATACTAAGTAGGGCAGGAGCCTTTTCCCCAACTATAATTCCTATAAACCATAGGCAAGTAAATATTGTAAACAAAGTTGTTTTGTAATGGTCTATCTTGTTCTGTTCAGATAACATCATGGTTCAATAATACAAAAGCCTCCTTAAATACGGAGGCCTTTGTTTAAAATCAAATAATTTTTATTGCTTATGCAAAGCGATTTCCAACCCAAACAAACCTTCTAACAATAAATTCACTTGTGGTAAGGCTAGCATTACCTGCCGGATTTCCTCCTGTAACGTGAAAGTCGCTGAAGGCCGCATGTGAGTTAATAAACGCAGCACCAGTAAAATTAAATGATACTGGTGTAAATACTTCGTTCATTTCATCTTCTATGGTTTGCATGATAGCGTTATCTGTAGTGTAAGCACCACAAGTAATTGCTCCTTTTTCGCTAGCTAGTTTCTTTGCCAATGCAATAGAGTTTTGGGTTGATGAAGTTTTAATCACAAATACAATTGGCCCGAAACACTCTTTGTTAAAATGATTGTATTCACTTTCATCAATTACAATAACTGCAGGAGTCGCTATTCGCGCATCTTTAAACTCCTCGTTAACTATCGATTTACTCTCAAGAACAACTTTTCCGCCTAGTTCATTTACGTGTTTTACTCTATTTATGGTTAACTCAGATTGAATCGCACCTAATGTAGGAGCTCCTGCTTTAGGGTTATCAACCAATCCTGTTATTGCACCACACAATGCTGCTACTGCATCATCAAAGCTTACCATTCCCTCATTTGTATGAATACCCGCGGCAGGAATAAATATATTTTGGGGAGCGGTGCACATCTGCCCACTGTATAAGCTGGCGCTAAATGCAATGTTCCCCATCACCGATTTTAAATCAACAACACTGTCTATGATTATACTGTTTACACCTGCCTTCTCTGTAAACACTGTTTTATTTAATGATTCTACATAATTACCAAACTCGCTTCCTCCGGTATAATCTACCAATTTTACCGAGTTGTGTTCGGCTAACAACTTGGTTATCGGATTGTTCAACGTATCAGGTGCAAGTTGAACGGTGCATGCATCAATACCATTCTCCATAAAAACTTTTTGTAATTCTCCAATTACAATA
>DITN01000035.1 GCA_002422865.1 Bacteroidetes bacterium UBA6183 | reverse complement strand
GTGTGGTGTTTTTACTTGTGTTTTGTCAATCAAAAATAAGCATAATTGTTTAAAATTACGTAGGCATAAATAACAATCTATCATGGCACCCAATACATTTTACGCATGCAGTACATTTCCCATTTGATAAACTCCTGCCATTAGGTATATTGCACCAACGCATGAAATCATACCTCCTTATTTTGCTGCTGCTGTTTGGCGCTGTGGGTTTAAAAGCTCAAGATAGCCTGAGTATAACGCCTTTTATAAAGTTTGAAGGGTTACCCCAAAGAATGGTGCCTACCTTTACTGCAGATGCGCGTTCGCACAGGTTGATGTTGCAAAAATCAACCAAAGAATTATCCTTTTATGGAAGTATGGGTGGATATTTTCCAATGTTTAACGCAAGTGTTTTTGGTAAAACCATTCAGTTTAGTGCAGGTGCATCAACTCACCTTACCTTAAAGCGTTATGTAAGAAGAGGTGAAGTATTAAACGTTGATTTTTTTGCAGACTTTTTAGCCGATTTACAAATGAATAATAACTGGTATTTGCGCACAGGTTTCGGGCATACCAGTCAGCATGTTGCTGATGATGCCATTGCCATTGGTATACCGGTAAAAAACTATGTAAAAGATTATGTGCAATTACAAACCATACATAAACTGTTTAAACAAAAAATGTTATTGTACGGTGGTTTCTATTATTTGCACAACTTTAAAATTGGCGAGGTTGGAATTGCAAGAGATTGGTCGAAAAAAGTAATGTTACAAATAGGAACAGAAATTGATGTTTACCGCATCACCCCAAATGTAATTACTTATGTTGCAGCCGATGTAAAGTTCAGACAAGAGTTTGATTTTGCCACTACGCATGCCTTACAAGCCGGTTTTAAAATCAACCCAAAACAAAATAAAACCATACGTTTGGCTTACAATTATTTGGGCGGATATGAAGAGCGCGGATTTTTATACAACCAAAAAAACAACCTACACACCATTGGTTTATACTTCGATTTTTAGCGCATGAAACAACTTATTGTTATAATTATCTTACTGTTAAAACTTGTTGTTGTTTCGGCACAAACAGATAGCAATAATATTGGCTATAAAAAGTGGCTTACCAAAAAGAATTTGGTAATTGCCGGCCTGGTGGTTCAACAATCAGCAAGTTCTTTGGTAGAGTACAAATGGTGGTGGCAAGATAGTTCCAATGCTTTTCATTTTGAGCATGACGGTGTGTTTAACAATTACAGTTTAGGGATGGATAAAATTGGACATGCTTATGTCTCGCATTTGTGTTACCATGCTATTTATGAGGCCATGACTTGGGCAGAGTTTACACCACGACAAACCTTATACACCAGCATTGCTTTACCTGCGTTTTGGGCATTGAGTATTGAAATTGGTGATGCATTTTCACCCTACGGTTTTAGTGTTCCTGATTTGGCTGCAAACTTTGCAGGTATTGGTTATGGTGTGTTGCAGCACAAGGTGCCGTTTTTCAAAAACATTGCCTTTAAGTTTAGCTATTACCCACGTAAGCCAATTGCCCGATTAAGCAGTAACTACGATGACCATATTTATTGGTTGAGTTTTAATATGCACAAGTTATTGCCAGGTGCAGTGGGTCGTAAATGGCCTGAGGTAATTAACCTTGCTGCTGGATACAGTATAGAGGGCTATCATACAGCTAATATGAGGCGAGAGTTTGTGTTTGGTTTAGATATTAATCTTGCTGCCATTAAAACCAAATCAAAAGGAGTAACGGCTTTTAAAAATGTATTAAACTTAATTCATTTACCATTACCAGGTGTAAAAGTAACACGTGAGCATACGCCACAATACAAAGCATTTTTGTTGAATTAATTACACTATTTTCGAAGCAAAAAATTATCAATGGATTTAACAAATAAAGTAGCCGTAGTAACCGGAGTTAGTAAAGGAATAGGCTATCATACCGCATTACAATTATTAAATAAAGGAGCTGTTGTGTTTGGCTTAGGAAGAAGCAATCAAATTCAACACCCAAACTATACATTTATTACCTGCGATGTGCGCGATGCTCATGCAGTTGAACAAGCATTTGCGCAAATCTTTGCATCAACCCAAAACCAAATACATGTGTTGGTAAACAATGCCGGTTTAGGGTATTTTGGAATGCTTGAAAACACTACTTACGAGCAATGGGACGAAATGTTTCAAACCAATGTAAATGGTATTTTTTATTGCTGTAAACAAGCTTTACCTACCATGAAACAACAACAATTGGGTCATGTCATTAATATTGCATCAACGGCTGCATTAGAAGGTATGCCGCAAGTTTCGGCTTATTGTGCCACCAAGTGGGCGGTAAAAGGTTTAAGCGAATCGTTGTTTAGGGAGGTGCGCGATTTTAGAATTAAAGTTACTTGCATTTATCCGGGCAGTACCAAAACCGATTTTTTTAGAAACAGTCCGGGAATACAACCACACGATTATATGCTAATGCCCGAAGATGTAGCGGCAAATATTTTGTACGCATTAGAGATGCCGGAAAATTTTCATACCGTAAATTTAGAGATAAGACCATTGCAACCAAAAGGTCCTAAGGCTTAGGAGCGCTTAACCACAGCGATCGCAATTCCATTAACCACAAGGTTCACAAGGTTTTTTACGTAGGGCACAAGGGATTTTTTTAACAGAAAGCACTATCGAC
Source organism: Bacteroidetes bacterium UBA6183 (assembly GCA_002422865.1). Taxonomy (GTDB): domain Bacteria; phylum Bacteroidota; class Bacteroidia; order UKL13-3; family UKL13-3; genus UBA6183. The sequence continues at coordinate 13,981 of DITN01000035.1, read as the reverse complement.
AATGCCTTTGTTCGTTGTGGTTAAATATGCCGCAGGCTTATTATCAAACACTACCACTTTACCACGTTGGCTTTGGTTAAATTCATGGTTTGTTCGCCTGCTCTAAAGCCTTTTCCGCTTGGTTCGCACACCACAAAATCCATGTCGTAAACACTCAGGTCGCCAGCGTTCTTTCGCCAGTTTTCAACAGCTACATTCATGTGTGCAGCATCTTTATACAACAAGCCAATACTTTGTAAATTGGTTACTTCACGTACCAAATATGCAAATAACATGCTGCGGTCTTCGCAATCAGAAAAATCGTTAGCCAAAGCTTCTTCGGGAAAGGCAAATTTCTCTTTTCCCAACACATCCATATCTTTGGCGTAATCTAAACTTTGAACGAAACTTAATACAAAATTTACAGCCTTTTCCTTACTCATATATGCAGTTGCATCCTTTAACTGATTAACCAAAGTATTCGCACCTTTTTCTGATAATCCGTAGTTTAGATAAACCAAACTCATTTCAATATCAGGTAAGTCGTGGTAGTATTCTACCAACGATTGATTGATGTTTGAGGTGAAAAAGTACACGTAATCATCGTACTCAAACGGAATGGTTTTGTTTGAACTTAATTTGCCTATTGCAGGCGGTGTAAGTTTGTTTAATTTAATAAGGTTTGAAGTTTGTACATTACCCATATCAGCCAGTTGTTCGTGCTTGGGTTCTTTCTTTTGATCGAAAGATAAATCGTAATAGGTTTTGTTGTTGAATTGAACAAACAACACATTTTTTATGGTAAAATTAGTAGCGCCATAAACAGTAATATCATTGTTGCTTACTCCTAAAATAACATCAAGGCCTTTATGATGCAACACTGCATACACAAATTGTTTGGCAAAATTAGTTTCATTTTTAGGGGTGATTATAGCGGCTGCTTTCTGAACCAACATTAAGTAAGCCACATCATCAAGTTTGTATGATTGTGCATATTGGTTCGCTTCTTTAACAAAGTTAGCAACAGCACTATCATTAATTAATATTGTTGTTTGTTGGTTGATGCTTAATCCTTCAAACCTACTTTCTTGTTCTTTAAAAAAGTCGTTGGTTAAACTAAAAGGTAGGGTATGGCCGTAATAATTAACCACAATTTTTTTGGCCAAATCGTCTGCACGTAATCCTGTCATCAACCCTAAAAGTAGCGTTAATGCAAGTGTTAGCAGTGGTTTTGTGTATGATTTTGTGGTCATTGTAAATGGCTGTGCTTCAACAAGCACAAAACGAATTTACAAAAAAGATATGATTACATAACAATTCCTTAACATTTAACATACAAATTACCTTTTTGTGATAATAGCGAGGAAACTAGCCTTTTTGAAGTGTTTTGGATTTTGTTTACACAGTACATTCAGAATTTGACAGGGCATGTGTTTTTTAGTTTGCAATGGGCGTTGCCCAATGCAGGTTTGATTTCGCCCTTTCAGGGCTTTGATTACTTGCCTAAACACATCTTGATCAACTTCGAATTTCTGATTTCGTTTTTTCTTAGCTATTCACGTCTAAGAAACTTACGTGGTGTATGCCGGGAGTGTATTCTTTACTAATTAAATTCACCAAACTTTGGTAATGATCATCGTTGTTCACAAAATCAATGGATGAGCAATCAACCAGCAAAATACGTAAATGGGTGTTTTGATGCAGGTACTGTAAATAAGCATCACTTAAAGATTGCAGGTACTCGTTCTCAATTTTTTGTTCGTAACTACGTCCTCGGTTTAAAATATTCCATTGCAGTTTTTCAACGGGGTTGTGCAGGTATACCAGCAAATCCGGTTGACGAATTTGTTGGTCGATGATTTCAAATAACCTTAAGTATAAATCGTATTCATCATCATCCAAGTTTATTTTAGAAAACAACAAACACTTGGCAAAAATATAATCACTTACCAAGTATTGCTGAAATAAATCGGGCTCCAATAATTGTTTTTTCAGTTGATTAAAACGAGCGGCCAAAAAACTCATTTCTAGTGGAAATGCAAACCTGCGCGCATCGTTATAAAATTTTGGTAAAAATGAGTTGTCTTCAAACTCTTCCAAAATCAGCTTGGCATTAAACTCCTTGCTTAACATGTTTGCTAAAGAAGTTTTTCCGGCTCCAATGTTGCCCTCAATTGCTATAAATTCATATACCGGTTTTACTGCCATGTGCCACAAATGTGCGTTAAACAAATGTGTTGTTGCTTACAATTTTTCCACCACACTGTCATCATTACACTGGTGCAGTAAATAAGCTATGGTTTGATGTAGCAAAGGGTGGATTAAATCTGAGGCAATTTCTGCCAACGGAACCAATGTAAACCTACGCTGGTGCAGTAGCGGATGAGGAACAGTTAAATCATCTTCATTAATGATGGCATCATTAAAAAACAAGATGTCAATATCAATGGTACGTGGAGCCCACTTTGCTTCACGTACCCTGCCCATTTGTTGCTCAATGGCTAAAATGGTTGTCAGCACCTCATTGGCATTTAAGTTGGTATTAACTTCCAACACCTGATTTAAAAAATGTTGTTGGTTGGTATTCCCCCAAGGTGCTGTTTGATACAATGATGAAGCCCCAGTTATTGATCCTAACTGTTGTTCTATAGCTAGTTTTGCTTGGTTCAGCAAATTTTTGCTATCGCCCACGTTACTTCCTGTAAGTAAATAAACTTTATTAGGCATTGTCTTTTAATACAAATTGAACAGTTGCACGAGTGCGTTGCTCCAATAGTACTGTTTTGTTTACTAGGGCCTGTTTTATGGCTTCATCTGTTTGATGCATAACCGTAAGCAACTCCACTTCGTTATTACACTTCAGGTTGTAGTTGTAACTTAAATCGCTTTTTAATTTTTCAAGTTCTTCGCCTTTATCATCAACACAAACGCTAAAACTAATGGCCGAATTCTGCATCAAATTCATTTTAACATTGTGTTCGGCAAACAAATTAAATATATTGCTCAGGTTGTCTTCCACAATAAAGCTAAAATCTTTACTTGAAATAGAAAGCAACACTTGTTTGCTTTTGGAAATAAATGTTGGAATATATCTTTCGTCCGCATAGTTACTTACTACAGTACCCTTAGCACCGGGATCAACGAAAGAACGTACATACAGCGGTATGTTTTTACTTTGTAATGGTTGTATCGTTTTAGGGTGAATAACAGTTGCTCCGTAATAGGCCATTTCTATAGCATGTGTGTAACTTAATTCATCCAACTTTACAGCCGATGGAAATTTTTTAGGGTCACCGTTCATTACCCCGGCTACATCTTTCCATATGGTTACACTATCGGCTCCTAATGTGTAGGCAAAAATAGCAGCACTGTAATCGCTGCCTTCACGACCTAAAGTAACGGTATTGTGTTCGCGGTTTTGGCCAATAAATCCTTGCGTAACCACCAATTGTTTGCTTACAATAGGTTTTAATTTTTTACTAATAATAGTGGACGTTAACTCCCAATCAACCTTGCCTTCTCTAAAGTTACCATCTGTATTAATAAAATTACGTGCATCTATCCAGCGGTTTTTAATGCCACTTTCATTTAAGTAAGTACTTACAATTCGTGTACTGAAAATTTCGCCATAACTTACAATTTGGTCGTAGTTAAAATCATACGAACCTTCGCACTCAGCCTCAATTAAACACTCTAATTCAATAAATAAATTTTCAATGTCGTTATATACAAAACTATTGGTATCTTTTAGTAAACCTGAAATAATTTCATCATGGAATTGTTTTACTTCCTTGTACAAACGTTGTTTGGTTGGTACGTCATTGTTGTAATGTGCATGAGCCAATTGCTCCAATGCATTGGTTGTTTTACCCATTGCCGAAACCACCACTAATAGCGGTTCACTTGCATATGTATTTAAAATGCTGGCTACGTTTTTTACTGAATTAGCATCTTTTACTGATGCCCCCCCGAATTTGAAAACTTTCACGTTAGTTATTGTTTTTAATTTATAAGCGATAAGTTGTTGTTAAACAATTGTATATTGCTTAAGTCCCCCCGTTTAAATATTGTTTAAACCCCAAAAATGGTGGCGCAATATACAACCCACCTGAAATAAAACCGAACACGATTTGTAAGGCAGGCCGCTAATCTTATATTTGCCAAACTATTTTATAAGTAAATTTTGTATGAGCAAATTTAACGTAACCACATTAGGCCAGTTTATTATTGAGCGTCAACACGAAATTAGCGTGGCCAAAGGCGAGTTTTCACGTTTGTTACGCGATATTGGTATTGCAGCTAAAACCATTAGCCGTGAGGTAAACAGAGCCGGTTTAGCAGATATTATTGGAGAAGCCGGTAGTTCAAACATACAGGGTGAAGACCAAAAAAAATTAGATGTAATTGCTAATAACTTGGTAATTGATTGTTTAACACGTGGTGGAGAGGTTTGCGCTGTGGCCAGCGAAGAAGATGATGACATCATTTACATTGATTCGCCTGTTAGTAAAAATGCCAAATATGTGGTGTGCATGGATCCGTTGGATGGTTCAAGCAACATTGATGTGAATGTTTCTATCGGAACTATTTTTAGTATTTACCAACGTGTAACACCTATTGGAACTAAAGCTACCACAGAAGATTTTTATCAGCCGGGTAATAAAATGTTGGCTGCCGGATATGTAATTTACGGAACAAGTACCATGCTGGTGTATACTACAGGTAATGGCGTAAATGGTTTCACTTTAGATCCGGGTATTGGTGAGTTTTGCTTATCGCACCCCGATATGAAAATACCTGAAATGGGTAAAATATACAGTTACAACGAAGGCAATATTTTAAGTGCACCTAAAGGTGTGCAAGAATACATAACTTGGTGTCAACAGTTTGATAAAGCCACCAATCGTCCATATAGCGCCCGTTATATTGGTAGTATGGTAGCCGATTTTCACCGTAATTTATTAAAGGGGGGAATATTTATTTATCCTGCAACAGATAAAGCGCCTAATGGTAAACTACGTTTGTTATACGAGTGCAACCCAATGTCGTTTATTATGGAGCAAGCCGGTGGTGTTTCTACTACAGGTAAAGAACGCATATTAGATATTTTACCGAATGCGTTACATCAACGTGTACCTATTTACATGGGTTCCAAAGGCATGGTTAATCAATTGCTCGAATTATTAGACAAATAGAACTTCAGGCTGCTTTAAATAAGCGGCCTTTTTTATACCTGCATTTGTATGGTTAAGTTGATGTTTACTGTTTTACATCAACGGTAAGTATTTCATGTAAAAAAAACTTATGTTCGTTTACTTGTTATACAATTATGATAAAGAAAATATCAATACTTAGTTTAAGTGTGCTTCTTTCGTTTGGTGCATATGCACAAAAGAAGAAGCCAACAGAGGCTGCTAAACCACAGCCGGCAAAAGCGAGCATTGCCGAAAAAGTGAAAGCTTGTAAAAAACAAGATGGTTTATTTCCACTATACCAAGACACCACAAACGGTGCAATGTACCTCTTTGTAAAAAAGGATCATTTAAACAAGAAGTTTATTTATTTTAGTTACACCGAAAATGGTGTGGTAGCTGCCGGGCATTTTCGTGGCAGTTTCCGAGATAACATGGTGTTCACCATCAAACGTTATTTTGATAGGGTAGAGTTTGTTGAACAAAACACAGAGTTTTATTTTGATACAACCAATGCCATTAGTAAAGCGGCAGATGCCAATATTAGCAATGCAGTTTTGGTGAGTCAGAAAATATTGGCTGAAGAAAATGGCAGCATGCTTTTGGATGCTAACGCCATATTTTTGGGTGAAAACATGAGCCAAATCAAACCAACTCCTTTTCCTGGTCCTATGGGCCAAATGAGTTTGTTGGGTATGCTGAACAGAGAAAAAAGCAAATACATTAAAACACGTAACTACCCGGCTAATACTGATATTGTGGTGGAATACGTGTACGACAATCCTGCTCCATTTATGTCGGGTGGCAAAGAGGTTGCTAATGCCCGTGCTGTAAGTATTACCTACCAGCACAGTTTTATTCAGGCCCCTGAAAACCCGATGCAATCTCGCAGAGACGACCAACGTATCGGATATTTTGGTCAGCAAAAAAATGACATGACCACCACAAATGCAGTGGCTTATAAAGACATTATTCACCGTTGGAGGTTGGAGAAAAAAGATAAAGGTGCTGCGTTATCAGAGCCGATAAAACCAATTACTTGGTGGATAGAAAATACCACACCAAAAGAATTCAGACCAATTATTAAAGCTGCCGGAGAGCAATGGAATATCGCTTTTGAAGCGGCAGGATTTAAAAATGCTGTAGTGGTTTTAGAGCAACCGGATACGGCAACTTGGGATGCCGGTGACATTAATTACAATGTATTACGCTGGACATCTTCTCCTCAACCGCCTTTTGGTGGCTACGGGCCAAGTTTTGTAGATCCGCGTACCGGAGAAATTTTAGGTGCTGATATTATGTTGGAATATATATTTGTTACCAACCGTATTAATCAAGAAAAATTATTTGATGCGTCACAACCTTCATCTTATAATCCTGATTTACCCGATCACATGCAAATGTGCGAAGCCGGTCATCACTTGCATTTAACAGGCATGTTTGGTAACAGTGTGCTTGATGCACGTGGTCTTTCTGCAATCGAAAAGCGTGAGTACATGACTCAATCTTTGTATTATTTAATCATGCACGAAATGGGCCATACCATGGGATTAATGCACAACATGAAAGCCAGTCAATTGTGGAGTCCTGCACAAGCACACAATAAAGAACTCACACGTAAGTATGGTTTAATTGCCAGTGTAATGGAATACCCTGCAGTAAACTTAGCCAATGATAAAACCAAACAAGGCGATTACTTTACAACCCGTCCGGGGCCTTATGATTTGTGGGCCATTACTTATGGTTACAGTGAATCATTAGATGATGCTGAAGCTGAAGAGAAACGATTAACAGAATTATTAAACCGTTCAACAGACAGCACGCTAATTTTTGGTAATGATGCTGACGACATGCGCTCACCGGGAAAAGGTGTTGACCCTCGTGTAAACATCAATGACTTTAGTAATGATGTAATTACCTACAGTGTTGACAGAATTAAACTCATTAATAAAATGTTGCCCGAGTTACCAAAACGTTACACAGCACAAGGCAAAAGCTATCAAGAGCTAAAACAAGCTTTTGGTATTTCGTTAACAGAAATGGCCAATGCAACCCAATCAATGTCACGTTATATTGGTGGTGTTTATATCGACAGACACATGCAGGGCAACCAGGCTTATACTCCGGTTCCGTTGGCAGAACAAAAAAGAGCGATGAGTGCTTTATCGCAATATTTATTTAGCCCTAAAGCGTTTGATGCAGCCAATGGTTTATATCAAAATTTACAAAGTCAACGCAGAGGGTTTAACTTTTTTGGTACACCTGATGATCCAAAAATTCACGACCGTGTGTTGATGATTCAAAGTATGGTAATTGATCATATTTTGGCACCTACTACTTTAAAACGTATTACCGATAGTCGTTTGTACGGTAACAAATATGGGGTGGTTGATGTACTAACGGATTTAACCAATGCTTGTTTTAAAGAAGATATAGCAGGAAACGTAAATACTTTCCGCCAAAACTTACAAGTAGAATATGTGAAGGATTTAAGCAGCATTGCATCGTTTAATAAACCTAATGGTGCTTACGACAATATTGCAAAATCAGCAGCAATTGGTCAGTTAAAAACGATAAAACAAATGATGTTATTGCCTTCAGCAAACGCTGAAGTTAAGGCACATCGCGAACATATTTTATTAATTATTGATGAGGCATTATCTCGTAAATAAATGTTTATCAAAAAGACTGGGTGTATTTTTACTCAGTCTTTTTTTTATTGGTACCGTTATGGCACAACAACAGGATTCAATCCAACACTTGGAGGGTAAATTACAGCGCACCGATTTAGAAAGTTTTAAATGGTTTAAAGACAATTACAACCAATATAAACCAGCTATGAGTGTGGTAGAAGAGTTGATTAAGTTTGAAAAGTGCAGTTTATTGGTAGTTTTAGGAACTTGGTGCAGCGATAGCCATGAATTGGTACCCCAATTGTTTAAAGTAGCCGATTTGGTAGGATGGGAGAAGATAGAATTGATAGGTGTTGATCGAAAAAAACAATGCAGTTCAATCGATATCAAACCATTAAATATTGAATATGTACCGGTTATAATGGTGTTTAAGGATAAAAAACTGATGGGTAAAATCGTTGAAACTACAGAGAAGACTATTGAAGAAGACTTGTTAAAAATACTCAGCAAATCTTAATTTGTCTTTATGCATTTGTTAAAACTTTCTAAATTTTTAAGTTAATTAATTGTTAGGGGGGGCAAAACTTGTTCGTGTGGCGTAGTTTCTTAATTTTGCCTTAATGACCCATAAGAAACCGCTAATTCTAGTTAGTAACGATGATGGTATTACAGCCCCGGGAATACGTAACCTGGTTGATGCTGTAAAACATCTTGGAGAAGTTGTGATAGTAGCCCCTGATAGCCCGCAAAGTGCAATGGGCCATGCCGTAACTATAAGTAAGCCCTTACGTTTAAATCAAACAGATATTTATGGTGACATTAAAGCATATCAATGCAGTGGTACACCTGCAGATTGCGTAAAGTTAGCGGTTGATAAGGTGTTACACCGCAAACCTGATTTAATGGTTTCTGGGATTAACCATGGAAGCAATTCTAGTATTAATGTATTGTATAGTGGAACCATGAGTGCTGCTATGGAAGCGGCTATTGAAGGTATTCCGGCAGTAGGATTTAGTTTGTGTGATTTTGCTTATGAAGCAGATTTTAGTTTGGCAAAAAAAGTAGCCACACGTATTGCCGAAAATATTTTAGAACATGGTTTGCCAACCGCAACATTGCTTAATGTTAATATTCCCAAGATAAACGAAAGCGAATTTAAAGGAGTAAGGATTTGTAGGCAAGCGGTAGCTAAATGGAAAGAAGAATTTGATGAACGTGTGGATCCAAACGGACGTAAATATTTTTGGTTAACAGGTAAATTTATTAATAACGATATCGGTGAAGATACTGATGAGTGGGCATTGGCTAATAATTATGCAAGTGTGGTTCCGGTTATGTTTGATTTAACGGCCCATCACGCTATGCCAAGATTAAACAGTTGGGATAATAGTATTAACAAATAACAAAGGCACATGAAGTTAAAAGATAGTTTATTACTCGGGATTCCGACAGGTCTAGTAGGTCCGGTTGTTGGCGTGCTGGTATTTTATTTTGTTAATTTTAGTACCAGTAATTTCAGTAGCTTTTTTCGCATGGCAGCAGAGCAAAACTTGCTTTCTCCATTACTAAGTTTGTGTGCCGTTATTAACCTTGGTATATTTTTTCTTTTTATACGCATTAATCACCTGCATTCGGCAAGAGGCATTATTCTTTCCACCTTTTTGTACGGCATAGTAATCATTGGGTTGAAGTTTGTGTTTTAAGTTTCATTAAAGAAGAAACAAACTTAGAAGTCCGAAATTAGCCGTGCTGAATTGTGTTTCAAAATTAGCTGTGCCGGAGAAATATCGAAACCGGAAAAAATAGTTTGAAGTTAAAATTCATTCAAACCATCAACTAGAAACTCATTAACGGATTAACCAATAGCCAATCAACTTCCTCAAACCCTTAAACAAGTTTTTTGCAGTACAATGGTATCAATCCACTGTTGTTGTTTTTCATCGCTAAAATGCCTGGCCGGAGTATCTAATTTGCACATGCGTATTTGTTTGCTGTGGCAATGTTTGGCTAACCTCATTACTTCAGATTTGATATTGGGAATACCATTAAATGTTTTGCGTGTAAAGTATACTGCTTTAAGTTTAGGTAGTTGATCAACCACTGCTATCAAATCAAAAAAAGTTTTTGCGCTAATATCAACAAACTCTTCTTCCATTATTTCTTCTTCGCCATCTTCTACTTCAAGCGTTTCAATTACATCCATAAAATCTATATTATACTTTTGCATAAAGGCTTGTTTAGTTTCTAAAGCTGCATCTTTTAATGGTTGATTTTTAAAGCAAATTGGTAATAAATGCCATAAGAAATTGCGTGGCCTGCCAAAGAAAAAATCACCCGAATGTGGATGGTCGTGCGTAAAAGTACCAAGTATCAATATCTCTGTATCGGGGTTAGGTTTATGATTTACAAACTTGTTGGTTAGTATGGGCATTGCTCAGTTAAATATATCAACGAAGGTAAGTACATATATCAAATATTTTAGTTGATTTGCTGCATTAAGTTTTACATCAAACAATATGAGAAAATTATTTTATACCATAAGCGCCTTTATCGTTTCAGTACAAGCATTTGCACAACCTACCTTTATAAAGGATTCGCTCGATGTTTTTATAACGCGTGAAATGCAACGCTGGCAAGTACCAGGTTTGGCTATAGCTATTGTAAAAGACGGACAAGTGGTGGTGCAAAAAGGTTATGGCGTAAAACAGTTTGATAAACCCGAAAGTAAAGTTGATGAAAATACGTTGTTTCAAATAGCCAGTAATTCAAAGGCTTTTACAGGAACCGCAGTTGCATGGTTAAACAGCGAAAAACGTTTATCTCTTGATGAAAAAGTAACCACCTATTTGCCCTATTTTAGGTTGTATGATGAAACATCAACTCAGCTATGTACTGTGCGCGATTTATTATGCCATCGTTTGGGCACACAAACTTTTCAAGGTGATTTTTTAAATTGGGGAAGTAACCTTACCCGCAAACAAATTGTAGAAGGATTATCTCGCACAAAACCTGTTCATCCTTTTAGGTATAAATATGGTTACAGCAATGCTGGATTTATTACAGCAGGTGAAGTTATTTTAGCAACTACAGATACCACTTGGGATGATTTTTTATTGCACCGTTTTTTTAAGCCACTGGGTATGAACCGCACCACTACAACCCATGCAGCTATGGTAAACGATAACAACGCTTGTTTACCACATACCTTGGTTGACGGTAAAATGGTTAAAATGCCGCTAACCAATATAGATAATATGGGTGCAAGTGCCTCAATTAACTCGTGTGTGGGCGATATGAAAAATTGGCTTTTGTTGCAATTAAACAATGGCCAGTTAAATGGTAAACAAATTATTCCTGCTGATGTAATTGCCGAAACACGCAAATCAAACATGCTGGTTAATGATGTAAATAGTAGGTTTTTTAAAAGCAAACATTTTGCAACGTACACACTCGGCTGGCAAATGAACGATTACAACGGTCGCAGGGTTATTGAGCACAGCGGTGGAGCAAATGGCTTTGTAACCAAAACAGAATTGGTACCTGAAGAAAACTTAGGTGTTATTGTTTATACCAATACTGATGCAAACAGCTTGTATGATGCGTTGTGCAAGCAGGTTTTAGAAGCTTATTTGGGTATGCCATACAGAAATGTGAGTGAGATGTATTACACCAATTCACAAAAAGCTAAAGACGCAACAGCAACAAAAATTAAAGCTATTAAAGATACCATTGCGTTAAAAAATAAACCTGCATTAAAACTAAACGACTATTGCGGAACATACTCCAATAGCCTTTATGGTAAGGTTGAAGTAAAGTTGGTAAAAGGGAAATTGCAATTGTTCCTAGAGCATCACCCTAATAACGTTGGTAAGTTAGATTTTATAAACGATAACAGATTTTTATGTACTTACACCGATGTTACCTGCGGAGTTGAACCATTGAGTTTTAAAATAGAAAACAATCAGGTAAAAAGCGTAACCGTTAAGGTTGCTGATTTTATCGATTATCTATCTTATGAGTTTGTTAAACAGTAAGCTAATTATTCTTCCATTTCATCTTTGGTTTCGTTGGCCTGCCAGATGTGGGCCAATAACCCAAATTCTTCTAACCCTGATTTTCCTAGTTTGTTATATGGCACCCAAATAGGAGGCTCATGTAACAATACTTGTATTGCTGTTTCATCAGGAAAAACTTTATAATCAAAATAATGTAATCCAATACCAATGTAACCTGTATAGTAATAGGTTATTTGATGATGGATACAGTACTGTAGTTTTAATAAAATTAAGTATTTACCCAGGCTGTATTTTTTGTAGTTGGGGTGATATGCATTTAAAATTCCGGCAATACTTTTTTCGCCTTTATCAAAACAACCAAAGGCAATTAATTGCTTACCATCAAATACTTTTATCACATACGATTCAAATATATTGTTACGGCTTTCGCCAAATAAATTATCGTGAACTGTTTGTGCATGTTCAAACGAAACATGTTTGCGGTAAAGAGCAAATAAGTCCTCCATATCGGGCGTTACTTGCAATGGGATAATGGTATAGGTAAACGACTTGTTTTGTTTAAGCACTTTATTGGCCGATCCACTTAATTTAATTGAAGGTACATGGGTACGCAACCAAAATACGTCATGCAACAATCCTTCGTATTCAATATAAAAGGTTGTAAATAGCAATTGTCTATAACGATAATATCCTTGAGCCAGATAATCATCCAGTAAATGGCCTGCTACCGGAGCTACTAAAACTAAATCATCTTCGTTAATGTACATACCTATCATACAAACATAATAAAATGCTGTGAGTTGTTATTGTGATTTACATACTTAAAGCAATTTGTTTTAAAATAGAACTGCGATAGTTTCATGATTGCTAAAAAGCCAATCTCAATGCTGCATATTTTTAACAAAGTTGTTGTTTGAGAATGTGTACCCCTTCAAGTATTAAAATTATGTGATACATTTATCTCGTTGAAATTAAAATATTCAAAATTGGGTTTGGAATCATTCCTTGCAATTCTTATTAAATGAATAGTCTGTGGTTCATTTATTTTCCTTACTAATATTCAATTAAAGTTTTATTAATTTAGTGTTGTAAAAGCGAAAGTTTTAATAACTAAGTTAAATGCTGGCAGAAATGCTGCCGATCTAAACTGCTTGTAAGTAATGTTTTATGATTTTTTTGTATTCAATTGTTCAAAACCTGTCTTTAATATTTTAATCAAATATTCATAGCCGCGATTATCTACATCTTTATTTAAAACAGATTGCAACAAATTTTCTATAGTTTTATTTCTACTTTAATTATCACTGAATGATAATGCCAACATATAAAGAAATGAAAAATAAACATCTTTTAACTCTTCTTCTTGTCTCTTTTTTTAGCAATGCTTTTGCTCAGTTCATGCCGGTTGGGCTCACCGGTTTCAATAAAGACGTTATTGCTGATGGTAATTCCGGAGCATTAGCATCAACCAATGCGGCCAATGGTTTTGATCAGGCCGGTTGGGCATTTGTAGCGCAAAATTTTAATGTTACAACCACTTGTGCATTTCCCATGAGTAGAACGATTAATAGTGCAATTACAGCAGGATTAACGTATTCGCTTAACGATTATACGCAAAATAATGCCTTGTATATAACAGCTAATAATACTCCTGCCACTTTAAGTTTTACAACATATAGGTCGGCTAGCACTGTTTATGTTTTGGGTACTACAGGTAGTGGGTCCTCTGTGGCTAATATTACTGTTAATTTTAATGACGGAACAAGTCAGATTTTTACCAACAATAATTTTCCGGATTGGTTTAATGTTACCGGTGCGGCTAATGCTGTTGGTCGAGTAAATGTTAATACCAATGGATTAGAGTGTGCTGGCAATGGTCCTAATTTGGCTCAAATAGCTTTAGCCATTAACACAACAAACATCCTTAAGCCTATAACAAGTATTGATGTGAATAGAACTTCAGCAACTGGAGCAACAGCTAGCTTAGGAATATTGGCTGTAAGCATAAATTTTTCAGGGGTTATTGGTGGAGGTAACCCTTGGTCTGCCCCTCCAATATCAAGCTTCGCCTACGACAAGGGCATAGATACGGTATGGATCAATAGTCCATATGCATTTATAAACAATTCAACAGGCGATAGTGCGTCATATTGGCGAGTAG
>DITN01000049.1 GCA_002422865.1 Bacteroidetes bacterium UBA6183 | reverse complement strand
AATAAGATAAACAAAGCGCTGAAAGGGCGAAATCCATTCGCGAGGTGGTGAAACCCCTCGCTCCAATAAAAAACAGATATATGCGATGGGCGATGCCCATCGCAGTGTAGATTTCGCCCTTGCAGGGCTTGTAACAATCTAAATCAATAAGATAAATAAAGCGCTGAAAGTGCGCAATCTTATCGCGAGGTGGTAACACCCCTCGCTTATTAAACAAAAAACGCGAGGCATACATGCCTCACGTTTTTTGTTTAATTAAATTGGTTTTAACTATCCGCCAAAACGATCTTGCCAATCGAGCATACCGCCCAATACGTTTCTTACATTGGTAAAGCCGGCATCTTCTAAAAACAGTTTTGCTTGTCCGCTACGCGCACCACTGCGGCAATGTACAATCACCTCTTCATTTTTTAAATGCGCTAATTCGTTTATTCTTCCGGGTAACTCACCCAACGGAATAAGTGTTGCGCCAATATTAAACGCCTCGTACTCGTGTACCTCACGCACATCAAACAAATTTAGTTTTTCACCAGCGTCCATGCGCTCTTTTAATTCTTGTGTAGTTATATCAGCCATATATAGTTAAAAAATTATCGTTGTAGTATTATTTTCTGTACGGTGCTTGTTGCGTTTTTTTCATCTCTAATATGCACCATGTATAAGCCGTCTGGTAAATTATTCAAACTTAATTGTTGCACAACTTCCTTTTGGGTTAATACTTCTCTACCCATTAAATCAACCACACTTACCGTGTACGAAGATGGTTTTAATCCGTTTAAAAATAATGTTCCGGTATTAGGATTTGGATAACAAGTTACCTGTAGTTTTTCTTTTTCAAACTCTTTGTATCCAACAGGTAAAGGATCAATCCATTTACCAACAATTGGGCGCATCATTAATGCTCCGGGTAAATCTGTCGATTGCCATAAACCTTGCACATTGTAATACATTTCAGGGTTTGGGGCGTACTGTTCGTTAAATTTAAAATTAAAGTCTAATCCAACGTTTAACTCAAACTGTTGGTTTTGTTCCCAACCAATATAAACCTCGTTGGTAACGTAAATAGGTTGATTAAACTTTACATAATAAAACCCGTTTCGTGCATTGTAATAAACTGCATTTGCAGGGATACTTAATATTGGTTCTTCAGCTGTTAACGAGATACTTTTCCATACCATGATGTTAAATGGTAATGTACTCACATCATTCACACTTCTATTAAAATGTACCGCTATTCCATACAAACTATCAGGCTTAGCAAACTCGTACCTTAAAGCCACTTTACCCACCGCATTTTTTATACCATATCCACCCTCAGCTGTTCCATCATCATAGGCATAATAATTCACAAAATAGGTGGGTTGCCATAAGGTATCGTTCGAACGAATGTTATCAACCGAGGTTCCTAAACGGGTATAAAACCTACTCCAAACTACCACAGAATCATCGCTAAAATTACCTGCAATGTTTATTGTTTTTTTGATACTTGCTGTACGCGAACTGCGCGAAGGTAAAACACTGATAATACTTCCAAAGGTATCTATGCGTGAAAAGTTTTGATCAAAAAGTTCTCGTCCGTAATCAATTGCATAACCCTGGTTACTGTTGTTGCTCACCCCAAAATATTGGGTATCGTTGGTGTAAGTTGCCGGAGCAGCTTTAAAATGACTGAACGGCATGGCACTGTATTTTTTAAGCAGTGGTGATGGATTTTCTTGAATGGCAATATCAGTAATGGCATCGGTTAGTGTGCGGCCTTTGTTTAGGTATACATAATCTAAATGCCAATGGCTCAAGTTACCTGTTTTACTGCCTATATTTACAAAACGCATTTGAAACTCATCGTGCAAATACAGCGCAGGTAAAGCAATACGAACCTGTAAAAAAGAATCGGTTAAAAAGTCGCGAGGTGCTCCTCTCCAAAGCAAATTAAAAGAGTCGGGGGATGCTGCGGTATACCTGCCAAATAGCATCAAGCTATCACCAAAATCGGGTTCCATACCCAAACCTTGCGGTTGCACAAAAAAGCTTAAGTAAACAGAATCTGCGGCCGTTAATCCATTTAATTTAATCGGTAATGAAGTCAACGTATCACAATATCCACGACCAAATCCGTGTGGCACTCCTACCCTATTTAAACCATCAAAAGTAGCTACATTTAAACTTGGTGGTGCAATCGGGAAACGGTTGTTTACAAATACCAGCTTATCTAACCATTTATTTTGGTCGGGGTAAATTTGGTTTGATGAAAAATCATCTACAAAAGGAATAAGTGCTTTTTGACCAATATGAAAACCACTTACCACCCACTTTAATGTATCATTAGCAACACCACGAGCAATAACCCTATAACCAAAATTTGCATGGTTAAATCGATTGCCGTTAACATGAGCGGTAAACGAATTCCAGACATTTGCTTGTGCGGCACTAATGGCCAATTGTGTAATCCAAAGCCCACCGTTATTTTTAAATTGTAGAATTAGTGAATCGTTGTTTTGGGTTGATATAGCACGGTAATAAAAACGGAAGTACACCGAATCTTTGCTATTTAATTGAGACAAGTCAACACTATGCGATTCGATGGTATCATTAAAGCCATTGTTGTAATTGTTACCATTTACATCTTGGGCATCTAACTTTATTACGTTACCCCAGCGTATTCCAAAACCGGTGCGTTGTTCACCTTGCATTAACCGCCATGTGTTGCGGTATGTTTGTGTGGTGTTCCAAAATATATTTTCGTAGTAAGGTATATTTTGTTTGAGGGCAAAAACAAAATTAAACAACTTGAAAGTACTGGTATTCGCTGCACTTCGTGATGTGTAATTTTGCCACCTTAGTTTAAATCCTGCGTGTTGGTATAATAAACCTAAAGGGAAATTAAACTGAATACTTCTTCGTGTAATACTTATTGGTGCCGAGCGCCAAATATTATCCCAATTACCGGCAGCATTTTGTGCTTGCAACACCAATGAATCTCCAGCTTGCCAACTATCACCCATTTCGTATTCAAAACTAATATAGCAGTTATCAGGTACAGGATTTAAGTTAATTTGATTTGAAGTAAGTTCATCTGCAATTCCAAAAGTACCATCACCATCACTATAAGTTGTTGCGGTTGCATTTTGTGCATTAAATATTGCTGTATTTAATGCTAAAGTAACACCGCTTCCGAATTGCCAAAATAGGGTATCAGGAATTGTTTTATAGAAATATTCGGTAATGGGAAAGTGTTTTGGGAACAGTGCTTGTGTTTTATTTAATACAGCTTTGGGTTGAGTAGCGGCTTGATTTTGTAACTGTAAATTACCATTTAATGGCAAAATAGTTTCGCGCTGAGCAAACGCAACAACACCAATTATAACAGCCGATAAAAGTGTAAATAGTTTCTTCATTATTGCCTGATAAATAAATCAATAGGTTGACCTCCATTGATGGTTGCGCCTTCCGAAAAAGGTGGATTTTGTCGAACGACTTTTGCCGAAGCAGAATCGCTGATGCTACCCATGTATACCACCGAACCTAATGTTAACGAAGAACTTTGTAATAAATTATTGGCCTCTTCAAGGGTTAAACCTGTTAAATCTGGCATATCAATACTTTCACCACCTAGGCCATCACCCAAAACCAAGTCTACCGCTGTGCCTTTTCCAATTTTTACACCGGGTTGTAAACTGCCACCCAAATATTGCACATCAAGCACCACATCTTTGGCAATGTCCGGTTTGTAAATAAACTTGCCTACTTTAAGTCCGGTACTGGCCAACATGGCTTCGGCTTGACGCAACGAAACATCTAACAAATTTGGTAAATTAACTTGTGGAGCCTTGTTGCTATTAATGGTAATGTATACAAAACGACCTTCTTTAACTTTACTTTGCGGAGCAGGGTTTTGTTCTAAAATACTTAGTTTAGGTTTATCATCAAAATAAAGTGAATCGCTGATGATGTAGCGCAGTTTCTTCTGCTCCAATACGTGTATCGCATCTTCAATTTTTAACCCCCTAATATCGGGCACTGTTAACGACTCACCATGACGGGTATAACTTTTTAAAAACAATGATACTACCGTAAATATTATAAATAGGATTACAACAATTGCAATAATGTGTACCCCAAATGTTTTTATAAATTTCATTTACTAAATAAAGGCCTTTTGTATGTGGCAAAATAAGTAATAATGCGCAAACCCTAAAACTAATTTACTGTAAATTTTAAGGCAGTTAAACCACTATCATTAAGCAGTTAACTACCTCATTACATAAAAAACAATAACCAAACCACCAACAAAACCGGAAGCAAAATTGGAATGCTGTATTTTGCTATGTATTGAAAAAATCCGGGCATTTTTACCCCCTGTTGTTCGGCTATGGCTTTAACCATAAAGTTCGGACCATTACCAATGTAGGTAAGCGCACCAAAAAATACAGATCCCACCGAAATGGCCTCAAGATAAATTACCTTGTTGCTAGCTATAAACGTGTGAATGTCGTTAATGTTATTTACACTTAAACCAAACATACTTAGCGATAAGGCTAAGAAGTTTACATAAGTTGGTGCATTATCCAAAACACTACTAAAAAATCCTGCTGCCCAATAAATTACAGAATGTGATAAAGGCTCTGCAATACTGCTTCCGGCACTTTCCAATAATTGCAATGCAGGAATCATGGCCAAAAATATACCGAAGAATAAAAAGGCAACTTCTTTAATGGGCTCAAAGTCGAACTCGTTACTTTGTAAAGCGTGTTTGTTGGCTTTTTTGTAGGCTACAAATGCAATAATAAGTTGTATAATTTCACGAATAAACGACACCTTTTTTCCGTGCATATCAATAAACGGAATACCATCTATTACATTGGGATCAATAAAAACAGAACCAATAATTAATGCCAACCAAACAAAGTTTTGCTTACCATTAATAATAATTTTATTGGTGTAATGCGTGCTCACATCCACATCATCTAATTTTGTATTTCGTTTCTCGAAAAAGTAAAAAATCACACTTAGCAAAACCATGGCCACCAACCAAGGCGATACCAGATGTTGTAATGTCCAGAAGAAAGGTACACCTTTTAAAAAACCCATAAACAAAGGAGGGTCGCCAATTGGTGTTAACAACCCACCTAAGTTGGATACGAAGAATATAAAAAATACAATGTGATATGGTTTTAAACGATAACGGTTAACACGCATAAACGGGCGTATTAATAATACTGAAGCTCCTGTTGTTCCGATAAAATTGGTGAGTATTGCTCCTATTAATAAAAACACAATGTTCACTTTAGCCTTCGATTCAAAATCAGCAAAAACATAGATACCACCCGCTGCCACATACAGTGCAAAAAGCAAACAAATAAAGGAAGCATATTCGGCAAAAGTTTCGGCTACTATAATGGGTTGCTGCTTAACGATTAAATAATAACCGCCTACCAATGCACCAATTATTACAGCAATAGCTTTATAGTATTTATGCCAAAAGTGGGCAAAAAATAATGGTCCAATTGCGATTAACAGCAACAAACTTGCAAACGGAATTACCAGCCAAATAGCAGGTGCTTGATGTGTTGCAGAGAGTAAAATATTAGCTAACATATAACAAAGTTTATATTCAAAACTAACGGATGCGTAACCTACGTCCGGCTTTTAGTTTTGATTTGGTTGATATTTTATTTAAGCGAGCAATTTGTTTAACTGATACTCCGTTTTTGTAGGCAATTTTCCCTAATGTATCACCACGTTTAACCACATAGTAACGTGAACGAAGTTTAGTTTGTTGCTCTTTGTATAATTTAACGTGCGTAAAGCATTGTTTATCTATCTGTAAAGTATCACTCAATAAAGAACCCGATGGGAAATAGATAACCTTACTTGGATCTATTTTTTCGCCTTTAAAACGTACTTCAAAATGTAAATGCGGACCGGTACTTCGTCCTGTATTACCCGAAAGTCCAATGATTTCGCCACTGCGCACAGGCTTACCCGGATAAGCAAGCAATTGATCAAAATGCGCATACAAGGTTTCTAATCCATTGTAGTGCCGAACAACTACCACATAACCATAATCTGTACTACGTTTAGCCACACGAACTACGCCATCAAAAATAGAATACACAGGATCGCCAACCTCCATGCGTACATCAATCCCATAATGAAACTTAGGGCGCTTGCCCCATCTTCTATAACCAAAACCGGAGGTTACATCACCTATTGCCGGGGGGTGAAAAGAACAATCCATGCTGTCGCGTAATTTCAACAAAATGGTATCATTCATTTCACGCAACGAAACTTTGTAAGGATTAATCACCACTGTATCCCAATCAAACGGGTAATGCGCATTCGCAGGAATCATTGCCGGATCAAATTTAAAATTAGGATCGCGCAACATATCCCAATAAGTAACATCACTGTAACCGGTAAACAAATTATCAAACTCACCTTCAGCCTCTCCTTCACTATCGGCTTCATCCCCATCACTTATATCAGTCATTGAATCAGCTCCAATGGTATCTACTAAAAGTTCTTCGGTGTCAAACTCTTCTTCTAAAAGTAAAGTATCGGGTTTGGATTCCAATTTAAGTTTGGGTGTTATTACTTTTTGTTTGGGCGTATCTTGTGGTGTGTTGTTAATGGTTTGGGTTGATGCAGGTGCAACCGGAGCATTTTGTGTGATATTTAAATTATTTATTGGAGGCTGCGCATTAATATTAATAGTTGTTGAAATTGTTCTTACCGGAACAACAACTTCAGTCGTTTTTTCAACCAAAACCTGAGTTGAGACAGGAATACTTGCAGTGGTATCAATGGTTGTTGTAATTTTCGTGGCAGAGTCAATAAACAATGGTTCATCATCAAATGTTGAATCTAAATGATACATATCTTCCATGTGTTTTACCAAACTATCGTACTTGGCTTGTAAAACAGCCGCAGAATCAACTTGCTGTATATTTTTTAACGGAATAGGAACTATAGGAGCATCAACCGAAACTTGCGCCCACAATGGGCACGCAACTGATGTAAGAATAAAAAATAAAAATATATAGATATACGGAAACTTAATTGTCATTATGCGTTGTACTATGAATTGCTAACGCATGCAATTTATCTTTTTCGAGTTGATTTGTGAGTGCTTGCAGGTTTTCGAACTTGATTTCGTTGCGCAGTTTATCAACAAATGCAACACTTAAAGTTGTGTTGTACAAATCTTCATTAAAATCAAACAAATGAACTTCAACGGCATGCGTGAGTCCATCAACAGTTGGGCGCACTCCGCAATTAAGCATACCCAAAATTGTACGGTTGTTGATAAAAACTTTCACTGCATAAACACCATCAGCAGGAATTTGTTTATTAATGTCCCCAACTTTAATGTTGGCCGTAGGAAATCCAATGGTTCTGCCCAGTTGTTTTCCTTTTACAACAGTACCTGATACAATATAGTCTCGGCCTAAATATTTAGCGGCTTGTTTCACATCGCCTTCATCTAGTGCTTTTCTAATGCGTGTTGAGCTCACGGATATTTCATCAATATCCTGCTCCGGAATTTCTTCCACATCAAACCCGTATAAATTGCTGTATTCTTTTAAATGCTCGAACGAACCTTCTCTGTTTTTACCAAACCTATGGTTGTAGCCAATTACCAGAACTTTAGTCCCAATTTTATTCAGCATAATATCGCGAATAAATTGCATGGACGTTAAGCGTGAAAATTCTTTAGTAAATGGAATGATGATTAAATGATCTATGCCTTCATTGTCTAATGCTGTAATTTTTTCATCTAAAGTATGTAACAACTTCAGCCCATGATCGTCAGGAAAAAGCACCATACGTGGATGAGGATCAAAAGTCATTACAACCGTTTCACCATTTTTCTCTTTAGCAATTTGCTTTAGTCTGTTTAAAATAACTTTGTGCGCAGCATGCACCCCATCAAATGTTCCTTGGGTAACAATGGCATTTTTAATTATAGGTAACTCGTCTAAACTGCGGTATACTTTCATGCGTGATGAAGCAAATGTAATAAATTTTAAGAAGTAGCTGCTTATTGTAAATCGGGTTGATTCTCGATTAGTGTCAACACTTCTTCTACACTAAGTGCATCACCCAATAAAAAATCGCCACTACGGGTTCTACATAAACTATTCAGGTAGGCTCCAATATTTAAAGCTTTACCAAAATCATGTGCCAAAGAGCGTATGTACGTGCCTTTACTGCATACCACCCTAAACTCTACAATTGGCATTTCTATTTTGGTTATTTCAAACTCCTTTATGGTAACCGGGCGTGGTGTAAGTTCTACTTCAATTCCGGCTCTAGCGCTTTCATATAAACGCACACCATCCTTTTTTATCGCACTATATACAGGTGGTAATTGCATGATATCACCCAAAAATTGTTGGGTGGTTTGATGTATCAGTTCGGTTGTAATATGCTCGGTTGGATAAGTTTGATCAACCTCTGTTTCATTATCATATGATGGACGCGTGGCGCCTAGATAAAAACTACCGGTGTATTCTTTTTCTGTGGCCATGTATTGGTCTATATTTTTGGTTTCTTTACCAATACAAACAATCAATAATCCGGTTGCTAATGGGTCTAATGTTCCTGCATGACCCACTTTTAATCTTCTCTTCTCGCCTTCTTTAACTTCTTTAAACTTATGCAGGCTGCGCAATAAATTATAACGCAATTTATTTACCACATCAAAGCTTGTCCAAGTAAGTGGTTTGTTAACCAACAACACACAACCTTG
>DITN01000021.1 GCA_002422865.1 Bacteroidetes bacterium UBA6183 | reverse complement strand
ACAGAACAAGCCAATACTTTATTAGAGGTTAACGCTTCGCAAAAAGATAAAGATTTTATTATGGCTGTTAACTGGAAAAAAGCTGAAGAGTATGTAAAAGCAGGTAGAGGTAAAAAAGTACCTGCCAACTATGCACACAATACCTGGGATGAAAAAACACACAGTGCAAAATCTGAAATGAAAAAAGAAGTTATTATTCTTGATTCGAAAGAATTTGCAGATTTATGTTACATGATTCCTTGCCCTAAATCTCCGCATGGTTGCGATGTTGACCCTAGTGGAGAGTACATTGTGGGTAGTGGTAAATTAGCTGCTTTAATTCCTGTATTTAGTTTTGATAAAATTCAAAAAGCAATTGCTGATAAAGCCTATGATGGACAATACGAAGGTATTAACGTAATTAAATACGAAGCTGCATTATACGGTGAAGTTAAAAAACCGGGTCTTGGCCCATTACATACCGAGTTTGATGGAAACGGAAACGCATACACTTCATTCTTCGTATCATCTGAAGTGGTTAAATGGAACATCAAAGACTTAAAAGTATTAGATCGTGTTCCTACCTTCTACTCTGTTGGTCACTTATGTATACCCGGTGGCGATAGTAAAAAACCATTTGGCAAATACTTAATTGCTTACAATAAAATTACCAAAGACAGGTACTTACCAACAGGACCTGAATTATCGCAAAGTGCGCAGATTTATGATATCAGCGGAGATAAAATGCAGTTAATACTAGACTTCCCAACTATTGGTGAACCTCACTATGCACAAGCCGCTCCTGCTGAGTTAATCGCTCCAAATTCAACTAAGATTTTCAAAATTGCCGAAAACCAACATCCTTATGTTGCCAAAGGTGAAAAAGAATCTAAAGTAGTACGCGAAGGCAAAAAAGTACATGTTTACATGACATCAATNNAAAGTAGGCGATGAAGTTTATTTCCACGTAACTAACCTGGAGCAAGATTGGGATGTACCACACGGTTTTGCCGTAAAAGGTGCACCTAATGCCGAGTTGTTAATTATGCCGGGCGAAACTTCTACCCTAAAATGGATTCCTGAAAAAGTAGGTATGTATCCAATTTATTGCACNNTTAACATTTAGTTTAGGAAACCCTGCTACACCTGAAGTAAAAAAATAATTGAACAATAACCAGAGAGGTGCGGATGAATAATGCATCTGCACCTCTTTTTTAATGCCATAAAAATGAATAACGTTAATCATCTAAAAGTATCTTCACGCATCATGCTGGTTGTATCGGCAGTGATGTTGGTTTCCTCTTTATTTGTTGCCATTTGGCGCATTGAGTTGGACGCACCGCAGTACCCGGAAGGCCTGGCTTTGCTTATTTATGCCAACAAACTGGGAGGAGATGTTGACATTATTAATGGACTTAATCATTACATAGGCATGCAAACCCTACATACCGAAAATTTTATTGAGTTTACTTTATTACCCTACCTTATTGGAGCCTTTGCATTATTTGCCCTACTCACTGCTGTATTTAACAATAGAAAATTGTTAAACGCCATCTTAATATCCTTCATTATTTTTGGGGTGATATCTATGATAGATTTTTACCAATGGAATTATAACTACGGACATAACCTCGACCCAAATGCGGCCATTAAAGTACCCGGCATGGCTTATCAACCGCCACTTATAGGCTTTAAACAATTGTTAAACTTTGGCGCTTATTCCGTTCCTGATATTGGTGGTTGGTTATTTATTGGCGCAGGTGTGTTGATGCTGATTGCCGCATTTATTGAAAACAACTTATTAAACAAATTCAAAAAAATTAAAACTGCTTATGTTGCCGGTTTGGGTTTGATGCTGATTACTTCATGCACTGAAATTGGACCTAAACCTGTAAAAATAAATATCGACCAATGTGAATTTTGTAAAATGACCATTACCGATGCTAAGTATGCTTGCCAATTAGCTACAGCAAAAGGAAGGGTATATATGTTTGATGATTTAAAGTGTATGAGCAATTACAAAAAAGCGCAACCACAACCTGAAACCAGTAAGTTTTATGTGGCCGATTTTTTAAATCCTACTGCGTTTTTAATCATACAAAATGCCACACTAATTAACAGCGAAAACATTAAAAGCCCAATGGGTGGTGGCATTGCAGCCTTTGCAAATGTTGCTGCGGCAGAACCTTACATCCAACAATACCAGGCCAACAAAACCACATGGGAATAGGCACTTGTCATATTAAATATTTGCAACTACTAACCATCATTGGTTTGATGTTACCTGCGCTTCTTGGCAATGCCAAAACATGGCATGTTAACCAACAAAAGGACGGCAAATCCATCAAAAAAACCTTGGCGCAAACCGCTGCTTATGATACGGTGGTTGTTCACGCTGGTTTGTACCAAGAAGGAAATATAGTAATTGATAAACCCTTATTTTTTATTGGTAATGGAAATCCAATATTAGACGGACAAAAAAAGTTTGAAATACTTTCTATTAAATCAAGTAACGTTACCATAAACGGATTTACCATAAAAAACTCAGGATACGGAACCCTTGATGACCCCGGAGGAATAAAAGTGTATGATGCCAATCATGTAACCATATCAAACAACATATTGGATGATAATTTTTTTGGCATTTACATTCAATACGGCAAACACTGCATCATAAAAAACAATAAAATTACTGCATACGGAGTTGAAGAACAGCAAATAGGCAACGGCATTCATTGCTGGAAAAGTGATAGCCTACAGATAATTGGCAACAACATTACCGGACACCGTGATGGCATTTACTTCGAGTTTGTAACAGGCTCTATTATTTGGCGCAACATAGCTTATAATAATATTCGGTACGGTTTACACTTTATGTTTTCAAATAGTGATGCCTACATCAGTAACGTGTTTAGAGGTAATGGTGCAGGTGTTGCAGTAATGTTTACCAAAGATGTGAAAATGTTTAACAATTGGTTTGAAAACAATTGGGGCGATGCTGCTTATGGTTTATTGCTTAAAGAAATTTCAGACAGCTACATCTTTAACAACCGCTTTTCGGCAAACACAACAGGTATTTATATGGAAGGCACAAACCGCATTGTAGTTGAAAAAAACAGCTTTAAAGAAAACGGCTGGGGCATGAAAATACAAGCCAGTTGTATGGACAATAAAGTTACCCAAAACAATTTTTTAGGCAATACTTTTGATGTAAGTACAAACGGAACAGTGGTACTAAACGAGTTTATTCAAAACTACTGGGACAAATACAAAGGATACGATTTAGATAAAAACAATATTGGTGATGTACCTTATCATCCGCTTAGTTTATTTTCGGTAATTGTTGAAATGAACGCCCCCGTAATGTTATTGTTCAGAAGCTTTTTTATCAGCATGCTCGAAGAATCAGAAAAAATTATTCCAAGCCTTACACCCGAAAATTTTATTGATAACCAACCGCTAATGCGTGCAATTAAATTATGATTGAAATTCAAAACTTATCCAAACGATTTGGCAAACTACAAGTGCTTCATGATGTTTCGCTAAAATTAAATAAAGGCGAATGTGTAGCACTTATTGGCCCAAACGGTTGTGGTAAAACTACCCTTATAAAATCTATACTTGGTATGGTTGTTCCCGATTCGGGCACCATATTGTTTAACCAAAAACCCATCAACAAAGATGTAACCTACCGCAACCAAATAGGCTACATGCCACAAATTGGTCGTTACCCCGAAAACATGAGTATTGGCCAAGTAATACACATGATTAAAAACATCAGAAAAAGTGAAACTGCCGAGGACAACGAATTGATGCACACGTATCAAATAGAAAGTTTATCCTCAAAAAAAATGCGTACCTTATCAGGTGGTACCACACAAAAAGTAAGTGCAACCATAGCCTTTATGTTTAATCCTGATGTATTGATACTGGATGAACCCACAGCAGGTTTAGACCCTATTGCAGCAGAATTGCTCAAAGAAAAAATCATCAAGGAAAAAGAAAAAGGCAAACTCATCATCATTACTTCACATTTATTAAGCGAGCTGGATGATTTGGTTACACATTTAATTTTTATGCAAGAAGGACAAGTTCGTTTTCATAAAGATACCCAAAAAATTAAATCAGAAACCGGACAAACCACCTTATCAAAAGCAATTACCCACATTTTAAAATCGGGCTACCATGAATAGAATCATCAAGTTTGTGATGCTCGACATCATTAAAAATAAAATTGTACTCTCCTACGCCATTCTATTGGCCGTATTGGCCTGGAGTGTATTTAGTTTAGAAGACAACAGCGCCAAAGGTTTACTCACCTTACTTAATATTATGTTGTTAACCGTTCCATTGGTGAGCATTATTTTTTCCACCATTTATATTTACAACAGTTCAGAGTTTATTGAGTTATTGGTAAGTCAGCCCATTAAGCGCAGTAAAATTTGGATAAGTTTATACATTGGTTTGTGTTTGGCTTTAATCACCGCATTTTTTATTGGTATTGGTTTACCACTTTTACTTTATGCCCCCTTACACATTGGTATTGTGTTTAACATTACCGGATTTTTAGTCACCATTATATTTATTGCCATTGCATTTTTAAGTGCAGTACTCACGCGCGACAAAGCCAAAGGCATAGGCATGTCTATTATGCTTTGGTTGTTTTTTACCATGTTGTTTGATGGCCTTGTTTTGTTCATGCTGTTTCAGTTGGCAGATTACCCCATTGAGCAAGCCATGGTATTAATTACCATGTTAAGTCCGGTTGATATTGCCCGCATATTAATGTTGTTGCAATTAGATATTTCGGCATTGTTAGGTTACACCGGAGCCATATTTAAAGCATTTTACGGAAGCGGAAATGGCATCATTGTTTCATTCCTTATTTTATTGGTTTGGGCATTGGTTCCTTTTCTCATATCATTAAAAAAATTCAATAAGAAAGATTTATAAAAGTACGAACATGAACAACGATATTTTAAAAAAACTGCAAGAAAAATACGAATCAGCGGGAGAAAACCCGGAGACTTATTTAAATGGACTATACCACGCCAAACCCATTACTTACTGGGATTATGTGGAAGTTGACACTTTACTTTCTTTGCAAAAACCACGTACCAATTTTAAAGACGAGGAAATTTTTATCATGTACCATCAGGTTACTGAGTTGTTTTTAAAATTAACCTTACACGAAATTAAACAGGTAGTAAACGAACCCGTTTTAACCCAGGCGTATTTGTTAAATAAACTCACCCGCATTATTCGTTATACCCAAATGCTTACCAACTCTTTCGATATTATGAAAGACGGCATGGATTATGATGACTACAACACTTTTAGGGCAACGCTTGCACCTGCAAGCGGTTTTCAAAGCGCACAATTTAGGTTTATAGAAATTTACTGCACACCTATTAAAAATTTGGTAAACAAAGCCGGACAAGAACGTTTATCGGCCAACCCAACTATTGACGAATTGTTTGAACACATTTATTGGAAAGATGCCGGGCTAAACCGTAAAACCGGACAAAAAACACTTACCCTACAATTGTTTGAAGAAAAATATTTGGATGAATTTAAAACCCTGGCACAAAAAGTTTCGGGCAACACCATAGCCGAGAGAATAGCAGCCATACCCGATAAAAGCGCAGCGTTAAACGATAAACTGCGCGAGTTCGATCACCTGTATAATGTGGTTTGGCCTATGGTGCATTTAAGTACAGCCAAACATTACCTCGACAGTAAAAACGAAAACCAACAAGCCACAGGAGGCTCCGAGTGGAAAAAGTATTTACACCCGCAATTTCAGCAACGTAAATTTTTCCCCGAGTTGTGGAGCGATGCCGAAAAACAAACCTGGGGCAACGAAGCTTGAAAGCAACCATAATCCAATAAGGTTATCCTAAAACAAAGGAGTAGTTTATGAAAAAGCTAACCGATATAAACAGTAAAACCCACATTGAATTATTGGTGAACGCGTTTTACGAAAAGGTAAAAAAAGATGCCTTATTAAGTGTGTACTTTGAGCACACCAATTGGAAAAAACACTTACCTATCATGTATATCTTTTGGGAAAACATTTTATTGTTTTCGGGCGATTACTCGGGCAATCCTATGGCCAAACATAAACACATACACCATAAAAATCCGTTAAGTAAAAAACACTTCAACCGCTGGCTAAGTTTGTTTACCGCCACGGTTAACGAACACTTCGAAGGACCAAACGCAACCCTTGCCATACAACGTGCCGAAAGCATAGCACAAGTTATTTTATCTAAACTCATAGCGCATTAATTGGGGCTTTACAGACGTTTCGCTGCGCTACACACTGCACCGCGTGTTCCGTGCTACTCCGCCAACGCTATAACCAACGCACTTCGGGGTAGCTCACTCCACCCGCTAAGCCGGGTTTAACTTTCAAACAATAATTTACTTCCTTAAGATAATCACCAAACGGAAGCGCTGCTCCCCTGTTAGGGGAGCTGTCATGAATGGCCATTAGCACAGCCATGAATGAGGGGTGCGTCACTCTCATTAATGGCCTTTAGCGTAGGCATGACTGAGGGGTACCACCCCGGCCTGCGGCCACCCCTCCTCAAAGGAGGGGAGCACTTCCGTTTAAAGATTTACTGTTAACATAAAGTTTTAGTCATACACGAAAATTATTGATGGTACGCGCTGCTCCCCTGTTAGGGGAGCTGTCATGTATGGCCATTAGCACAGCCATGACTGAGGGGTAGAACCTATTGATAACTAGTTTGATTTCGTCCCAAAATTTAGTTTGTTTTTATACCAATAAATTCCTTATTTGGTATGGTATTAAACCCCTAATTCAAATGAAAACCACTAGCCCTAATTCATTTACTCTATTTAAAATTAATACGAAACACTTATCCGTTTATAACCGGATAAACCTTCGCAATATTGAATGTTTAATACAATATTGTGCACCTAACCAAGGAATGAGGTACGCAGATAAGTAAGTTATGCGGTAATAATTGACACTGATGATGAACCTAAGCAATCATAATCGTAGAATTGAGTTTCTGATATGGCCACTTATTCCAGCCCTGTTTTTCATTTTATATCTGTTAAAGATTACTGAAATACAGGCGGGACAGACCATAATCTATTTGACAGTCCTCTCTGCTGTTTTACTGACTCTGTATTACTATTTGTACCAATCACAATCGACACTTCTAAGAGTATTACTTGGCCTTTCTTCTGCAGTAATTATCGGGGCTGTTTTGAAAATATTTCATGTTCAAGGTGCATCTCTAATTCTGATGGTTGGAACCATTGCCGACACGCTTGCAAGACCAGTACTGATCGGTCTTATTTTAAAAAGATATAGTTCGGAGGTTAAAGAAGTAAGAGGACATTTAATAGCAATACTGACAATTCAAATTCTTTCGATAGCGTGTTCCATTCTGGCTCAGAAGTTTGGTATAGATTTGAAACCTATTGCATTATTGACTGATCTAACCTTATTACTCTTGATGTCACTGACTTTTCTCCGTGACAGTTTTCCCGAAATGAATAAATTTATCCAAGCGACAATAAAGTCACTTCTTTTATTGCAATTGACTACTATGTGTATAAGAATTATTTTGACCTAACCGATAATTACAACCGCTAACAGCACACTGGAGAATCGACCTCGGCTGCTGCGCGAATCCTTTCGCGTGGCTCACCAGTTCACGCGCACTTTAAGTTCGTGTGCCGATAGTTACCAACCATAAGCCAATTATAATTTCGCGTGTTGTTTCTTAAACAAAATTTGATAGTTTTACCATACAAAGTGTGAATGCGTTTTTCTCAGGCCGACTTTATAGGCAAGCGCAAAACAATAACAAACACCTACATTTATGAGACCTTTTGAAATAACGTTTAAACATATTAGTGAGATTAGGCATGGTTCACCATATAATCTTGTTGAATTGACCCATACAGCCTCGTTCACGCGCACGTGCCGTGCGTGTGTCGATAGTTACCAACCATAAGACATTATCATTTCGCGTGTTGTTTCTTCCACAAATTTCAATAGTTTTATTCCAAAGATTAGAAACAGATTTTCGGAATGCATTCAGCTGCGTTTTTGCTCCAGCTAACTTTAATAATGACATGATTAAGGAAACGGTAAAAGATCAATTAGCATTTTTTAGCACCAATCAAACTAAAAATATTGATTGGCGTACAACGCAGTTAAAAAACTTCGTAATATTTTAAAGGAAAATGAGCCACTTATGCAACAGGCTATTTATGCCGATTTTCAAAAATCAGTTTTTGTTACAGCAAACATTTTATATCATACAGGTGTATTGTTTACATAAGCAAGTCGTTTTTATAGCAAAGAAAATTTATACATAACATACAATGCTCGGAAAATATAAGCCAACAAGTTTAAAAGGCGCTTTTAACAGGAATAATTATTTCGAAGGTTGGTTTCAAAAAGTATATTCTTCCGAACATCAAGCATCCTTTGTTATCATATACGGATACGCAACAGCCAATTCACCTGATACTTTCGGATTTATTCAGTTGCTACTTCCAGGCAAATTGCCAAGGCTCTTGTACTTTCCTAAAAATGAAATTACTTGTGATAAAGATCGTCACATCATGGTGATGGGAACGAACAAATTGTCTAAAGACTTGATTGAAATTAATACGAAAGACATCAGCATCAAATTAAATTTCAAGAATAATCAACTTATTCAGACGTTTAAAAACTCGATGGGCTATTCGTACTTTGTGCCAAGTCTTCCTTGCTATCATTCCGTATTAAATGCAAGCCATGTTGTTTCCGGAGAAATATGCTACGATGATGGTCAATATTCGTTGGTTAATGAAATGGGATACTTGGAAAAGAATTGGGGAACTTCCTTTCCTGAAAATTATTTTTGGCTCCACGCAATTGATCCGAAAAATCCCCAAATCAGTCTTTTGTTTTCACGTGCTGAGATTAAATGGTTAGGGAAAAAATTCATTCGACATGTTGGTCACTTAAGAGTTGATGGTATAGAAATTGATCTTCGTGAGTTGAGAAACATTAGTATAATTACCTTAGATCAAAATACAGAAGTACAAATAATTAGATTTGAAAGTAAATCATTGAAACTATACATTTCAATTAATATTGGAAAAAATGTTATTTTGAAAGGACCAACAAACGGAGCATTATCACGCGACATCGATCATCATGCCGATGCGGTAATTGATGTAAAAATGACCACTGAAAACAAAATTCAACAGTTTCAAATGGTTGGAAACTTCGAGAAAATAAATACCCCCGCTGCCCTATGAAATGTAACTCAGCGGAGCTAATCCCTTCGCGTAGCTTATCATACAATAGTTAAACCTAATATTTACTTGCTCAATTACCTCACACTAAAAAGCCTTCAACCAACAAACAGGATTTTCAAGCAGCAGCACTATTGCAACTTTTTAGTATTATTTAATACAATAAAAAGAAGCAAAAACAACTTTATAGTTGATTAATCGTAAATACATTTTATATTTGCTGCACAAAAATCTGTGTATGAGTAAAGAAGCAGAGGTATCATCATTTTTACTAGACTTTAAAGAAAAGATGAAGTTCTGGGATGTACTCTTTCGTGACGACAGAGGCAAAAACGCTCAAGCATTGGTAGATTTAGAGCTTCGTCCTGTGGATAGAAAAGCTATCCTTGAAGCGCTAGAAACCAAAGATTACAGCGAAGGTCCACTGGAAGAAAAATTATACGGAGGCGCTGATATGTGGGTATTTGGTAAAACAATTAAGAAAAAAGAGGTCTATATCAAAATTACAATGGGAGCTATGGGAAGTAGTGTAATATGTATTTCCTTTCACTTGGCACAACATAAAATGAACTATCCTTTAAAATAGAATAATATGAAAAGTCCGATTACAGGTAAAGAAATGAAACTGACCAAAGAACGCAGGTCTATGGATTTTAGAAAGGAAACATTTGAAATTGTTTTTCATTATTACAAATGCGAGGATAGTGGAGAACAATTTACCACCACCGCATTAGACGAAGTGAATATGAATCAGGTATACAACCAATACCGCGATAAATTTAATATTCCATTTCCAGATGAAATTATTGGCATTCGCGAAAAGTATGATTTACCAGCAGCAAAGATGTCGGAGATTTTAGGTTTTGGAGTAAACAGTTACCGCCAATATGAATCTGGTGAAATGCCTAGTGTTGCAAATGCTAAACTTATTCAGATGGTAAACGATCCAAAGAAGTTTATTGATATGGTAGAATTGTGTGGCACAATAGATGAAAAACTAAAGACAAAATATATTCAGAAGGCACGACTGTTGGCAGACGAGAAAGAAAGAAATGTTTTCGATTTAAATTTAAAGGAGTATTTATTGGGAAACCATTTAGCAGATATTTATTCAGGATACAGAAATCCAAATTTTGAAAAGTTTACGGAAATGGTTATCTATTTTTCTGATAAACTTTCTCCATTTAAAACCAAAATGAATAAGCTGTTATTTTATGCCGATTTTTTAATGTTTAAACAGAGTTGTTTTTCAATTAGTGGGGTAAGATATAAGGCTATTGACATGGGCCCGGTACCCAACAATTTTCAAAGTATATTTGAGTATTTAGCGAATAAAAACGTAATAGATATTTACACCACCGAATTCCCAATTGGCTACACAGGAGAACAATTCAAATCAAGAAAAGAAAGAACATTTAATGCTGGTTTATTTACCGAAAATGAATTGAACACATTAAAAAAAGTAGCAAATGTATTTAAGGAGACAAGCACAAACGACATGATTAAACTTAGCCATTTGGAAGAGGCATGGAAGAACAACGAAAAAGGGAAAAAAGTAATCAGTTACGAATATGCGTTTGAATTAAATCAGGTTTAATTGTGCTTTTCTAATTACATACGCCAAGCTGTTATCTGTGCACGTGCCGTGCGTGTGTCAATAAAAGAAGGGCCACTTTTGCAAGCAGCCCTTCCTCTAATTATATCAAGAAAAAACAGAACGGTTATTGACCGGGAACCAATACCTCATCAATTACATGTATAATACCGTTTGATGCAGGAATAGATGCTACAATTTTTGCTTTGCCATTAATTACAGGTTTACCATCTTGTATGGTAATTTTAATGTTACCCCCGTTTACTTGTCCTAAAGTTCTACCATCGGTTAAATCTTCGGCTTTTAACACGCCTACATAAACGTGGTATTGCAAAATATCAGTTAATGCATCGCGTTTATCGGGTTGTAATAACCCTTCAACTGTTCCGGCAGGTAATTTTTCGAAAGCGGCATTGGTTGGGGCAAATACAGTAAACGGACCGGCATTGCTTAATACATCTACCAACTCGGCCGTTTTAACTGCGGTTACCAATGTGCTATGGTCTTTGCTGCCCACTGCAATTTGCACCACATTAGGGTCTGATGTTTCATCTTGTACACCCGATTGGCCAACTACTGCTTCGGTTGATGTTGATGCCTCGGTTGATGCTGAATTTTCGGTTGAGTTAGAGCTGCAGGCAACAGTAAATATTACTACCATTGGTGCAATCATTTGAAGTAACTTTTTCATAATGTTTTAGCGTTTATAAGAACAAAGTTCATCACAAACGCCAAAGCCTCTTATGCGTGTAATCATAACATTTGTATGATTTTAAGCAGGCGTCTTGCCTCAATTTAGATAGTAATTTAATCCTACTACAAAGTTACGTCCGGGTTGCGGAATCTTGCCCCAATCCAAATGCTCGCGGTAATAGGTATTAAATATGTTTTCTACCGCAAGGTTTAATTGAAACACCGACTCACCCACCTTTTTTAAGTAAGAAAAACGTGCAGTAAACGTATGCCAGTTGCGCGTAGCTATTTCACCAAACTCGGGATTAATTCTGTATTGATTGGCTGCAAAAGCATGTTCTAACTGTATTTGTATGCTATCGTTTTGATACCTTAAAGCACTTAATATTTTTAATGGCGGAACTTGTTGCATCACCAATCCATTGCTTAAATTACCATGTGTGTAACGTACATTACCTTGATACCACAATTTCATCAGCCTAAATTTAACAGAAGATTCAAACCCGGTTAAAGTAGCATCATCAATATTACGATAGGTTTTAACACCACGTGCACCAATGGTCATGGCACTATACCCATTTATTACATACGCATAAATGTATTGGTTAATGTGGTGATAAAATAAGGTAGCACCTAAAGTTACTTTTTTAAACACAAAGGTGTTTTTAAAATCAACCTGTAAAGCTTGTTCGGGTAACAAATCGTATTTGCCCAAATAGTCGTAACCATCGGCACGGTTAAACAAATAAAAACCCATACGTTCGTTTGATGTAGGTAAACGTTCTCCTTGGGCAAGTGTTAACACACTTTGCCATTTTTTAACTTCTCTGCCCAAATTTAAACCCGCGCTGTTTAACCAATTGTTGCGTGATTTTTTGACATCAAAACCAAAACCGGCCCATTGTAAAATACCTGTTTCATCAATGGCATGTTGCTCAAAATAATCTTGCCTAAAATTAACACCCGCAAAATATTTTGTGGTGATTTGGTATTTATACTGAGCGGAAACTCCCGCATTGTTTAAATAATTACCCGGTAGGGTTTGCATAAACATTTCCTTTTCGTATTTAGGGTACATGGTCATATCCGCACGTGTATAAGCTCGATGCCCATCTGCACGCAATTGCAACAAATGCCTACCTTTTTGGTAATGAAGTTTACTGTAAAAACCTTTGGTATTGCTCCAACCCGGCATATCCATGTGTATTACTGTTTCCGGGCGTTTGGTATCATCCATATAATGTGAAACCCTATTGTAATACACCTTACTCTCTACAACCGCGTCATTCCATTTTTTGATGGTGGTGCGATGTGTTAACGAACCAATAAATGCCTCGGCAAGACTTACATCCATAGGTAAAGCAGGATAACCAATGTTGATGCCTTTATCATAAATAACATCAAGCAATACGATGTGCTTTTTACCCAACTTAACAGCAGTACTTGAGTTGATGTTAAATTTTTCGTAAGCGGTGTACTTTACAATCTGGTTGTATCCATTCTGATAATCGTTTGCCTTGCGGTAAGCACCACTTAAGCGGGTTGCTATATTGTTGTGGTTAAAGTTTAAATTAAATCCCGAATTGGTAGCATTATTTACAGACGAATATTGTGTGTACACATTTACTTGAGATTTGTTGTGGCAATGAAAAGAAGCTTCTTTTAACTCGAAGTTTATACTACCGCCAACAGTACTACCCATTGCCGAAGAACCGGCACCATGATGAACTTGCAGTTTACTTAAATTACCCGGTTCTATATAGGATGAAACCGGATCCATTTTATCGGTACAAGCGCCATACATGCGCATGCCATTAACCATCATATTTATTTGTCCGGCACTGTAACTGCGTAAAGTTGGTTCCATACCAAAAGCACCACGTCTAATTAGGTTTACACCTTCCATGCGCGACATCATATCTTCGGTAGAACTGATTTTACTGCTGCGGTAAAAATTAAAAGCTTCGTTTGAGCGGTCTTTATCATCAGTACAAATCACCACTTCGTTTAACTCAACCGGAGGTTTTAGCGAATCGACAACAGAGGTTTGTGCTTGAACATGCACAACAAAAACCAAACATAAAACCGTATAAAATAATTTCATTATAGATTAAGTTAACTATATCATTTTAAACCATGCATCAATACTGCGAGAATCTCTGCATTACTCTGCGGTTAAGTTAACGCAGACTAATAGTGCAGACCGAAGCGTCTGTCAGGTTGGTGAACAGTCGCGCGTTGTTTCGAGCATTGCCTTTTACAAATAGAGAGTACGCAGAGCAACGCCTTCGGCATTGAAGAGGGATTTACTTCTAAAAATTATTGCGAATCAATCTCATTCCGACACTTCGGGAACTCTAATCCTATATCGACTATGCCTCTCTTTACTCTGCGATAATCTCTGCGGTTAAAAACATTAAAATGTAATATCAAAATATTGGTCGTTGCTTAACAACACCCCATTCTTTTTAATGGTTAAATGCACGCGCCATAAACCACTCATGGTAAAGTTAACCTTACCTAAATAATGTCCGTTTGTGGTATGAACGGGATTTACATTATTTGGTGAACCGTGTCCCATGGAAGGCATTTCAGGTTCAATCTCTACCGTATAATTTTCTACAGCAGGGTAATTCATCATATCAGCCTTTTTATGTATGGTAATTTCAAAATCGTTTAAACCAATTTTGGGACTGGCAGGCTGAACCAACGATACAAACAAACGTGTACTATCATCGGCAGCTACAATAAAATTACGCATCACAGCCGTTGTTGGATTGGTAACGTTTAACGCCAACACGCCTTTTCCTTCTTTATTATTTACGTGGTTGTGGAAATTAATATCCAACGTCCATGCTCCACCCATAGAAAATACCACAGCAGATTTAAACAATTGATCGGCCGGTACAGAATCTGAACCATTCTCCACGGGAGCACTGTGCTTCATGGCACCCATATCCATGATTGGGTTAACCGAAAAATGTCCGTCTTTTACACGTGCATTGGTAACCGGATCGTACATGGCCGTGTATATTTTTATGTAACCAACAGAAGCAGCTTTATCGGCATACACAACAGCTTTTGTAGCTGCGCCTAATATATATGTTTCGCCTAACTTAATTAGGTTTGAAGGTATAGCCAATCCCGCATCCGGATTGGTATTATTAGCATTTGAAGGAGTAGTATTGTCTTCTTTTTTGCATGATGTTAAACCGATAACAACAGCAGCCATCATCCATAAGATGGTGTTCAATTTTTTCATAAAAAATCAGTGTTTATTTAATAATGAGTAGTAGTTGCACCAATAGGCCGGGCACAAAATTTTAAATAAAAGTAATTGCAACTACTAAGCCCTTGGGGGCTGAAACACCAACATCATAAATTGATGTGCGTAAGAAGATTTGCTGAATGAGAAAGAGATTTGGTGGGCACTGCCGGGAATAGAGAGCAGTGCAATTTTTTCAAAAAATAAAATTTCTTCGGAGGTTTGTTTGTATTTAGAATCAGGAATCGTTGTACCCGCTTCATTTTGTTTGGCCTCTTCTAACTTTTCGGCCAAATAACATTTTCCTTTACAGTCAAGCTCGGGTTTATTTTTGTTGATACAAAACAGCTCAACTACTTTATCCTGATTGATACTAAACCATGCGACAATACCTACCCTATTACACAACTGCAGCGTGATGGAAGTAAGTAACAATATGGCAATTATTTTTCTCAAAACGTTGTACAAATGTATCACGCCTTCTCAGATTTTAATATGATTGCAATCACAATTTTGGTAAGATATTAATCATGAATAGGTTTATGATTTAGAAGCCAGCATGCTCTTAAATAAAAACACCACAGACAATACAATGCCAACAGAAATATATAACAAAGCTTGTTGAGAAAAAGGCACCACAACATAAACAATGGATGTAACACCTTGAATACCCAATACCAGTTCGTTTGCATAAACAGTAGCGGTAAAAATCAATGTGGCCAATACTCCTTTATTTTGTGTAGAAAGTAATCCCTTAATGTGCATAAACACAATTAAAAATAAAGAA
>DITN01000085.1 GCA_002422865.1 Bacteroidetes bacterium UBA6183 | reverse complement strand
GGTTAACCACAGCCATTGCTTTAAATAAAAAAGGATTTGATGTTACCGTTTATGAGGCCGCACCTCAGCTTAAAGCAGTAGGTGCCGGTATTAGCTTAAGTGCAAATGCCATTAAAGCCTTAGCTGTATTGGTCGTTAAAAATAGTGTGGTTGCAAAAGGCCATTTTTTGGAGAAACTCTCTATATTAAATAACAAAGGAAAAGTGCTTACGTCTACAAATAGTGCTCAACTCAGTAACATTTTGGGTGATGATAATTTTGCCATTAAACGATCTGATTTACATGAGGTGTTGTTGTCATTTTTAAAACCCAATCAGCTGGTGTTAAATAAAAAAATGGTTGATATTGAGCAGGAGCAAGACCAAGTAAAAATAACTTTTGAAGATGGTACACAAGAACAGTTCTTTTGTTTGATTGCTGCGGATGGTATTCATTCTGTTGCACGTAAAAAGTATGTTGGCCATAACAAACCAAGGTATGCAGGTTACACATGTTGGCGCGGTTTGGTGCAACATACAGGACTTAAATTGAATGGAGCTTCCGAAACTTGGGGTGCAAAAGGACGGTTTGGAATAGTTCCCTTACCCGATGATTATATTTATTGGTTTGCTTGTGTTAATGCCAAAGAACAAAGTGAACGTTACAAACAGTTTTCGATAACAGATTTAGAAAATCATTTTCAAGGTTACCATCAACCCATAACAACTATACTCAACAAAACGCACAACCAACACATAATTTGGAATGATATTATTGACCATGAGCCCATAAACCAATATGCATATGGTAATGTAGTGTTAATTGGTGATGCTGCACATGCCACCACACCAAATATGGGGCAAGGAGCTTGTATGGGCATTGAAGATGCTGTGGTATTGGCCGATGAGTTGGCTAAAAACAATCATCTTGAAACTGCATTTAAACAGTTTGAACAACGCAGGTTAAAACGTACACATTACATCGTAAATAGGTCGTGGCAATTGGGTAAGGTAGCACAATTGGATAACCCGGTTTTAATGGCCGCAAGAAATTTAGCCTTACGACTCACACCAAAATCGGTTAACCAAAATCAATTGAAAAAATTGTATGAAGTTGATTTTTAGGTTGATTGAGTTCATGGACTTGTTGTTAGATATGTCAATAAACATGATAGAATTGGTGATTAGGAAAATGTAGTTAGCAGATTTAATTTATATCACCTTTACTCAAGTTAAGGTGATACCCTAAAAACACAAAAGGCACAATGAAACGAATTCATCATGCCTTTGGGTTATAGTTTTATTCTAAACTTTACTTCTTAAAAAACTCAATTACTTTTTCGGCTAATTCAATACCAATGCGGTTCTGGGCTTCCACCGTACTACCACCAATGTGTGGACTTAAACTTACATGGTCGTGTTGTAAAATAGCCATGTTTACCGGTGGTTCTTTTTCAAACACATCTAAACCGGCAAAAGCAACTTGTCCGCTGTTTAATGCAGCCAATAAATCAGCTTCGCTAATTACACCACCACGCGAGCAGTTAATTAAGCCAACACCTTTTTTCATTTTTGCCATTTTATCGGCATCAATAATGGCTTTGTCGCCTTCGTTAAATGGTACGTGGAAAGTAATAAAGTCAGAATGTGTTATTACCGATTCTTCACTAACGGTGTTGATGGTAACTTTAATTCTGGAATTTTCGCCCAAAGCGGGTAAATTCAAACTTAAATCTAAGGTGCTTACATAGGGATCGAAAGCCAAGACTTTCATACCTAAACCGATCGCAATTTTTGCCACCTCTTGACCAATTCTACCAAAACCGTAAACACCCATGGTTTTGCCTTGCAATTCAATACCGTTGCTGGCAATTTTCTTTAAGTTGCCAAACTCGGTATTGCCTTTTTCGGGCATTACACGGTTGGTAATTTGTATAAAACGTGAGCCGCTAAAAATGTGTGCAAACACCAACTCAGCAACCGAAACGCTTGAAGATGCAGGTGTGTTAATTACTGCGATGCCTTTGTTTTTTGCATGAGCTACATCAATGTTATCCATACCCACACCACCTCTGCCAATTACTTTTAAATTAGGGCAAGCATCAATTAAATCTTTGCGCACTTTGGTTGCACTGCGCACCAAAATAACATCATAGTTGTTTAACTCGGTAGCTAAATTCTCTTGCGCAATTTTATTGGTATCAACAATAAACCCTGCTGCTTCTAAAATCTTTTTTCCGTTGGCATCAATGCCATCATTTGCTAATATTTTTATCATGTTTTCTTGTTTGCTGTTTATGGTTTGAGGTTTGATGTTCCGTTTAATGATGTTCAATACTTCAACTCTTAAATCTTAAAACGCTCTCAACTAATCAATAACTAAGACTTCAATTTTTCAAACTCTTGCATGGCATCAACCAGAACTTGTACACTTTCAATTTCTAGCGCATTGTATAAGCTTGCTCTTAATCCACCAACAGAACGATGGCCTTTTAATCCACTTAAGTTTTTAGCTTCACAGAATTTTAAAAATTCAGCTTCGTATTCTTTGTTGGTAAGTACAAAATTCACATTCATGCGGCTACGGTCTTCTTTAGCTACAGTACCTGTAAATAAACTATTGCGGTCAATCTCGTTGTACAATAAATCGGCTTTAGCTTTATTGCGCGCTTCCATGGCTTCTAATCCAATTTCTTTTACCCAACATAAAGTGTGCATACATACAAAAATGGCGAATACACTTGGTGTATTGTACATGCTACCGTTTTCAATATGTACAGCATAATCAAGCATGGTAGGTAACTTTTTGGTTACACGTTTTTCTAAAAACGATTTTTTAATAATCACCAAAGTTGTTCCTGCAGGTCCCATGTTTTTTTGTGCACCGGCATATATCATGTCAAACTGGTTGGCATCAAAAGGACGGCTGAAAATATCCGAACTCATATCGCAGATTAAAGGCACTCCATTGGTATCCGGGAAATCAAACATCTCTGTTCCGTATATGGTGTTATTGCTGGTGCAGTGGAAATATTTGGCATCAGCAGGAATGGAATAACCCTTAGGTAAATAGCTAAAGTTTTTGTCCTCGCTGCTTGCAACTACATTTACATTACCAAACAATTTGGCTTCTTTAATGGCTCTTGAAGCCCAAACACCGGTGTTGGTGTATGCTGCAGTATCACCTTCATTTAACCAATTCATGGGTATCATATCAAACTGCAAACTGGCTCCGCCTTGTAAAAATACAACTGCGTAATCATCACCAATTTTTAAAATGTCTTTTACTAATTGTGTGGCCTCAGCAACCACCGCTTCATACTCTTTGCTACGGTGACTCACTTCGATTAACGATAAGCCTGTACCTGCGAAATTTTGAAGGGCTGCTACAGATGCATCAATGGCTGATTGAGGTAAAATGGCCGGTCCGGCTGAAAAATTGTGAACTTTGCTCATAATATTAGTTTAAGGAAGCTTAATTTGCTGCGAAATTATAAGTATTAATCCCTAAAAAACTAATTATACGTTAAATAATTTGCGTAGGGGAGTTTTCGTTACTTTTGTTGTTTATACACAAATAAAAAAAATGAGCTATAAAAATTGGATACTAATCGGATGTTTTTGCTTATCGAATGTGGTATTTGCGCAGCGTAAGTTGGAGCAAATAGATCCTGAAAAAAAAGAGGAGCAACAGAAGGAAGAACAACAAAAGCAAGCCAATAGGTCAAGTCGTCCTGCTTGGCTTGAAAAGGTTTCATTTGGAGGTAACGTTGGTGGTACTATTTCTAATTTGGGGTCCTTTTTTACGGTTCAACCCATGGCATTTTATCGTTTTAGCGATGTTACACTTGCCGGTGCCGGTGCTACTTATTATTATTGGTCTCGCGATTTTCAAACTACCCAGGGAAAAGTATCATTTAGTGATAATGCATACGGTTTAAATTTATTCGCACGCCAATTATTGTTCGATCCTGCTTTTGTGCACGCTGAATACATGCCATTAAATTTTAGTGTGTACGATGTAAACACCGGAGACAGTAAAAGAGAGTGGGTGAGTGCTTTTTATTTAGGAGGTGGAGTTAATCAATCCATATCTGACAGGTCGAGTATTTATATCATGATTTTGTATGATGTATTACACAACCCCAATAAGAGTTTTAGGACTTCACCGTTAGATTTTAGAACCGGTTTTTACTTTTAAAATGCGTGAAGCATTTCGTAGATAAAGATATTTATCACCTTAGGCTTAAGTGCCAAAGTAAATAATATACCATAAACTGCTCCATAAAAGTGGGCCTCGTGGTTAATATGATCACTTTGTTTTTTGCCCATATAGTAACTATATCCAAGGTATATGGCTCCTAAAAGTATGCCGGGTAAACCAATTATACCGTATAAATATATTTTATTAAATGGGTTAAATAAGATGCTGGTGAATAATATTGCACTTACAGCACCGCTTGCTCCCAGCGCATTATAAGCACTGTTGTTTTGATATTTATAAAGTGTTGATACGTTTGCCGCAAAAATAGAAGATACGTAAAGTAACAAAAATGCCCAATCACTGTATTGTCCAAAAACAAGGGAATAATAATTTTCTACCGCTCTTCCAAAACTTAACATGACAAACATGTTTACAAACAAGTGTAAAAAATCGGCATGCTGAAAGCCGCTTGTAACCATGCGGTACCACTCTTTGTTATGCTTAACCAAATAAGGGTTAAAAATAAGTTTAGCATTTAAGTGATGATTGTTAAAACAAATCAAACTAATAATTACGGTTGCTATAATGATATAAATTGTCATACAGATTTATTTACTTTTGGCCAATGCTTAAAATAGGAATATTATCGGATACGCACGGTTATGTGCCCCCACAATTATATGATTTTTTTAAGAACTGCGATGAGATTTGGCATGCAGGAGATTGGGGCGACATGCAAACTTATGAGCAGATAAAGGCATTTAAACCCCTCAAAACAGTATGGGGTAATATTGATGACAAGGATTTAAGGATGGAAATGCCTGAACATACCTTGTTTAAGGTAGAGGATTTAACAGTGTTAATGATCCATATTGGAGGTTATCCGGGTAAGTATTCGCACCGTTGTGGCGAGCTGATTAAATCAAACCGTCCGGATATCATGGTTTGTGGCCACTCACATATTTTAAAAGTAATGCGTGATAAAACATTCGGATTGATGCATTTTAACCCCGGAGCGTGTGGTTTAAAAGGATTTCATTCAAAATGTACCGCAATAAGATTGGAAGTAGATGGTAAAATTATGCGCAATTTGGAGGTTTGGGAGATGCCTAAACAGATAAGAATTAGCCAATAAGCATGATTTAACAGCTTGATTAATAACAGAAGCATACAAAACGTAACACGCTGATAGCAAACCATGGTGCAACCAAAATGAAAATAGGGTTGTCTACCTTAAAAAAAGTTTTTATTTTGCCGCATTATAATTAATTGGAATAAGTAGAATATTTAAGCTATGATAAAAAGAATACTTTTAGCAGCCGGTGTATTGTTTGGCACGCTTGGGGCCTACGCTCAAAACACCAAAGCATGTGGTACCGACCACCACTATGAGGAGCAAAAAGCTCTAAATCCAGAGTTAAAAGCCGCTGAAGCGCAAGCTAAAGCTACTTGGAATGCCTACAAGCAGTCTAATGAGTACAAAGCTGCCTTATCCAAATCGCACAAAAAATCAGGTGCACCTAGATATATCATTCCTGTGGTGGTTCATATTTTTTATGGTAGCTCGGGTTCAAGTGATAACATCAGCGATGCGCAAGTACAGAGTGAAATTGATTTCTTGAACAAAAGTTTCAGAAATTTAAATGCTGACTCTGTAAACAGAAGAGTTGGTGATGTGGACGGTGTTCCTTATGATTTTAAACAAACGGCTGGTGATGCAGAAATCGAATTTCGTTTAGCGAGAAAAGACCCCAATGGCAACTGTACTAACGGTATTGTGCGTGTGCAGTCGGCCAGTTTTGCCGATGGCAACGATAACTTGAAAAGAACAAGTGTTTG
Organism: Bacteroidetes bacterium UBA6183; assembly: GCA_002422865.1. Taxonomy (GTDB): domain Bacteria; phylum Bacteroidota; class Bacteroidia; order UKL13-3; family UKL13-3; genus UBA6183. Next base: position 2,034 of record DITN01000085.1, on the reverse strand, counting down.
GGATACTAAACGCTACTTTAATATGTGGGTAGTGAATACCATAAATAGGGGGCCTGGCCTTGCTGTTGCCGGTTATGCTCAGTTTCCTTTTTTTGCGGGTGGTGCATGGTCAGCATTAACTGATGGTGTCATGGTTATAAATAAACAGTTTGGAATGATAGGTACAGCAACACCTAATCCAAATGATCCAAATAATACTCCTTTTCAAACAACTACTACCCATGAGGCAGGGCATTGGTTAGGATTGTTTCACCCATTTCAAGCACAAGACTCATGCGAGTTGGATAATGATGGTGTTGATGATACCCCACCTACCTTTTTTAGCCCATCAACTACTGAGCCTCTAAGAAATCGTTGTAATAATCCTTCATTTAATACATGCGCTAACGACAAGTATGCAATAACAATTTATGATACCATTGTTAAACAATTTACAAGAAACAATGTAACTTTTGACTCAACCATATACATACCTCGTGATTCTCTTATCGCATGGGACAGACCAGATATGCAAGAGAACTTTATGGATTATTTTACGGGTAATTGCGCAAGTAATATGTTTACCAAACAACAAATTGCACGCATGCACCTATGCATTGAGTTATATCGCAGACAAATGGTTTCTCAAGAAAATATGATTGCTACCGGTGTTTTAGATCCGGTATCTCCATGTGCACCTACTCCGGCTTTTGGCATAACTGTTAATAATTTACCAACATACGAACGTCAGGCATGCGTGGGCACCGCAATAAATTTTGTTGATTTATCATACAATGGTACGGTAGGAACTGCATTCGAGTGGGATTTCGGTGAGGGTGCAACACCTCAAACATCTACAGCTAAAAATCCTAACGGTGTAACATACTCAACTCCTGGTAACAAAACCATTACGATGAAAGTTACTAACGCAACCGGTACAACCACTAAAGTTTTCGAAAATGCATTATTAATCGCGTCATCATCATCAATAAATTACGCTGCTTATTTACCGGATTATCCAATGATATCGGATGGATGGTCGTTTAAAGGTGATGCCATTAGACAGTGGGAAGAAGTTACCAACGGGGCTTTCAGTGGTATGAAGGGTATTAGATTAAGAGGTAACAATTCGGGTATGTCAGGTACTGCGTATTCAGTTGTTTCTCCTTCGTTTGATTTTTCAACAGCAACCACTCCGTACATAAAATTTAATTATGCATTTGCACCAAATATTACCTCAGGAACGACTGCTTCTACGGATCAAATGGTGATACAGTATTCAATTAACTGTGGTTTATATTGGTCAAACCTTAGAACAATAAGTGGTGCTACATTACAAACCGTAACTTCGCCATTATCTTCGTTAGTTGATTTTGTTCCTGTAAACCAATCACAATGGAAAGAAGCACTGGTTTCAGGCGCAACTATTCCTAAGTCGGCTAATGTACGTTTCCGTGTCAACTTCTTTAACGAAGGTGGCAATAACCTTTATCTTGATAATTTCTCTTTTGGGAAAAATGTTGGATTAGACGATTTATCTGCTGCTGATATTGGTTTAACTGTATATCCTAATCCGTTTAGTACAACCACTCAAATTAGCTATAACTTGCCTGCCGCAGCGCAAACAACTGTAGAGGTTTATGATATAGTTGGTAAAAAAGTAGCTGATTTATTTGATGGAAAACAAACAGAGGGTGTTCAGCAAATAACTTTTGATAGAACCGCATTTAATTTAACTAATGGAATGTATTTTGTTAAAATTAAAGTTGGTGATTCTATCATTACACAGAAAATTATGGTAAACTAATACCATTAAAAATATAACCCGAAAAGCCCGCAATTGCGGGCTTTTTTAGTTTTTTTATTTTGCTATTCAGTGGCTTAACAATTAATTTAAAATATATTTTGGAGATTACATCTCTAAACTTACTTTTGCAGTGGAGAGTTGGCAGAGTGGTCGAATGCGCGCGCTTGGAAAGCGGGTGTACCGCAAGGTACCGGGGGTTCGAATCCCTCCCTCTCCGCCATCCTTCGCCGAGGCTACGGCTTGGCTGG
>DITN01000062.1:881-125356 GCA_002422865.1 Bacteroidetes bacterium UBA6183 | reverse complement strand
CTACTCGCCAATATGACGCACTATCACCTGTTGAATTGTTTATAAATGCATATGGACTATTTATCCATACCGTATCTATGCCCTTGTCGTAAGCGAAGCTTGATATTGGGGGAGCTAGGAAGGGATTGCCGCCTCCGGGGCCACCGGTAGGATTGAATACTAATCTCATATTACATCTAATTGTAGAAGGTGTTACAGCAGGAGTTGTACCACAAACACCAGTTGCATCATTTTGAGCTAGTAATGCCGAATTAAAAGTAGTTGTAGAGTTAAACACGCTAGCATTACTTGAAACAGTCCACGCAAGGTCGTTGTTACAAACTTCTACAACAATATTCGATGTTCCATCCCAGAAAAAAGGTGTAGAAAATGTGTGCATATTCCAGCCTGAAGTGGGTGTAAAAGTTGCCGCATAAAACACTTGAGTTAGGCCTGATTCCCATGCTGCAGTACCAGTAAAAGCATTGTAAGTAACATTTTTCAACCTGATAAATGTTTCTTTGTAACCACCAACTGGAGTAGAGTTTAATGCCGAAACATTAAATCCAAGAGATGTAATTGGACCAGCCGAGTTTATTCCAAGAGCATTCAGTTCCGATTTTAGAATTAAAAACTGTTGCTTAGCCCCCCAAAAATAATTTTGATACGGACTTGGAAGCGCTTGATTTGTATTGGATGCCGTTCCTGTACCAACTTGCACAACTTGAGCTTGAGAATGGAAGCTAAGCAATGTTAAAATAAATGTTATGCCTACAGAGGCAATAGACTTAAATCGATGTAGATATATACTCATAAAGCTTTAATTATTTTTTGCACAATTTATCTTGTATCAAAATTATTAAAATTATCTTCAAAAACAAGTCTTATTTTTCACCTCATCATAATTTAAGACACAATTAAATAAACCTGTTTAACAAAACTTGTTCATTAATATTAGAAGACTCGGAGAGAAGAGTGGTTTTGATAGCAATTTAATAGGATTAGGAAATCCAAAATTTTAATGAAGTTTAAATGATGTTAAAGTTTAATCCCCAAGTTTTCTGTGGCTTTTTCAGCAGCCATTTGTTCCGCCTTCTTTTTTGAGATATGCTCTGCAGCTCCAAGCACATTACCATTGATTAAAACTTTAATTGTAAATATCCTTTGTTTACGACTATTGTCCTCTTGTGTATCAAACTCAATAGATGCATTTTGTCTTTGCCCCCACTCTATAAGCCTACCCTTATAATTTTTTTCTACATGTTGCAGGGTATCTAAATCAATGTGTGTGATTATCTTTTTAAGAATAAATTTTTGGGCCAGCGAAAATCCTCCATCCAAGAAAATTGCACCAATAAATGCTTCTAATGCATTACCAAAAATGCTGTTTTTGGTATGAAGTCCGATTGCGCGTTTATCATACTGAACAATATGGCTTAGACCTATTTTTATTGCCAAATCATTAAGACTCTCCCGACTCACAATTTTACTCCGCATTTCGGTTAAAAAACCTTCATTTTTATAGGGAAATCTATTAAATAGCAGCTCAGCGACAACGGTATTTAAGACGGAATCTCCAAGGTACTCTAGGCGCTCGTTACTATCTCGTGATCCATTTTTATGAACAGGGTTAGAAGCAGAGTGATGACGTAAAGCTTGGGTATAGCATATTAAAGCACCCGGATAAAAGCCTGTTATACGTTTTACGTTTTTGTATGCTGTACGTTCTGTCGAAAATAAAGAGTAATAGATGCCGCTGATTGTTCGAAAAATCAAAATGGTAACTATTAGTTAAATTAACCTTCGTACTTACGAAACAATACCGAGGCATTGTGACCACCAAATCCAAAAGTATTACTTAGAGCATAAGTAACATCACGTGTTTGCGCTTTATTAAAAGTAAGATTTAATTTCGGATCTATAGCGGGATCTGATGTTACATGATTAATTGTGGGAGGAATGATTCCTTTTTCAATTGCCATTAAACAAGCTATGGCCTCAATTGCACCTGTTCCACCTAACAAGTGGCCGGTCATTGATTTTGTTGAACTGATATTTAGTTGATAAGCTGCATCACCAAATACATTTTGTATGGCTTTTATTTCTTGGGCATCACCCAATGGTGTGGAGGTACCATGGGTATTAATGTATTGAACTTCTTCAGGTTTAACCCCGGCCTCTTCTAATGCCATTTTCATTACAAGACTTGCGCCCAGTCCTTCCGGATGCGGAGCTGTCATGTGGTATGCATCAGCACTTGCACCGCAGCCTACTAATTCGGCATAAATTTTTGCACCACGCGCTTTTGCGTGTTCTAATTCCTCTAGAATTAAAGCGCCTGCACCTTCTCCTAGCACAAAACCATCTCGAGTCAGGTCATACGGACGCGAAGCGGTTTGTGGTTCATCATTGCGCTCAGAAAGCGCTTTCATTGAATTGAAACCACCAATAGCAGGTTCACTTACACTTGCCTCCGATCCCCCGGTTACAACCATATCTGCTTTACCTGCCTTAATGTATAGGAAAGCATCACTGATGGCATTGGTAGAACTGGCGCAAGCAGAAACTACTGCAAAATTTGGCCCTCTGAAGCCGTACTTAATTGAAATTAAACCAGAAGCAATGTCGGCAATCATCATAGGGATGAAAAATGGACTAAAGCGTGGCGTACCATCACCTTTACCAAAGGCCATTACTTCTGCATGAAACGTACTTAAACCACCAATACCGGAAGCCCAAATCACACCTACACGGTCTTTATTGACTTTTTCCAAATCAATGCCTGCATCTACTAAAGCCTCATCAGCCGTAACCATTGCATATTGGGTATACGGATCCATTCTACGCGCTTCTTTACGGTCGATGAAATTAGTAACATCGAAGTTTTTAACCTCGCAGGCGAACTGTGTTTTGAATTTGGATGCGTCAAAACGGGTGATTGGGGCAGCCCCACTCACACCGTTTGACAATGCTGTCCAATAATCCTGAACATTGTTACCAATAGGCGTTAAAGCTCCAATTCCTGTAACAACTACTCTTCGGGATGTCATTTAAATACGTTTGTTTAAATAAAATTAAGCTTTTGCGTTTTGCTCAATGTAAGCAACCGCTTGACCTACAGTACCAATTTTTTCGGCTTGATCATCCGGAATTGCGATATTGAATTCTTTTTCGAATTCCATAATCAATTCAACGGTGTCTAGTGAATCAGCACCCAAATCGTTGGTAAAGTTAGCTTCGTTAGTAATTTCACTTTCTTCAACGCCTAGCTTATCTATAATGATAGCTTTTACTCTTGTTGCTACGTCTGACATTTTAGTATTTTATTTTAGTTTCGAATGTGCAAATAAAGTGTTTTTTTTAACTAAAAAGCAAACGCAACATATTTTTTGGTATTTGTGCACAAAAATAATCCTCAATCAATCTTTGCTTGAGCTTATTTTAGTTATTTCGCACAAATAATAAATTTATCAAAAAGTTTGAGTTAGATATTGAGTTTGAATACGACTTTCTGCTATACGGCATTGTATCGCAGGAGAAGGCGCATCGTTTGGCTTGGTTTTTAAATAAAATCAATCCATACAAATTTAGTAGGGTTGACGATTACGAACTTGAAATTACATCAAAGCCCTGTACTTTTGCGCAATTTAGTTTTGTTGATGAAGAGAGTCATACCACCTATATTTTGTTAAGTAATAAGGACGAATCGCTATTCTTAATACCAGAGTTAAAAAATTTCGACTACTTACTTTTAATTAAAGGTGCTCTTGATTTTTTTGAAGAAGAAACTTTAAAAAATAACATCAAAACAATTCCAACCATACAAATAATATTTGAAGTTGAAACCGAAAAACTCAAATCAAAACAAAACCTGATTTATGTTTGATACACGCATTGAGAACAATTTATTAACCCTGCTGAACAATAATTAACCTACATTTGAGAGCCCTTAATTGGGGAAAAGACATCAGAATAAACATGAAAATAGCGAATTTTAACCGTACCAAAATTGTTGCCACTATAGGCCCTGCCACATCTAGCTACGAAATGCTTAAAAGTATTATAAAAGAAGGCGTTGATGTTTGCAGGCTAAATTTCTCTCATGGTACATATGAGGATCACAAAAAAGTGATTGATAATATTAAACAAGTAAATCAAGATTTAAATACACATGTAAGCATGCTTCTTGATTTGCAAGGACCAAAGCTACGTGTGGGAGAAATGCAAGACAATAAAGTTGAACTTAAAACCGGAAGTATAATAACGGTTAGTACCAAACCAATAATTGGTACCTCCGAAAAAATTTCGGTGAAGTTTGAAACCCTTGCCAAAGATGTTAAACCGGGCGAACTGGTTTTATTGGATGATGGAAAAATTGAAATAGAAGTAGTAGAAACCAACGGTGAAGATGAGATTAAATGTAAAGTAAACTTTGGTGGTTTTTTATCTTCAAAAAAAGGATTTAACCTGCCTCAAACCAAGCTATCTATTCCGGCAATGACAGAGAAGGACAGAGGCGATTTAATATTTGGACTAGAGCAAAAAGTAGATTGGATTGGATTGAGTTTTGTAAGAAAAGCAGAGGATATTCTTGAGCTTAAAGAAATCATTGAAAAATCGGAATGGAAACCAAGAGTTATTGCCAAAATTGAAAAACCCGAAGCACTAGACAACTTGGATGAAATTATAGCCGTATCAGATGGTGTGATGGTAGCCCGCGGTGATTTGGGAGTAGAGTTACCGATGGAAAGAGTTCCTGTTATACAAAAGCTCATTGTTAAAAAATGTATTGAGGCGGCCAAACCGGTAATTATTGCTACCCAAATGATGGAAAGTATGATTACCAACTCATCGCCTACACGTGCTGAGGTAAATGACATTGCCAATGCGGTGATGGACGGTGCTGATGCGGTGATGTTAAGTGCTGAAACGTCTGTTGGCGCGTTTCCTATTTTAGCCATAAAGCACATGCAGCGAACCGTTGCCGAAGCTGAAAAAACAAATGCACCATTTTTTAAGGGTAAACGCCCTCATGACGAATCTCCTACTTTTTTAAGTGATGAAATATGTTTTACTGCAGTAAGAATATCAGACCACTTAAAAGCATCGGCTATTGTAAGTATGACTTTTAGTGGTTACACTGCATACAAAATATCATCTTTCAGACCTAAAGCCGCCATTTATATTTTTACAGGAAATCAACGGTTACTAAATACCTTAAGTTTAGTTTGGGGTGTAAGGGCTTTCTACTATAAAAACTTTGAAAGTACCGACCAGTCTATTCAAGATGTTAACGATATACTTAAAGAAAAAGGATTAATTACTGCCGGCAATTTGGTGATAAATACGGCAAGCATGCCAATTAAAGACAGGCCAAGAACAAACGCAGTTAAAATTAGCGAAATTGAGTAAAAAAAATAGGCTGTTTCAACAATTGAACCAGCCTGTTTTTTTGTGATTAATTTTATTTAGAATCCAATCTTCTTTCTTCCATGCTCAACTTTCTCTGCTTTTTCAAGCACTTCTTCTTTCATTTTATCTTTATAAGCTTGCATCGCATCTGCTAATTCATTGTTGTTTGTTGCTAATATTTGTACAGCCAACAACCCAGCATTTTTTGCGTTGTTAATAGCAACAGTTGCTACAGGAACACCACCGGGCATTTGTACGATTGATAACAATGAATCCATTCCGTCTAAAGCTTTGAGCTTAACAGGAACACCAATAACAGGAAGTGTTGTTATTGAAGCAACCATACCGGGTAAATGCGCTGCCCCACCAGCACCGGCAATGATTACTTTTAAACCTCTATCGCGAGCAGTTTTTGCATAGTCAAACATACGCTCAGGTGTGCGATGTGCTGACACTACGGTTATTTCATAATCCACCTTAAAATGATTTAAAACTTTTGCAGCTTCTTGCATCACTTCAAGGTCACTATCGCTGCCCATTATTATTCCTATTGTTTTCATACCTCCAATTGTTTGCACGAAAATAACAAAAAGTATGAAATGGTTACATTGGCTATACAACACTCTAGACTTTTTAAGTCAAATGATTTGATGGTGTAGTATAACACTCCTATCACATTACAAGATTAAACAAACAAATTACAACATGTTAAAAAACACAGCAATCATGTAAATCTAATTTTGCAATAATTAAAAACTGTGAAATACAGTATTAAAAAAATCAATATGTGTACATCCATTAAGCTTACCCGAAAAATTATCCTCATTACGGTTTTTGCATTTACCCTATTATTCACAGTAAATAAAAATGCAACAGCACAAAACTTAACCATCAATAACTCAGGTCAAACAGGAACTAGTGGTACAAACTGGAATATAACCGGAACCAATCCAATCATAATTACCTTTAACGGCACATCAAATATTAATACATCAGTTGTTGAAGGGTATCTGAATATCGGAACGGATGTTACAATTAGTGCTGCATTTGGAGGAGGTGATATTGTACTTAGTTCAACCACAATTAGCAAAACACAGGGGGGTGATGCAACTTTAACTTTAAGAGCAAGGAATAATGTTGCAACATCAGCAACTTCTGTGATAAGTACAGCTGGTAAACTTAATGTGATTATTTGGGTTGAGTACGATGGTGATCAAGCAGTAGGGCCATCAGTTGGACCAATAACAACTAACGGTGGACATATTTGGATTGGCGGAGGAAGCGGAACTGCCATATGGAACGGATTAACAGTTGGTAACAGTGTTGCATTCTCAAATGGTACAAGTAATATGAATGCTATTGATTTGGTTGGTAACCTAACAACTAATGGTGGTGATGTTCTTGTTGCAGCTGATGGCACTGAAGATAATACAACTTTTGGTGACTTTGTTGCATGGAATGCGGCAAGAACTATTGACGCTGGTTCGGGTGATATCTCACTTTTAACTGAAAAGGCTGATTTTAGTTCAAGCCAAGGACATGCAATAACTTTAATTACTTCAGGAACACTAACAATTGCACCCCCAAACAGCTCCAAAAAATGGCCAGGCACGTTTAGTTGGCAAGGAACAATGAGTGGAACAACATTTACCGGCCAATCATCTAATGCATTAGGTTTAATTATAAACAACTATACTAGTCTATCTGCAGTAAGCATAGGCACGTACTTGGGGACAGGAGTTGCCGGTGATAACGCATATGTGCCTGTTACGAGCACTGAGGTAAAAGATATACAGATAAACAGTGCAATTTCAACTTCAAAAGCGATAACCATTTACGGTTTATCCATTTATGTTAGCGCTAACCTGACTACATCAAACGCTACAGATGGGGATATATACATCAAAGGGGCTGCAGATATTATTCAAGGCGTTAGTGATACAGTAAGAACCAATGGTGCTGATGTGGTTTATTGGGCAGATTTTGACGGAAATGGAGGAAGGGTTGAAGTGCTATCTAGTATTTTAACCGCAGGTGGTAATATTTGGATTGGAGGAGGCTCATCAACTGAAACGCAAAATGGGCTTACTGTTCCAACGGGCTATGCAGAGTCTGTAAATATAGATAAGCAAGGAGTTTTAATTAACGGTGCCAACATTATTTCATCAGGTGGTACCATAAGAATAAAAGGGTTGAGTGACGATTCTGGCAATGGCGCTAAAGATTTAGGCACTATGATTATTAACTCTACCATTAGCTCTGGCTCTGGTAATTTGTCTTTGTATGGAACTGTTAATAACGATCTTTCTACTGGAAGTGGCCTTTGGCTTGGCACCGAAATAAACAGTGGTGTTAGTACGGGTAATGTTAACCTAAGCACAACAAGTGGTAACATATATATCGAGGGTGTATCTGCTCCTAACAACACTTTTACTTGGGCACATGGTTTAATGTTTTTTGCTACCGCAGGAGATGATATAACAATATCTTCAACAACAGGTTCTATATCATTTAATGGCAATGCGGTTGTTGCAGCAAATTATACAGATGAGGCAGTAGGCTTGGTTATTCAAATGAATAACACCAGTTCAACTTTTAATGTAAACACCGATGGTGGTGCTATCAGTTTAACCGGTAACGGAGGAAATAGCGGAAACGATTTCGGTCTAGGCATAAGAGCAAACAACATAGCAAACAGTATAAAGATAGGAGATATAAATACAGGAAAAATTAATTTTTCAATGAGTTCATTACAAACAACTGCACAATCTACAATAGGCGTTGTAAGTATCGAAACATCTGATAGCGTCTTGATTGAGCCTATATCTACAAGTTTTGGCGCTGCAATTTTGTTAACTGATGAGTATGCACTTGCATCAAACATAAAATATTTAGGCATAGGCAAATCAGGAAACACGTCAGTCATCAGAATTGATGCAGCCCAAACTATAGATGGACCAATATATGTTTTTGGAGGTACCGTTAATATCAATAACAATATCACCTCAACTTTGGCAGGTGCACCAATTTCTTTATACTCTACAAACGACATAGATCCTAACCCAGCAAGCACATGTACTATTACTACCAACAATGGAAATGTAACTGTTGTGGCCGATGCTGATGCGAACGGTGGAGGTAATTTCTACCTTGGTGGAGCAGGAGTATTCTCTATTAATTCAGGAAGCGGAAACATCACGCTTAGAACTGAAGGTTTCTCTGAAACTGGACTAAGTATTACCAGCACAGGAAGTTTAACCATAGAGCCAAGTGATGCTTCCTTTGGTGCAGGAGGATTTACAACAACGTGGATTAACTTACCATCAACCCTAACCGGATTAACTATCGGAAAATCTACAAACACAAACACAATAAATTTTAATGCAGGGGCTGGTGTTGCAGGACCGATAACTGCCTATGCAAATATTATAAACTTAAACTCTGCTGGCGGACTGACAACTACTGCTACAAATGCAGGAATTTATTTGTATGCTAAAGAAAATATTGATGGTAATGCAATACAAACTCTAGCCACTAGTAATGGAAATGTAACTTTAATTGCAGATGCAGACTCAAGCGGCACAGGTACACTTTGGTTAGATGCCTTTACAGTAAGCTCAGGTAGCGGAAATGTTGTAGCTAAAGGTGAAGCCATTAGCTTCAGTAACACTAACATTAATGGATCAGGTACAGTTACAATAGAACCAAGTGATAATGCTTTTGGTGGAGGTATTGCTAACAATGGATTATCTTTAGCTTCAACAATAAGCGGATTAACAATTGGTAAAACAACCAACAATACCAGTCTAACTTTTGGAACTGCTACAACTATTTCCGGGCCTATTACTGCCTATGGTGGCAATATATTTACCCAACAAAACTTAACCTCTACACTTAATGGTGCAAGTATTTTACTCCAAGCAACCGGCTATATAGATGTATCTGCGAGCAGAACAATACAAACCACCAATGGAAATATCACACTTCGAGCAAACTCGAGTGGCACAGCCGTTGTACTTCCCAATTCTACTACCGGTGCAATTACGCTAAATAGCGGTTCTAGCCTGCTATCAAATGGAGGTAATATTACTTTAGGAGGAAACTTTGATGGTAGTGAGGGTGTTGGTCTTTATGCAGCTTCTAATCGTTCTGGAGGATCACCCGGTGTTCTTATCAATAACGCTACAATATCAGCAACTGGAGGACATATCAATATATATGGGAAATGCGCTAGTAGCTATGACGATGGAATTAGATTACAAGCAACAATAACTACAACAGGGGCTGGAAATATCGGTATTTATGGGGATGCTTTTGGTGGCTTAACCTCAGGCACTCCTGATATTTGGTTTGGAGGAATCACTTTTATAACAAATTCATCAACAATTGAGACAGAAAACGGAAATATTAATATTGAAGGGGTACTTACAAACACCCAAAGCAACGGTACCTATGCCTTAAATTTTTACAGATCAGTTTATACCTCAGGCACAAATACTAGGGATATTCAAATCATTTCAAAAACAGGAGATATTCAAATAACAGGCGACAGAGGTACTACCGGTGCCGGAGGTATGGGCTCCTCGAGCTGGGGGGATATTTACTTCGGCTCTCCCCTTAGTGGCAGTTGGACTGCATCTGGAGATGTGATATTTTCTTACTCAAGTTTTGTAGGGGCTGGAGTAAAAGGCTACAAAGTAAAAACCACAGGTGCAGTTACATATGAACCAACCGCTGCAAGCTTTGTGAATGCGCAAACATTTCCTTACAATTCAAACTACACTGTAGCAGATGGAGCTTCAAATCTTACTATCGGTAAAACTACCAACACGTCTGATATTAACCTATCATCAGCTATCTCTATACCAGGTCATGTTACAGTTTACGGAGGTAATATTTATTTAAACGATGATATATCTTCAACAAATGGAGGTAACATTTCATTGTTGGGTTCATTAAGTGTTAATACATCTGGTTCCACCTCTACAAGCCGAGATTTGACAACTTCGGGTGGTACCATCAGGGTTGAAGCTAATACGGATGCAAATGCATCTGGGAATCTTGACCTTGATTACATGACATTAAATGCCGGTAATGGTGAGATAATAATACGGGGTGAAACCATGGGCTGGACGACATCTTCAGAGTCTACCAAGCCTTTTATCAATACTACTGGTTCCTTTACTTTTGAATCTAACGATGGTACTTTTGACCAAGTAGTGCATTTAGTTTGGTTAAAAATAGCAAATGGATTAACTGCATTAAACTTTGGCAAATCTACCAATACAACTAACATGTATTTTAACTCTGTTGGAGGCCTCACTGTAAACGGATCTGTGAATGTAAGTGGAGCGTATGTTGAGTTTAGCACACCACTAACAATAAGTAACAATCTCTCTATAAAATCTTCATCTTCCGTTGTTCAAACCACACCTATTATTTGTTCGGGCTTGGCATTAAATGGTACAGGTACATTTACATTAACTAACACGTCAAATAATTTTAGTACCATAGCGGGTGGCGTTACCGGTACTTTGCTTGGTGCTACACAAATAATAGACACTACTGGAGGTCTTACCATCGGCACAGTTGGCACCAATGATGGTTTAAAAGGTTCGAGTACCATTAAATTAGAAACTTTGGCCGGTAACCTAACTTTGGCCGGAAGTATTAGCACAACCAGCACATCAACAGATGCAGTTATTTTAACAGCGGGTAAAAGTACGGCCATTGGTACAAGAACAGGTGGCGATATTATTGTCTCCGGAGCACCAACCATTACTATGGGAACAGGCGCAATTGCCAAATTATTTAGTGGTTATGATATAACAAGTACCGGACTTACAACACTTGCCGGTGGATCAGTAAATGCGCGCTTCAACTATGATGAAACCACAAGTACTTTTGCTCCAACATTAACTGCCAATAATGTTTATGCCATTTATCGCACAGGTTTGGCCTACGGAGATTTAAACATTGTAAGCTCAAGTGGCGATGCCGAGGGAACAACCTGGACATACGTTGATGGTACAATAAAAACAACTAGCGGAACGGCCAATATTTTAAATACAGATATACAATCAAAATTGGGTTTAGCCAATCTTGCAATTGAGGCCAATAAAATCACTTTAAGTGCAAACATCACAAGCAGTAATGCAAACTCATTGAGTATGCTGTCCAAAACACATATTGTAAATACAAACGCAACAACAATTACAACGCAGGGAGGAAATGTATTATTTGCTTCAAATGTGGATGATTTAACCGATAACGACAACACAGTAAACGGTTATATTTTGTTTTCATCGGGACTTACGATAACTACAAATGGTGGAAATATTACTATGGGTGGTGGAAATCCTTCAGGATCTGATTACGCAATGGGAACTAGTGTTTATCCATATGAAGGACTTAGAGTTGATGGCACAATAAACCTAAATTCAGGCGGGGGTAATATAATTATGCGAGGAAAATCATACGCAGTAAGTACCACGTCAGGATCTTGGGGTATGGGTTTTTGGAATTTAACAACGGGCACAATTAATAGTGGAACGGGTACAATTACTTTAGATGGTTTTTCACAATCAAGTGGAGGTACTCATAATTCAGGGCTATACTCGCACGGGGGGCTTACTTTAACTTCAGCTAATACTACAGCAAACGCCATCAGACTAATTGGTAAGTCATTAGGAACAAATGGACAAGCATGGGGAATTGAAGCTGAAAGTGACTTATCAATTTTAGCCACAGGATATGGTGGTGGAATTACTATAAGTACTTCACATCAATCATCAGATAATCATGATGCCGTTTTTAGAGGTGAAACAAATATTTTAGCCAAAAGCGGTCCTATACAATTACTAGGTAAACAAGATGGTGGTGTAGCAAATGGTGCATGGTTTGTAGGATCAAACTTTTATCTGGGCTCTAAAGCCTCAAGTGCTGTTACCTCAAGTTCAAGTAACATCATAATACAGTATGATATGTACTACTTTGTATCTAACCCAAGAATTGCTTCATCTGGAACTGTAAACTGGAGACCTGCTTCTAATAGTTTCGGCCAAGCTGTTTATACATCTTGGTTCATTTGGAATCAAAATAGCCAGACCATTAGCGAATTAACAATAGGTAAATTGGGCAATACGGCCAGTATATACCCTAATACATCTTTAACAGTGGCTGGGCCAATAGCTTTATATGCAGGTACAATTAGTGTTGGTGCCAATTTAACCAGTTCGGCTAATGGTGATATTCTTTTAAAAGGAATAGTTACTAATAATCCAAGTATTGAAATTCAATCTGGTATAACCGTAAATAAATCAAACGGTGCAGGAACACTGACTATGCAAGGACATTCACGAGTAACTAACTATGGAAATATTACAGCTACGGGTTCAGGAGTATTGAATGTAGTCTTGTGGTCAGATTTTGACAATAGTAATAATGACGGGGGTGTTTCGCACATGGGAACCATTTCTACAAACGGAGGACATGTTTGGATGGGAGGTTCAAACAGCAATGGAGGAAGTTATACTTGGAATGGATTAACAGTAGGTGATGGACCTTCAATTGGTTCTAGTGGTTATAACTGTAATGCAATGGATTATTTTGGAAGCACTACAACCTCTGGAGGGTCGGTTTTAATTTGGGCAAGCACAAATGGTTGCGGAATAAACGGAATTGTATCGGATGGCACACGCACTATAAATACTGGTTCTGGAAATGTTACTTTAATTGCACCTAATACAGCAAACACCATAGAGATTACTACTACAGGAACGTTAACTTTGGTGCCCAACGCTGGAAGCTATAGCAGCACATTAAGCCTTGGTGGTACATTAACAAGTGGAAATTATACTATAAATACTAGTCATTACTCCGGATTAAAAATTAACAGTATAGCAAATACGGCTAATGTTATTATCGGAAATTTTTCAGGTTTATTGAGCGGTGGAACGCCAATACAAATGGGTAATTCATCAAATGTTACCATATCAAATTCTATTTCTAGTGGCGGTTTCTCTATTTATGGTGGTGCTATTGAATTAGGAACAGGCGTTGAATTAATATCTACATCAGCCAATGGTGATATAGCTCTTTACGCTGCTAATGGAGTTACTACAACAGCAACAAGTGGAACTACAAGAGGTAGACTGATGACTTCAGGGGGAGATATTTTAATTAATGCCGATTATGACAACAACAACAGTGGAACTTTAAACATAGACTGGTTAACCATTGATGGCAGCACGGGTGATGTATCGTTGGAAGGTGCGATTTTTGATTGGCTAACATCATCAGGTGTTATATATCCTGAGTTTTATGGAACAGGAAATTTAACATTTAAAACAACCTCATCCTCAAACTATAATTTTAGTCTCGGTTGGGTTGCATTATTTCAAAATAAAAGTTCCATTACAATTGGAAAAGTTGGTAGTACTTCTGCCGGAGAAATAATTCCTTGTTCTGCTTGTAACAATACAGCAACAAACTATTCAGGAAAAGCGATACAAGTAAATGGTCCGGTTACCGTTAACGGCAGCAGTATTATATTAAACCAACAAATTACTGCTACAAATGCCGATATTAGATTAAGTGCAACTACCACCATAACACAAACTGCTCCTATAACAGCCAATACCTTAGGTATAAGAGGAAGTGCAAATGTGATTTTAAACAATACTTCAAATAATATTGGTAAAATTAGTGCTGGAACAATTAGCCAACGAATAGGATCAATATCATTCACAAACAGCAATGCATTAATTATTGGCGAAACAGGAATAACAGGTATTTACTCAACAGATAGTATACACTTATCAACCCTAACTGGAGGTATCGAAATTCAAGAGCCATTGAATACCATAAGCTCAAATAGTAATGCCATCAAACTATTTGCAGATAAAAACAAAGCTGCGGGTGACGGTACTGGTGGGAATATTTTAGTTTCAGGTAATGGTACCATTAATTTGGGAACTGGCGGTACAGCCATGTTGTATGCAGGTAAATACGGGCTAAGTACAGGTTTACAAAGTTTATTAGCTTCTTCAAACATTAGGTACAATGTAGATGCAACTACAAGTAGTTTTTCGCCTACTATTGGTACTGGTATATATGGTTTGTTCAGGGAAGGTATTTTTGTTTGGAATGGTACTTCATCAACCAACCATACATCAGGTGCTAATTGGCAAGGTAATTCAGCTCCGCCTGAAGGATCTTACATACAAGTAAGCCCAACTGCTACTAATAATTTACAACTTAACAATAACTGGAGCTTAGGTACCATAGAGTTACCTACCGGTAAGGTAATTGACCTGAACGGATACAGCTTAACTATTGCCGGAGAATTAGTTGGTAATGGTAAGTTTAAAGGAAGTCCAACATCTTCGTTAACCATTTCTGGTGGTGGAAACTTTGGTACATTGTACATGGACCAGACAACCAATGGTGTTACCAATGCGTTACAAAACTTTACTGTCAATAGGGCAAATCAAACCGTTACCATTGCCGATACTTTAGTTATTACCCAAGATGGTACAGTTACTCCTACTTCTGGAACCATTGCTACCGGTAACAAACTAAAACTATTGTCAAACCTCAGTGGTACGGGTAGAATTGCTCAACTTGGAACCAATGCAGATATTACAGGTGATGTAATCTTACAGCGTTACATTGTTGGCAATAACTCTATCATGAGAGGCTGGAGGATGATGAGTATACCAACTACTAACAATGCATATACGCAGTTAAATGATGATATTTTAGTAAGCGGACCAGGTGGTGCGTCTTCTGGATTTGATATTGCAGGTCCTACTTCTTCTATCAGAACTTGGCAGGAATCCACTACGCGTGGTTGGGCAAGTATTTCTAATATCAACAATACGCTTACTGCAGGTAAAGGTGCCCTTGTATTTTTTAGGGGTGATAGAACTCAAACTGCCTCTTTAACCAATACAAACATTGTTCCTAACAACGTTACCGCTGATTATGTTGGTCCTATTAATAAAGGTAATATTACTGTTGCGCTTGATTTTGCGAACGACTCTACTCCTATTTACGGTAAAGGCTTTAACTTATTAGGTAATCCATACCCTAGCCAGATTGATTGGGAAAATTTGAGTAGAACTGCTCAAATTGACACCTATTTCTGGGTGTGGAATCCGGTTACTAAAGGATATGTTGGTAACGCTACTGGTACTATTTCCTCTGGTCAAGCATTTTTTGTAAGAGCTACTCAAGCTACACAAAGTGTAACTTTTGAAGAGAATGATAAAACTGCTACAAATACTACGGCCTACTTTAAGAACAACCATGGACTGGTGGTAAAGATGAATCTTGATAGTGTTCAATATGACATTGCGTGGCTTAAGTTTTTAAGCGGAGCAAGCAAAAATTATGTGTTTAAAGAAGATGGTTTGAAATTGGCCAACACTGGTTACAACCTATCTTTTATTGCCAATAACAATGTACCCATGCAACACAATATTGTTGATTTTCTTGCGCCTAATCAATCTGATACTTTTGTAATGCAAGTTAACTCCGCAACCAACTCGGCTTACAACTTCTCGTTTGATAATATTAGCCAAATACCATTAAATAAAATGGTGTTTTTAAAAGACCTTTACAACAACAGTTGGACTGATTTAAGAGCAAATAACAACTATGCTTTTACCATCAACAGTAATTTAAGCAACACTTACGGAAATAGATTTTTACTCATCATTACTGATGTGTACAATCCGCTACCTGTCCATATTACTGCTTTTAAAGGCGAGCGTAGACAGAGTATTAACTACCTGAATTGGAATGTAGCTCAAGAGAAAAACATTACTTACTACCAAGTTCAGCGTTCGGTTGATGGCAATACTTTTGATGACATTGGCATTGTGAAAGCCCAAAATAATAGCACTGCACAATTGTATTTGTTTAACGATGAAACTGCAACTGATTTAGATGTTACTTATTACAGGCTTAAAGTTATGGAGCAAAATGGTGACTTTAACTACTCGAATACTGTTGTAATACACAACATAAAACAATTAGCAACAGACATCAATGTGTATCCTACACCTACCCAAGATTGGATTAATATTGATACGGATGAAACTGTTTTATCTGTAAAAATATATGATATAAGAGGGAAACTTGTTCAGGGAAAAAACGCAGCAAATAAGCTTGACATTAGCGAGCTGCAAACAGGTGTATACATCATGAAGGTAGAAACATCATCCGGAATCAGCACACACAAAATCATTAAGGAGTAAACAATATAAACGCCCTTGCATTTGCAGGGGCGTTTTTGCTGTCGTGCGTTTGTTATTTATTAATCAGCAACAAACTTAACAAGTTTGCTTACCTGCTTGGCTTTTTCTTTAGCGGCA
This sequence comes from Bacteroidetes bacterium UBA6183, assembly GCA_002422865.1. Lineage (GTDB taxonomy): Bacteria > Bacteroidota > Bacteroidia > UKL13-3 > UKL13-3 > UBA6183. Next base: position 108,584 of record DITN01000062.1, on the reverse strand, counting down.
TTGAGTGTTGAGGCTATAACAGTAACATGGCCCATTTTACGCATGGGTTTACTTTCTTTCTTACCGTATAAATGTACATATACACCTTCCATCGCACTTATTTCTTCAAGTCCTTGTAATCGGTATGTTCCACTAAAATCATCCGCACCTAGTAAATTCATCATAACACCGGGTTGAATTAAGTCGGTACTGCCCAACGGTAATCCCATTAATATACGTACCAATTGTTCGAACTGAGATGTATAACAAGCTTCTATGGTGTGATGACCCGAGTTGTGCGGACGCGGGGCAACCTCATTTACCAATATTTGATTGTCGTGGGTTAAAAACATTTCAACCGCATAAACACCCACCCCATTTAGTTTTTCAATGGTATGCAGGGCAATTTCACGCGCCTCATGCTCCTTTTCGGCCGATAGGTTTGCAGGACAATCTAAAAACGTAACCAAATTTGCAATTGGATCAAATTCCATTTCAACAACCGGCCAGGTTTTTACATTACCTTGTGTATCGCGAGCTACCAAAACCGAAATTTCTTTTTGACAAGGTATAAAAACCTCTATTAAACTGGGTGTATTAAAAGGAATATTGTTTATGTCCGATAAAACATCGGCTGTTTTAAAAATGGTAACCCCTTTACCATCATATCCATCTTTACGGGTTTTCGCCACTAGTTTTTCACCACCAAACTGCTTCACCGCATAAAGCCAGTCGTTTGGTGTATCAACCATAACAAATGGTGCAGTTGGTATTTGGTGCGTTTTAAAAAATTCTTTTTGAACGCCTTTATCTTGTATAATCTGTAATACTTTTGGCGATGGAATAATCTCTTTACCCTCAGCTTCTATTTGTATCAAGGTTTCTACATCAACATGCTCAATTTCAAAAGTAAGCACGTCACTTATTTCAGCTAATTTTCTAATTGAGGCACCATCTGTAAGTTTTCCTACAATGTGATTTTTTGCCAATGCAGCACAAGAACAATCTGCTGCATCTAAAATATTAAAGTCGTTATTCAGGCGAAGCGATTCTTCAATCATCATACGGCCAAGTTGACCACCACCTATAATTCCGATGGTTTTGCGAAGCGGATTGGTATTTTTCACGAAGCAAATTTAGACTTATCGCCCACACATTAAACAGATTTTTTTGAAGACTTAATATTTGTACCCTTACAGTTTAAAAAACTATTCGTTCTAAATCATTTAAAATTATTAGTTTTTATGGGATTGATTGTTCTATTTTTGCGGCCTGAAAAATATTTAACACAAACAAAATGAGCGGAAAATTAACATTTACCATGATTAAACCGGATGCGGTAGCAAACGGTCACACAGGCAAAATTATCGACCACATAATTGGCAAAGGATACAAAATTGTTGCCATGAAATATACTCGCTTAAGCGCTGAAAAAGCCGGTGAGTTTTATGCAATTCACCGTGAGCGTCCATTCTTCAAGGATCTAGTAGATTTTATGATTTCGGGTCCGATTGTAGCTGCTGTATTAGAAAAAGACAATGCAGTTGCTGATTTCCGCGAGGTAATTGGTGCTACAGATCCTTCAAAAGCAGAAGCAGGAACCATCCGTAACTTATACGCAAAATCTATTGATGCTAACGCCATTCACGGTAGCGACAGCGATGAGAATGCAGCTATTGAAGCTTCATTCTTTTTTAATGCTTTCGAAAGATTTTAATTAACACCCGGCCAGGTGAGCTAAAAAGCCATTCAACGTTATGTTGAATGGCTTTTTTATTTTAACAATAAGATGTTATTGTTTTACAAATTTGCCTCTATATGATTTACCTTCTTTTTGAATCAATAAAATATAAGCTCCATCATCAAGCATACTGATATCAATTTGATGGTCAGTTAACTTGGTATCCATTACTTTTCTTCCCAATAAATCACTTACCATAAGTTGTGAGCCTATTAAGTTTTTATTGTCATCAAAAATGGTTAATGTATGGTTGGCAGGATTTGGATACACCTGTATCAACTCACTTTTATAAACCAATAATCCAACATCTTTATTAGAAACTTTATTGGAGCGCGAACTATTGTAGGTTTTATTGGGATTGCACGCATTAGGACTAATCAGCTCTACTTGGTAGTATACATCACCATCAGGCGCACTTAAATCGGAATATGCGTTGTTACTACCCGCAGATGTACCAATTAGTTGGAGGTTATTCAAAGTATTACCCCTGTATACATTATAGGTACTCACGGTAAATCCTTGATAGCTGTTCCAAATTAAATTCCAGGTATTCCCTATTCCTTTGTTTATGGTAAGGTGCATGGTTTGATGGGGTTGACTTTCGTACGATTGTAATCCACATGCATCTGTATAAACCAATTTATATTTATTTGATTGAACAAAAGGGTTAGAAGCTGTATCAATAAAAATAAAACTTTGGCTATCTAAAACCTCACCAATAGTTTGGTACTGATTGGTAATATTGGTCTCTCGCCAAACATGAAACAAGGTTGCATTTTTTACTTGCCCCTTATTCCACACCAATTGATTTTTATTGTTCTCGTTTACTCCTGCGATACAAATGCTTGGTGCATCAGGATTTTTGAGTAAGACCCTCACTGAATCCGCGCCTAGGCAACCATTCCAAGTAGTAACTTTTGCCAAGTAAGTAGTGTTTCGTAACCCAATTACCATAGGGCTAGCCACATAAAAAGAATCAGCTTGGGTGGCAGAGGTCCACAAATAATTTAAAGGTTGTACACCATCATAATTTGTGATTACCCTTAATCGAGCAGTATCCAAACAACCAACCACGGTATCAAATCCATTAACCCAAAGTGGAGTAACTTCTATTACCACAGTATCAGAAGCCAAGCAGCCATTTTTGCTTTGTATGGTAGCCACTAAATTAATGCTATCTGTTGCACTAACAATGGGTGCTAAAGATGCTGAATCGTTAAGTACTGATGTATTCGACCATTTAATAATTGGAGATAAATCTGAAGTGTAATTGGTAATTATAGTATCGAGTTGAACGGACGAGCCACAAATTAAACTTTTATCGAATCCGGCATTTAATGTTAAAGCAACAGGTTGTACCAATAAAGAATCTTGGGCAATGCATCCTTGTGGTGTTTGCATGGTTAGTAGATAAGTTTTAGGCATAAAATTAGGGCCAATTCTTTCTGCTTGTGGCTGCCATGTAAAGCTATAACTGTTGTAGTTGGGTATGGTAAACTCCCTCACCAACAAAGTATCGCTTGTAAAAAATATTTCTTCTGAGATACTATCTCCATGCAATGGAGCTATTTTTATAAATAGTGGTGGCGGAATAACCTTGGGCTTACAAACAAAACTGTATCTGCCCGAAGGCAAATAAAAATATCCGCTGGTAGCAACTTCTGGGGTACTTTTAATCACTACTTGATTGTTAGAATCCACTATGGCCCATGATGACTGGTTGCGCGATGCATCAATATTAAGGAATAATGTTTTAGGTGTTAGTTTTATCGAATCGCCACAAACCAATTGCTGAGTAGGCCCGGCATCTATCACAATCGGGTTAACCTTTATTTCTAAAGAATCTGAAACAAAACAATTGCCTGAACTTGCTGTAAGTACATAAGTAGTATTACTAACCGAAGTTGCAAATGGATTTGCAGAAGCTGCGTTATCTAGGCCAATTGAAGGATACCAATTAAAACTTGCAGGTGCATCTAAATTTTTTAGCAATGTACCTTGATTACCCACAACAACTACCTTTTCTGTGTTACCAATTTTTGTAACTCCTTTTAATACCTGTGTTGAATCAACATGAAACAACCTACTCCAAGTAATTCCTGCATCAACAGTTTCGTATAGCGCACCATAACCATTGATCGGGCTATTGATATTAGAATAATGACATACCACATAACCATAGTTATTGTTTACAAAAACCATGTCGTTTATGGTAAGGGTTGTATTTTGTGTCTTGGGTAATACAGTTTCAACCCATGTATTGCCTGCATTGCTTGTTTTCCAAACACTTGATCCACCGGCAATAAAACCCGTATCAAGGCTTGTAAACACAACCGAATGAAATTCGGGTGAGCCATTAATATTGTTTATATTTATTTGCGTCCAACTGCTGCCGCTATTAGTGGTTTTTAAAAGCGTTGCACCATTACCAACCGCATAGCCGGTGGTTGCAGAGGTAAAATAAATGGCATACAAATAATTGGTTACACTGGTATTTACAGCTACCCAGCTGTTACCTCCATTCACCGTTTTTAATATTTTACCCGGATTAGATATGGCATAACCGACCAAATCGGATGTAAACCATACATCTGTTATTAGATTGTATCCACTGCCCATTGGGTCTTGAACCACCCAATTATTTCCTCCATCTGTTGTTTTCAGAATTACGCCACGCATTAATGTGCTTGTTGCATATACAGCAACATATCCTAAAAGTGCTGTTCTGAAATGTATTTTTTTAACCTGATAACCAGTTTGGATTAAGTTACTACTCCAAGTTTTACCACCATCAACTGTTTTTACCAGGTAATTGTTGCCACCAACAAAACCAACAGTATCGTTCAAAAAAAATGTTTTTTCCAAATCTTGGGTTGATGGAAAATAAAACTTCCCCCACACATTGGTATCTGTTTTTAATTGTGTTTGTTGGCCACAAGCCACGGTAAATAATTTTTGCGTCAGCTTAGCACCAAAATTTAAGTTCACATCTATACTCAACGAATCAACACAACCATTGTTGGTAATAGCTTTAACTTGGTATTGCGTATTTTTTTCAATTACTGCCGTAGGGTTAGCAATGTTTGTTTGGTTTAAATAAGTAGCAGGCGACCATAAAAACTGCAATCCCTGGGTTGAGCTGTTTAAATTTAAAGTGGCATTTAACTTAGCAGTATCACCACATGATACAGTGTACAAATTACGTGCACTTAATTTTAAGGGATTCACATAAATGGTGATGTCGTCATTGGCAATACATCCATTAATTTTAGCTGTTACAAAATACGTGGTTGTGTTGTTTACATTTACCCATGGATTTCTGTTAGTTGAATCGCTTAAGCCAATACCGGGAGACCAAACAATCGAGTCGAAAAGTTGGTTTTTATAAATAGTACCTGATGTACCTGCAGTAATTCCGGCTGTTAAGTTAAATCCGCTAACAGCATTAAACCTTAGGTAATTTTGTGTAAACTCACTTTGTGGTGCAGTGATAACTTCTTGCCATGTAAGGCCAAAATCCTTTGATTTCCAGAGACCCGCTCCGGCTAGCAAAATATTGTTATCTGTATCAAAAGTAATTTGATTAAACGGAGCAACATTACTTGTGTATGATTGCTCCCACGTTTGTCCACCATTTATTGTACGTATCACAAAGTACATACCTGCATTACCACAAATAAATCCGGTATCTTTATTTAAAAATTGAATATCGCGGTAGGTAAATGTCATGTTATAAAGCAATACACTCCATGTTGCACCACCATTTACCGTTTTATAGATGGTATTACTTACGGTAGCAAATCCGGTTAATGAGTCAGTAAAAAAAATATCGTTAACCTGATCAGATTGACCGGCTGTTATACCATTTGCTGAACTTACCCATGTATTTCCCGAGTCTATTGTTTTAAGAATTACTCCCGCTGCACCACCTACAAAACCTTTACTTGCATTAATAAAATGGATAGTGTTTAACGATTGGGTGACCCCTGAATACACAGAATCCCAAGTGGCACCTGCATTATTTGTTTTGAGCATCAACCCACCACCTCCAACTGCATAACCTACATTATTGTTTGCAAAATAAATACGGTTCAAGTTCTGATTAAATGATACAGTCAATGTTTGAAACGAGTTTCCTCCGTTGGTTGTTTTAATAATAGTACCTGCATTACCACAAGCATACCCAACACTGGAGGTGGGAAAATGAATACTATTTAAGTGTTGAGTTGTACCCGAAGATACAGCACTCCAACCACTTTCAATACTGAGCCTTTTATATGCTCCACAAGTGATTGTATCATCATTGCCTAGGCTTATTGTGCATTGTGCACCGGCTGTTAAGGTGAAAAGGAACAGAAAAATAAATGCTCCAATTTTCGAATAATTATTCATCATGGTTGGGTTAGAATAAGTGGTATTGATACTTACGAATCTATACATAAAACTAATGAATACTTATGAGTTTTGTCAGCGTAACCTACTAAAAAACAAACCCTTATTAAACCCAAATAAATATTATTCGGTTTAATGGTTAAATTCGTTAGATCAAATCCTTATGGAGTTACTTATAATTATAGGCCTTGTGCTACTCAATGGTGTGTTTGCCATGTCAGAACTTTCGCTGGTATCATCAAAAAAATACAAACTCGAGAGTGCAAAAAAACGTGGCAGTTCGGGTGCTAAAACGGCAATTGATTTATCAGAAAACCCAACCAAGTTTTTATCTACGGTACAAATTGGTATTACTTTAATTGGTATTTTATTGGGGGTTTACAGTGGCGAAAACTTAACAAATGATGTTAAGGAAATCTTGCTCCAAATTCCGGTTATTGCCCCTTACGCTCAAAGTTTAGCCGTAATTGTTATTGTTATTTTCATTACCTATTTATCTATTGTATTAGGCGAACTTTTTCCTAAACGTTTAGGTATGACTTTCCCCGAGCCTATTATCATCATCATGGCTAAACCCATGCAAATACTAGCAAAAATAACATCTCCTTTTGTGTGGACATTAACCATCTCAAACGATTTATTACAACACATATTTGGTATAAAAAAAATAAACGAGAGCAAAGTTTCTGAAGAAGAAATTAAATCGATAATTAAAGAAAGCGCTGAAGGTGGCGAGATTCAAGACATTGAACAAAATATTGTAGAGCGTGTGTTTGAATTAGGTGATAGAAAAGTAAATACCCTTTATACCCATAGAACAGACATTGTATTTTTTGATGAAAACGACACTTGGGAGGTTATTCGTGAAAAGATAAATACTGAAAAACATTCGGCCTACCCGGTGTGTAAAGATAAAAACTTAGACCATGTAATTGGGATTGTATTGCTAAAAGACTTGTTTAGTGGTAATTGGGAAAAAGACTTTCACATTTCGCAATATGCTAAAGAACCGCTTTTTTTAAACGAAAATATGTACGCCTACAATGTACTTGAATTATTTAAGCGGGAAAAGATGCATTATGGCATTGTGATTGATGAATATGGCACCACACAAGGTATTGTTACCATGGATGATGTGGTAGATGCTTTAATTGGAGATGTAACCGAAATTGACCAAGACGAATACAAAATTGTTGAGCGCGACCCAAATAGTTGGTTTGTGGATGGACAATTCTCTGCTCTTGATTTTGTTAAATACTTTGATTTATATCTTGATGAAGATGCTCGTGATGAATACACTACCGTTGCTGGATTAGTTATATTTATGAGTAACAAATTACCTGAAGTTGGAGATAGAATTAAAATTGGAGAATACCTACTAGAGGTAATTGACAAAGACGGACAACGCATTGATAAGCTGTTGGTTACAAAAACAAAACTAGATGACTAGTGTATAGGCACATACTCCCATATATGAATCAGAGCACCATCTTTTAACGTTACTGATTTATAGTAAATAGATATAATCGTACGAGGATTAATTTTAATATCATGAATTTTACCCGATAACCTATCACTTAAACTTGTTGCAACAAAAGCACTCAATCGCTCCACGTCCGGTATTGTGTTTGATAATGAAATTAACATGTCTATGCAATTTGTTCCGATGAGATCTTGCGAACTTTGCTTAATATCAAACAGCTTGGTAAATTCCTCATTACAAAAAACTATGTTACGCTCTTTATCCTCTATCAGTTGAGGAACGGTATACTTTACATAAATTTTTATCTCAGAGGATAACATATATTTATTTTGAACAAAAATAAATAATTACCTTACATTATCTTATACTATTCCACCAATGGAATAATAATGACACAGATTGAAGGTATAGGTTATAATAATTTGAATACCCAAGGAAACTAAATATGAAATTGTTTTTGAAGAAAATCATTTTCGTTTTGCCGCTACTTTTAGTAGTAACAAGTATCCAAGCACAATATATTGTGAGTAATTATATTGCGCGATACGGTACTTTGTGTATACAATTATCCGATTCATTTGGAATACCAGCTGATTTGATGTTGGGTTTAGCTATTGTTGAAAGCGGAGCAGGAACAAGCAAAAATGCCAAAATTCTTCACAATCACTTTGGATTAAAGGCTGGGAATAAATTACGTTCTGTTAAAGGCATACAAACCCGTTTCCGTAATTACGACTCCGATTCGGCAAGTTTTGTCGATTTTTGTGTTTACCTGTCTAAAAGAAAATTTTATCCCACATTAAAGGGTAATTTTGATTATAATGCGTGGCTTAATGCAATGACAAAAAGCGGTTACAGTGGCTCGCCACAGGCATGGAAAGCTAAAATCAAAACCCAAATAAAAAAATATAATTTAACGGAGTTAAATACCCGAAATGCAGCAACAAGACAACCATAATAAACCGTTTTTAATAGTCGCTTTTACCTGCATTATTTTGTTTTTAATCAGTGTTGTAATTCCTCCAACTTTCTGGAAAAAAAATAACCTAAGTGTAGTTCACATTTTTTCCAATTTAGAGACCACAAAAAAGACCAAATACCAATCAACTTACAAAGTAAAAAAGGAAGGCACCCCATTAAAACAATTGGTAAAAGACACCATAGAAACAAATAAGGCTGTGGCCAAAATTATTAGAAATGATGTAGGAATAGAGCCCCCCGACACTATAGGAAAACAAAATGGCATGGATGCTTTTTTGGCCGCATTGCATCAACAATCAAGTAAAAAAAATAGAAAGGTACGCATTGGTTATTTTGGAGATAGTATGATTGAAGGCGATTTAATTACTCAAACCATTCGTGCAATTTTACAAAATAAATTCGGAGGTGATGGTGTTGGATTTATTCCTGCAACCAGTATTGTGGCACACTTCAGACAAACGGTTAAGGCTTACGCCAACGAAAACTGGGAAGACATTAATTTTAATAACAATAAACAGAAGTTAATAATTGGCTTTAGCGGTCATACTTTTTTTGCCAAAAACAACGCTGATATTATTATTAAACCAGGTGGTGGCAAGCATTTATCAAACTTATATAATGTAAGTATTTTATACGGTAATGGTGTTTTAGACTTAACCTGCAACAAACAACATATTAAACTTATTGGTGACGGTTTATTTAATGTAGCTAAACTTAGTAACGACAGTAATTTAAAATTGCTCGAACTTAAGTTTAATGAAAGTAAAACTCCCCTATTTGGTTTTGCATCTGAGAGCAGAACGGGTATTATTCTTGACAACCTATCTTTTAGAGGCACCAGCGGAACAGAGTTAACTCGGTTAAATTCCAAAATGTTAAAACAAATTGATTCGTTACGACCGTACGATTTATTGGTTTTACATTATGGACCAAACTTATTGTATAGCGATAGTATTATTAACTTTAACTATTATCAAAAACAGCTGGAAAAAAGCCTAAAACACTTGCGTAAAGCATTTCCGCGTACCAGCATACTTATTGTGAGTACTGCCGATAAAGCATTTAAAATTGATGGTGAATACCGCACAGGAAATGGTGTAGAAAATCTACTCAAGGCACAACAAGCTGCTGCACAAAAATATGGATGTGCATTTTTTAATTTGTACGAGGCCATGGGTGGATATAATAGCATGAAAACATGGGCAGAAAAAAAACCAATACTAGCCGGTAGCGATTATACCCATTTTAACCAAAGTGGTTCGGCTAAAATTGGAAGATTAATTAGCAACGCAATACTAAATGAATATGAACAAGCTTACCCTAATCATTAGCTTACTGTTTATGCAGTTGTGTGTTGTGGCACAACCCGTACTTATGCACGATGATAATGTAATCTATCAACCACAAACAGTTACCGTTGATACTTACAACAAAGTATTTAAAATTGTTCATATTGGCGATTCGCACATACAAGCTGATTGGTTTAGCGGTAAGTTACGCAACCTCCTGCAAGAACATTATGGAAATGCCGGTGTAGGTTTACTGTTCCCCTACCGACAGATAAAAACAAATAGCCCACCAACTTTTAGTTCTGTGGCAAGCGTTCCGTTTATTGCTTCAAAAATAACCAAATGTAAAACTGAGTGCAATGTTGGAATAGCCGCATACAATGCACAAATGCCTGCAGGTAGTATGGTGGTTTTTAACATCAAAAAAGATACACAACCACAATTTGTGAGTGTAATTTTTCAATCGGATAACGAGCAAGCAATTGGTTTTAACCACGATAATGAAGCAGAAAACTACACCATTCAAAAATCACCAACATACAATATAACCACCTACAACAAGCCATTAAGTAATAGTTTTCACCTGAATACAAAAAGTAACATTACTTTAAACGGATTAATAGCAAGTAACGGTAACCCCGGTGTACTGTATTATACCATTGGTGCAAATGGTGCAACATTTAACAACTACATCAACTCCGGTTTGTTTTTTCAACAACTTAAATCGTTACAACCCGATTTAATTATTGTTTCCATGGGAACAAATGAAAGCGTAAGCGATATTTCTTCCGATAGTTTTAATGTTCAGTTACAAAACTTTCATGCTAAACTAAAAGAAGCCGGTGAAGCAAAAATTATATACACAACCCCTGCCGATAATTATTTGCGTAAATCTGTAACCACTAGAAAAAAAGTAAAAGGCAAATGGAGAACGCGAAGAACAGTTGCATACATTAATAACCCCAAAGTAGAGGCCATTAGGCAAACCATGATTAATTTTTGTAACCAACAAAACGTAATGTGCTGGGATTTATACCGTGCAATGGGGGGTGATAGAAGCATGCGCCAATGGGTACAAACCGGTTACGCAGCCAAAGACCACATACATTTTAGTAAAGGTGGATACGAAATTCAGGGTATGTTATTGTTTGATGCGCTTCAAAAATATGTAATTAACAAATGAGCGATTTTATACAAAAATTAATAGCACAACTGAAGTATAATCCCGATGAGCCGATATTATTTAATACCGGGTTCTTCTTGTACTTTTTATTGGCTTTTATGGGAACTTATTTGGTGTTACATAAAAATACCAAACTACGCACCTTGGTGTTTACATTGTTCTCGTTGTACTTTTTTTATAAAGCCTGCGGATTTTATGTTGGGTTAGTTATTGTAGCTGCCGTTGTTGATTTTAACTTATCAAACCTAATTTATAAAACCACCGATGTAACCCGGAAAAAAATGCTGTTAGCATTTAGCATTGTTATTAATTTAGGGCTACTTTTTTACTTTAAATACACCGATTTTTTTATTGGTATTAGCAATGATTTAGGCTTTACTCAAATCACGCCATTAAGCCTATTACTTCCTATCGGAATATCATTTTATACTTTTGAGAATATTAGTTACACAATTGATGTGTACCGCGGAGCGTTTAAACCGGTTCGTAGTTTTTGGGACTATCTGTTCTTCTTATCATTTTTCCCTAAACTGGTTATGGGACCTATTGTACGTGCAGCCGATTTTATTCCCCAGATTCATAAACCATACGAAGTTAATAATACTGCGCTAGCCAAAGGTGCATACCTTATTGCAGCAGGTTTAATTAAAAAGGTCATCATTAGCGATTTTATTTATGTTAACTTGGTTGAGCATGTTTTTGACGCGCCTATGCGCTACAGTGGGGTGGAAAGTTTATTGGCTGTTTATGGTTACGCCTTGGTTATATACTGCGATTTTAGTGGTTATAGCGATATGGCTATTGGATTGGGTAAGTGGTTAGGATTTGACATCAATATTAACTTCCTATCACCCTATCAGAGCAAAAACATTACCGAGTTTTGGCGTAGGTGGCACATTAGTTTAAGCAGTTGGTTACGCGATTATTTATACATTCCTTTAGGAGGAAACAGACTTGGTAAGATTCGTCAATACATCAACTTATTTATTACCATGCTTATTGGAGGTTTGTGGCATGGTGCAAACTTTACTTTTGTTATTTGGGGTGCATTACATGGTATTGCATTGGCATTTGATAAACTAAGGATGACTTATTTTAAAGATGCTTTCCATTTTATACCAAGGCTTTTACGCAAGCACATTGGTACTTTTATTACTTTTCACTTTGTGTGTTTTGCTTGGATATTTTTTAAATCAGCAAGTATTACAGTTGCTTTTGATATGATTCATCAAATTACCACAAACTTTAATACACAGCTCATCCCACAAATTTATTTAAACTACACGCCTGTTATTGGTATGATGGTGTTTGGCTATTTGTTACACAGTTTAAGAGATACTTTAGCGGATGATTTAATTGCCAAGTTTAACAATGTTCCTTTGTGGGTTTATGTTGCTGCATTTACCCTACTCATTATTTTATTGGTTCAGTTTAAAACAGCAACCCCAATCATGCCTATTTACCTGCAATTTTAGTTTGTATCCATTCCATTACAGTAATGGGTAAAAGCAAACAGGTTAAGGCATATACCGTGTCTTCAACAGGAATGGTATGTAACCGTATTCCAAGGTTTTCGGTGTTGTTATACCAAACCACTGGCTCGGGAGTGGCTGCGCCTGTTAGTATTCCATTTATAATAAAAAAGGGCACTAAATGTATGATGTAGGCCAACCAAAAGTATCCCATCCAACTGCTTTTAATAAAGAGGTAATGTATGAGCAAAAGTACTGAGGCGATGAGGCAATTATAAAACGTATAAGTTTTATCAGCGTTAAATAATGCCATTACAAAAGTTAAAACAAGAAACAACAAGGTGATGTTATGTTTGTTTTTGGCAAAGGGTTCTGTTTTGATATACGATTTTAAACAAGCATAAATAAACACACTTGCATAAGGCACTACAAAAAAGAACATCCATTCTTCTAAAGGTAAATCGTTAAACCTTGTAGCCCAAACATAATCATTGTTAAACCCCCAAACTCCGGTGCGTGCAAACCATCCATCCCACAAAATAAAAATTAACCCATTTAAAACAATGCCAGCAAAAAGGGGTAACCAACTTTTATAAAAAGCTACTTTTTTATCAAAACTTAATAAAAAAGGGCCAACAAATGATGCCAACATTAACCACGCATATAAAGTCATATTAGGTTTGGATTATTTACTGGTATTAGGATCCTTCCAATATTTTAAAGGAACGATAAGCATTCCAAAATTTTCACCACGCTCTTTACCCAAATGTTTGTGATGCATTTTATGTGCCCTTCTTATAGCACGTACGTAACGGTTATTCCAATGGGTAAATATTTTAAACCTTTGGTGAATGATAACATCATGCACCATAAAATAAGCCAAACCATACAGCGAAATGCCGATTCCTATGTACAACCTAAAATCGCCACCAGCCATCAAACCCGTCATGTAACAATACGCACTTGGTATGGCATAAATTAAAAAGAAGGCATCGTTTTTCTCAAAAAAACCGGGCTCCACCTGATGATGATCTTTATGCAAATACCACAAAAAACCATGCATCACAAACTTATGGGAGAACCAAGCCATAAACTCCATAAAAAAGAAAGTGGCCAATACAATTAATATATTTACAAGTATCATACTATTTATAACAACAAGTTAAGGCAAATGTTTAGCGTAAAAATATATTCAAACCAACAAAAAACAACAGCTGTAATATATACAATACCGCTGCAACTTTGTTATTGCTATGCAGTTGCAAACGAACAAATAAAAAGTTGAATGCAAATGAAAACAAGAACCAAGCGGTATAATTTTGAATCGGTACGGTGTTATTTCTCCAATACCAAAAATCAAGTCGCTGGCAAAGTTGTTCAATCCAAAAATCGGAAAACACCATGAACACAGCACCTATTGCCGGAGCAACAAGTTGATGTTTTAATGCATTAAACCTATTGCTTAAAATACCCACCATACTCATACTGCAATAGCTCAGCATTACCCAGTTTATGCCTATAATTAAAGGAACATCGGCTACTTTTATACCCAGGTTATTGCCATAAAAATATTGGCCAAATATTTTACCGGTGGTTATTCCGGCCAATTCTAACAAATAGCCAAAGGTGTATACAACAGCCAAATAAAACACAAACAACTTACTATAGCCCTCATGAAACCACAATACAATACCCATACTAATAAGTAAATTTACAGGAGTTAATTTCATCAAGTCCTCATTAAAAAATGCGGTTCCTATTAAACCTACTGCATGTAAAATTACCAGAATGGCAATGGCTAATTGGGGTGCTTTTATTTTCATGAATAGTCTTCGTTAATTATTTCTGAAACAATTTTTGCGCTGTTTAAACACAGGGGTATTCCACCGCCCGGATGCACGCTACCGCCACAAAAGTATAAACCTTTAATGCTGCTGCTAAAGTTTTTGTGGCGCAAAAATGCAGCATACATGTTGTTGCTGGAATTGCCGTAAAGCGAACCGCCAAAAGACGAAGTTTTACTTTCTATTGTTAGCGGATTAAGTTGCTCTTCGGCAACAATGTGATCCTCTATTTTTGTTTTAAGAAGCCTGTTTATTTTTGTTATTATTTGTTTTCGCGCTTGGGCGATATAAGCATCCCAATTTTGTGTACTATTAGCCGGAACATTAATCATCACAAACCAATTTTCGCAGCCTTGTGGTGCATCATCCGGCTTGTATTTACTGGTTATATTAATGTAAATAGTGGGATCGTAATAAATGCTTTTGTAACTAAATATATGTTTAAACTCGGTTTTATAATCACTGCTAAACAAAATATTATGTAAGTCTAATTGGGGAAATTGTTTTTTGATACCCCAATAAAAAATTAATGCCGAAGATGACTTTTCCTGCGAAAGTAGTTTCTCTGGTTGAGGTTCATTTTTTAAAAGTTTGGTATAAGTTGGATGAATATCTGCATTACTTATTACAAGATCTGCTGGTATAAAGGCTCCTTTTACCATAACACCTTTTACCACTTTATTATTTTTAACCCCTAACGTTTTAATCTCTTCAACAATACTGTTAAAAACAAACTTAACCCCCAGTTCAAGGGCTAACTTATAAATGCTGTTGGTAATGGCAATCATGCCGCCTTTCGGAAAAAAAGTTCCAATATTGTGCTCTAAATGCGGAATCATGGTGAGCATTCCAGGAGCCTTGTAAGGACTGCTTCCGTTGTATGTGGCAAATCTGTTGAAATATTGTACCAGACGCTCGTCTTTAAAAGCGCTTTCATTTACCTCGTTTATGGTTTTATTAAGCTGATAAGTAGCTAAATTAGCAACCGCCTTTAACGTATTAAAGTTAGTGTATGTACTTAGCTTATGTAACGACTTTTCTATAAATAAGGGTGCTGTTAAGGCATACTTTTTGGCCGATTTATTTAAGTATTTAAAAAGTGGTTTTGTACTTTCTATACCTAGTTTAGTGATTAGCTCATTTGCAAATTTTTGCTTATCGTGGTATGCGGTAAAAGTTGTACCGTCCTCATAAAAGTAATTGCATGCTTTTTCTATTTGCTCGTATTCAAAATAGTCGGAAGGTTTTTTACCAGCCAACTTGAACAAATCGGTAACTAAATTTGGTAACGTGAACAAAGATGGACCTGCATCAAACCTAAACCCATTTACATTTATTTCACTGAGTTTACCCCCGGGATAGGCATTGCTTTCAAAAACAGTAACATCGTGTCCGGCCACTGCCAATCTAACAGCACTTGCCAACCCTGCAATTCCGGAGCCTATAATTACTACATTCATGGTTATATGATTAAGACTGATGCGAAGTAAACACTTAAATCAGGCAGATAAAAATTTATCTCTTGGTATTTAATGCATCAAGTTCTTTTGAAATATGCTTTTCGTTGTACTTATGAAACAACTCTAACTTACTTAATAACTGTAAAAGTTGTTTTTTCTCTGCCTTACTCAAATTACCCGTTACTTTAACAGATACAGCACCCATTTTTACATAAGCTTGATATATCATTTTTTTTCCCTTTTCTGTTATCTGCAGTAACTTGCTCCTTTTGTCTTTAGGATTGATGATTTCTTTAGCCAAACCTTGATTAACAAGTCTTCTGATAATATCTGTTCCGGTTGTTTTTCCATCTAAACTGCGTAAAATAAGTTCTGTTTTAGTTATTTTTTGATGCGTTGATAAATGCGCCAAATACCCAAACTCGTCAATGGTATTTAGTGGTAAGTTTTCTAACGCTATTTTACTGTAATGTTTGGCATATTTATTTAGCATGCCTAATAAAATACCAATAGCCGAATCTGTATCATTAACTCCTTCACTCACGTAGTTGTCTTTATTGCCCATCTGTATGTGGTGCTTCATATTGGGCGAGCTATCTTTTTGTTGTAACCAATAACCAAAACCCGCTATAGTTGGTTCCTTCACCTCTTTTTCAAATTCCTGAAAACGAGATATTATTTGGGCAATAACCGGTGTATTTGACATGGATAAAAAAGTTTCTGGATATTAAAACAATATCGAACCACTTTGGTTTTTATTAGTACAAATTTGTACTAAAATGAAGAAACTACTATTTGTCCTTTTTTTAATTGCTATTGGCTATCATACCTCAAAAGCCCAATCTAAGGGCACAATTACAGGTATTATAAAAGACAAAAACACCCAGGAGTTGTTAACCGGAGCAACTATACTTTTAGAAGGGACTTCCTTTGGCGCACAGTCTGATTTAGAAGGAAAATTTAAAATTAATGGAATTACTCCAGGTTCTTATAACATCAAGGTTCAATACATCGGTTATCAACCCAAAACACTATTTAACATTGTGGTTACAACGGGTAATGTACAAACCTTTAATATTGAGATTGAACCTGAAAGTAAAGGTTTAAACGAAGTGGTGGTACAAAGTAGAACATTCGGAAAAAAAACGGAAACGCCACTTTCAGTTCAAAATTTAACTGCCGAAGAAATTAAAAGTAACCCAGGAGGCAATTTTGACATTAGCCGCGTAATACAAGCTTTACCGGGTGTTGGTGGCAATACGGGCGGTGGTGCCTTTCGTAACGACATTGTAATACGTGGTGGCGGACCAAGTGAGAATGTATTTTACATTGATGGGATAGAAATTCCTGTAATCAATCACTTCAGTACCCAAGGTGCAAGTGGTGGTCCTCAGGGCATTTTAAATGTAAGTTTTATTGAAGATGTGTCTTTAACTACCAGCAGCTTCAAAGCCAATGTAGATAATGCTTTATCATCGGTTTTAAGCTTTAAACAACGCGATGGAAACAGTGAGCGTATACAAGGAAATGTACGACTAAGCGCTTCGGAATTTGGTTTAACACTGGATGGACCTATCAGCAAAAAAACAACCTTTTTAGCATCAGCACGTAGAAGTTACCTTGAGTTTTTATTCATAGCGCTTGATCTTCCAATTCGCCCTAACTATTGGGATTTTCAGTATAAAACCACCACCAAAATTAATAATAAAACGGTATTAACAACATTGGGTGTTGGCGCTATCGATCAATTTAGTTTTGCCGTACCTAAAAACTCTACCCCAGAATCGGAATATATTTTACGTGCAAATCCTTTTATCAACCAGTGGAATTATACCATCGGAACAACCCTTAAACGGAGAATCAACAATGGTTTTGTAAACATATCGGCCAGCCGAAATATGTTTGAAAACAGATTAGACCGATTTACCGATGCCAAAAATAAAGACGAAAACACACGTACCTTAAAACTAAAATCGCAAGAAATTGAAAATAAATTCCGCTTCGATATAAACAAATACAGCGGCAAATGGAAGTACAGTTATGGGGGCATGTTTCAATATGTGAAATTTAATAATGCCGGATTTGCTGTACTTAAGAACCCCGCAACCGGAAACAATTTTTCTATTCCACTCAACACCAATATCGAGTTTTTTAAATATGGCATTTTTGGTGATGTTAGCAGACGTGTTTTATCAGACAGATTAAACCTATCATTGGGTGTTAGAACAGATGGAAACACTTTTTTAAACAGTGGAAATCGCCTTTGGGAAACACTTTCTCCCCGTGTCTCTGCATCGTACGCACTGAATTCCAATTTTAACATCAACGCCAGTGTTGGTCGTTATTACCGCATGCCGGGTTACACCATTTTAGGTTACAAAGACAGCTTAGGAAGTTTTCAAAACAAAGACAATAAATACATTGGTGTTGACCATTATGTTGCTGGTATTGAGTACCTGCCAACCAATACCACACGTATTACTTTTGAAGGGTTTTATAAACAGTATTTTAATTATTCAATTTCTGAAAGAGACGGTATTTCTTTGGCCAACCAAGGTACTGAATTTGGCGCCATTGGTAACGAAAACATAAGCAGTAAAGGCAAAGGAAGAGCTTATGGTTTTGAGTTTTTTGTGCAACAAAAACTCATAAAAGGATTTTATACCACTTTATCGTACACGTTTTTTTACAGCCAGTTTAGTGGTACAAATAACAAGTATGTTGCCTCAGCTTGGGATAACCGCCATTTAATTTCAGCTATTGCGGGTTATAAATTTAAAAAAGGTTGGGAAATAGGCTTAAAACATAGATTCGCAGGTGGAAACCCCTACACACCTTTTGAGTTAAACCGCTCGCAACAAAATTATTTGTTAACCGGTTCGGGTACGCTAGATTATTCATTGTTAAATACCATCCGTTTGGGGGCCTTTAATCAAACGGATATTAGAGTTGACAAAAAGTGGAACTTCAAACGTATTACGTTGGATGTATTTTTGGATATTCAAAACGTATTACGCTCAAAAAACCCTGCAATTCCTCAATACGCCTTCGAACGTACCGCAGATAACTCAGGATGGGCAACCACAGATGGCCAAGCCATTAAATCAGATGGAAGCAATGGCATTCCCAAAATTATACCTAACTTTAACGACACGTTCTTGCCAACATTTGGGTTTATAGTGGAGTTTTAGTGATAAATGTCAGAAAACGTTAAACAATTTACCATGCGAGGTGTTTTAATATCAATTCAAAAACAAAACTTAAATAATGACTGCAAAAACAGCAATCGTAATAGGATCGGGAGTAGCAGGGCTTAGTGCTGCAAGCTATTTAGCTCAGAAAGGGTTAAAGGTTACTTTGCTCGAAAAAAACAACGATGTTGGAGGCAGGGCACGTAAGTTTGAAACCCAAGGTTTTATGTTTGATATGGGACCAAGTTGGTATTGGATGCCGGATGTGTTTGAAAAATTTTACAATGATTTTGGACACACCACCTCCGACTTTTATGAACTAAAACGTTTAGACCCAAGTTATCAGGTATTTGATAAAACCGGAGAAGCGGTTGTTATTCCGGCAAACATGCAAGAGTTAGAGCAACTGTTTGAACGTTATGAACCGGGAAGTGCAATTAAACTAAGAGCATTTTTAAAAGAAGCCCAATATAAATACGAAGTTGGTATTAATGATTTGGTATACAAACCAAGTGTAAGTTTATTAGAGTTTGCTGATGCTCGTTTGCTGAAAGGCCTGATAAAAATGGATGTGTTTACCAGCATCAAAAAACATGTACGCAGTTTTGTTACGCATCCATTTTTGATTGAGTTATTAGAATTCCCCATTTTATTTTTAGGAGCTTTATCAAAAAACACACCTGCGCTTTACAGTTTAATGAATTATGCCGACATGAGCTTAGGCACATGGTACCCTATGGGTGGTATGTTTAAAATTATTGAAGCATTCAAAGCCATCGCATTAGAACAGGGTGTAGACATTAAAGTTAACCATGAAGTTCTACAAATTGAAACAGAAAACGGTATTGCAAAAAAAGTAATTACAACAAACGGTAACTACGAAGCTGATGTAATTGTTGGTGCCGGAGATTATCACCATATAGAACAAAAGCTATTACACGTTACCGATCAATCATACAGTGATGGCTATTGGGATAAAAGAAAAATGGCACCTTCTTGTTTGTTGTATTACGTTGGGGTAAATAAACGTGTACCGGGATTGCAACATCATAACTTATTTTTTGATGCCGACTTTACCCGTCATGCCCACGAAATTTATACCGAACCACAGTGGCCTACAGAACCTTTGTTTTATGTATCGGCACCAAGTGTAACAGATAACACTGTAGCCCCCGAAGGTTATGAAAATTTATTTATGTTAATACCTGTTGCACCGGGTATGGTTGATAGTGAAGAGATACGTGAACGCTATTTTAAAACCATCATGCAAAGGTTAGAGCAACACACCAACACAGAAATTTTACCACATGTGGTTTACCGTAAAAGTTATGCTTTCTCTGATTTCGTTTCAGATTACCATGCTTTTAAGGGCAACGCATATGGTTTGGCCAATACATTAGATCAAACCGCCATTCTTAAACCACGTATTAAAAGCAAAAAGGTTAAAAACTTATACTATGCCGGGCAATTAACTGTTCCCGGACCAGGTTTACCGCCTAGTATAATCAGCGGCAAAGTTGCCGCTAACCTTATTGCCAAAGATTTTAAACTTGTTACAAACTAACATATGAAAGCATTATTTGACGACATTTCCGAGAGAACCAGTAAAATGGTCACTAATTCTTACAGTACCTCGTTCTCTCTTGGGGTTAAATTTTTAGCTAAAAAATTTCACAACCCTATTTATGCCATTTATGGTTTTGTACGTTTTGCCGATGAGATTGTAGATACCTTTCATCAGTTTGACAAGAAGATTTTATTAGATGATTTTAAGGCTGATACTTACAAAGCAATCAAACAAGGCATCAGTTTAAATCCTGTATTAAACAATTTTCAAAAAGTTGTGAATGATTACCACATCGACCATGATTTGATTGATACTTTTTTACACAGCATGGAAATGGATTTAACCGAACAAACCTACGACCAAAAAGGATATGAAGAATATATTCTTGGCTCGGCAGAGGTAGTTGGTTTGATGTGCTTAAAAGTATTTGTTGAAGGAAACCAAACACAATACGATGAGTTAAAATACAGTGCCATGAAGTTGGGTGCTGCTTTCCAAAAAATAAATTTCTTACGCGATTTTAAGGCAGATGTGGATGGTTTAGGAAGAATGTATTTTCCGCAATTAATCACCCAAACTTTTAATGACGAAACCAAACGCGAGATTGAAGCAGATATCATGAAAGATTTTGCTGCAGGTTACGAGGGTATTAAACAATTGCCCAAAGATGCCCGATTTGGTGTTTATGTAGCATACATTTATTATAACAACCTCTTCAAAAAAATAATTAACATGCCTGTTAATCGTATATTAGAAGAACGTGTTCGTATACCCGATAATCAAAAGTATGCGCTGTTTTTTGGATCATATCTTCGTCACAGTTTTAACTTGCTTTAATGTTTAAAGGAGTAGTTTTGTTATTGGTCTTAAGTTCGTTTACAACAGCTAATTTATCCATAACGGAGGTTAGAAACGTGTACGAAAAAGCTATTTACAGCCAACAAATTGCCGTTGATTTAATTGATAAACTCAATGCATCAAACAACAATACTTTTTTAGGTTATAAGGGTGCAGTAACCATGATTATGGCTAAACATGTGTTTAGTCCTTATAAAAAATTAAACTACTTTAAAAACGGCAAAGAAATTTTAGAGCAAGCCATACTCAAAGAACCATTAAACATTGAGTTGCGATTTTTAAGGTTTTCCATTCAAAGTAACTCACCAAAGTTTTTAGATTACCATTCAAATTTATTTAGCGACAAATCGTTTTTACTTAAAGAAGTGAAAACCATTAATGATACCGATTTAAAACAACGTATCACAAAATTTTTACTAAACAATAACGAGGTTAGTAAGGCCGAAAAGCTAACTTTACAACAATAAAAAGCACGCATGCAAGAGTATGTAATATTGGTTGATGAACACAACAACGAGGTTGGATTGATGGAAAAATACGAGGCCCATCAAAAAGCTTTATTGCACCGTGCTTTCAGCGTTTTTGTATTTAATGATAATGGCGAGTTGTTGTTACAACAACGTGCTTTAGATAAATACCACAGCTGTGGTTTATGGACCAATACCTGTTGCAGCCATCCGCGTGCAAACGAAAAAACCATTGATGCTGCCCATCGCAGGTTAAATGAAGAGATGGGCTTTGATTGTGAATTAACAGAAAAATTTAGCTTTTTATATAAAGCACCATTTGACAATGGACTTACCGAACATGAACTTGATTTTATTTTTACCGGCACATACAACGGCACACCCAACATCAACCCACAAGAAGTAAATAGCTATAAATGGATGCCATTGCATGATGTAGTAAACGATGCCAAACAATCGCCACACTTATATACCGAATGGTTTAAAATTATTTTAAACGAGTATATGAGTCATTTGTAGGGTGAGTTGGATTCAATACTTTACTTTGATTAAATACTAAACTTGGGTTTACTACCACTAAAAAGCCTACGAACTACAATACCTTATTACCAAAAACAATTGCAAAAATTAACGTAACCTTCCATTTATAAAACAACCCCACCAAGTTTTGCCTTAGTGGGGTTGTTTGTTCTTGTTTCACTGTATAGTTTTACTGCACACATTCGGTAAACTGGAATTAATTGATGTATCGAACACCACCCGAATTATGGACCTAAATCAAGTTTCTTAAAATGATGTATTTTCTTGGTAATCGGATTTACCGCTATTTCTAAGTCCCAGCCATATAGATAAAGCGTTTTGGTTGTTCTTTTTGGAATCAAGTGGTATATATACAAATCTAAATGGTCTGCTTTATCCACTTTAACCCATGAAGTCGCTTTTAAATTTGCAGGGCCAAAGCTTTCTTTAACATCATCCCATTCAACTCCCTTGAAATCATAGCAATGCTCAATTACTTTATAAATTTCCGCTCGCCACCCGATATCTCCCACTGAATCTCTCTGCCAATCCAAGGCCGCAGACTTAATATATTTAACACCACTTTGTTTAGTATATACTCTTACTTGAGCGGAACAGCCTAATAATACAGCTACCGTTATTGTTAAGAAACAAATTATAATTCTATTGCCGAACCCCATTTTTATACATTTTATTTGTATTTTAATTTACAGCCCCGCTGCCGCGCGAAACGCAGTTCAGCGCAGCTAATCCTTTCGCGTGGTTTTACTTTCAAAAGCTAGATCCTTCATTTTGTATCATAGTTAAACGTTTCGTTGGCTTATTATTTACACAACCAAAATAACTTTAATTTTAAAACTGAACAAACACTTAAAATAAAACACGAACAAGGTTTGCCATAGTGGGGTTGTTTGGTTTTACCTTATAACACGCAAGAGGACTCGTGAGGTAGCAGTGCATTAGTAAAAAGGTGGGTAATTAGCTATCACAATAAACGTAAACTTCAATCACAAAAAACCTTGGTGTTGTTATTTATCGTTGAGGCCAATTCCAAAACCGAACATTGCAGCAACCATTGCTAAATGTAAAATCAAAACCACCTTTTGCCACATTGGCCTTTCGTTCCATTTTTGTTCCGGGTTAAATGGATCAAAAGCAAGTCCTATACCCATTGAAGCGGCAGCCTGCATGTAATCCTTAGAAACCAAAGCTTGGTAAATGCCTAATAATAAAAACCCGATGTACAATACTTTATTAAATGGTGTATGCATAAATATTAATTTAATAACTACAAGTAAACACTTAATGGCTAAGCCACTGTGTAATATTACATGGGTGGTTAAATTGTATTGATTGTCGGGTTAAAAAAGTAGCTAACCCAATAATTGGGATAATTATTTATCATATTTGAATATCATGCTTTACCAGTATTTAATGCTGATACTTCTTTTAAACTATCATGTAACATTAATCTTAAAACACGTTTACCTGCTGTTGTTTTAAAATATAACTCTCGTCTTAATGCATCTGATTTGGCATAATAATATTCGCAAAGTATGGGTATAAAAGGCCTTCTTGGTGCAGTACTCAAACTTTTGCCTTCGGCATGTTCTTGCATTCGTCTCTCAAAATTTGAAGTGTAACCGATGTAAAACATTTGATCTTTTAGGCTGTACAGCACATAAACAGCATATTTCGGATGTTCCATCATGACTTAGTGTAATGGTTAATACAATCCGAAAATATAAAATGAATCTGACAAACACTGCTTAAGTCGTTTTAACTTTAAGACATGTAGATAAATTAACCGTGAAATTTAACCACAAAGCATTTTTATAAACTTCTCGTCCAAAATTTATCCCATAAAAAAGCCACCCGGAGGTGGCTTAATACTTTTGTCGTTATAAAGTAGAAAAACTCGTTGCCTCGTTTTACACTTTATAACGATGAAGCGTAACGCTCGCGTTTCAGCTTCATCGTTATTCCATTAACTTCTCGTCCAGAATTTATCCCATAAAAAAAGCCACCCGAAGGTGGCTTGGTACTTTTATCGTTATAAAGTAGAAAAACTCGTTGCCTCGTTTTACACTTTATAACGATGAAGCGTAACGCCCGCGTTTCTGCTTCATCGCTCCCTGACCTAGACTTCCCGATAGCATATCTGTTGCTTATACTTCGCAAAGCTATTGCATCGCGATAAACTTCTCGTCCCAAATTAATAGCATAAAAAAAGCCACCTATTGGTGGCTTTCTTATTTTGCTCCCTGACCTGGACTCGAACCAGGGACCTACTGATTAACAGTCAGTCGCTCTAACCAGCTGAGCTATCAAGGAGTTTGGTTAGTTCCGTTTAGTAACTTTGTTGCTGAAACGGGATGCAATGTTAGTTTGTTAAAATTAAAAATGCAATATTTGCTGCAAAAATTTTTTAAAAATATTTTACATGAGTTTATTAGTTGTTGGTAGTGTGGCATTTGATGCCATTGAAACCCCCTTCGGAAAAACCGATAAAATTATCGGTGGAGCTGCTTCATACATTAGTTTGGCGGCAAGTTACTTCACAAAACAATCGAAATTGGTAGCTGTAGTAGGCGAAGATTTTCCGAATGAATTTATTCAAACCCTGCAAAACAAAGGTGTAGATACCGAGGGTTTACAAATTAAACAAGGCGAAAAGTCGTTTTTTTGGAGTGGTAAATACCACACCGATATGAATACCCGCGATACTTTAGTTACAGAACTAAACGTTTTGGGCAACTTCGATCCTATCATTCCTGACTCATACCAAGATTGCGAATATTTAATGTTGGGGAACCTTACTCCTGCTGTTCAACAAACAGTAATGAACCGTTTAACCAAACGCCCTAAACTTATTGTAATGGACACCATGAACTTTTGGATGGAGATTGCATTAGACGATTTGAAGAAAACCATTGCCATGGTTGATGTATTAACCATAAACGATGAAGAAGCACGTCAGTTATCAGGAGAATATTCTTTGGTAAAAGCGGCTGCAAAAATTCAAGCTATGGGACCAAAATATTTAATCATTAAAAAAGGTGAAAACGGTGCATTGTTGTTTCACAACAAAGAAGTGTTTTTTGCCCCGGCATTGCCATTAGAAGAAGTGTTTGACCCAACCGGTGCAGGCGATACTTTTGCAGGTGGCTTTATTGGCTATTTGGCTAAAACAAATGATATAAGTTTTGCCAATATGAAAAACGCCATCATTTACGGTTCGGCAATGGCCAGTTTCTGTGTTGAGAAGTTTGGTACAGAACGCATTATGAACTTAACCGATGAAGAGTTAAACAACCGCGTTTCGGCATTTAGCAGCTTGGTTAGATTCGACTTAGCAACAATGTAAAATGTAGTTTGGTAAAAACGTGGCAAATGTTACATTTGCCCTGCTTTAAAACACAATAACATGTCACAAAAAACAGCAACACACAGCAACGACAACCCGTTTGAGTCGATGATGTCACGCTTTGACGAAGCCGCACGTATTTTAGGATTGGATGAAGGATCTTACAACGTATTAAAATCACCACAAAAATCTGTTATCGTATCTATACCGGTTACTATGGATAACGGAACCGTTCAAGTATTTGAAGGTTTCCGTGTGGTACATAACGCAAACCTTGGCCCTTCAAAAGGCGGTATCCGCTACAGCATGGATGTTAACCTTGATGAGGTAAAAGCATTAGCTGCTTGGATGACATGGAAATGTGCCGTAGTTGGTATTCCATACGGTGGTGGTAAAGGTGGTATTAAATGCGATCCACGCAAATTAAGTAAAGGTGAATTAGAAAGATTAACCCGCGCATACACCGATTTAATGGTTGATGTATTCGGCCCGGATAAAGATATTCCTGCTCCTGATATGGGTACAGGCCAACAAGAAATGGCTTGGATTATGGATGAGTATTCTAAATTAGTTGGTTACTCATCTCCTGCAGTTGTTACCGGTAAACCATTGGTATTAGGTGGTTCATTAGGACGTGTTGAAGCAACAGGTCGTGGTGTTATGGTATCAACCCGCAGTGCATTGTCTAAATTAGGCATTAGCCCCGTAGGTTGCACTTGTGCGGTACAAGGTTTTGGTAATGTTGGTTCTATATCAGCTAAGTTATTGGCTATGCAAGGCATGAAAGTGCTTGCTATTAGCGATGTTACCGGTGGTTATTACAACCCGGAAGGCATTGATGTAGAAGCTGCAATTGCTTACCGCGATGGCAACGGTGGTACATTAGAAGGATTCAAAGCAGAGCGTATCAGTAATGAACAATTACTTGAATTAGATGTAACTGTTTTGGTTCCTGCTGCAATGGAAAACCAAATTACTGCCGATAACGCGGATAGAATTAAAGCAAAGGTTATTGTTGAAGGTGCTAACGGACCTACCGTAGCTAACGCTGATGAAATTTTGAACAGGAAAGGCATCATGGTTGTTCCTGATATTTTAGCTAATGCAGGTGGTGTAACAGTAAGTTACTTTGAGTGGGTTCAAAACCGCTTGGGTTACTTCTGGACAGAAGAGCGCGTTAACCGCAGAGCAGACAGGGTAATGAAAACTGCATTTGAAGCCGTTTATGCCGCTTCGCAGAAATACAACATCAGCATGCGTATTGCTGCTTATGTAGTATCTATTGGTAAAGTTGCCGAAGTAGAAAAACTACGCGGTAAGTTTGGTGTTTAATTACTACATTTACATAGCCACAATTTGTAACGGGTAGCTTTTATCCTTACAAATTGTGGCCTATTTATTATTAAGAATTTATGTTACACAAAGAAGGCAAAGCCACAATTTTAATCACCTTATTGGTGTTGTTTGCATTAAATGCAGGTGTTCAATTTTTATTACCCGAAAATGTAATTATACAAAATATTGTTATCGGCATTTCGGTGGTTTTATTGGTAATTGTGTTGCAGTTTTTCCGCAACCCTACTATTACACCAACTATTGGCGATAACTTAGTTGTTTCGCCTGCAGATGGTAAAGTGGTGGTGATTGAAGAAGTGGAAGAAGCCGAATATTTTAAAGGAAAACGTTTACAAATTTCGGTATTTATGTCGCCTTTTAATGTGCACGTTAACCGCAACCCAATTGGTGGTTTGGTTAAATACTTTAAATACCATCCGGGTTTGTATTTGGTAGCTTGGCATCCAAAATCATCAACCGAAAATGAGCGTACCACAACCGTAATTCAACATAAAAACGGAGTTGAGGTATTGTTCAGACAAATTGCCGGAGCATTGGCTAAAAGAATTGTTTGGTACGTAAAAGAGGGGGAATACGTTGCTCAAACCGGTGAAATGGGTTTTATTAAATTTGGCTCACGTGTAGATATTTTTCTTCCGGTAGGCACCAAGGTAAGTGTGGCATTAAACCAAAAAGTTAAAGGTGGCAGAACAGTTTTAGCTGAACTTTAAGAACTACCCTGCACTTTATATAAATAAAAAGCGTTAAGTTTGTTTAACACATTAATACAGAAGTAATATGAAAAAACTATTGGTATTAGCAGCCTTTTTAGGTTTAGGATATGTTGGCGTAAATGCACAAACTGTTGCTCCTAAAAAAGAAGCTCCAAAAGCACAAGTGGTGCGTAACGAGGTTAAACCTGAAAGCACAACACCGGTTGTTATGGAAGATGCGCTTCCTGCAGAAAAAGCAGAGAAAAAGCATTGCGCACCAAGCGACAAAAAAGAATGTGGTACAGGTACAAGCAAGAAAAAATCTTGCTGCAGCACTAAAAAAGAAACCACCACCACACCTGCTCCTCAGAACTAAAAATTAGGCTATTAAATAAAAAAGCGATTGAAATTTTCAATCGCTTTTTTTATGCTTTAGTATAAGTGAATTTTAGTTACTTATTTTATCTTGACAAACTTTGTATCCGTATAACTCATTTTTTCATGGTTATGTTATTTTATTTTTTGGCCAATAAATTCGTCTTTTAAAATAGGACTTTCCCTATCCCAAATACCATTTATTAACGTATCTTTATGATAGCTGTAAACAATTTTTAGTTCATCATTTTTTAAAACACCGTAACCTTCAAACATTCCCTCTTCAAACCTTGATACAAAAGAGACAGAACCTCCGTAAGGGATTCGGTTTATGGCATGTTGTGGTGTACCATCCGGTCTAAGCAGGTGCCTTGCTGGGTAATAATCGTTATAAGGAATATTTGTCATGTGAATTCCCCATAAGTTAGTATGTATAGTTGGTCCAATGGTATCTATGGTTACAATTACTTCTTTATTTGGGTTTGATTTTTTGTATCCTCTGTAAGAACCAAAAACAGGCCATTGTTTCTCCTCGAGCAATAATGGTGGATCGGCTGTTACAAATGAACGCACCAAAGTATCAACTGTTTTTAATTTACCTACGCACCTAGCGTCAACACTACTATAAACAATAAGCATTGGTTTAATGGTGCTCTTTTTCGGATACCCTTGTCTTGAAAACTGAGCTACTCGTAATGTTTCAGCACCCAAAATCCACAAACAACTGTCGTATTTTGGTGTGGTAACTGTATATCTTATGGATCTAACCCCGTCTAAAGGACTTCCAATTTCAAACCACCTGTCCCAAACCTTTTCTTCCATCACAAAATCTGCTTTAAGTGGGGTCTCACAATCACAAGGGTTATAAGTTTCACAATCCTTATTGCAAGGGCTTTCACAATCGTCTTTGCATGATTGCAATGCTGATAGAAGCATCACACAAAACACTAATTTTATTATGAGTAATTTTTTCATAGTAGGGTATTGTTCAATTTAGCAAAATTCTCAGGTAATCAACCCATACCATTCTCCAACTCTTCCCAATACTCCTCAGCTCTTCGGGTATGCGGTATTACAATGGTTCCTCCAACAATATTGGCTACGGCAAAAATTTCATATATCTGCGCGGTGGTTACACCTTGCTCTTTGCATTTACCTAGGTGGTATTTTATACAATCATCACAACGTAAAACCATACTGGCTACTAAGCCCAACATTTCTTTGGTTTGGGTTGATAATGCTCCTTCATCATAAGTATTGGTATCAAGGTTAAACAAACGTTTTAGTACCAAGTTATCTTGTGCCAAAATTTTCTCATTCATTTTGGCCCTGTATGCATTAAATTCTTCTACTTGATTGGGCATGATGTATTAAATTAGTTTTGTACTCAACTTTTCTATTTCTGCTTTAGCAGGTTTATTGTTGTATATAATGTTGTATACTGCTTCGGCTATTGGCATATCAATGTGTAATTGCTCGGCATTTAACTCAAACATGCTCTTGGTAGCATAATAACCTTCGGCAATCATATTCATTTCTAGTTGGGCTGATTTAACCGAATAACCCTTGCCCAACATGTTACCAAATGTGCGGTTACGGCTGTGCTGCGAGTATGCTGTTACCAACAAATCGCCCAAATAAGCAGAGTGGTTTATTTCGCGTGGATGCGCATGCACTTTATATAAAAATGCCTCCATCTCTCTAATGGCATTACTAATTAATACCGCCTGAAAATTATCACCATACCCTACTCCATGACAAATACCACTGGCTACTGCGTATATGTTTTTTAAAACTGCTCCATATTCTGTTCCGGTTAAATCTTCGGAAATTATGGTGCGTATGTAACGGCAAGCCAACAATGATGCAAAGTAACTTGTTACCTCTTTGTTTTTTCCGGCAATGGTTAAATACGATAACTTTTCGGCAGCAACTTCTTCAGCATGACACGGACCTGAAATAACCAGAAGGTTTTCGTGAGAAACGTTAAACTCGTTCATCATAAAATCGGCCACAATTTGTTTGCTATGTGGCAATAAACCTTTAATAGCCGATACTATAAATTTACCTTCAAAATCTTTGGGTGTAAGCGTGCTTAATGCATCTTTTAAAAATGCCGATGGCACTGCCAACACCATAATATCAGCTGTGTTGACTACATGTTTAATATCGCTGGTTACTTCAACCAACTCCGGGTGTATTTCAACAGAACTAATGTAACTTGGATTGTGGCGGTTGGCTTTCACATAATCAACGGTTTCTTGTTTGCGCAACCACCACTGCAGTTTATTTATTTTGCCCGTATTGTTTCTAAGTTGTTCGGTAAGCATTTTTACAATGGCTGTTCCCCAACTTCCTCCACCTAATACAGCAATATTTTTCGACTCACTATTCATACAAACGAAAGTAAATAATTGAAGTTAATTTAAAACATATTATTGTTATCCATTTGGGTTTACGCTCTCTTGCTTTCACTTTTACATGCTGAGTTTATGCTCAAGGAGCAAAAGACAAAATCAACATGATAATGATAAATAATAACAATAACATGAGCAAAATTACTAAGCCACTAATAATTATACCTGCTATGGCCAATCCTTTTCTTCTAAATGATTTTAGGCCTCGTATGCTATAAATTAATCCGGCAATAGCCGCAGGTTGAAAAATAAAAAATCCCACAAGGCTGAGAATAAAACCTGTTAAAGCCTCCTTATCAGCTTTACTATCCATGTCATATACACCATTTTTAGGGTCTGATTCCGAATTTAAATTATTCGGTTTTTTATCTTCATCAAATTTGTATTTTTTTCTAATAGTATCATCAGGTAAAACGGTAATGCTTTCTGAAGCCAGCTCTTCGTGTTGCTTTACGAAAGGTAAGGGCTGAGCGTAGGTTATTTGATTGTTAGCCTCAATATTTGTTATACTATCCGTATTTTTCTTGAGATGATTTTGTACAACCACCTTGTCCGGATGTTGAACAGCAATTTTTTTTCTGAATGCAAATTGTTGCTGTGAGCACGAGGATAGGAATACAATAAGGCAAATTAAAGCTGGGTAATTTTTCATGGGTTAAATTTTGATATGTAAAAGTATTTAATTTAGACGAAACTATGTAAAACTTTTTGTTCATTAAATACCAAACAAAAAGCCGATTCTAGTTTAGAATCGGCTTTAGTTATTCAATATAATAATTTATTGTCCTTGAGCCAAAGAGAAGCCTGGCTTATCGCCATAGTTTCTCAACACTTCATGAGAAGGAATATAAAACTCCGCTGAAAGTTTAGATAACAAATCAAAAATTTCAGGCTGGGTCATATCGCCTTCAACCCTTACACGGTAATGATCTACACATTCGGTAAATACAGAACCTGTAGGCCAAACCATGGTACCACGGTTACTAATCATTACTAATTTTTGGTTTGATGCCAAGTGTGGTTGAATTTTTTCAGCAATTTCACTACCCAATAACTCACTTTCCACAAAGAAATCAACCCCTGCAATTGTTTTCACAGAGTTGTCGGGAGCTTTCATCATTTTTTGTTTTAATGGAGCAATAGGTTTAGTAAATAAAGCTACACCTTCAACAGCCTCACGAGGTTTTGACAATTGAGGTCTTTGACCCAAGTTAGCTATAATGGCTGCGGCAAAAGCTTCTGTTCCTACTGATGGAATAGACTTGTCGCCAAAATCACCGGTATGTACGCCTTGCTCTAAGGTATAACGTAAAGCATTCTCAATATCGGCAGCTTGTTTAACAAATCCCAAATAACGCAACATCATCAAACCACTTAATAACAATGAAGTTGGATTTGCTATGCCTTTACCTGTAATATCAGGCGCAGTTCCGTGTACCGCTTCAAAAATTGAAATATTATCACCTACATTAGCCGAAGGAGCGAAACCTAATCCACCAACCAAACCGGCACACAAGTCACTCATGATATCGCCTTGTAAATTTGTTAGTACTACTACTTCAAATTCTTGCGGGCGAGCAACTAACTTCATAGCCAAGTCATCAACAATAATATCATTCGACTTTATATCTGTGTATTCTGCAGCAACACGCTGAAACGTTTCAAGAAACATCCCATCAGTAAGTTTCATGATGTTTGCTTTGTGCGCACAAGTAACTTTTGTAAATCCTTCTTTACGTGCCATTTCAAAAGCAAAACGAATTACTTGCTCAGAGCCCGGTCTTGAAATAATTCTGCGGCAAATGGCCACATCATTTGTATTTAAATGCTCAATACCTCCGTAAGTACCTTCAATATTCTCACGAACAATGGTAATATCAATAGGAATACCGGCACGGCTAAATACGGTTTCAACACCCGGTAAACTTTGGAAATGCCTACGATTTGCATACGTACTCCAGGTTTTACGAGCTGTAACATTAATACTTTTCATGCCCTTACCTTTTGGGGTTTCCATAGGGCCTTTAAACAATATACCATTACGCTCAACACTTTCTTTGGCAGGAGGAGTCATTCCGGTACCAAAGCCTTGTTCAAAATAGGTTTTGCCCATTTCAATAAACTCATAATCGAGTGTAACTTTTGCAGCATCAAAAATACGCAATACAGCGTCCATAATTTCCGGACCGATTCCATCGCCTTTGGCTACAGATATTTTTATTGGTTGTGTCATTGTTTAATAAGGTTTTAAAGCCAATTTTAAAGTGTCGCAAATATTGACTTTACCAATTAATAAACCAAACCTTTTATTGCTAAATTAATATCTGAATTTCATCACCAAATTGTTAATGCACTGATTAATTGAAGGCAGTGAAACAACTCTTTGGCAAATGCGTTAAAATGTATAGTTTGCTAAAGTTAATCATGACATTAAATCACATACAACAGTTGATTGCTAAAGGCGAAAACGATTCCCTCGACTTTAAAAAGACAATTTCCAGCGCAAGCAAAATTGCCAAAACCATGAGCTCGTTTGCCAACCACAAAGGCGGAAGGCTGTTAGTAGGCGTTAATGATAATGGCACAATTAGCGGTGTGCGAA
Organism: Bacteroidetes bacterium UBA6183; assembly: GCA_002422865.1. Lineage (GTDB taxonomy): Bacteria > Bacteroidota > Bacteroidia > UKL13-3 > UKL13-3 > UBA6183. The sequence continues at coordinate 75,349 of DITN01000062.1, read as the reverse complement.
GCGAAGATGAAAAATACATGCTTGATTTAGCTGCTCAATTCTTTTGCAAGCCTGAGATTGAATTGGAAATTATTGAATGGGAGTTTGGCAATAGAACAGTTATTGAATGTATTATACCTGAAGGTGGTAATAAACCTTATTATGCAAAAGACGAAGAAGGAAAGTGGTGGGTACACATCAGGGTTAAAGATAAAAGTCTATTGGCGAGTAAAGTTGTGGTTGATGTGTTAAAACGTGCTACAAATCCTAAAGATACATTAATAAAATACAGCAAACACGAAGAAGGGCTGCTTCAATACTTGGATAAAAACGATAAAATTACCACCAAACAACTTTGCAAGCTGTTAAACATATCACGTTGGCGCGCACAAAAAATGTTAATTAACTTAGTAAGTGCAGGAGTAATCAGAAACCATACCACGGAAAAAGAAGAATATTTTACCTTAAGTTAGCCATGAAGATTTATTTAGTTATCCTTCACTTTTACTACACTTAAACTAATGGCTGCCCAAAAAATGGTTGGCAAAATACACCATATCAAACCATGCAGCCAAAATCCATCAAAGGTATAAACAACAGCATCACCAGGCTTTTCTGTTTGATAAAGTATAGGTACAATTAATCCAACATTCATCGGTTGTCCTTCAGGTCCTAAAATAGTAACCAAACTATCATTGGCATAAAACTGAATTTCGGCACTAATTGTACTACCAAAATCACTTTTGTTAATGCCATGCATGTAGTTGGTTTTTACAATACCTTCTGTAATTAACGCACCTCTAATTGATTGGATTTTTATGATGTAATACGTTCCGAAAATAACCAACAAGCCAATTAAGAAAATGGCGGCTTTGTACAAATTATTTTTAACAGTAATCAATTGTTGCGAAATGGTGCTACTAAATTAAACTTGGGTATTGCTACCTTAAATTGTTTACCGTCTAGCTGTCGTTCCATTAAATACGTGCCGTGCATAGCACCCATGTCTGAATGAATTACGCAGCCCGAAACATATTGATGCGACTCGCCCGGCTCCAATACAGGTTGAACTCCAACTACGCCTTCACCTTCCACTTCGTTTTTGGCCACGTTCACATCGTTTATATACCAATGCCTGCGCAACAATTTAATGGTATAATCACCTTTGTTGTGTATGGTAATGCGGTAGGCAAAAACATGGTCTTTGTCTGATTGGTTCTCTTGGTAGGCAACCTCCACAGTTATTTTTACATCGTTGGTTATTGCTGTTGGCATAATAGTAAATAGAACGTACGAATTAATGAAAAGTTGCGACTAAAACAAACCCTTATAAGCATTGCTTATGTTTATTTTACAAAGTAGTGAATTAGAGGTGCGCAATCACTTCATCATAGCTTAACATAAACATCACAATATAGGTTAAACTTTGTGTAACCAAATTATTACAGCGTAAATGAATAAACGCAACATAAAGGTAGCCGTAATTTCTGATGTACACCTAGGTACATACGGTTGCCACGCAAAAGCGGTTAACCGCTACTTAAAATCAATAAATCCCGAAATTTTAGTATTAAATGGTGACATCGTAGACATCTGGCAGTTTAGTAAACGTTATTGGCCTGATAGCCACATGAAAGTGGTACAGCGTATTTTTAAAATGATGGCCAGCGGAACCAAGGTGTATTATTTAACCGGAAACCATGATGAAATGCTCAGAAAATTCACCGATTTCCGATTAGGGAAATTGGAACTACTCGACAAATTGGTATTAGACTTAGATGGCAAAAAAGCATGGATTTTTCATGGTGATGTGTTTGATATTAGCATGAAACACAGCAAATGGTTAGCCAAGCTTGGTGCGGTTGGTTACGATACCTTAATTGTATTAAACAGTATGGTTAATTGGGTGTCACAAAAAATGGGAAGAGGAAAAGTATCGTTTAGTAAACGGATTAAAAATAGCGTTAAACAAGCCATTAAGTTTATTGATGATTTTGAAGAAACCGCAACAAGTATTGCCATTGAAAATGGTTACGATTATGTGTTGTGTGGCCATATACATCAACCAGCCATACGTAACATTAAAACAGAAAATGGAGAAACGCTTTATTTAAACAGTGGTGATTGGGTAGAGAATTTAACTGCACTTGAATACAATGATAAAAAGTGGAGTTTATTTCATTACAAAGATGAATTTGGTGATGAAGACCTATATGAAGAAGATGAACTTAACGTAAAACTTCCCGATATGGAATCGCTTTACCAGGATATTATTAAAGCAGCAGTTACTAGTGTGTAATGAAAATACTTTACGCAATACAAGGAACAGGCAATGGTCATATTAGTAGAGCTCGAGAAGTAATACCACACCTGCTTAACTATGGTCAGTTGGATGTTTTAGTAAGTGGCCGACAAGCTGAAGTACAATTACCTTATCTCATCAAATACAAAAAAACAGGTATTGGATATACTTTTGGCAAACAAGGTGGTATTGATTTTATTGATAGCATTCAACATTTAAAACCATTCAGGTTTTTATCTGATGTAATGTCTTTTCCCGTTCATGATTACGACTTAATCATAAATGATTTTGAACCTATTACTGCTTGGGCTTGTAAACTAAAAAATAAACCATGTATTGCATTAAGTCATCAAGCTGCATTTTTATCTAAGCGTACACCAAGACCAATTAAGCGGAATAAAATAAGTGAGAACATACTAAAATATTATGCTCCTACTTCTTATAAAATAGGTTTTCATTTTAAGCCTTACGATTCATTTATTCATACCCCCATCATTCGTAAAGAGGTAAGAATGCTTGAACAAAGTAACCACGGACATTTTACAGTTTATTTGCCTGCACATGCTGATGAAGTTTTGATGCCACATTTAATGCGAATTAATGATGTGCAGTGGCATGTGTTTAGTAAACACAGTAAAACAACTTACACGAAACACAATATTACAATTAGGCCCATTATTAACGATGAATTTTTAAATAGCCTAGCATCAAGTGAAGGATTGGTAACTGCTGGTGGCTTTGAGAGTCCGGCAGAGGCAATTTATCTGCGCAAGAAAGTATTATCAATACCCATGTTAAACCAATACGAGCAAACATGTAATACCGAAGCTCTCAAACAAATGGGTGTATCGGTAGTTAAACAAATTGATGAGACATTTACAGGAAGATTAAAAAGCTGGATCAATTTCGGACATCCCGTATCGATAAACTATCCTGACGAAACTGCTAAAATTATACAACAGTTGGTTTCAGGTTTTACCTCGATAGAAACCCCCATAAATACAGGTTAAAACCTAACTGCCCAATTTACTAATAGATAAAAGGATAATGTATAAATCCTTTTCGATGGAGTAGTTTTTAGCATACATAAAATTAAGTTTGTTGGCTGCGCCCGGTTCAACTTGGTTGTTCCATTTAATTACCGGAGACAACACACCTTGCTTAATTTTAGGTAAGGCATTTTGATTTGATGATTGTGTGTAACCTACCCAAGTTTTTTGTCCGAAAAATACCTCCCACAAATTTTTCAGGAACTGTAAACGATGTTTTACTACGATTAACAAAACCGGACTAAGTATGCTAAACATCAGAGCAATCACCACATCTAATAACCTTTTATTACGTTGATGTTGAGGCTCACTTAAGGCCATGCTGATATCTAAAGCATAAAAATCGCCTGCGCTATTTTTACTGTTTGAACCAATGATAAATGAGCTTTCTTCAGGTACAATTTTGTATTGCACACCCGGTAAGGTAACACCACTCATCCATTGTATGATTTGAGTAGCTGAAATGTCTTTAGAACAAAAGATAATTTCTTCGGCATTAAAAACCTGCACGATATCTCTTAGTCGCGAAACATCCCCCAAATAATCATCACTTTGTTCTTTATCATTACCAACAGTTACATAGCCGGCCACCTTGCAGTTGGCCTTTGATTTGTTTAATAAATCTTGTACACGAGCCGCTTCATTTTGGCTCCCAACAATTATGGTTGTTGTATCGTAGGCCATTGCCAAATCAATCTTTTTAAACTTGGCTATGTATAATATCAAACGGTTTAAGTAGGCGCCAATTAATGCCCACACAAATCCCAACATAATAATAGCTCTGGAAAAACGGTAGCTTTCCGGGGCAAATGCATACAATAAACTTATACCTATCAACCCAAATAAAATACCTTTTACAACCGCTGTTATAGAGCGAGGTTTTTCGTAAGCACCCGAAAGGTATAAACCAAATACCCAAAGCAGGGTATACATACTGGCATTAACCAACATAAACTCTATAGGGTAAGAACCTCCTTCCACAAATTTATGATTACGCTCCCAATACAATTTAATCAGATAAATGCCTGTGTACATGCACGCAGCATCCATCAGCATGAGGTGGGTGGTTTGAAAAAATCTGGCAATTAATGAAATACTTGCACGAATGTAAATAGCAAAACTTATCAGGAAACTAAATAGCTTAGCGTGTTTATTGCTGTAGTGTTTTTGAGCAAAAATGATCATGGCCCTATAAAACACAAACACATAATTTACACTTGTTTTTTTGGTGCTCTCGCCTTTGTAATGTATGATGGTGGTATTGGGAAAATAGTAGTTTTTATATCCACCCTGTGTTATGCGGTAAGACAAATCAATGTCTTCTCCGTACATAAAATAATCTTCATCCAATACGCCAATTTTATCTAAAGTGGCTTTACGTATAAACATAAAAGCACCTGATAAAACCTCCACTTCATGCACTTCATCATTACTTAAAAATCCTAAGTGGTACTTACCAAATGTTTTTGATTTAGGGAAAATAGAGGCAAACCCAAACATCTTGTAAAATGCGACCTTAGGTGTGGGTAAACTGCGTTTTGATTCAGGCAAAAACTTTCCTTTACCATCAATCATTTTAACACCCAATGCACCTGCATCTGGTTGCGATTCCATAAACTCAATACAACTGGTAAAACAATCTTCTTCAACAACGGTATCGGGGTTTAACAACAACACATATTTCCCTTTGGCTTGTTTAATGGCTTGGTTATTGGCCACACTAAAGCCGGTATTTGATTTGTTCTCTATAACAATGGTTTGCGGAAACTTTCTGCGTACCATTTCACAACTGCCATCTGCCGAGTTATTATCAACTACAAACACTTCCCCCTCAACACCGCGCATTGCTTTATAAACGCTATGCAACGCCTGCTCCAGAAAGTACTTTACGTTGTAGTTAACAATAATTACAGATAACTGCATGTGTGTTTTTTAAACTGTTAGATATAAACGTTGATGAACAACATTTGGTATTATTGCATAGGTTGACCACCGGCTAAACTTTGGTATCGCCTTATACACTCATCTGCCTTGGCCTTTTCGTTGGTGCGTTGGTATACTTGTGCTAAATAATAATAAGCACGCGCATAATTAGGGTTCATGGCTAACGCATTGTTAAATGCTCCTTCAGCCATCGAGTAGTTGGCCAAATTTAAATATGCCAATCCTAAACCTTCAAACATTTCGGGTATGTTACCATTGTTTTTTACACCATTTTCAAAGTATTCGGCAGCTTTAGCAAAATCGTTTTTTTGCAACATGCATTGGCCTGCATAAAAGTAAGCCTCTGTAACGTTACGTTTATAAAACAGTGCTTTGTCTAAATATGGCAATGCACTATCCGGTTTTTGTTGGGTGTACCAAACTTGCCCAAGCATGCTGTATCCTGAGTAATTTTCAGGGTATATTTCAATTGATTTTTTTAGTGCCGCTTCTGCTTCAGCAAATCGATTGCTGTATAAATAGGCCGTACCCAACATGCGGTGCGCTTCTTCGTTCATTGGATCATACTCCACTGCTTTTTGGAAATGCATAATGGCCGTATCTGCACTTCTGCGGGCTAATGCCTCATATCCATCAGGCATGTAATTGTTTTCTCGTTTAACAATTACACACAATGGTGCGTCATCTGCTTTTATAACATGTACCGTTCCTTTTGGAGGAAAAGCACCATTTAGCAATTCGTTTTTACTGTAAGTACGGCTGGTTAAAATTAAATAATCCCAACGTGGTTTAAACTCCTCGTACTCGCGCACCCAGAAAAAATCTAAGTTTGGATTAATGCGGTGACCATAATAAGAAGCCGTTAATGGTTCGTTATTGATACCGATTAATACTTTTTTATTGGGTTCTTGTTGAGCTATCCATTCAGCCGCTGCACGGCACGAGTTACTGTAATAATCAGTTTCGTAATTACCGTATGCTCCATTAATACCACCCACAAACTCGTTAAAATAAACATATTGGTTAGGGTGATTTTTGACCATCCAAGCTAGAGGTTTTGCGAATGCTACACCTAAAACGATTACCACACCAATTTGTGCAAACTTGTTTTTAAATGCGTGTAGCAAAAACTCGTAAGATAGTGCTGATAATACCACCATTGATGGCAACACAAATAAGTAATGCCTCCAACCGTTATAATAATTTAGGTCGGTATACTCGGCCCAAGCCACCGGGAAAGACATCATAAATACAAACATCAATACATAACCAATGTTTACATATTTACGTAACCAATTTAAAAGTAATACAGTTAAACCAATACCTGCCAACAAATAAACAGGATTACCTATACTTAAAAACTTTACCACATAATAACCCGGAGCCTCGGTAAGCATATACATGCGTGTACCTTCAAACAACTCGGTATTATTGGCATAAAAGGCATTCTCACTCGATTTTTTAAATGCAATGAACACATTTTTAAATGGATTACTTAATGCGTAAGGCCATAACGAAATGCCAAACAAATAACCAAGGCCTGCCACACTTAAAAATGTATTTAAATAGGCTAAGAATCCTTCACTAAAAATTCCTTTTTTGTTTTTGATGCAATACCATAACCATTGTATACCAAGGAACATAGCCATGTATGCAATAATTAAAATTGCGCCTACACGACTTCCAATGCCAATACCAATACCAATACCTAACCAAGTAATGTGTTTGCGTTTAGGGTTAGGCATACCTTGTAAAATACGAACCATAAAATATCCTGAAACTGCAAAACCAGCTGCAAAAGGAATATCCGTTGGGTTATTCATACTAAAGCCCATCCAACTTGGGTTAAGGCCTACAAACAAAAGGGCAATAATTGCTCCGCGCCAACTGGTAAGTGCTTTAACAGTTAATCCGATACATATCAACCCAAACAAACCGTACAACGAAATAATAAAGTGACGTGTATCGTATGGATCGGTATCAAACGTATTGTATATGATTGCTGATATTAAATTGATGTGTTCACCGTAATGTCTGAAGATTTGACGAACATAATCTTGGTTTCCGGTGGGTTCACTTAATGCGGTGGAGTCTTCACCAAAAGTCATTACCCAATTGTAAGCTACCTTGCTGTATTCATCATGCTGCTTCTCGTCCCAGGTCATACCATACTGCTGACTTAACAATGGATAACCCACACAAAAGCCCAAAACAAGTACATAAAATATCATCCTGAAAATTGGTGCATTGCCTTTATTCTCGGGTTGTGTTTTGGTTTTGATTTCGTGTAAAGCCGATAATACAAAAAACTTAAAACTTAGGTAAAGCGACATAAATGGTAAAGCAAAAATGCTTAACACACTTCCCGAAGGCGAGTTTTTATCAGCAGTTAAAGCAACATCTTCGGCATTAATTTTATGCGCCCCAACCTGGTTGGCAATTTCAAAATAGTTTTTTGCAGTACTTAATTTAGTTTCAAACGTTTGGTGAGCAAATTCGGTGTTTACAATGATTACACCACTTTGGTTATCGTTTACATTACTGGTGCTGATAAAGCGAGTAAAATTGTTGTATAAACTATTACCGATTTTTTGCAACAAACCATTTTTATTGGCACTCTCTTTTAAAAAGTACGAACCAAAATAAAAGGTGTTGTTTAACATTTTTTTTCGTTTGGCCTGCGCCACACTAACCAATGCCGAAACACTTGCTGTTTCTGTATCTTCAACCACCAGGCTAACCGTTCCGCCTGCCATTGCAAAAGCCTCGGTGTAGTTTTTAGCTACGTGTAATTTTTGCTTTTGAACTAAATCTTGATAAGCAGCATTTTGTTGTAACTCATCGGCCAACTTTTGGTTTGATGAGGTAATGAGCACACAATCAACATCAGTTTTACCTTTACTAAACGAATTAAAAATTTGTTCGTACGAAGCAGCTTTTGCGTTGCCTTGTATAGGCAGAATGATACTTAAACGGCTATCTGATTTAGGTGTTTGCATAAGTAACTGTTTTCAAAAAAATAGGTTAGCTTTTTTTCTGATTCAAGCCTAAAAAGCTTAAGAAAAAACTAGAGAATATGGTTTGTAAGCCAATCATGATGGCAAATACAGAAGGTATAACTACACGTAAAATACTTGAGTAGTTTAGCTGACCAAAGTCTTGTTGATCCCACAAATACAACGAATAAACCGAACCACTTAAACCGGCAAGTGTAAATAAAACACCTATAATTAAACCGGCCTCTAAGGTTATAAAATTGTATAATTTATCGAGGGTTGAATTTTTGGGTAAGAAACCTTGCTGCAAAGCATAAATACGGGTAAACACAGCAAAATTAACTGCTTGAAACCCGATTACCACAAATGCACCGGCATACAACAAGGTATTGGTATCAAAGTGAATATTCATTAATTGTACCGGCCCTTGTTGGATAAGTACAAACAAGATTAAACCGATAAACATTAAAGTTAAACCCGGAATTAAAAACAACCATTTAGGGCTGTACAATAAGAGGAAACGTAAGTGTCTCCAACCGTCACGCCAAGTGCGTAAATGTGGTGGACGACTTCTTCCATCAGGAGAGAGCGTTGTTGGCACTTCGATAATTTTTAACTTATTGATTTGTGCTTTTACCACCATTTCGCTGGCAAACTCCATACCTGTAGTTTGTAGGTTTAACAGGGTAACAATATCCTGACGGAAACCGCGTAAGCCACAATGAAAATCATTGATGCCTCCACCAAAAAATAATTTACCAATAAAAGATAATACAGGGTTACCCAAGTAGTAATGTAAAAACGGCATAGCACCTTTGGCAATACCACCTTTAAAACGGTTACCCATAACTAAGTCGTAACCATCGCGCAATTTTTCTACGTACGCATTCAGGTTACTAAAGTCGTAACTGTCATCACTATCGCCCATAATTACGTATTTGCCTTTGGCTGCTTGTATAGCACCCATTAATGCACTTCCGTAACCTTTGCGAGGTATATCAACCACACGAGCACCGCAGCTGCGGGCAATGTCTTGAGAACCATCGGTACTGCCATTATCACCAATAACAACCTCTCCACTTATGTTGTTATCATTTAAATATTTCATGGCCTTATCGATGCAGGTTTTTAAAGTCTCTGCTTCGTTTAGGCAAGGCATTACAATGGTTAATTCTATTTGCTTTTCCATGTGATAGGTTTAGCTGTTTTTCTTTTTTAATACGGCAATAAAGTGTAATTGTCTTCCAAATACCATGTTAAACACGCCCGGATACAATGGAATGCGTTTGTTGATGGTAACTATTTCCAATCCCAACTCATCAAACAAATCCATCCAATACTTTTCGGTTTTAAAGTTGTAAATAACTTTAACACCATGTGGCGCATTACCCACCCAATCCATGAATTTTAAGGTTTGAAAATCGAATGCGTTAGCCCATAAGTGGTCTTTTATAACCAAGTACTTTTTGCTTACACGCATGGTTTCTTTCAACAAATTTTTAAAATTATCATCCGGAACATGGTGCAATACATCGGTATACTGAGCCGCATCAAAGCTGTTATCGGGGTATGGAATATGCACACCATCGTATTCTTTAAACGGAATAGCACAAGTTGGGCGAGCCATGATATCAATACCTTCGTAGCTAATACCGGGCTTTTTTTCGCTGATTAGTTTGCTGATGGTCCCATCACCACAACCAATATCCAAAATTTTCACATTGTCGGGCATTTGTTTGGCTATCTCGTCAGATATAACCTTAATACGTCTCAAAAAAACGTATTCATGGTGCAGGTCTTTCAGTAATTTCATCGATATTATTTTGCTTAAAGTCTGCAATATAAAAATAATCGGCTTTTTATAGCAAAATGAGGATAAAATATAGGGTTAAGTGGGTTTTATCAACCCCAAACCACAACAAAAAAGGCAAACCGTACGATTTGCCTTTTGTATCTAACCCAATTCAGCAGGTTAAATGTTTACCTTACTGACTTTGTTCCTTTTTATTGCCAAACTTGGTTAACCCGGGCATATTCACTCCAATTCCTAATCCCATTCCTATACTCAAGTACCAAGTTCCTTGGTAATTTCCGGGTTGTTGACCCAACTCACATTTAGTAGTAAACCCAATTTTACGACCCATAAATGCTTGCCAACCTACGCGCCAACCCATGTAGTTTTTGGCATTGTAATCGTTATTGATGTCAACATTTTTGTATGCGGCCATTTGATTGGTATTCGGTTTTAATGTATAAGAAACTAGAGGAGTAAGTAAAATATCTGCATAAAAATCATTACTTATACTTCTGCTTCGTTTACCATAACCTTCTGCCTGAATAATGACATTAACCATCGATTGATAACTAATGCCGGCATATATACCCGATGAATTTACCGTGTAATGCATGGTTTCGAATGAGGCTTTGTCAACTGCTTGTTGCTTATTTCCAGACGCATCTTTGTAATACATCACATTGTCGTCATTACTTGGCATTGAACTTAAATCACATATGGTTCTTATATTTTGAATACCACCGCGCACCGACAGAATCCTGCGGTAAGTTGCCGGAACGCTTATAAAAGTGGTGTGGCGGTAATTGCCTGAAGTAAAAGACGATAATACTACTTTGGTTTTACCCTGACGTTGACGGTTTGATAAATTAAACCGTCCTCCTAAACGAATATCGTGACTTTTACCAATGTCTTCAGGGGAAAACATACCTGCTGATAAATCGTTGTAAGACCTTCTTAAATCTGCATCGGCTTGCAGTAACTTACCCAACTTTGCGTTACCGTATACATTGTAAGCAATACTCATGTTTGACTGATAAGTACTAAAGTCGATGATGTTTAAAGCTACCGATAAGTTTTTAGTATCAGGATCATCGGTTAAAACTTTGTAACTCACATTTTGGGCTGATAAGTGGGATAACAAGCCCAACGATAACGCACAACCAAGGGTAAAAAATTTCATTTTCATAAAGAGGTTTTTATGCAACAAATGTGCACCTAACCTCAGGCATGATTCAATACGTTGATTAACGTATTATGATGTGTAATTTACTTTAATTTTTTACCACCAACATACACCGCACCTGGTTTAGCATCACGAATGGTGCGCATATCAGCTTGCAATAAATCCATATCCATGATAATAAAATCAGCCAACTTGCCTGCCTCTAAAGAACCTTTCATATGTTCTTCAAATGCTGATTTAGCCGCCCAAATGGTCATCCCTTTTAAAGCTTCTTCTTTGCTTAATGCATCTTGTATTTGAAAACCGGCTTCAGGAAATTGTTGCGCATCTTTTCTCTCTACTGCTGCGTAATACGTATAAAATGGTTGTGGTGGCTCAACCGGGAAATCTGTACCTAAAGGCAACCAGCCATTTTGTTTTAACAATGTTTTTAAAGCATACGCACCTTTTATTCTTTCTTTACCTAATCTGTCTTCAGCCCAATACATATCGCTGGTGGCGTGTGTGGGTTGAACCGATGGCACAATATTATACTTACCAAATAAATTAAAATCGTTTTGATGTACCACTTGTGCGTGTTCTATTCGCCACCTGCGGTTGTTGTTTTCGCCCAAATATTTGCCATACAATTGCATTACATACCTGTTGGAAGAATCGCCAATGCAATGTGTGTTTAATTGATAAGGTGAATTGCTGATTCTTCTCACGTACTCTTCCATTTTTGCCAATGGTGTAAGTATTAAACCATGGTGTTGGTGTTGGTCGTGATACGGTTGTAACAAACACGCACCTCTTGAACCCAATGCACCATCGGCATACATTTTAAACGAAGAAACATTGAGTACATCGGTTTTTATTGGCTTGCGGTTTAACCATTCATCCACTTGTTTATCGTTGGCACTAATCATGGCATACACCCTGATGAAAAGTTGTTTACTTTTTTGTAGCGAGTCAATTATGTCTATTACCTCGGTATCTAAACCTGCATCGCACACGCTTGTTAAACCTAAATCAATACAAACTTGTTGTGCCATTAACAACGATTTTGTAATGCTCGCCCTACCCGGTTTAGGTAGTTTTTCTTGCACCAAATCAACTGCGTTATCGATTAAAACTCCGGTTAGTTTATTTCCGCTTCTAATCAATTCACCGCCATCAATTTTTGTGTTGATGTTTAATTGTGCCAACTCAAGTGCCGTATTATTGGCAATTGCAGCATGGCCATCAACCCGCTTTAACAATACCGCGATATTAGGAAATAACCTATTGAGCTCATCATTAGTAGGAAAGTTTTTTACCGCCCAATCGTTTTGGTCCCACCCACGTCCTGTTAAAAATGCCGGATTGTTTTTTGAAACAAAGTCTTTACACCTTTCTATCACTTCATCCCAACTTTTGGTGTTGGTTAAATCCACCGTTTGCATGTAAGCACCCAATCCATAAAAGTGCGAATGTGCATCTATTAAACCCGGATAAATAAATTTACCATCGGCTTGTAATACCGAGTCTGATTGGTATTGAGTAAGCAACTCATTTCCACCTACTGCAACAATTTTACCTTGGTTTATCACCATAACTGTTGCGGTATTCATCAACGAATCTACCGTGTAAATTTTAGCCCCTTTAATTATTAAATCAACCTTATTGGTTTTACTGCATGCTGTTAAAAGTAATAGACAAATGCAACTATATAGGTTAAAATTTCTCATATGTTTTGGGTTGATGTTTGGTATTATTTACCTCCACCAATGCGGTTGAAATACTCCTTACTTTTTTCTTTGTAGTAAAGCTGCATATCAGCCGGAATGGTCTCTAACAACTCCTTCTCTTTATTTTTTTGTTGTATGTATAAATCAAATGCCGGTGGACTAGGTTTCGGTTTGTCTTTAGCTTGTTCGGCTTCACGTTTTTCTTCTTGCTCTTGTTTACGTTCTGCTTTTTCGCTTTCCAATAAACGTGTTAAAATTTCTTGCTGACGTTGCAACATTTCGGTAGTTAGTTTTTTGTTGTACAACTCCTTTTCTGTTTGCTCCATCATACGTTTCATTTCTTCCAACATTTTTGCACCGCCAACACCTTCTTTTTGTTTGGCATCCATTTGCTGCATCATTTTTTGCAGTTGTTGGCGTATGGCCATTTGTTGTGCAGCCATGCGCGCAAAACCTTCGCTGCCTATACCTTGCTGTCCGTTTGGATTTGGTTGTTGACCATTAGGCATTTGCCCAGACTTTTGTCCGCCTGGTTGTGGTTTACCTTCTTCACCCTTTTTGTTCATGCCCTCACGCAGCTGCTTGTTCAACTCCTCTTGCATTTTTTTAATCTGGCTCATGGTTAAAGGTTTGCTCCCTTTGCCTTGTCCGGGTTTTGGCTTCGGTTTTCCTTTACCACTTTTTTTACTTTTTGCCTGCTGATTTTGCTGTTGCATTTGGCTAAGCACCTGACTTAACATGACTGCAAGGTTATTGGCATGTGTCATGGCATACTGTTGGCGTGTGCGTATTTCCATAAAATTACGTACACCAAAACCGGCCACACTTTTGTCTAAATTATCGTTTAGTTTGGTTACTTCACGGTTAATAAACGACCTAATTTCAGGCACACGTTTGCTTAAGGCCAATAAACTGTCCTCAATAATTTTGGCATTGTCTTTTGTTACTTTTTGTTTTTTGGCCAACTCTACATACTGAGGACTGTAGCCATTCAACTTATTCATCTCATCAATTAAGTCTTCTTGGTCCTTACTTAACTGAATGGTGTTCTCTAAAATTTCTCTTAATGTGGCCGCATCTTCCTCATGTTGTTCTTTTTCGGCTTCCTCTTGTTTTTCTTTTATTTTCTCGGCCATTTCTTCCATTTCTTTGGCCGCGTTTTCTTGGTTTTCTTTGGCTTTTTTATTGTCCTTTTTATCTAAGTTATCTTGAGCTTTTTGCATTTCATCGTTGGCTTTCTCTTCTTCTTTTTTGGTATCACCCAAATCACGTGGGTCTTCCAACTCTTTGTTTTTTTGCTCAATATCTTTCAGCTCCTTCTGCAAGTCTTTAAACTCTTGTTGCAGTTTTTGTTGCTCTTGTTTTAGCTGTTCTTGTTGCTGTTGTTTTTCGTCTTTATTCAACCCTTTTTGTTGATCAAGCTGTTCTGTTTTTTTGGCGAGTTCTTTTTGCTTTTCGGCCAGTTTATCTAACTGCTTGGTGGTTTCGGTAATCTTTTTATCCAACTCCAGTTGCTTAAACTGTTCCAACATTCTGTCCAGTTCCTTCTCCACATCTTTGTTGTTCATCTGCATCTTATCCATCTCTTGTTTAAGCGCATCTTTATTTTGTTGTTGAAGTAGTTTTTCCATTTCCTTCATCAACTTTTTTAACTCATCATTCAACACCTCATCAAACATTTTTTCGAGTTGCTTTTGTTTCTCCAACAATTCAGGATTAGGCTCTTTGTATTCGTTTTCTTTTAAATTATTTTTTTCGTTTTGCTTTTTGATATCTTCAATTTTTTGCACCAATTCTTTTTGGCGATTCAACAAATCTTGTGCTTTCTTTTTCTCTTCCCAAGTTAACTCACGTTTCTCCAACATCTTTAATTGCAAATCTTTTAACTCTTTTTGTAACTGCTTGCTCTCGCGCATGGCATCTTTCATGTCATCCTTCAAGCTCTTACCGGCCTTATCCATTTCATTGCGCAATTCTTTATCACTTGGCGCTTTAAATAACATGGTTTTGCTGCGGGTTGATTTTGCACCACGCACCCCATCATTATCCCACACTTCAAAATAATACTCCAACTCATCGGCAGCATTTACACCCGTTTCGTTGATGTTAAATTGGAAATAAAAACGTTGTGTTTTTTCATCGCGCTGAATGGCAATTGGCTTGCTTACTGCACCTTGTTTTACCTTACTCTCGGTTTCCGATTTTAAAAACTTGTAGGCAAAAACCAATTTGGTTAATCCGTAATCATCGCTGATATCACCAATAAAATAAAGCTGTTTACCTGTTATAGAGTCAGCCTTTTCATCAACACTGATACCCGGAAAAGCATCAGGCAAAACATTAATCAAGTAAGCTAAACTATCTGCCACACCATAACTACTATTCTTACTTTTAATAAAATAAGGTGTGCTAGCCATTAACTTTTTACTAAACGCAAAGCGGCTTTCATTTTTCTTTTCGGCTTGGGTTGATGCATTACCAAAACCTAAAATAACTTCTTCTGTTTGGGTGGTGTTAAAACTCCACTCCGCGGTTGTTCCGGCAGGCACGGTAATATCTCCGGGATTTTGAATCACCTCAACGCCTTTACCTATATAAGTAGGATAGGTTAACTTTATTTGGTAATTAACCAAGGTGGGTTTAGCCACCACCTTTAACGTGTAGTCTTGCGAGTAGTAATCAGCCGCCCAAAACGTAAAAGGCACATCCTTGTTTACATTCCTAAAAATATAACTAAACTCGGTGTTGTTTTGCTTTTGCATTTTGTATTGTTGTCCGCCAAATTCTACATACACTTCAGCCGGAATACTATTTCCCGTTAGTTTCAAACTCAATTCAAAATCGGTGAACTGTGGTGTTTTTAAATCGCTGTTTGTTATATCAAAATTAAATGGCGCTTGAGGCACAAAAGTTTGGTTATATTTTACCAAACGCTCGCTGCCATTGGTAATGATACCCGGAGCTAATAAATAAATAATAGCATATAAAGCTACCGGAATTAATACCAACCGCGCATGTTTTATATTTTGTTTGATGTTAATGGCATCGGTAAATGCAATGGGCTTAAGTTGTTCGGCCCGCTGACTGATTGCAGCAACCAATAGTTCGGATGCTTCTTGTTTATCCGCTTCATGTTTTAGTTGCAATGTATTAAGTAACCTGTCTTTTACATCCGGAAAATGTTTACCGATAATGGCCGAAGCCTGCTCGTAACTCATGGTTTTACGTAACCTGTACATACCCATTAAAGGGATAGCCACAAATCGAATTAAACAATAAAGTGTACCACTAATAAATGCGTAAAACATAAATGCACGCACCCCTTTACTGTATCGGCCAAAATATTCCAGTACCACCACCAATAAAAAACTAATTAAGGTAATCAGCGCAAAATAGATAGCACCACGAACCAATTGGTTTTTGTAGTACTTGCGCACAAATGCATCAAGCTTGCCGATTAAAAGATTATAGTTTGCGTTATTCATGTATGGTAAAGGGCGAATTTATAAAATTAGCTGTATTAACCCACATTATTCTTGCTGCTACGCATCAGAACAAACGATATAAAAAATCAAACCTTTGGGCTTACGTTGCACTTCATCCCAAACTTGATTTTTTACGGGGTAAACCTGCATGGTTTTGGCTTCATCAAACAAATTGCTAAAACATAACGGATGCATTACATTTTGTGATATGTTATATAATACATAATTTCGGAACGATTGTTGTAAAATGTACACACCAACACAATAGATTATGAATAAGAAGCTTTTTATCGCCATTTTGGCGCTACCTATATTGATAATGAGCGCTTTTACACCAGCTCAAAACCCTACACCCAAACCAGAGTTAAAATGGTATGGATGGAATGAGGGATACGCCAAAGCGGTTAAAGAAGGAAAAATTGTGTTGGTTGATGCCTACACCGATTGGTGCGGATGGTGCAAAAAAATGGACCGTGATACATATACCAATCCCGAAATCATCAAGAAAATAAACGAGCACTTTATACCTATCAAGTTTAATCCTGAAATTAAGGATGTTACTTATAATATTGGTGATAAAACCTTTAAGCCTGAGGAACTTTATTACATGCTAACCAACGGAAATGCCACAGGTTTTCCAACCACCTATTTTATTTTTACCAAAAAAATGAGTTTGTTTTTGGAGCCGGGTTATAAAGACAGCGCAAGTTTTAACACCTTGCTTGATGCGGCAATAGCCGAAAGTAAAAAGTAAATTTTACTTACTGAATTTATAAAACTAAATTTGCGACTCCATTTTCTTATATGAGTGATTCAATACAACACGAATGCGGAATCGCATTTATCCGATTACTTAAACCACTTGATTTTTACCAGCAAAAGTATGGCAGCAGCCTTTACGGCTTAAAAAAGCTAAACCTTCTGATGCAAAAACAACATAACCGTGGCCAGGACGGTGCAGGTGTTGGGGTAATTAAGCTTGATGTTAAACCGGGCAACCAATACATTTACAGAAGACGCGAAAGTGGAAGCAATGCCATTGCCGAAATTTTTGGTAGGATTGGAAAAAAAATAAACGAAACCGCCAACAAAAATCAACTGAAAGATGCTGATTTTATGAAGGCTAATGCCCCTTTTGTTGGCGAAGTTTACCTAGGTCATTTACGTTACGGTACATACGGCAGCAGTTCAAGCGACTTATGCCATCCGTTTTTACGCCAAAACAATTGGATGACACGTAACTTGCTTTTAGCGGGTAACTTTAACATGACCAATGTTGATGAACTGTTTGAGTTATTGATTGAATTGGGCCAGCACCCGCGCGAGAAAGCTGATACTGTTACCATGCTCGAAAAAATTGGGCATTTCTTAGATGAAGAAAACCAACGCCTTTTTGATGAATACAAACAATCGGGGTTGAGCAATATTGAAATTACCGAAAAAATTAGCAGTAACCTAGACATTATACGCATATTAACCCGTGCCATGCGCGAAGTTGATGGTGGTTATGTGTTAACAGGGTTAATTGGTAATGGTGATTCGTTTATTCTTAGAGATCCTGCCGGTATTCGTCCATGTTTTTATTATATGGATGATGAGGTTATTGTAGCTACCAGTGAGCGCCCTGCTATTCAAACCGGATTTAACGTACGTTTAAATACCATAAAAGAATTGCAACCGGGTCATGCTTTAATCATTAAAAAAGATGGCTCGTTTAGCGAAGTACCTATTTTAGCACCGTTACCTAAAAAATCGTGTACGTTTGAGCGTATTTATTTCTCGCGTGGTAACGACCGTGATATTTATTTAGAGCGCAAAAAACTGGGGCATTTATTAAGTAAAAAAGTAATTGAAGCCATTGATGCCGATTTACCAAACACGGTTTTCAGTTACATTCCAAACACTGCTGCAACGGCATTTTACGGAATGATTGATGGTATACATGATTATTTAACCGATTACAAAGCTGAAGAAATTTTAAAACTGGGTACCAATCCGGATATCAATAAGCTAAAAGAAATTTTAAGTTGGAAACCACGTAGGGAAAAAATTGCGGTTAAAGACGTAAAGCTACGTACATTTATTACCGATGACGAGCACCGTGAAGACATGGTAGCACATGTGTACGATGTTACTTATGGCTTGGTTAAAAATGATGTAGATACTTTAGTGGTGATTGATGACAGCATTGTTCGCGGTACTACTTTACGCAGTAGCATTTTACGTATTTTAGATCGTTTGCATCCAAAACGTATTGTTATTGTTTCATCGGCACCACAAATACGTTACCCTGATTGTTACGGAATTGACATGAGCAGGTTAAAAGATTTTGTGGCTTTCCAAGCGATGTTGGGTTTGTTAAAAGACCACAACAAAGAAGGCATGTTACAAGAGGTTTACCAGAAATGTAAGGCACAAGAAAATTTGCCTAAAGAACAAATGGTAAATTATGTAAAAGATTTATACGACCAATTTACGGATGATCAAATCAGCCAAAAAATTGCCGAAATATTAACACCTGAAGATTTAAGAGCAGAGGTAAAAATTATTTACCAAAGCATAGAGAACTTACACATTGCTTGTCCTGACCACAAAGGAGATTGGTACTTTAGTGGAAACTACCCAACACCGGGCGGTTTTAAAGTAGTAAACAAAGCCTTTATTAACTTTATGGAAGGTAATACGGCTAGGGCTTATTAATAAGTAACACATGATTCTTTCATCACACAACCTCGTAAAAAAATACAAAAAGCGCACCGTAGTAAACAATGTTTCTATTGAAGTGAAACAAGGTGAATGTGTGGGTTTATTGGGACCAAATGGTGCTGGTAAAACCACCAGTTTTTATATGACCGTAGGTTTGGTAAAACCCGATGAAGGAACTGTAATGTTGGATGGCGAAGACATTACACCATTACCCATGTACAAACGTGCTCAAAAAGGGTTAGGTTATTTACCTCAAGAAGCTTCTATTTTCAGAACATTGAGTGTAGAAGATAATATTAAGTCGGTATTGGAAATGACCAAACTGAGTAAAACCGAACAAGACGCAAAATTAGAGGAGTTATTGGAAGAGTTTGGTTTAAACCGTGTGCGTAAAAGTATGGGTAATGTATTAAGTGGTGGTGAACGCAGGCGTTGCGAAATTGCGCGTGCGTTAGCCGTTAACCCAAAGTTTGTATTGTTGGATGAACCTTTTGCAGGTATTGATCCCATTGCGGTAGAAGACATTCAGCAAATTGTATCAAAACTAAAGCACAAAAACATTGGTATACTCATTACCGATCACAACGTACACGAAACCTTAAGTATAGTAGACAGGGCTTATTTATTGTTTGAAGGGAAAATATTAAAAGCCGGCACAGCACGTGAGTTGGCCGATGATGAGATGGTACGTAAAGTATACCTTGGGCAAAACTTTGTATTGAGGTAATTGCTATTTTATTAAATTTGACTCCCGTAATCAATCAAAAAAGAACAACTATGAAAAAAGTATTTGTAACACTTACCATTGCAGGTGCTGCATTAGTATTCGTATCGTGTGGTAACGAAGCACCTAAAACAGATTTAAACGCGCAAGAACAAGCGGCAGTTGACAGCACTGTTGTTAATGATGAAGCTGCAAGCGATTCGTTAGAAGCTGCAATTAAAGCGCAAATTGGTTCAGATATGGATTCATCTTCTTCAGAAGAAAGCCATGAAGGCCACGACCATGCAGGTCATTCACACTAATAAAAAATTTATTAGTTAAAGCGACCTTGAGTTTTTCGAGGTCGCTTTTTTTTATCATTACTTACGCTTCCATAAGTATGTAAGACATTAGTTGTTAGGCAACAAAAACAAACTATTAACACTTATTAGCTTTTGTTATCTTAATTTTAACTTTAATTTAAATGGAAAGGTTTTGAAATAAATAACTCGAATGTTTTATTACAACATATTTTAAAACCTTATATGAAAAAAATCCTTTTAGCTGCAACTGCAGTATTGTGCCTATCGAGCGCATCAAAAGCCCAAATTGATTTCGAAAACTTAAGTATTGGTATTGGTGTGCAACCAACCTATTATTTTGCTGTTGGTCAGGGTACCGCACTTAACCCAATGGTAAAAATTCAATATGAGCTTGACGATGAAACCTCTTTTGGTTATTTTGATTTTTCAATGCCTTCATTTTCGACAGAAGGAAAAGATGACTTGGGAGTAGGCTATACTGAAAAAACCAGCTATCTTAATTTTAATCTTGGATACGGAAGATACCTAGTAGGTGAATCTGACGACAATTTCAACTTTTATGGAAAACTTGGTGGTGGGTTTAGCGCATTCACTAATACATACACCAAAGGTAATGTTAATGATGAGTTTGCTGATGCAGGTTGGACCATTAACTTAGGTGTTGGTGCAAGCTTTGGTTTAAATGATCAAATTCGTGCGTTTGTTGAACCTACTTGGGTATTTGCTAGCGGAACCTATAATTCAAGATCAGGTTCAACTGCAACATACGGATTGGGTAACGTTAATGCCAATATTGGTGTTAAATACCGTTTTAACTAATACATTTTTTAATACATAAATTTTCTAAAGAGGCTGCTTCGGCAGCCTTTTTGCGTTATGTGTATCTACCAAAATGCCCAATATCCTTTGGTTTGCGGACCTAACTGCAAAGTTGGCAACGGTAATTTTACATGATTAAGTGAATAGGTAAGTACCCGTTTAAATGCAGTATTTTGTTTGATAATTTTTCTCCAATCAATGTCAATACTCACGTAGTACTCAAAACTTCCCTTGCCTTTATTCACCTCTAAATTTTGTCCAGTATAGTACAGGTTTAGATCATTAGCTACTCCCCAACCGCCACATACACTCAAAAAATCAGGCCATAACTTTTCTACTTTACTTCCTCCAGGTAACCAATCGTTAACACTTGCCGATACCCAATAAGTTTGATTCATGTAATCATCAATCAGTTGTGCATATGGAAACTGTTGGTAGTAATAATCATCGTGCTTGTAGTAACTTAACTTAATTTGTAATGCACGGGTAGCAGGCACATGATACTGCAATAATGGCCAAAAACTGCCTGCTGCACCAGCACCTAAATCGCCAAAACTAAAACCATAGGTGGGAGCATAAGCGTCCTTTACTTCAATAAATGCTTGTATGGCAGTACCCGCTATTCCTCCGTATAATAATGCATTTTTGCGTTGTACACCCGACCATTCAAAAGCTACACCAAACAAATCGGCCGACATGGCACCACCAATAAAATGAGCAGCCTTGTCCATATTTTTGGCATAACGATAATCCATATCGTGATCAATTTTAAAAGTAGATTGTTGATCTTTCCACCACACATTTTGCAGGTAAGCATAGGTTCCGGCCAAAGCCAATGTAGTTGTACCGGCAACAACAGCAACACGTTTGGGCTTAACTGATTTTAAACTGTCGGGTAATACAATTGGATTCGATGCATGAACTTTTCTGGTCGTCATCAACATCAACCCGAATAAAATACACAGAAGATAGAGGCGCTTTAACATGCAGCACAATGATAACAAATAAATTTGATGTGCTCGTTTATTCGGGTTTACTCTCAAAGAGCTCTTCTTTAACTACCTTTTTAACCGCAATATTATTTTTTAACGTGCGTGATATTGCGCTAAATGGTGCCGAAACAACCTCATCTCCTACCTGTAAACCATCCTTAATTTCAATGAGTTTATCATTCTGTATACCCGTTTTTACCGCACGTAAAGCAACCTTACCATCATTAAAAACAAAAACCATCTCTTGTTCATCAGTTGATTTTTTGGTTGGAGAACCTGAAGGTGATTTACGCTTAACAGCAATACCTTCCGTTTTGGTACTATCTAACTCCGATTTATCACGCATGGTAACCGATTCGATTGGAATAGCAACAACATCATTTACAGATTGCGTTTGCACATCAACAGAAGCTGACATACCCGGACGAAACACGTTACGCTTATTACCATATTGTGCAGATAAATCGGCATAAGAAGAGCGCAGTATGCGAATTTTAACCACAAAATTAGTTACCTGATCACTGGTTGTGGCTGATGTGGTTGTAGCCGAGTTGGCAATCTCTGTAACGATGCCTTTGAATTTACGTGTACCATATGCATCTACTTCAACCAAAGAAGTATCCCCCAAAGCCACTTTTACAATATCATTTTCATTTACATCAACACTTACCTCCATATCGTTTAAGTTGGCAATGCGCATCATCTCTGTTCCGGCCATTTGTGATGTACCTACCACACGCTCGCCTTTCTCAACACTTAATTTTGATACCACACCATTTACCGGTGCAAATATTTCGGTACGCGATAAGTTTTTGGTTGATTCTTTTAACGTTGCTTCTTGACTTTGTACCGTAAATTGTGAAGCCAGTATGTTTTGTTTGGCTGATTCTACCTCAGCTTTTGCTGTAACATAAGTTGACTTTGCCGTTTCAAACTCAGCATCACTTAAAAGTTTCTCTTGATGTAATTTGGTGTTACGCAGAAATTGTTTTTCCAACTCTGTAAGCTTAGCTTCGGCTTGTAATAAACGTGCTCTCGAACTAGCTAAATTAGCCTTCGAATTATTTAAAGCAGCCTCGGTTCTTGCCAACGCAGATTGATACAACTCAGGATCAATACGAGCCAGCAACTGTCCTGCCCTTACTGAGTCACCTTCTTTTACATACAATTCACGTATCTCACCTGATACGTCACTACTAATTTTTACCTCTACCTCGGGTTGAATTTTACCGTTGGCCGTTACACTTTCGGTTATCGAAGCTTTTTCTGCTTTTGTAGTGGCCACTTTCACCAAATCATCGCCACCAATCCATCCTGATTTTTTCCCAATTACCAATACCAATAAAAGTACAACTACAGCTATTCCTAAAAATAGCAATAAACGGTTACTTCTCTTTTTTTGATTTTCTATTTTGCTCATAAAGTTAGTATAGCGGTTTTCCTAAATAAAAATCAAGCACTTTACGCCTGAATAACAGCTCGTATTTGGCTTGCAATAAACTGGTTTCGGCTTGTAAATATTGGTTCTTAGCCGTTATATAATCAGTTGTATTTAAAGCACCTAAAGCAAACTGCGTTTCGGCCAACGAGAGTGATTCTTTGTTGGCTTCAAAATTATCATTGCTAGCTGCAAAACGTTTTTGTGCCGACTGAAAATCTAAATAAGCTTGATTCACATTTTTATATACATCAAGCTCTGTTTGCTTCTTATTTAAATCGGCACTCATTTGGTTGATGCGTTGCTTTTGTATGTTGTTATTTACCTGCCAACCATTAAACAAAGGTAAACTCAACGTAAATCCTATTGATTTACCAAGATTTCTATCAAACTGATCGTTAAAAGGTGTAACCTCTGTTTCAGAATATCGGATCAAAGGTGAATAAACAGGAACTCCAAAACTATCAATACCTATTTGCGTTAAGCTAGTGCTTGGTGAACCAACACCACGTGTACTTTGCGTACTGTAAAAAGAATTTAACCCGCCACTCATTAATATGCGTGGACTTCTACCGCCTAAAGCCATGGTGTAACCTATACGTGCGCTTTCTGCACGAAATTTTGCGGCTTTCACTTCAGGACTGCGTGATAAAAAGTCTTCGTAAATTTGGGCAGCAGTTTTGGTTTCTTTCTCAACAGAAAATTGTGAGCTATCCGGTTTAACAATTTTATTAGCCGTATCAGGCTCTACATTCATCAACTGCCACAAGGTTAAATAAGACTGATCTAACTGGGTTTGTGCCAATACCAATTGTGACTCTTCATTTGCATATTGAGATTTTACCTGTAAAAATTTTAACCTGCTGGAAGCGCCCAAATCATACAATTTTTGCTGGCGATTTAACTGCTCCCTAGTAGCTGCCGCTTGCAACGTACGCGCTTCCACAATTTCCTGATTTAGCAATACCTGCATAAACGCATTGGCCACTTGCAAACCCAACGTGTTTTTTGCGGCTGCCACATCAAACTCAACAGCCTTGGTGTTTTTTTGTTGCAACCTGATGTTATTGGTGGTTTGAAAACCATTAAACAGAGTTACTGAACTGTTTAAGCTAAAATTATTGCTCCTAAAAGTTACATCACGCTGTGTGCTGTTGGTTATGGGATTGATGGCAAAACCGGTGTTGTAATTATTGGTTACTTGTGCATTTAAGCTAGGCAAAGCTGCCATTTTACTTTGAAATCGGTCTGCCTGAGCAGTGTTTAAACTGAGCTCCCTTTGTTTTACGTTGATGTTATTTTTTAAAGCCACATCAACACACTGTTGTAGTGAGTATACTTGGCCCGGACCTTGAGCGTGTATTTGTAAAGTAAAAATTAATGCGAATACCATTAATTTGCACTTTAATACAATTGAACTGGTTTTCATTTAGTACAAAAGCTATTTACGCAAAAGTAATGTTTAAACACACAATACCTTCAATATTTCCGTTAATTGCACCCAATGTTACATGGAAGGTGAAAACAAGCGATAAAGTATTGTATTTAACTTTTGATGATGGACCACACCCCACTATTACACCATTGGTTTTAAGCATTTTAGATGAATACAATGCCAAAGCTACTTTTTTTTGTGTAGGCGAAAACGTAACCAAATACTCCGAAATTTTTAATGAAATTATAAGCAAAGGACACGCAGTTGGTAACCATACTTATAACCACATTAAAGGCTGGCAAAGTAACAACAAGGCTTATTTAAACAACATAAAAAAAGCCGCAGAGGTTATTCCATCTAATTTGTTTCGCCCACCTTACGGACGTATCAAACCATCACAAATAAAAACGTTAAAGCACGATTACCGTATTGTGATGTGGAGCATTTTAACCCGTGATTATGATAAAAAACTAAACCCGCATATTGCACTTAAACATTTAAATAAATTAACCAAACCGGGTGATGTGATTGTTTTCCACGATAGCGAAAAGGCTGAGCAAAACATGTTGATCATACTAAAAGGTATGTTGCAACATTTTCATCAATTACAATATCAATTTAAAGCGCTATGATTTTTTTTGTAGTTGGGTTGATGTGTTTGTTCGTGTGCATTCAATTGATGAATGTAATAGCTACCATTAGTACCAGTTTTGATGAGCCACATCAAAAATTGTCTGATGATGAACTGCCTGAGGTGAGCGTGCTTGTTGCAGCACGTAACGAAGAAAAAAACATTGCGGCTTGCATTCAACATTTAATCGCTCAAAATTACCCTAAGCATAAGTTTCATATTTTAATAGGCAACGACCAATCGGAAGACCATACAGCAAAAATTGTTGATGAGCTTGTAGCACAACACCACAACATCAAACAAATACACATTACACAACAATTGGGTAAAGCGCGTGGAAAGGCTAATGTTTTGGCACAATTGGCACAAGTAGCACACGGTGATTATTTTTTAATTACGGATGCAGACATACAAGTTTCTTCTAACTGGGCCAGAACCTTAATAAATTTTTTTAAACCCGGAATTGGTATTGTAAGTGGTACCACTATAGTTAAAGGCAATGGTTTTTTGGCCAACATGCAACATATAGATTGGTTGTATTTTATGGGTCTGTTGTTAAGTTTTAACCGACTACGTATACCTAGCACCGCTGTGGGAAACAACATGGCCATTACCAAAGATGCTTACCTGAGTACAGGCGGTTACGAAAACATTAGTTTTAGTGTAACCGAAGATTACAAGTTGTTTCAACAAGTGCGTAAAACTGGATATCAAACCATCAATATGATTAACCCGGATGCAATCAATATTTCAGCAGCAGCAGCCGATTTAAATACCCTGTTAAACCAGCGTAAACGTTGGCTTACAGGTGCAATGGAATTACCCTTTTATTGGTGGATTATTTTCGGTATTTATGGTTCATTTTGGATCGCATTTGGTATTTGCTTTTTCATTCACACAACTATTGCTTTGGCGTTTTTAGTCCTTAAATTTTTAATACAAAGTGTAACCGTTTTTTGGCAACAAAAGCAACTTGGTATTCAACCCAAACTATTACATTTATGGTGGTATGAAGTATACACATTAGGGTTAACTTTGCTTACTATTTTTTACTTCATCATTCCTAAAAAACTAAACTGGAAAAACAGATATTACTAAACATGATTTTTACTGATACACATACACATTTATACAGCGAAGAATTTAATGACGACCGTGAGGCCATGGTAAAACGTGCCATTGATGCACGCGTTAAACGTTTGTTTTTACCCAACATTGACATTAAAAGCATACAGCCCATGTTAGATTTGGTGTGGAAGTTCCCGGATCATTGTTTCCCGATGATGGGCTTACATCCTTGCAGTGTTGATGAGCATGTGGAAGCACACCTATTTCAAATACAAAAGTGGTTTAAGAAACGTAAGTTTTATGCGGTGGGCGAAATCGGTTTGGATTTTTATTGGAGTGTGGAGTTCAAGGAGCAACAAATCATGGCCTTTAAAAAACAAATTCAATGGGCCATACAAATGGATTTGCCCATAAACATACACTCTCGAAATAGTACAGACGAAGTAATTACCATTTTACAGGAAATGAAACACACTTTATTACGTGGTATTTTTCATTGTTTTAGTGGTAATGCACAACAGGCCAAACAAATTACCGAACTTGGTTTTTATTTGGGTGTTGGCGGTGTGCTTACCTACAAAAAAAGTGAACTGCCTGATGCCATTGCTGATATTGACTTGCAACATTTGGTATTAGAAACCGATGCACCTTACTTAAGTCCTGTGCCATACCGTGGCAAACGGAATGAAAGCGCTTACATCGTAAACATTGCCGAAAAATTAGCCGAACTAAAAAACACCACCGTTGAAAAAGTAGCCAATATTACAACCGAAAACTCGGTGAAGATTTATGGAATTTGAGAGCAATTCGTTTTATGAAAACGAAATAATCATATCAACCTTTCCTCTGAAATGCAGATATTCAGCGACCTTGCAACAAATACAATTTGATCGTGTTAAATTCACTCAATTAACCACATTCTGATGCTCAAATACAACTTGCTTTTGGTGCTTTTATTCAGTCTCAATAGTCTTCAACTGTTTGCGCAGAAAAAACCAAACTTTAAAGAAACAACTGAGACATCTGCTCGTCTCCGAATCATTTTGGATTCTGTTTATAACCGATATCCGGAAACTAAGGGTATTGGAATTTGCATCATGTCTGCTCAAAAAAAATTTACTTGGTATGGAGCAGTTGGAAAAGCAAATACTAAAGGTGATTCGTTATTGGTTAATCACCCGGTAAATATTGCCTCTGTTACTAAAATATACGTGGCTGCCACCATTCTAAGGTTGGTTGAACAAGGGAAATTAAATACAGAAACACCTATCCAAAAACTATTAAGCAAACAAACCATTACCTTATTACAAGGAGATGGATATGAACTTGATAAAATTAAAGTAAAACATTTACTTACCAATACCTCCGGGATATATGATTTTGTGAACACCCCTTTGTTTCAAAAAAGGAGTGTTGAAAACCCAGATTACAAATGGACCATGCATGAACAAATTGAGCTTGCTGTTGATGGTGGCTCGAAAGTTTTTAATGTCTCCGAAAAATTTGAATATTCTGAAACAAACTATCTTTTGTTGGCCCAAATAATAGAAAATATAACACAAAAACCATTTTATGAAGTACTAAAACAAGAACTTAAATTTGAAACACTCAACCTACACCACACTTGGTTCTTACTTCAAGAAGAAAAACCAAAACAAAGCCTACCAATGGCTGAACAAACTGCACAAAAATATCAAGTAAACAGTTTACGTTTAAACCCGTCATTCGATGCGTTTGGTGGTGGTGGATTAGCCGCTACGGTTCAAGATATGGCTTACTTTGGAGCAGGTTTGTTTGAAGGGAAAATCTTTGAGCATGCAACTACACTGAATTTAATGTTAACTCCCGGTATGAGTAATGAAAATAAAACATTTGATTATTGCATGGGACTTGCAGTTACACGTGTACAAAATCATGTTGCATTCGGACATGGAGGTTTTTGGGGTACTCAACTAAAATATATTCCCGACTTGAAACTATCAATCGGTGTATTTGTGTTAGAGAGAGATACCTGGCCTATGTACAACATCTTGATTGATGCAATTGTTAAAGAAATAAGTCAACCATTAAAATAAACCCGAAACAATACTAACCCTCAATCATTACAGAAAACTAAATTGACACAACCGTTTTTTGTTGGATGATTCTGGTAATCAGCCTCTCCTTCGTTTAAAAACTCATTTCTTAAAAAAGTGTATCTTCGTTCGCTTCAACCAAAAATAAAAGTACATGTTTAAACGCCTGCGCGTAAATAGTAAGCTTGCCTTTTATCAGTTTTTAAAAAACAGAAACCGCTATATCAACGACAAAAACTTTTTGATTGTCGCAAGTTTGTTGGTGGGAGTTACCGCAGGTTTAGCTGCCGTGGTGCTAAAAACATTGGTGCATGCCATTCAGCATTTTTGCGAGAGTGGTTTTGATGTAAAATTCGAAAACTACCTATACCTTATTTTCCCATTGGTGGGTATCGTTTTGTCGGCTGTTTACATCAGGTTATTTCATTACAAAAAAGTATTCGATAAAGGCCTAAGCAGCATCATATATGCTATCAATAAAAAAGGCTCAAATGTAGAAAGGCATAAAACATTTTCACATATCATAACCAGTGCTGTTACTGTTGGTTTTGGAGGTTCGGTAGGATTGGAAGCCCCCATTGCTGTTACCGGAAGTGCCATTGGTGCCAATGCGGGTAAAGATTTATTGGTTACCAAATCAGAGCGTACTTTATTGTTGGCAGCCGGTGCAGCAGCCGGCATTGCAGCAGTATTTAACAGCCCCATTGCAGGTGTAATTTTTGCCTTTGAAGTGCTGTTAACAGAAGTGAGCATCCCTGCTTTTATTCCCTTATTAATGGCCTCCGCATCAGGTGCTGTAGTGGCAAAGTTTTTTCATAGTGAACCCTTGTTCAATTTAGTAACAGATGGTTGGCGCATACATAGCATTCCGTACTACACCATGTTGGCTCTGGTTTGCGGATTATTGTCAGTGTATATGATGCGCATGACCATTAGAACAGAAAGTGCTTTTAAACGTATCAATGCTTTGTTTCCTAAAGCCATCTTAGGTGGTGTTTTATTGGGCTTGCTCATTTTTATTTTTCCGCCACTTTATGGCGAAGGTTATGGGTTGATTAATAAATTGATGAATGCGGACCAAGGAAATTTATTCGACCGAAGTTTGTTTTACATATACCGCGATAACGTTTGGGTGGTTATCGGATTTTCAACAGCCATATTATTAATTAAAGTATTTGCAAGTGCCATTACGGTTGGTTCAGGAGGTAATGGCGGAATATTTGGTCCATCACTTTTTGTAGGTGCGCTGTTGGGTTTTATTTTTGTTAAAACATTGGGTGCATTAGGCATAGTTGATTTACGTATGCAAAACTTTGTGGCTGCAGGTATGGCCGGTTTGGTAAGTGGTGTATTACATGCCCCATTAACAGCCATATTCCTTATTGCTGAAATTACGGGTGGTTACGCCTTAATTGTACCGCTTATGTTGGTTTCATCGGGCTCTTATTTTATTACACGTTATTTTGAAAAGTACTCTATTTACACCAAAAATTTAATCGAGCGCGGTTTTATTACGTTTGATAAAGATAAAGATTTGTTAAGCAGGGTAGACATCCGCAGCATCATTCAAACCGATTTTACACACCTGTCACCAAACCAAACTTTAGGCGAATTGGTTGGTATCATCACCAAATCGAAACGAAATATTTTTGTAGTACTTGATGAGCAAAAACACTTGTTGGGTATCATTACCCTTGATGACATCAGGGAGATTATGTTTAACCATAATGAGTATAACCGCGTTAAAGTAAAAAAATTGATGAGTATACCGCGGTATACTGTTTTACCCAATGCTGATGTAAACGAGCTGATTGAAAAATTTGATGAATACAATATTTGGAAAATTCCGGTGCTTGATGAAGACGGTGTTTATTTAGGATTTGTTTCAAAAACGGCTGTATTAGATCAATACCGAGAAAAGCTGATGGGTGAGGAAATATTATAATTTCTTAAAAAACTTTTGCTGAAACGAAAATAGGTATCAATACTATACATTTACTAATGCCCCGCATATGGCACGCGTAATGCAATACTTCTGCCTAGGGTAATCTCGTCAGCATATTCCAACTCACCACCAATGGCAATACCCCTTGAAATGGTACTAATATTTACCGAAAATTCTTTCAATTTTTTCGACAAATAAAACACAGTGGTGTCACCTTCCATGGTGGCACTCAAAGCCATAATCACCTCTGTAGTTTCTTCGGTTTTAATACGTTCTATTAGACTAATTATATTTAAATCATCAGGACCAACACCGTTAACAGGACTAATCAATCCACCTAAAACATGATAAGTACCGTTGTATTGGGAAGTATTTTCAATTGCAATCACATCTCTTAAATCTTCAACCAAACAAATATTTTTTTGATTGCGCTTAGGGTTATTACAAATATTACAAACTTCTGCATCACTCACATTACCGCAACGTTTACAATACTTAATTTGGGTACGTAGCTTTATTACAGACTCTCCCAATTTTATCACATCTTGCTCTTGCTGTTTAAGCAAATGAAGCACCATTCGCATAGCACTTTTTTTACCTACACCTGGAAACTTACTTAACTCATTTACCGCTTCCTCAATTAAAACCGATGGATAATTCATATCAACAAATGTACTTATTTACTTACTTGTCAAACAATACTTCAGCAGATTTATTAATTAACACATGCAACGTTATTTTATATAACTATCTCTTATATTGCACCTAACAATTAAATTTCAAACTATGAAAAAAACTAGACTTTTATTTTTTACCGGTTTAACACTTGTTGGTGTTTTATCACTTGGTAGCTTAAACTCTCAACCAACAGGAGCTCCACAACCTGCAAGTGGCGGACCCGCAGAAGGTGGGGCTACTTGCACACAATGCCATGGAGGAACAGCCACCACTGTAACCGATAGGATGACTACCGATATTCCTGCAGAAGGATATACTCCTGGAACAACATACAACATCACAGTAAGTTTATCAGGATCAGGAGGCAAAGGCTTTATGTTTTCAGCACAAAATGCAAGTGGAGAGTTTAAAGGAACACCTATTTCAGGGACTGGTTCTAAAATTGAATCCACCAATTATATTACTCATAATAACTCAATTAATACCTCTACCGCAACTTGGAGTTTTCAGTGGACTGCTCCTGCTGCCGGAACCGGATCAGTTAATTTATATGGAGCCTACGCTGTAACAAGAGCTAACACAACTAAACAGTTAATTACTGTTGCCGAAAAAGTAAATACCGGTATTAATGAAATGGCCAAAGAAATTGCTTTAGCCTCATACGTAAACAACAATGAAAAATCAATAACAGTTGCTTTTAATTTAAAACAACAAGCAAATGTTAGTCTTACATTGGTTAATTACAATGGCCAAGTGTGTGGCGAGATACACTCGGGTAATTTAAGCTCAGGTGCGCAGCAATTTACAACCACAACCCAACAACTTAAGTCGGGCATTTACTTGGTACAAGCACAAATTGGGTCACAAACCTATTTCCAAAAAGTTTTGGTAACTAACTAAATTTAGGTGTGTGATTTAGTTTACATCACACCATAACTGTTATTAACTCTATTTTAGCTAAACACAGGCGACATGTACATTTGTTTACATGTCGCCTGTTTTACTTTTTACCTGCATAGTAGCCTATTTTGCTTTGCTACTTTTAGTTGCCTTTTATACTTCTAAAGGCAGTACCAACCACACTTTTTTTATTGGTAATAAAAATAGCAATTGGATGTTGGTGGCTTTTGGTATGATTGGTACCTCATTAAGTGGTGTAACATTTATTAGTGTTCCGGGAACCGTTAGTGCAAATCACTTCACCTATTTCCAAGTAGTGTTGGGTTATTTTATCGGATATTTTGCAGTAGCATATATTCTATTACCCTTATACTATAGGCTAAACCTCACCAGTATTTACGACTATTTAAATCACCGCTTTGGAACATATAGCTACAAAACAGGTGCACTATTATTTATTGTATCACGTACACTCGGGGCGACTTTAAGATTGTATCTGGTAATAAATGTAATGCAACTTTTTATTCTTGATGCATTGGGAGTACCATTTGTGGCTACTACCTTTTTTATCTTGCTTATGATTTTACTTTACACCTTTAAAGGTGGTGTAAAGACAATTGTTTGGACCGACACTTTACAAACCTTTTTTATGTTGTTAGCCTTGGTGGTTTGTGTGTTTTATATTATGGGTGATTTGAATTTAAGTTTTAGCGAAGCCATCACACAACTAAATGGCTTAGGTTACACCGAAATGTTTAATACCGATGTGTTAGATAAGAAATTTTTCCTAAAACAAATTATTGGAGGTGCTTTTATTACCATAAGCATGACCGGACTAGATCAGGAAATGATGCAAAAAAATATTAGCGTTAAAAATCTAGGCGATTCACAAAAAAACATGATTACATTTAGCAGTGTAATGGTGTTGGTAAACTTCTTATTTTTATTATTGGGTGGGTTATTATACTTATATGCTGCCGATAAAGGACTATCAGTAAAAGGCGATGATTTGTTTCCAACAATAGCACTACAATACTTACCTCCGGTTATTGCCATTATTTTTATTATTGGTTTGATATCTGCATTATTTCCAAGTGCCGATGGGGCCATTACCGCATTAACTTCTTCATTTTGTATTGATTTACTAGGTATACAGCGCAATAAAAAATTAAGTGAAGCACAGCAGAGTAAAACCCGTATTACGGTTCACTTAACCTTCTCTTTTATTTTCTTACTGTTTGTGCTCTATTTTAAGTGGTTAGATAACAAATCCATCATTGGTATTTTGTTAGATATTGCAGGTTATACCTATGGACCATTATTAGGTTTATTTGCATTTGGTATTTTAACCAAACGTACCCTTACCGATAAATTTGCTCCTATTATTTGTTTGATGGCTCCTGCTATTTGTTACTTTATTCAACATAACAGTGCAAGTTGGTTTGGTAATTATCAAATAGGTATAGAAATGCTGATATTAAACGGAGCACTAACCTTTGGAGGTTTATTTGCCGTGAGTAAAAAAGCTAAGTTCTGATATTCAAGGCAGGTTTACGCTAAAGTAAATGCCCCCATAAGTACTATCTTATGGGGGCATTTGTTTAAAATAATTGGGTATTAGCCTAGAAGTACAAGAATAAATTTAATCCTGCATTTACATTGTCTAATCCCATTCCAAAAGTGGTAAGGTTGGCATTACGTTTCAACTTGGTTTCTACTTTTACAGCCGAAAGGCTTCCCGGATCAAATGTTTCATCCGTTCTACTTGCTTCTCCATTCATTGCAAAAGCCAGTGAATAACCAACCTCGGCACCTATTGAAATACGGGGAGCTACAAAATACTCAACCCCAACATATCCTCTGGCACCTGCGTAAAATGTATTACCTAAATCAGAGTCTGTTGTGCGAGAATAATTCACACCGCCTAAATTATTGATGTTGCCAAAAAAATTGGTTGAGTTTGGAGATGTGAAATCAGCATTCATCTCGTTACCATAGCTAACAGAGCGTGTTTCACTCAAAAATCCTAAAAATAACTCTGCTCCATAAACACCTTGTAAGCGGTGGTTTCCTCTACGCTTTTCCAATCCTGCACCAACAGCAAAGTTCGATACGCCTCTTGTGTATTCATCTTCCGCAAATTCGGGTGACAAAGGATTGGTTATTAAGCTGTTTTTAGCAACATACTCTCTCCTTGTTTCATTATATGCGTTTGCTAAAAACCTAACCCTCACCGCTGTTTTTCCGGTTAACATGTATTTTCCAAAAACAGACGCACCTCCCAAATTGTGTTGTCCGTTTAATATTGATGGTCCATTACCATTACCAAACACAGGAGCGTTATTAGTTGTTGTTGCACCACTAGCCATGTTACCTACATATTGTAAAAATGAGGTGGCCGAAACACCTAATGCCCAGTTTCCTTTTTGAGGTAATACCTCATGGCCATTTTTTGATTTAAAACTGTATGATTCTACCTCTTGCGCCATTAAAGCCACATTAACAAAAATCATTACAGCGAATAATGTTATCTTTTTCATATTCGTTGTGTTTGTTGATGATTAAATAATAAATGTTGAGGTTATTGGAACGTGTAATTACGTACTTCCGATTCGTTTTTATTGATTGAGACATTTTGAGCCGGTAAAGTATATCCGTAATTTTTCTCTGTTATGCAGCTGTCGTTAATATTCGGACTTTTTCTATCAGCATAAAACTTCCGACCTTTAATAGTAAGTACTTTGTTGGCGTTTTTTGTTTCAACCATAAACTCGTATTTACCGTTTGCACCAACACTTACCTCAATTTCCCTTGGATCCGCATTATCATCATTCCATGTTACAACCAAAAGTGTATTAGCAGGAACAATATTAATCTGAGAATCTAAAGCTGCTGAAACTCCTTTACATAAATCGTTACGGAAAAACACCTCGCCTGATAGTTTAACGGTACCCAATAAAGGACTAACTTCATAATCGTAATCAGCATTTTGTGTAGCAACTTGCGATCGGGTTAAGTTAATTGTTGCAGGAATTGCATTGTTTCTGGTAAACAACGTTTGCTTTTTAACACCATTTTCCAAGGTTTGTTCCGCATTAAAACTAGCCGGAATGTCAAGTGTTACCCCAACCGGTTTACTGTTAACCTCAACAGTAAGCGTGTAATTTCCATTTGCATCTGTAGTTGCCTCGTAGGTTCTTGTTAATCCCCCGGCTGCAACATTACCTGTTGTGATTAAATCAGCTGTATTAATACGTCCGGTAATTTTAATACCGGCAACACCTTCTTTAGTCCCGTTGTTAAGAATCATGTCGGCAGTAATACGGCCTGTAATGGTTGCAGATCCCATTACAACATTTGATGTTTTGTTTTCCTCGTTGTCTTTTTTGCACGATTGTGTGAATAGTAAAAATGGTAAAGCTAATACCATTGCACTTTTAAAAAACTGTTTTTTCATAATGTGTTGTATTTGATTACAAGTACAAAATATGATTATTAATACCATTAAATCAACTATTTTTACAACTAGTTTACAAAACAGCCTTTAAAAATTACCAATACACAAGCACTCTAAAAATGTATTTTAGGATATGTATAACGTTTATTCAGGATGTAATACTCATTAAGTAAACTATCAGGATAAGAAGAAAACAAGTATTATTACAAACAATAATCTGATTTTCAATATAATAAAAACATCAACAGGCTTAACTTTATTTTTTTATGAACTTTAAGGCTGTTGCTGGTTGGTTGCTGGTTGTTATTTTAATCACGTATAAACCTTTCTTAAGGTTATTAACTTCAAGGGGGTAAATATAATTAGGTTCATCGGCCAAAATCTGCTCTTCATGAACGGAGCTCCCCATTACATCCAAAATAGACATTTGTACTGTTGTTTCAGCAATATTGTTTACCTCCACATATAATACTTCTTCTGCAGGTGTTGGGTAAACAACCGGTTTTAACGTTGCAGCCAGTTTTTCGCCACCTGCATCAATCAACACAACGTTAGATAAGGTGTGATTACCATCGTAATCGTTTTGCTTTAAGCGGTAATAAGTGATTCCATTTAGCGGGTTACCATCGGTAAAGTTATACGTTGACATTACGCTGGTATTTCCGGCACCATTTACTAAACCTATGGTCTCAAACAATATACCGTCAGCACTACGTTGTACCTCAAAATTTTTGTTTTGTTTTTCAGAGGCTGTATTCCAGTTTAAATCAATCAATCCATCAACTCTTTTGTGTGCACTAAACCTTATCAACTTTACCGGTAACTGCTGTGGCGCATTTCCTATTATCAAACTGAATCTATCTGCCATACGACTTGCAGCGTTGTTTAATACTGTTGAAAAGGCATAAACATGATTACCACTATCAATTACAAATTGATTTAGTGTGTAATGGTCGAATAATATGAGTCTAACACTATCATTGAATGTTTCTTCTCCGGTAAACCTCAACAAGTAGTTATAGTTAGCATTTGCCAAAGGGGTATGAAGTTTAACCGTGTCTGGTATTGAATTAGGCACTGCGTTAATCAATAATTTAGTTGAATTAACAGCTGTATATGATGATATACTTGCATTGGTTACATCAGGCTTTATGGCATCAAATTCATCATCAATATTTTTTGTAGCTCCTGCATTTAAAAAAACAACAGTCTCGTCATAAATTTTATTTGTTTCGCCTATACTTATTTTTAAGTTGTTGCGTATTTCCGGAGAACCTGTTTTACCAAATAAACCAACACTACCGTTATCAACCTTAAAGGTTTCACGGAATGTAAGAGATGTATTGGCATTTGCTTTAACAAAAAAGGCTTGACCCGATGCAATCTGACTTGAGCCTCCATTAACTCCACCACCTGCTGCATTCCAAGCTCCGTATTTATTTTGGGCCGGATTGTAAATATAAACTGTTGATTGAATAGTGGCCCCACGCTCAGAAACCCAAGTCGCATTGTTCCAGTCAATTGCAGAAGGATAGGGATTGGCCAATAAATGCCAACCATTATTGTTTCCTCCACCGTTGGATGAGGTTAAATTAACTGTAATATCACCTTTATTAATTGTGCCAGTTCCTTTTAAAATAACCGGTTGCAGCGGATGGTTACTACTCGTTAATAAACTTGTTCCCAAATCTCTTGATCCACGTATAAATAACCTATACCCTGTGGTTGAACTTATATTAATATTGGTATTGGGTATGGTTTGCCATTTGCTGTTTATATCCGCGTTTAATGATTCGTTATAAGTGTAAACACTTGGAGCCGATGATGATGTCCAATCAAAACCATTGCTATTAAATCCACCAAGGCTGCCACCGGTTCCCGAACCGGTTACATGTATAGTTGTTTGCCAACTATTGGCTACCGTACTTCCACTTATTGGCCAGCCAATAAAACGCCACATCCTTCCTGCTGGAATGTACCTTTCATAGTTTACTGTTCCAACAACACTAGCAGAATTGGGTATGGCACCAATAGAGGCTGTACCCGATGCTGAAGATGTTAAGGTTAATAAACCATTAGAAATAAGACTTGCCGACTGAGAAATTGTTATGCGCCCACTTACTTTGGTGCTGTCTTTAAGTCTCTTGTTTCCGCTACCACCAAATGTTATATTTTTGAAAGGTAATCCCGCTATCTCTTGTTGTCCATGCCCGCTTATGTCAAATATGGGATTATTTGAAAAATCAACTGTTCCCGAATCAAATTCCAAATCTTTTGTTACCAGAAATGTGCCTGCACTAAAAACTTTATTACCGGCACCAGTTAATTTCATTGTACCGTATTTACCAGGCTTTATTATTTGTGTTGCATTACCATTGTATTCAATAATCGCGGCCGAATCAATGTATATTTTAGTTGTTCCTAAAAATGCATCTAAACCGGAAGGGTTACTCACTACTAATTTTCCGTATACATAAACACTATCTGCATTGATCGAATAGCCATTGGTATTAAATTCGGCAGGTGCATATATAAACAACACCTTTCTATTTCCGTTTATGGTCATATTCGACCCAAGTTTATAGGTGTTTGGTGCGATTAGTCGTAAACCTCCATTAAAATTTCCTCCACCTGAAGTTGAACTACTCAAAGCTGTGAGGCTTAAATCAACAGCTGTTGGCTGAGGTGCGGTTGGCACTGAACTGATAATGTTTGTGGTATTTCCTCCATTACTTGTTATACTTGCTGATGTTCCAAAGCTCATGGTTCCTAAAGGAATCGGGTTGCCGTAATCAATATTAGTTCCGGTATTTAAAGTTAAATTTCCGTTAATAGTAATGGTGGCATTGTTACCGTTTGTGGTCAGCACCCCCCCGGTAACAACCAAGTTATTTAAAGTGATATTTCCTACAAACGTAGCATTACCATTTGCAGAAGTATTAATAACAACAGTGCCAGTACCGGCATTAAATAAACCGGTGCCAACCAAATTAATAATTCGTCCGGTTGCTCCACAGTGGCCTGTTGTATTGTAAATAAAATTAATGGTATGGTTACCTGCATTAACAATGGCTTCGTTTTGTATGGTAAGGTTGCTAAGTGTAACATCACTCGTCAAATTCCAGGTTAAACCAGATTCAACAATTACACCTCCTAGGTTTAATGTGCCCAAGTTAGTAATTTGTTCGAAGGTGGATGCCTTTAATGATACGCAAGAAGTGGATAAATTAAGTGTAGCACCTTGCAAAACAGTAAGTGATTTTTTTATGGCAACAGCCTGCTGTGCTGATACAGTGCCACTTGCAATTATAAGATTTGCCGGTGTTTTAGCAAGTGTATTACCCCATAAGTAGTAATTTGTGCTGATGGTGTAATTACCGCTAATTTCTAAAGTAGAGTTGCTTCCGTATGTTGGGTGTGCGGTAGTTACAATTTGTGAACCGCTGGTTAAAAGCAATTTTCTGTTAATGGTTGATGAGGTACCAAAATTCATTTGAGACACTTTTTCAACATCAACATTATTAAAGTTAAAAACTCCTGCAACTGTTTGTCCTGAACTTTGATTGGTTTTAAAAACAACCTTTCCGTCTCCGGCATTAAAATTACCTCCAACATTATCAAGCACAGTTGTCCATGTCCCTGTTAGTGTTAATGAGTGTCCCCCTGCACCAAAAGCTAATGTTTTACCGCTGCTTATTTTCAAAGTCTTACATGTTACATTCGATACTATGGTAACAACTCCGTTTATAACTATATCATCACCCGCCTTTGGAACCTTGTTGCCAACCCACGTGCTTGAGCTGGTCCAATTGCCACCAGTTGTTGTTGACGTAACAGTTGCACCTTCTAAAGAAAAAGAAAACGATAACAAAAAAATAAAAACACCAATTAGGTTTAAGTACTTCATACAATGCTTATTTAGCTGTTGTTGAGCACAAAAGTACCTTCTACAAAAGCAGGCAGCACGCAACATTACTTGCACTGCACCATCTCGTGACGAGTAGCGTTTGGGGGTACATGAAAGGGGGGGGGCAATTTTATTTTTTAACCAAATTTATTGTTGGGACCTACGAAACACCACAAGTAAATACTTTCAATTATTTGATTTTCAATATTTTATTTATAAAAAGAGCCCACCTTAACATCAGTGTTTAAATTATGGCAATTTTTAAATGCAGTTGGCAAAAACACTCAAATCAAAATACAGCAACTTGTATTGATTTTTTAACCTTTAGCGTAAATTTTTAAATTAATAATTAATTAAAAACTCAAAAACTGACCTCAGGTTCGGTCAAATTATGCCCGCAATACACTCGATTTGGAGTTGTTGTCAGCTTAAAATCATTTACACCAATGACAGCCTACCAGATTTGCCACCACTTCTTTTCAATCCCAATGTATACACCATCGGCACGCATTTGCACGAGGTAAGGCTTTATGTAATCGCCTTGTTTACCTTGCCCGGTTTTTAAATTGTATTTGTAACGATGCACCGGACAAACCACAAATTCATCCTCACACCAGCCGCCTCTTCCAAGGTGAGCGCCTGCATGCGGACATTTATCATCTACGGCATAATAACCTGTTGCGGTTCGAGCTAGGCAAATGCGCTTGCCTTCAATATCAATGGTACGTGTGGTGTTTAATTGTTGCGGTTCGTTACCGTGTTGTTTAAAATCGTATACTTTAAAATAGCGAATCATATGGTGTTTGGTGGGTTGATTTTACTCAACAGGCAGCAAAAGTAATTTTAATTTTATACTGGTTTGATCATTGTTTAATAACAACACCAAACTGTCTTCACTTAAATGTTCGAAAGGAATTTTTTTAGTGGGTGCTGCTCCATCCTTTTCAACATCACTCATAAAATTAATGGCATTGCCACTTATCTTCCACTTACCGGTTGCAGTTCCTGCGGCATTTCCGGTTATGTAAGTTCCATCATCTTTAAACTCGT
Source organism: Bacteroidetes bacterium UBA6183 (assembly GCA_002422865.1). Lineage (GTDB taxonomy): Bacteria > Bacteroidota > Bacteroidia > UKL13-3 > UKL13-3 > UBA6183. The sequence continues at coordinate 34,780 of DITN01000062.1, read as the reverse complement.
ACAAATTTTTAAGCAGTACATCACGCAATACAGCTTGTTGCCTTAGCATTAAATTACCCTGCATGGTATCGCTTTGCACAGTTGCTTTTTCGGCATCAATAAAAGTTACATCGGCTACACGCCAACGTTTAATCAATGCCTTTTCTTTTTTACCTGTGCAGGCCATAAAAACAAGCAGCACCAAAACAGAAGCCCAAATTTTACCCATATTAATTTGTATTGATTTAACTAAAGCACTGATTGTAACAACAGGCTTTGGGTTAAAAATTCAAACACAATCTAGCTACAAAAAACTATTTTTGCCAAAATTTAAGCATTTACCTTTCACAATTTTATACTTAAACCATTCAGCATGAAAACAGTAGACACCCTAAACTTTGCCGGAAAAAAGGCTTTGATTCGTGTAGATTTTAACGTTCCGTTAGATAAACAAACATTTGCCGTAACAGATGATGCCCGTATTCGTGCAACTGTTCCTACCATTAAAAAAATATTAGCCGATGGTGGAAGCTGCATTTTAATGAGTCATTTAGGTAGACCATTAAAAAAATTAAAAGAAGACGGTACTGTTGATATTGAAAAACATACCTTAAAACATGTGGTAGCTGCAGCCAGCCAATTGTTTGGTGTTGAGGTACAATTTGCAAACGACTGTATTGGACAAGAAGCTACTGATAAATCTGCTGCTTTAAAACCGGGAGAAATTTTATTGCTAGAAAACTTACGTTTTTACAAAGAAGAAGAAAAAGGTGATGCAGCATTTGCCGAAAAACTGAGCAAGTTAGGTGATGTGTATGTAAACGATGCATTTGGTACTGCACACCGCGCGCATGCAAGCACAGCGGTTATTGCTCAGTATTTTACCCAAAAGTGTTTTGGATATGTAATGGCTAAAGAAGTGGCCAATGCCGAGTTGGTAATGAAAAAAGCAGCTCGTCCGTTTACCGCCATTACAGGTGGTGCCAAGGTTAGCGACAAACTTTTAATTTTGGAAAACTTAATCGATAAAGTAGATAACCTAATAATTGGTGGTGGTATGGCTTACACCTTTTTAAAAGCCATGGGTTACGAAATTGGATCGAGTCTGTGTGAAGAAGACCGCTTGCAACTTTGCCTTGATCTAATGGCTAAAGCAAAAGCAAAAGGTGTAAACCTAATGTTGCCCGTTGATAGTGTAGTAGCCGATGCATTTAGCAACGATGCCAACCACAAAGTTTGTGATAACAAACACATTGAAGCCGGTTGGATGGGCTTAGATATTGGACCGAAAGCGGCCGATGATTATGCTGCGGTGATTAAACAATCGAAAACGATCTTATGGAACGGACCAATGGGTGTTTTTGAAATGAGCAGTTACGAAAACGGAACCAAACAAGCCGCCATTGCAGTAGCTGAAGCTACCAAAAATGGTGCATTTAGTTTAATTGGTGGTGGCGATAGTGCTGCTGCTGTTGCTAAATTTGGTTTCGAAAACGAAGTAAGCTACGTGAGTACAGGTGGCGGTGCTTTGTTGGAGTATTTTGAAGGCAAAGAATTACCGGGCATTAAAGCCATAAACGAATAATACTTTTTAAACCACCAATTGCTTTTTGCGACTGGTGGTTTTCTATTATTACCATTACCACATGCAGCTTAAGCAAACAAAACTATACCATTACAAATTGGCCATTGCTTGGGCGCTGCTTATTTTATTTGCCTGCGGTGCACAACCCGGCACATTAGCCCAACTTAAGCTGGAAGATTTATTTGGTTACGATAAACCCATACACGCTCTGTTATTTGGCGTGCAGGCTTGGTTGTTTATTAAAGCTAACCTGAAGTATTCAAACCAAAACCCTAAAAAAATTATTGTAATTTGGTGTGCCATTAGTGCCGGTTACGGAGCTTTAATTGAGTTGATGCAAAAATTTATTTTCACCGGCCGCAGTTACGATTATTTTGACATGATAGCCAACACCCTTGGTTGTTTAATTGTGTATTTTGTTGTTTCGAAAAAGATAAAACATGTTTGATATTATTTCTCCGGCCATACAGCAATATTGCGATGACCACACCCAACCCGAAAGCGAAGTTTTAAAAAAACTATCGCGCCATACTTTTGCCAATGTATTGCAGCCACGCATGCTTAGTGGGCATTTTCAAGGCAGGTTGCTGAGCATGTTTAGCCAAATGATTAAACCCAAATACATTTTAGAAATTGGTACTTACACGGGGTACTCGGCCATTTGTTTGGCCGAAGGTTTGCAAGAAGGCGGACGATTAATTACCATTGATGTAAACCCAGAACAAGAAGACAACATACACCGCTTTATTGAAGAAGCCGGTATGAAAAATAAAATTCAATTTATTGTGGGCGATGCATATAATATTATTAAAACTTTACCCTACAAATTTGATTTGATTTTTATTGATGCCGATAAACCTAACTACTTAAAATATTACAACCAAGCTATGGAATGCTTAAAATTAGGTGGTTACATTATTGCAGATAATGTGTTGTGGAGCGGTAAAGTGGTTGATGAAAAAAGTTTACAAAAAGATAAAGACACCCAATTGTTGGATGAGTTTAACAAGCATTTGCACAACGACCCAAGGCTAGAACACATTTTATTACCCATAAGAGATGGGTTAATGGTGGGAAGAAAAGTATCGAATTAGCGATTTTTCTATATCAACATATTGTTTTTTAATTTTAAGAGCTAAATTGCACGCCATTAATGTGCTTATTTGCGCGTGAAAGCCCTATCTTATTTAATTGCTGTTTACTTTGTTGTATTTGGTTTAAACCAAGCCTCTGCTGCTTGTCCTAATTTAACCTTAAGCTTTACTCATCCGGGACAAAATGGTTGTGGTGTGCCACAAAACATTGTTTTTAATAACACCTCAACCGGAACCGCAGCCAACAACAACACTTGGTATTATTGGCGTGTAAATGGTGTATTGGTTGATAGCAGTTTAAATACCATACCCAACTTTACCTATTCGTTTGGCGCACCCGGCACATACACCGTGCGTATGATAGCCCGCACCGCAGGTAACTGCCGCGATTCCATTCAACAAAATGTGGTGATAACCTCTAACACACCACAAGTTTATAACGGTGCGGCCGTTTTAAGCTACCAACCTGTTTGGAACAACTGTATTTTAAATCCATTACAAAACGATAATTTTAACATCAGCATTGCATCTAATGTGGTGCTGAATAATTACACCATTATTTGGGGTGATGGCTCACCAAATGCAAATGGTGTTTCGTTGGCTGTTGGTGCATCTGTTAATCACACCTACACGGCATTGGGTTTATATACCGTGCGTATTATTACTGTTAACGGCACTTGTACCGATACCATAACGGGTACAGTTTATAACATGCGCCCGGTAAGTACATCCATCAAACCTCTGCCATCCGGGCAATTGGCAGGTTGCGCGCCACACACCATTACTTTTCAAGACTCCACCCAAAATGCTTTACCTGGTACCATTTTAACCTGGAACTTTGGCGATGGAACCATCATAACAAGAAATTGGACACAAGCCAACCAACCTATTTCTCATACATATTTGCCAGTTGGTACAGGAAATTGTGTGTACACAGTTTCGTTGCGTGCATTTAATCCAAATTGTAACACAGGGCCAAACAATGCTTCAACGTACACCATCTCTCCTATTTTAATTTTTGATAAGGATGAAGCAGGAATTAACCCTCCTGCTAATTTGTGTTTACCAAGTTTAACCTACACATTTGGTAACTCATCTGTTGATAATTGTATTACCGGACAACGTTATTATTACTGGGGTTTTGGTGATGGTACCAATACCGGATGGATCACTTCAAAAGGACCCCAAACACATACTTTTCCTGATTATGGCAATTACACCATTATGCTTATTGATAGCAACGGTTGTGGAAGTGATACTACCTATGCAAACGTTGTTTTAAATACACCACCACAAGTTGGATTTACCCTTACACCAAAATTTGGTTGTGCCCCGCTAACAGTTAGTGTTAACGACACATCAATAGGTATTGGCAATACCCGAACATGGACTTTTACGGGTGGTACACCGGCATCATCAACATTGGTGAGTAGAAATGTTACTTATAACAACCCTGGAACTTATGTGGTAAGGCTACAAGTAAGTAACTCGTGTGCCACTAATGTAACTAGGCGTGATACTGTCAGGGTTTACGCGCGACCTGTTGTACAAATTGGCAATACCATTTCGGGTTGTGTGCCACATACCATTACACCAACAAATAACACAGTTAACCAAAGTCCTACAGCAACCTATTATTGGGATTTTGGTAATGGACAAACATCAAGCTTACGAAACCCGGGACCTATTACCTACAACAACACCGGAAGTTTTACCATTAAATTGGTGGTTACGGATACTTGCGGTAAAGATTCGCAGCAGGTAAATATTGCAGTGAGCACGTTGCCTACTGCAAACTTTTCGGTAGATACTGTTTGCCGCAACAACGCAACTCAATTTACCGGAAACTCAACCCTTGCACCGGGCGATTTAATTACACAACACAAATGGTATTTTGGTAATGGTGATAGTGCAACGTCTGTTGTATCAACCCAAAACTACACTTACCCAACTCAAGGTACTTTTACCGCAGTACTAAAAATTACAACCGATAAAAATTGTGTGGATACAGATACCATTACCGTATTGGTTAAACCGGCACCTGTAGTAAGTTTTAATTATTTACCAGCAAATATTTGTGATAAACAAATTGTAACTTTTAATGCAACAGCCACAACTACTGCACCTAGTACCATCACACAACACCGCTGGATTTTTGGTACAGCAGATACTGCAAGGGTTGAAGACACCACCTATTTATTTCCGGCACCTGGTAATTATTCCATTATTTACACGGCTACAAACAATACAGGTTGCGCTGCAACATCAACTCAAAACATAACGGTACACCCAAACCCGGATGCAAGACTGTTCAGAAACATTTCATGCAGCAACCAACTCACACAATTTAAAGACAGCTCAACAGTTGGCTTTGGAAATACAATAACACAATGGGCCTGGGATTTTGACAACAACGGAACAACAGACAGCACTACGCAACACCCTACTTACAGGTTCATAAACACGGGTGCTTTTAATACCAAACTTACGGTTACCACCAACAATGGTTGCAGCAATACCGATAGTTTAAATACAGTTGTAAACTTAAGTCCTGTTGCAAACTTTAATCCAGTAAGTGCATCAACATGTGTGAATGATACTTTTACGTTTAATAATGTGTCGTTTGGTGCAATATCATACGGATGGAATTTTGGTAACAACACGGGTGATGTTTTTGAGAGCTTAGGCACACCATTTAAATACAAATACAACGATACCGGAACTTACACGGTTAAATTGGTTGCTTACAGCATGCAAGGTTGCAAAGATTCTACCACACGCATTGTTAATGCCAGACCATTGCCTGTTGCAAATTTTGTGGTGAATGACACCATTGGCTGTGCGCCTTTTAACTTTACATTTAACAACACATCATACCTATCAAACAACTACAAATGGTTAATTGGTAATACACAAACATCAACCCAAACCAATAGAACGGATACGTTAATTAACCTTAGCGGACAAGTGGTAACCGTTAAATTAGTAGCGCTAAATCAGTACAACTGTAAACCCGATACAGCCATAAAAACTTTGTATACTTTTGGCAACCCTACACCAAACTTTACCATGAGTAGTGATAGCGGTTGCGGTCCTTTAAGTGTTACTTTTAACAATACTACGCCTAACGGAATTAGTTATGTGTGGAAGTTAGGTAATGGTCAAACAACGAATACCGTTAATGCATCAAGTGTGTATATGGCCTCACTGAATAGTGATAGCATTTATACCATAAAATTAATTGCTACCAATGGTCCGGGTTGTGCTGATAGTATCAGTAAAACAGTCAGGGTTTTTCCTAATCCGGAAAGTATTTTTACCCCTTCAGTTAATAATGGTTGCGGACCACTAAGTGTAACGTTTAACAATGCATCGACCCATAATTTTGGAGGCAACCAAAGCAACATGAGTTTTGTTTGGCAGTTTGGCAACAACCAAAATTCAACACAAACAAATCCTAACACAACTTATACGGCATCGAATGTACAAGATACCACATACACTGCAAGGCTAATTGCATTTAGCAGGTTTGGTTGCAGTGATACATCAACAGCAAATGTGCGTGTTTATCCAAATCCTGATGCTCGTTTTACTGTAAATAACCTAGCCGGCTGTGCACCTTTGAATACTACGTTTACCAATCAATCTGTACCCAATGATACCGGAACAATTGGTGTGATGAGTTTTATGTGGCAACTGGGCAACGGACAAACATCAACACAGGTAAACCCAAGTGCTACTTACGTGGCATCAAAAACTATAGATAGCATTTACCAAGTAAGGCTTATTGCAATAAGTGAACATGGTTGCCGAGACACAGCTTATCAAAACTCGCGTGTGTATCCAAACCCAAAAGCACAGTTTACCCAAAACATAACAGCGGGTTGTGGACCTTTAAATGTTAGCTTTACCAATCAATCTATTCCAAACGATACGGGTTCTATTGGCATCATGAGTTTTGTTTGGCAATTGGGTAATGGAAATGCGGCCATCACACAAAATGCATCATCAAATTATGTAGCCAATGTATTAACCGATACGGTTTATAGGGTGAGGTTACAAGCGATGAGTGAGCATGGTTGTATAGATACTGTTTCGAGTACAGTTAGGGTTCATCCAAAACCCATAACAAGTTTTACCACCAATAAAAATGCAGGTTGCGGACCATTACTAATTCAGTTTACCAATACCACACAACTGGCAAATAAATACTATTGGAATTTTAATGATGGTGATACTTCATCAACCATTAACCCTCAGCATGTGTTTGCATCTTACCCTATGTATGATTCGGTTTATCAGGTTAAACTCGCATCACAATCGCAATACGGCTGTTTAGGTGATACGGTAAGCACAACCATCATTGCACGATACACTCCGGTTGCTGCCTATTTTTCATCAAACGATAGCATTTGCGGAACAGGAAACATTGCCTTTTTTAATGCCTCGTTAGGTGGTGTACAACACCGTTGGAATTTTGGCAACGGACAAACATCAACAGCCATAAATCCGGCTAGTAATTTTGCAGCACTGCCAACAAAAGATACTACCTATTTGATTCGCTTGGTTACCACATCGCCATATGGTTGTAACGATACCATTATAAAACCCGTTACGGTAAATGCATTGCCTGAGGCTTTATTTGCAAACATTACCGCAGCGTGCACACCACATACGGTTACCTTTACCAACAACTCGTTACGCGGTGCCAAATACCATTGGGATTTTGGTGATGCTACCACAGATTCAGTTGCTGCACCAACTAAAGTTTTTGAAAACAATTTAACTTTAGTAAACAGAGTTTATCCTGTAACATTAACCGCCATTAGCAGCAGTGGTTGTATTGATACCGCTAAAAGAAATGTTACTGTTTACCCTTTGCCAACAGCAAACATCAATGCCAACAAATCGTTGCGATGCGATACAGCCGAGTTTCATTTTTTAAACTCAACACAAGGTGCAAGTAATTATTTCTGGCGTTTTGGTGATGGACATAACGGTAACCAACAATCGCCAATACATTATTACCGGACAAGGCCGAACATTGATACCAATTACCAAATACGAATGGTTGCAACAAGTGTTAACGGATGCCGTGATACCGCAGAAACAACTGTGTTGGTGAGGCCTTTGGTGTTAGCTGATTTTGCTGCATCAACCACATCAAGTTGTTTAAATTTAGATGTGCAGTTTGAAAACAAATCGCGCAATGCAGTTAACTATTTTTGGTTATTTGGTGATGGTGCAGGATCAAACGATAATATTCCGGCTCACGCCTACAACAACTCAGGTGGTTATAACATTACTTTGATTGCTTACGATAGATTTGGATGCAGCGATACCACCACCAAATTGAGTTATGTAAACATATATGAAATACCTAGAGCAGAGTTTGTTTACACGCCTTTTCAACCACAAATACCTAACACCACTGTTAACTTTAGCGATAGGTCGTTTATTGGCAACGGACCGTTAACATACAGCTGGAATTTTGGCGATGTCAATAGCTCCAATAACTTTTCGAACCAACAAAATCCATCACACACCTTTACCGATTCAGGCTATTACCAAGTGCGTTTGGTTGTTAGCAGCATAAATGGTTGTACAGATACCATTATAAAAACCTTGTATGTTTTTCCACAAGCACCCGCTCCAGATTTTGATTATAACCCCAAAGACGGATGCAAACCACTACCTGTTACATTTACCAACTTAAGTAAATACGCCTACAGTTACGAGTGGGATTTTGGTGATGGAAATACATCAACCGAAGAACATCCACAACATACGTATACGCGTGATGATACATACACTGTAAAACTAAAAGCATTTGGACCGGGTGGAGACTCGACTGTTGTAAAAGTAAAAATTATTACCGTACACGACTTACCAAGAGCGAGGTTTAATGTAGCACCAACCATGTTGTATTTGCCAAATTCTACTTCGTTTTTTACCAACTCATCTTTCGATGTATTCCGTTCAAATTGGAGTGTGTTTGACCAAAACAACCAAACTATTTTTACCGATACCAACACCAACAGCTCCTATTACTTTAATAAAAGCGGAATGTATAGCGTACAATTAATTGTGATGAACCAATTTGGTTGTACCGATACTGCTATAAGCAAAAATATTATTACTGTTGATGATATGGGAGCAGTAAATGTACCAACAGCTTTTTCGCCTAATGGCGATGGTTTCAACGAAGTTTTTATTCCTATTAAAACGGGGGTAAGAAATGAAGATTATTTATTTAGAATTTATGACAGATGGGGAAAATCTGTATTTGAAACCACAGATGTAAACAAGGCATGGGATGGCAGTGATAATGGCGATGTGCCTGCTGTTACAGAAACTTATGTTTGGCTGGTAGAGGGTACTTTTGTTTCCGGTGAACGTTTTGTAAAAAAAGGAACCGTAACCTTAATTCGATAAAATTATTTAACCCTACCGGCCGAGGTATAATGCTTTTGATAATAAGCTTCGCTCAGGTTATTAATCATTACACCTTTGCTTGTACTAACATGCGCAAACCATCCTTCTTTTAAGTAAACTCCTACATGAGATACTTTTTTAGCGTTTATTTTAAAAAACACCAAATCTCCTTCAGTTAAATCTCTTGGTTTTATTTCTTTGCTATCCTTGTGCATTTCGGCAGCCGTGCGTGGCAATTTGTTACCATAAACTTGCTGGTACAACAATTGCACAAAGCAAGAACAATCAATGGCAGAACTGGTGCAGCTACCTAATTTATGAGGCACACCCAACCAATTGCCCACAAACTTATACAACTTAATATTATCTGATTTATCAATATCTAAGTTTAATTTTTCACTTAACTCGCGGTATTCTTTCCTGGTGGGTTCGGTCTTTTTGGTTTGAGGTACACCTTTTTTACTCTTACACGAAGCAAGCGTTACCACAACTAAAATACAAAAGAGGCCAATGTTTTTCATTGGCCTCAAATATCTGATAAATTATGTGAATTATACAACCGGTTTAAATCCTTCAAACGCCTGAAGACAATCGTTGCAGTAATGCATACTGCGACAGAGTGTTGGTCCGAACGGGCTTTTCATTTCTGTATTTTTACTTCCACAAAATGGGCACTCGGTGTGTTCTAATAACTCCATGGTTACTTCACCACTGTGTTTAACAGGCGGTGCAAGACCGTGTTTTTTTAAACACATTAAACCCCTTTCGGTAAGTTTGTTGCTGTCCCAAGGTTTGTCGAAAGTAGTTACCACTTCAACTTGGGTAATGCCCATTTCTTTTAACCTATCGGCAACCATACCTTCCATCATTTTTATAGCCGGGCATCCGGTAAAAGTAGGTGTCATTTCAACAAAAACACTGTTTTCGCCACGCACTTCAACCTTAGTTATAATACCCATATCAACCATACTTAACGTTGGTATCTCCGGGTCTTTAACCAGCTCAAGTCCTTTCCAAATTTCTTGTTCTGTAATCATACACAAATTGCTTAACTATAAATTTAAACCAACATCACACGTGTAATGTTTACTACCACTCTGCACTTGGATCCACCCTAAATACTTCGCTCATCTCCTCAACCAAAGGTTCTAGATGTTCGGTATGGATACCTTTTCGTCCACCTAATTTAGGCTCCCATGTATTTTCATGAGGAATGGTAAGCGTTGCTTTGGTTAATGTTGGTGTAATGGTTTCTAACCACAGTTGTTTAAGTGTAGCTTCACCGGCAAACACACCTTCTTTTTTTAAGTCATTTTCAAAATCACCTTCTTCAAACAAACCCAATGCATAATTCCATGCATCGTTTAAAGCAGTTTGCATGCGTGCTTTGCTTTCTTCGTTTGCGCTACCCAACTTTACTATCCAAGTATTGGCATGAAAAACATGATACTTTAACTCACCTTTTATTTTACGTGCAACTTTTGCCAAAGGTTCGTAGCTGCTATTGGCCAACATTTCAAAACGTAATTGGTCGGCTACATCATACAAAAAATGACGCATCAAACTAAAATCGTAATCGCCATTAGGCAATTCAACAAACTGTGCATTATGAAACTGATTGGCATTGCGGGTAAATGCAACCGTGTCGGGTTCTTGCTCGCCCAACTCATGCAACAATTGGAACAATGCCTGCGATTGTCCAATCTTATCTTGTGCCATAGAAGAAAAAGCAATGTCTTCTTCTAATATCGGACCCAAGCCGGTCCACTCACTGTTTCTATGCCCGATGATTAAAAGATCATCAGCCATTTTGTACAATAACTCTTTTATTGCAGTTGTATTCATATCAATTCAATTTTAAATATTTATAAGTATCAGGTTTTAAAATGAAATACTTTTTGTTCAGTAATTCATCATAAACCGTAAAATAAAATGGTACCATCAAAAACATCTCTGTATTTATCTTGCTTAATGTTTTTTGCGCTTCGGCCTCATCGTTAAAAATATATATCGTTTTGGCTGTATTGGGATAATGTAACGCACTATACAATATTTGCTCGCAGGCATTAGCCCACATGGCAAATGGATAGGCAACATCCTTGTTCAATACATAAAACTTTGAACCCTCTTGCAGTTGTGCTGCATCGGCTTGTTGTTTAACCAAACTTAACCTGTAATTGTATTTGACCGATGCTTCCAAAATTTTAACTACTCCGGCCACTAAACATCCAACAACCAAAACCGTTAAAGCTACGTTTATTTTGGGTTGATTAAAGGTTAAACTCACATCAAACAAAACATGAACAAAACCTAATGATACAATGGCGCCATACAATAAAAAAATACGCTCCATCATTATTTCAGAATCACCCTTAAACATTGCCGAGGCAAGCACGACATAACCTACAGCCGTAAATAATAAAAATAACAACTTAAGCCATTGCTTTTTATAGCCATACCAAATTACTGTAAGTAGTAGCATAATTGTTGGTAATAGGTAAAGCCCTTCCAATCGCGCTATAAAAAACCTAAAAACAAAAACTTGGTCGAGATTTGTTAAAGCGTTCCACAACACTTCTTTCGATGGATAAAAACTATCTTCATAAGAACCTTGTGGGGTTAGTTTAGCTTTGATGAACAATACCAAAAAAGCAAGCACTAATAATGAAATTGATTTTACATCAAACCAAGTACGCTTTTCAAGAACATTCCAAACCAAAATCAAACCCGTAAATAATGCTGATAATGGATGAAAAAGCACAGCGATTAAAAAAATAACAACACCACTAATTTGATGTACTAAGTTTTTAAATGTACTTGTCGATGCTGCACCATAATTAAGCCACGCATAAAACAAAGAACTAAAAATTAAGCCATGCGCAATTTCTGTTTGAAGGAAAAAAATTTCGCTGGTGGTAACCAATAAGCTTAATAAAATAAGCAATGACACTTTTATGTTTTTGTAGGCAACCATGGCTACCAAAAAACATCCATAATACAGTAAGTAAAAATTAGCCGAATACGCTATGATTACTGTCTTTAAACTTGCACCAACCTTTACGGCTATTATGGGTAAAAACTGTGTTAGTACCAACGGATACCTATAATGAGGTATGATGAAGTTTTCTGTATTAATGAGTGTTAAAACGCCATAAGCATTATCAGTATGTAACATTCTTTCTTGGTAAAAATACACCGAGAAAAAAATAAGCACCAACATAAAAGCATGCCCTACATACGCAATAAGCTTATCAAATGTCATTACACTTTTTGTGCCTTCTTGTATTTATTAATTTTTTCCATCACCTTATAGCCACCCGCTTCGCGGTATTGCTTTTCGGGTGTGGTTTCAAACATATCTGCATCATCGTATTCGCTGGCAAAAACGTTGGCCGTTTTTACCACCCAAATATTCGCGGTAATACTTCTGCGTCCGTATTGCTCTTTTCCAAACAACAAAGCCATTTCCGGATTTGGTGCATGAACAATACCAACGTGCATGTGTTGATCGCCACGTTTTTTTTGATGAAACACCTCATAGGTTTCCCAGTTGTCCATTGGCGTTAAGGGATCAATGAGGTTATTCTCTTCTATTTGTTCGCGTGTAACACGCGGATCAAGCGATTTAATCATAAAACTATTTTTATAAATTATGCCAATGGGGTAACGTATTTTTCTGAAGCATTATAAAGTGCTTTACGTACCCAACGGCCACGTTCTTCGGCCATTCTACGCACTGCCAAGCGTTCGGCATTACAAGGACCACCGCCATTAATTACGCGCTTAAACTCATCCCAATCCGGCTCGGTATAATCCCATTTTTTGGTTTCTTCGTTCAACTTCAAGTTAGGATCCGGAACAGTTAAACCTAAGTCCCAAATTTTTGGAACGTACATGTTTAAGAATTGTTGACGCATGTCATCGTTACTTGCCATCTTCACTTTCCAGCGCATCAATATTTCGGTGTGTTGCGAAATTTTATCACTTGGACCAAAAAAGTGCATAATTGGAGGCCACCAACGGGTTAATGCTTCTTGCACCATTTGACGCTGAATAGGTGTTCCCGTTGCAAGTGTTACCACATTATCATGACCATATTTTAAATGGAAACTTTCTTCGGTACAAATTCTATCTAACGCACGGCAATAAGGGCCGTAACTTCCTTTAGCATTTGCCACCTGATTAATAATTGCACCCGCATCAATTAACCAGGCAATAATACATGCATCAGCCCAGGTAAATGCCGGATAGTTAAATACGTTACTGTATTTACTTTTACCCGTAATTAAATCATTGGTCATGTCTTCGCGACTTTTACCAAGGGTTTCGGCAGCACTGTATAATAGTTGTGCATGACCTACTTCATCTTGTACCTTAGCCATTAAAGCCATTTTACGTTTAAAACCCGGAGCACGCGTAATCCAAGTGCCTTCTGGCAACGCACCAATAATTTCTGAGTGTGCATGCTGCTCAATCATGCGAACTAACTGTTTGCGGTACTCTTTAGGCATCCAGTCTTTAGGTTCAATTTTTTCGCCACGGGCAATACGCGCCTCAAATTCGGCCAATTTAATTGGATCCTCACCGGCTGTCATTGCATTAGCCTTTTCGTTTGGATCGATGTAAGCGTTTCCGTACATATATTTTAGTTATTAGTTTTTTAGTTCTTGGTTTGTGGTTTTGGCTTATTCGAATTTTAAATTTCGATTTTCCGAGTGTTATGGTTTGTAGTTAATGTCTGTTACCAACTTCTTTCTTAATCCCCCTAAAATAAAATCACATAATTTTTGGGCTATTTCTTCAGCATTCATTTTACCGTTGGGGTTATACCATTCGTTAATCCAATTCACCGTTGATAAAATAGTTAGTGAGGCAAATTTTTCGTCTACATCAGCAAACACATCTTCATTCATGCCATCTTTTAAAATAACGCGTATGCCATTTTCGTATGCATCGCGCAGTTTCATAAATGCGTTCAATTTGGGCTCACTTAAGTTGCGCCATTCTTGCAAAAAAACAGCTGATTGATTGGTATTTTCGGTGATAATTTGCACATGGCTCTTGATAGCCATGCGTAATTTTTCCTCCGCATTAAAGTAGATATCGTTTACCTCAGCAATGGCATTGCTAAATTTGGAGGCCAATTCAAAACATATGGTTTCAAGAATTTCTTCTTTTGATTTAATATGGTGATAAAGGCTTGCAGCCTCTATACCTAACTCTGCGGCCAAATCGCGCATGGATGTGGCAGCATAACCTCTTTGCTTAAATAACCTTGCCGCTACTTCTAGCAGCTGTTCTTTTCTGTTGATTGTGAATGATTCAGACATAGCCTAACATGTGTTAGACAAAATTAACAATATCTGAATAAAATGCAATTATTTAAACCGGAATAGTAAAATAAAATGACGCACCTTCATTTGGTTTGCCTTCGGCCCAAATTTGGCCACCATTGTGCTCAACTAAATTTTTACAAATAAGTAAACCCAGTCCTGTGCCTTTCTCACGCGCGGTTCCGTAGGTTGTTACATGCTCTGCCGGATTAAACAATTTAGCCCCAATTGATTCGTCAAAACCAATCCCGGTATCAACCACATTAAAGAGAACTTTTCCGCCTTCAACACTCCAGGTTATGGTTACCTTATCATTGCTATTACAAAACTTCACACTGTTTTTAATCAAGTTTCTTAGCACAATTATTACCGCATCTTTATTAATAGCAATATTTGGCAGAGAATAATCAGCAGTAACGCACAATGCTATGTTTTTTTGATTGGCATCGGGCAAGAGTGTATCTAAAACCTCCTGTAGCAATGTATTGATATCGGTTGGTATTTTTTGTATTGATAATCCAGCTTGTTGACTTTTAGCCCAAGCAAGTAGGTTATCTAAAATGCTCCCGGCACTTTTCACCTGACCAAGTAAAACGGGCATCACCCCTTTAAATTCTTCATCAGATAGTTGACCCTCACTCACCAAATCCAACATTTGAATCAATCCATTAATTGGCCCTTGCAAATCATGACCAACAACAGCAAAAATTTTATCTTTAAAGTTTAAAAGTCGCTCTAAATCTTTTTGCTGAGCCTCAATTTGACGGTTCTTTTCTTGAAGTACCCTAACCGCTCTTTTTAGTTCAAGTTGTTTAACTACTTGGTTACCCAAAATTTTTAATGCTTCTTGTTGGTCGATTGTTAAATCACCCGGCTTGTTATCTAAAACGCACAGTGTGCCAATGTTGTATCCATCTTCGGTTTGTAACTGCGTGCCTGCATAAAACCTAATATCAGGGTAACCAATAACCAATGGGTTATTTTTAAAGCGTTCGTCTTTTGTAGCATCCTCAACAATAAAAACATTGTTCTGTTCAATTGCATGCTTGCAAAAAGCTATACCAACAGGTGTACCCGTCAGGTCAATGCCCACCTTGGCTTTAAACCACTGGCGATTGTTATCAATTAATGAGATGAGCGAAACCGGCTTATTACATATCTTAGAGGCTAGTTCAACAATTTCATTAAACTCTTCTTCAGCCTCTGTATCCATTATCTGGAAATCTTGCAGGGCGGCTACTCTGGAAGGATTGTCGAACGCATTATTAACTTTTATCATGTTGTTTTTACGTAACCAATATACGCTTTATCACGATGAATGGTTTTAAAAACTAATTTCCTAACACAAAAATTACAGGCTTTTTATGCAAATCGGGCACCTGCTGACGCCATTGTGCCACACTTTTAGTTTTAATAAAACCATCTAAAGCGCTGATGTTACATGCAATACATAGTTTTGTTTGGGCGGCACAATTGGCTAATACATCAGATAACAATTGGTTGTTGCGATAAGGTGCCTCCATGAAAATTTGGGTTTGTTTTCGGCTAATTAAATCGCTTTCCAATTGCTTAATACGTTTCGCCCTTTGAATTTTATCTATTGGTAAATAGCCGCTAAACGTGAAACCTTGGCCATTAAAACCACTGGCCATTAAAGCCATAAAAATGCTTGATGCACCAGGTAACGGCACAACCTCAATCCCCTTTTCATGGGCTATTTTCACTATGTCTGCACCCGGATCGGCAATACAAGGTAAACCCGCGTCTGTTATAATACCAACATCAACTCCATGTTTAAGCATATCGATAATTTCGCGCATATCTTCTGGCTTACTGTGCTCATTCCATAAAAGTATGGTTAATTCTTGTTGGCTTGATGCTAATTTGAGCTTTTTAATTAAACCCCGAGCTACTTTTTCGTTTTCAACCACAAAATGTTTCAGGTGATGAACTTGTTGACGCACAAAATCTGCAATAAAATCTAACGGATTATCATCAGCTAAATAGTTGGGAATTAACAACAAGCGTGTTTTATTTAGAGTATTTGTCGATGAATTGTTCATGTTTACTTACGAATTGTTTGCAAAGTTTTGATTTTAAAGCTATCCTGCAAGCTAAATTTTGTTGCTTTATACGATTAACAAATTTATTTTCGCTCGCTTTATTAAACAGAACAATAAAAACAACTAGATATAACATGTCGATATTAGAGAAAATCAGAAACAGATCGGGCTTAGCCATAGTAGTGATTGGCGGGGCTTTAGCGCTATTTGTAATTTCGGATGCGCTACAAAGCAACAGCCGTATTTTTGGCGGTTCACAAAGCACAAGTGTGGGTGTAATTGATGGGGAAGAAGTTGGTGTAAAGGCATTTGAAGCCAAAGTAGTGCAAAATACTGAAGCTACTCGCCAACAAATGGGACCTGATGCAGCAATGGATCAAAACACCATTGATATGGTGCGTGAACAAACCTGGAGCCAAATGGTTATGGAGGGTATTATGGAAGGTGAATATGAAAACCTTGGCATTAAAGTAACCAACGAAGAGTTAACTGACATGTTTGTTGGAGACAATATTCATCCTCAGGTAAAACAATCGTTTACCAATCCTCAAACCGGTATTTTCGATAAATCAATGGTAGTTAGCAACCTAAAACAGATTAACGAAAAAGGTGATGCAGATGCTAAAAAACGTTTACACGATTTTGAAACATATTTGTTACAAGACGGATTAACCAAAAAATACTATGCGTTAATTCGTAAAGGTGTTTACGCAACTTCTTTAGAAGCAAAAGCATTATATACCAACCGTTCTAAAACTGTTGATGTTGATGCCGTGGCATTAAACTATTTCAGTATTGCTGATTCGAGTATTGCTGCAGAAGAAAGCGACTTGAAAGCATACATGAACAAAAACACAAAGAAGTATGCAGAAAAAGAAAATAGCCGCAAATTAGACTTTGTAATGTTTGATGCAGTTGCAAGTTCAAGCGACACTGCTGCTGCAGAAAAATGGGTAGTTGATCAGTTGGCTCAATTCTCTTTGGCCACCAACGATACTTTATACGTTGATGCAAACAGCGATGTTAAATTCGACCCAACCGCTAAATCACGCTCAGCTTATCCGGAAGAAATTGCAGGTCGTTTATTCCGCGATTCAGTTGGTGCCATTATCGGACCAATTTTTAGCGAAGGCAAATACAACATTTACAAAATTGTAGGAACCAAACAAGATACTGTATTCCAAATGCGTGCAAGCCACATTTTATTTAAAACAGAAAATGGCGATACAGCAGCAACCATTAAAAAAGCCAATGAGGTAATGGCCCAAATAAAAGGTGGTGCCGATTTTGGTGCAATGGCTGCACAGTATGGAACTGATGGAACAGCGCAACGTGGTGGCGATTTAGGTTGGTTTAGCGAAGGCCAAATGGTTAAAGAATTTAACGATGCGGTATTGGCCGGTAAAAAAGGTGATATGCGTGTACTTAAAACGCAATTCGGTGTTCATATCTTAAAAATTACTGAAGACAAATCGAAGAAATTGGTTTGTGCAGGTGTATTAAGCCGTTCGATTCAACCAAGCGAATCAACCACATCAACCGCTTACAATGCAGCAAGTCAATTTGCAGCAAATTGCTCAGATGTTGAAGCATTTGATAAATTAATCACTGATCAGAAATTAATAAAACGTACCGCTGAGTTTGTTCGTGAAAATGACAAACAAGTTGGTGGTGTAATGGAAGCACGTGAAGTTGTTCGCTGGGCATTTAATGCTAAAAAAGGAGATGTTTCTGAAGTATTCTCGGTTAACGATAAATTTATTGTGGCTGTTTTAACTGCAGTTCGCGAAAAAGGTAAAGCCGACTTTGAAACTGCAAAAGCGCGCGTTGAAGCTGACTACCGCAAAGAGAAAAAGGCTGAACAATTATTAGAAAAAGCCAATAGTGCATTGGCTGGCGCAAATAATATCCAAGATATTGCTGCCAAGTTACAACTTAGTGTAACCCCAATTACAGGACAATCATTTGACAATAGTAACATCGCTTATATTGGTCCTGACAATATTATGGTAGGTACTTTATTTGGTGCTAAAGCAACAGGTAAAATTACCGGTCCGCTTAAGGGAGATAACGCTGTTTACATTTATGCCATCAACAAGGTAAACGAAGCTCCTGCAATCAACGATTTCAGTGTATACAAAAATGAAATGCAAACACAGTTATCTCAACGCATAGAATACGGAACTTTTGAAACATTAAAAGAGTTGAAAAAAGTAGAAGATAACCGTTACAAATTTTACTAATAGTTTAAAACACTATGTTACACTACACAATAGCCGGAACCGGCAAAACAGTAGTGCTTCTTCACGGATTTTGTGAAAACAACACCTGCTTCAACAAGCAGGTGTTGTTGCTTAAGGAGCATTGTAAAGTAATTACACCCGACTTACCAGGTGCGGGGAAATCGGCTGCTTTAACCAATACCACAATGGAAAGCATGGCAGATGCATTGTATCAACTGCTTGTTAATTTAGGCGAAAACAGAGTGGTGTTAATAGGACATAGTATGGGCGGTTATGTTACCTTAGCTTTTGCCAAAAAGTATGGCCATATGCTTACCTCCTTTGGATTATTGCACAGCACTGCCAAATCAGATAGTGAAGAACGTAAACTAAAACGCGATCAAGCTAAGAGGTTAATAACCGAAAAAGGACCATCGTTTTACGCACGTAATTTTATTCCACCCTTGTTTCATCCTAATACACCACAAGAGGTCATTACACCTTACGTTAATATTGCTGATGATTTTACCGCTGAGGGATTAAGTGAGGCTTTAACCGCTATGAAAAACCGAGAAGACTCCATTGCTTTTTTAGAGCAAACAATTTTGCCTGTGTTTTGGGGAATTGGTAAGTATGACGAACTCATCCCTCAAGAAGATATGTTACATCAATCTTTACGCTGCAAACAAAGCTATGTGGCCTACTTAAATAACAGTGCCCACATGGGGCATATCGAGGAAACTGAGCTATTATCTCAACATATCTTGCGTTTTATTTCATGATAAATATCTGACTGAAATCTGATTAATATCAACCAAAGCTATCTTAAAGAAATATGTATTAGTTTTGTTGATATGACGATTACACAACTTGAATACGTAATAGCGGTTGATACCCATGGTAACTTTTTAACCGCTGCCGAAAAATGTTCAGTTAGTCAGCCTGCCTTGAGCATGCAGATACAAAAACTAGAACGAGAGCTTGGTATCAGAATATTTGACAGAAGCCGCCAACCTGTTGTAGCTACAGAAATTGGCATACGTGTAATACAACAAGCCAGAGAAGTTTTAAAGCAATGCAGCCGATTAACCGAGGTTGTTAACGAAGATAAAAAAGGTGAACTAACAGGCCAGCTCAGAATTGGTATCATACCCACTATTGCGCCTTATGTATTGCCTTTGTTTTTGGTTGATTTTATGAAAAATCACCCTAAAATAAATATTGAGATAGTAGAAGTTACCACTACACAAATTTTACAACAACTTAAAAACGACCAATTAGATTGTGGCATTATGGCCACACCGATTGAGGCGGGTTATTTACAATACACTCCTTTGTTTTATGAGCCGTTAGTGGCATACATGAGCGAGGACAACAAGCTGTTTAACAAAAAAACGCTGGTACCTGATGATATTGATGCAACTGAAACTTGGATACTCAACGAAGGACATTGTTTGCGCAACCAGGTTCTAAATCTTTGTACCGGAAATAAAGGCAACTCGAAAAATAAGCAATTCCAATACCAAACAGGTAGCTTGGAAACACTTAAAAAAATGGTGGAGATAAACAGTGGAATTACCATTTTACCCGAGCTAAGCATTTTTGATTTTAACGATGACCAAATGGAACGCGTCCGTTATTTTAAAAAGCCGGATCCTGTTCGTGAAATAAGTGTGGTAACACACCGCGTTGATTTGAAAAAACAATTGATTGAAAGTTTTACAACCGCGCTTCTTGCAGCCATACCTGCGCGAATGAAAAAAGAAAGAGAAAAAGTGGTACTTGAATTTTAATTCCTATTTCTTTTCTTGATTAACTTTATCCAACTCGGGGGTTGCGTGTATACGCGCCAAAAAGGTGGTGGTACCCTGTGTTTTCCAGATACGTGTAGCCAAAATTACTCCTACAACAATACCTACCAACAGCATACTTACTGATAATACAAGGCCCAATATTCCCGCTACATTCAGGTAAATAGTTATGGCTATAATTGCGGCTATTAAAAAGGGTGATGCCACAATTTTCAACCAACTGAATACATCAATTAAAAACTCAAGTACTTTCATTAGGCAAAATTTAGTTATTACTAAATTACAGTTTTGGGTTGAGTATGTACAAATTAAACCATTCAAAATTTTTATTGTGCTGAATTTCAGTATTTTTGGATTGATACTTATAGGGTGTGTAACTTATGGCATGTCTGAATCGTATTACCACAAGCCCAATGACAGTTAACGAATACAACAGTTGTGTTAATCAATATGCCGATGGTGTATTTCGCTTTATCCTCAAAAATATAAAAGATGAGGATAAGGCTAAAGATATTGTGCAAGATGCATTTGAAAAACTGTGGGTAAAACTATCGGAAATCGAATCAGCTACTGTTAAATCATACTTATTTACTACGGCCTATAATACCATGATAGATGGCATTAGGCGCGATAAGTTTACAGGTGATTTTGAAAATGTGAAAGATGCCGATTACGTAACACACAACAGTTATAGTGATGTAAAAGAAGTGTTAAATGAGGCCTTATCAAAACTGAATGAAATACAACGTTCGGTCATTTTACTGCGCGATTATGAAGGCTACAATTATGATGAAATTGGCAAGATAACCGGACTAAGTGAAAGTCAGGTTAAGGTTTATATATACAGGGCACGTGTGTTTTTAAAAGAATATATTGGCAATTTATATCAGGTGATATGAGCATAGATAAAAACAATTACGAAATATACCTAATGGATTATCTTGAAGGAGCTTTATCTCCTAACGAGGTGGCCGAGGTATTGTTGTTTTTAGAGCAACATGCTGATATCAAACAAGAGTTTGAATCCATGCAATCATTTGCTTTAAACACAGATGAAGTAAGCTTAGATAAAAGTGCTTTGTTAAAATCGGAAAACGATTTCCACCAACAACTTTTGGTTAAAGAAGTGGAAGGCGAATTAATTATGGATGAAAGTTACACGCTGCAACAAGTCATCAAACAAAACCCAACATTACAATACGAGCAAAAGTTGTTTTCCCTAACCAAATCCACACCTGATTTGGCAGTTACCTTTAAGTATAAAGATCAACTTTTAAAGCCAACCTTAAAAGTTACTTGGCATCAAACCATACTGCGTATTGCTGCTGTTATTGTGCTACTAAGCACTGTTTCGTTATTTTATGTTGGGTTGAATAAACAAGAAATAACTGTTGCTTTAAAAAAAGAAAACGGTGCAACACCAGCAACTAAAAATACAATAATTGACGAACCTCAATTGGTTACAACATCAACAAAAGAAAATGTCCAAGCCGAAAAAATAAATCCTGTGGTTAATCAAAAACAAGAAATAGTAACCATACAAAAGGTAATGGTTCAGGCTGAAGTTGTCTCTACTTTTTCAGCCCAAATAGAACAAACAAATATTACTCTTGGTAAGCCACAGGCACAAGTTTTACCTGTATTAGCCGTGGCTAAAGCTCCTACTGCAACCCAACAAGAGCAGTTCGACAACATTAAAACTTTAGTAGCTAAAAAAGTAAAACAAAATACCAACCAGTTAATTGGTGAAACAGATACCAATAAAGAAATTACTTTGGTGGGTATTATAAACAAAACAACCGGTGCCGATTTAACAATTAATAAAGACACCACATCAGGACGTATCAATCGTTTTGAAGTTGCAGCGTTAGGTTTTGCCTGGTCTAGAAAATAATTTTTTTCAGCTACTGTAACTTTTACAAACAGCAAATCGTATTACTATCAAACTAACAAATTATGAAAACAAGAATAATAAAAACACTGGCTTTAATAGGAGCTCCGCTTATCTTTTTAAAACCTGTAAAAGCACAAAACAGTCAGCCTATAGGTGAATTTACCAAAATAAATTTAATTGCAACTGCAAATGTTGAATTGGTAATTGCCGACAGGTATTCAGTATACATTCAAAACAATGCCGAACAACTTATTGGTGAATTAAAAGTAGTAAACAATGAACTTACCATTGGTGATAATTTTGGCGCAGCCGGTAAAATAAAGCTATTCGCAAAATCAATAACCGATATAAAGATGGATGGCGGTGCGAAGTTAGAGTGCTTAGATTCATTGAAGTCAACTGACTTTAGTATTGTAATGGACGGTGCATCAAAAGCACATTTAATTGTATCAAACAACACCACCAAAGTAAACATGAATGGTGGAGCAAATTTGATATTAGATGGCAAGGCAAATAATGCCGTAATTAAAACCGATGGGGCGGTAATATTAAATGCCACTAACTTATCGGTAAATAATATGAACATTGAAACCGATGGAGGAAGTCATGCGAAAATATTGGTTACAGAATCTCTGTATGCAAAAGCAGATGGTGCAAGTATAGTAACTTACAAAGGTGAACCTAAAAATAAAACGTTTAACATTGATGGTGCAGGAAAAATTAAAAGCAACACGGATGAGTTTACTGCTGATTTAGACCTAACCATTCCACCCATAAATAACTCACCGGATTCTGATACCACACGATTAAAAATTGGGAAACGTAAGTTTATTATTATTGATGATGATAAAAGCAGTAATGAAAAACCTGCTGATGAAACTGAAAAACGCAGGCGCATGAAACGTGTATACGCAGGATTTGAAACAGGAGTAAATGCACTTACCACATCAAGCATGAATTTTACACACCGTACCGATTACAAGTTTTTAAACACCAAAATGGGAAGCTCTTGGTTTTATGGATTAAACCTATTTGAAGTTGACGGACACATTATAAAAAACAAAGTGGCATTTACCACAGGCCTAGGCATGCAATTTAGCAACTATCACTTTGAAGGCAACTCTTACATCACACCGAATATTGATACGCTAGGAAGCACTGGTAACGGAGTAGCATTAACTACCAATAAACTTTATACCTATGATTTAAATGTACCTCTACTTATTAAAATTGCACCGGGCACTAAAAAGCGCGAAAATGGAGGATTTCATATTGCAGTAGGAGCAATTGTAAGATATACCACCACGGCAAAAGTTGTTACAGAAACCACAGCAAACGGTGCAGAAGAACGTTGGACCGTAAAGGATGATTTTAACATGAATGCGTTTAGGATTGATGGAACAGTAAGAGTTGGATACAACAAAATTAAATTGTTTGCCAACTACTCACTCACCCCTTATTTTAACAACAGTAAAGCTCCGGATGTAAGGGCATTTGCCGCAGGAATTATGTTAGTTGGATTCTAATAAAGAAGGGTGAATTAATTAATTTAATTCACCCTTCTTTAAAATGTTATTTTAAACGTAGAGCCTTGATTAGGTATACTTTTTAGCTCAATTTTACCACCCAATACCCTTAGCTGAGTTTTTATGAGATATAGGCCTAACCCACGGCCTTGCGCATGGTGATGAAAGCGTTGATGTAAGCCAAATACCTTGTGCTTAAATTTACCCAAATCAAACCCTAATCCATTGTCTTTATAAACTAAAATAGTTTTATCTCCTTCCTTAACGGAGGTAATTTCGATGTGCGGATTTTTATCACGCTGTTTAAATTTGATAGAATTAGTGATTAAATTATATAACAAACTCTCCAAATATGGTTTGTGATAAAGCACTTCAGGTGCTTTATCAAAATTAACGGTTAGCTTAACTGCTTGCTCATTAATTAAAGCCCGTAAAGAAGATTGCACCTCATTAAACGTTTCTAAAAAAGTAAGTTTTTCTTTTTCAATATTGGTACGTTCTTTTACACTTAATGTTTCAATTAAATCGTTTAATACATTGGCCAAACGTTTTGTTGAAACTTCTATCCCCTCTATAACATCAAGCGCGTCTTTATCGTATAGTTTCGATTTTTCCAATAACGACAATAGCCCTGCTAAGTTGGCAATTGGAGCGCGTATACTATGCGATACGGTGTAACCGTATTCTTTTAAATCTTGGTTGCGTTGGGTAAGTTCAGCTATCAGTTTATCACGTTCCTGTTCTACTATTTTTTTATCTGATATGTCAAACGAAACAGCCAACATTCCCGTTCTTACATCTTGATGATAGAGGGGTGAAATAATAGCAAACAAATGAAGTTCATTACCTTTTTTATTATTTACCTTGTATTCTCCTGACCACGATAATCCTTTTGCGAGGTTATTTGTTATTTTGGTATTTAACTGCTTATTAGCTGCAATATGAAGTCCAAAATCATTCATGGTTTTACCGAGCATTTCTTGGCGACTAAAGCCAAATAGTTTAGTGGCATAGTTATTCCAATAAATAATGTTTCCATTTAAGTTGGTGGCAATTACAGATTGTTGAACATTGTTTAGTAAATATGCTTGAAAATCAACCGCCTCTCTATTTTTTAACTCATCAGAAACATCACTAACCAACCCTATCAATCCTATAATATCACCACTTTTACCATAAAATGGTGATGCACTTACTTTGGCTGTAAACGATGAATTGTCTTTTTTTCTTACAATAAAGTTTCCATCCCAATTTTTATTTGATAATAAATCATTAAAAATTTGGGCGGCATGTTCCTTATTATTTGCAATAGGTAAAATTTCAAGTACGTTTTTTCCGTATACCTCTTCTTTAGTCCATCCAAATAGTGCAGACGAATACTCATTCCAATAAGTAACTGAGCCATTGGAATCACATAAAATTACGGCTTGTTGAATTTTATCAAGTAAATATGATTTCAATTTTACTTCTTCTTCTGCAGTTCTTATTTCTGTAATATCTTTTGCCACCGCAGTTATACCCACCGTTGTACCGGCAAGCTTATAAGGTATTAATGTAATAGAAACCAACCTCTCATTACCTTTATGGGTTACAATAAATATCTCATACTCCTGAGATTCGCCATAAATTGCCTTTTCAAAATGTTCAGTTCCTTTTTCACGGTCAACAACAAGAAAATCTTGGTAATTTCTATTCATCAAATCCTGCTCAGTTGCGTCCAATAGAATACATGCAGCAGGATTTAACCGTTTAATGTTACCGTTAGTATCTGTTGTTATAATGGCATCGGGATGGTAGTTAAACAAAGAGGTGAATTGCTGATCAACCTCGTCAAACAAATTAAGGTTAATACGCTCTTGGGTAATATCTCTGGTAATACTTAAAACTGCATCAATTTCTCCATTAACATTACTACGCATGGGGCTTAATACACTATGCATATACCTTGTTTCGCCCTTTAATGTATGGATACGAAACTCTGCTTCAACCTTATGTCCTGAAACAGCCTTAAGATGTGCCGTTCTAAAAATTGCTACATCATCAGGGTGAACCAATTGCTCTACTTTGTGCATATATACCTGATCAATACTTTCGGCATCAATCAAGTCCAATCCAGCCCTATTCATTTTAAGCAATTGGCCATCCTTGGTAAGGATTTTTATGCAATTGGGTGCGTGATCAAAAATTGCATGATATGTGGTATACAAGTCACTCAAAAAAGGTTTAATTAGATTAGGCTTTACAAAACTAATTGTTTTTTGGAGCATTCACATAAAAAAAACCACCACTTACCATATCAGGCAAATAAAAAGGACAGAAAACCGATGTTTCCTGCCCTTCTCAAATATTAAATGTATGTGATTACTTTAAGCCAAAAGCTTTTTTTACTTTGTCAACGTAATCTAATTTCTCCCAAGTAAACAACTCAACTTTTTTGGTTAATTTTTTACCATCAGGTGAAACGAAAGTTTTAGTTACCGTTTCGTTTTTACGACCCATATGACCATATGCAGCAGTTTCGCTGTAAATAGGATTACGTAATTTTAAACGGGTTTCAATTCCGTAAGGAGTCATGTCGAATATTTTCTCTACTTTCTTGGCAATTTCACCATCAGTTAATTTAACCTTTGATGTGCCATAAGTATTGATGTAAATACCCATTGGATCTTTAACACCAATAGCATAAGAAACCTGAACCAATACCTCAGTGCATAAACCTGCAGCTACCAAGTTTTTAGCAATATGGCGTGTAGCATAAGCAGCACTTCTATCTACCTTACTTGGATCTTTGCCCGAGAATGCGCCTCCACCATGAGCACCTTTACCACCGTATGTATCAACAATTATTTTACGACCTGTTAAACCTGTGTCGCCATGCGGGCCACCAATAACAAATTTACCTGTTGGGTTGATGTGGTATTTAATATCGCTGTTAAATAATTTCGCGTATTTTTTGTATTTAGCTTTTACGCGAGGAATCAAAATTTCGATGATGTCTTTTTTGATTTTAGCCAACATCTTGGCTTCTGTATCAAAATCATCATGTTGTGTTGATACCACAATTGAATCAATACGCACCGGTTGGTTTTTATCATTATACTCTAACGTAACCTGGCTTTTTGCATCAGGACGTAAGTATTTAATTGCTTTGTTTTCTCTGCGTAAAGCTGCTAACTCAATTAACACTTTATGTGCAAGATCTAAAGCCAAAGGCATATAATCATCAGTTTCAGCAGTGGCATAACCAAACATCATACCTTGGTCGCCCGCACCTTGATCTTGTTTTTTCTTACGATCAACACCTTGGTTGATATCAGCAGATTGTTCGTGAATAGCAGATAAAACTCCGCAAGAATTCGCTTCAAACATATATTCGCTTTTTGTATAACCAATTTTTTT
The DNA here is from genome assembly GCA_002422865.1 of Bacteroidetes bacterium UBA6183. Taxonomy (GTDB): domain Bacteria; phylum Bacteroidota; class Bacteroidia; order UKL13-3; family UKL13-3; genus UBA6183. The sequence goes on along the minus strand of DITN01000062.1, from coordinate 7,439 downwards.
GATTACATCTCTTGCGATAGTTTGTACATCTAAATAGGTGTTTGATTTTACTTCTCCAGCCAAAATTACCTGACCTGTAGTCACCAATGTTTCACAAGCTACTTTTGACTCAGGGTCAAATGCTAAAAAGTTATCAATTAATGCGTCTGAAATTTGATCCGCAACTTTGTCCGGATGTCCTTCACTCACTGATTCTGACGTAAATAAATAAGCCATAATAAAATGTTTTTAAATATTAAGCGAGGAAAAAATAATTGCAGGGATTGCGTAAAGAGTAGTAATACTGCTTTAGCATTTTTTTAATGAGGTTGCAATCAGTTCAAATTTTTCCTCTTTGTTTTCGTTTGCAAATGTATGAAATGAAATTGAATTTCAAATGGTTGTTAACTTTTTAATTTAAAAATTACAAAAAGATAGTTTTTATGAATGATTTTCTTGTTTAATTTCTTTTTTATTAAAAATAATCTAAATAATTGTTTTAAAATAACAAAATTTAGAAAAATAATCTATTTATTTTTTTATTTTAGAAAATAAATCTAGTTTTGTCCTGTCAAATTAAAGGAAATAGAAAATGAACTTTACAATGTGCAATATGTGTATGATGGTGTGGAACAATCCGCAGAGGAAACCTATTGCATAATTTTAAAAGTAAATTAATTCAATATAACCTCTGTATAAAGCAGAGGTTTTTTTTATTTCTAAAAAATAAAAATAAAATGAAAATAGCAATTTACAATCCAAGACGATGTTGTCGAATGTGTAGCAAGATAAATCCATTAAAAAAGTAGTTTAGTTTTTGTTTGTTTGAAAGTGAAGACTGCTGAAAGGTTTCTTGAAGCAGTCTTTTTTTTAAAAGAAAGATGAGTACAATTCAAAAAATAGTGTTCCAAAACGTTCCATTGCAAAATGGAGTAGTGCAATCCAAAGTGATTTTGTCGTATCAATTATTTGGTCAACCTGTTGGTTCGGCGCCTTTGGTGGTGGTGAATCATGCTTTGACGGGAAATTCGCAAGTTCTTGGTGAAAACGGTTGGTGGCAATCTTTAATTGGTGAGGATAAAATTATCGATACCAAAAAATATGCAGTTTTGGCTTTCAATATTCCAGGTAATGGTTATCAAAATGCGGAAAATTTGATTGAAAATTATCAAGATTTCACCACGTATGATATTGCTAATTTATTTTGGAAGGGAATCGATTCGTTCAAAGTCAATCAAGTTTTTGCAGTCATTGGTGGAAGTTTAGGCGGAGCAATTGCTTGGGAAATGGCAGCGATTCGACCAAAAGCAATTGCGAATTTAGTTCCAGTTGCAACAAATTGGAAAGCGTCTGATTGGTTGATTGGAAATGTGTTAATCCAAGATCTAATTCTAAATAATTCCAAAAATCCAATTCACGATGCTCGAATTCACGCCATGTTATTGTATCGAACACCCGAATCACTCCAAGAAAAATTCCATAACCAATTACAAAATTCGGAAGGATTGTTTCAAGTGGAAAGTTGGTTGTTACATCATGGTGAAAAATTGCAAAATCGATTCCAACTTTCGGCTTACAAACTCATGAATCATTTATTGAAAACGACCGATATTTTTAGAAACAAAAATCAATCGGAAGTCATCAAAAACATCACATCAAACATTCATCTAATTAGCGTAGATACCGATTATTTTTTTACGGCAAACGAAATCAAAATAGCTTTTCAGGAAGTCAAAAACTACAAAAACAATGCATTTTACCACGAAATCAAATCCATTCACGGACATGATGCTTTCTTGATAGAATTTGAACAACTAAACAACATACTAAAACCTATATTNNATGAAAATATTAAAATTTGGAGGAAAATCATTAGCAAACGGAGAAGGATTGCAAAAAGTAATTCAAACGATTGCTCAAAAATATTTCAATAATGAACCTATCGCAGTGGTAGTTTCGGCAAGAGGAAACGCTACGGATGAATTGGTGATTTTACTAAAAAAAGCACAAGCCAATATCAATTTTCAAGCGGATTTTGAACAATTCAAAAAGTACCAATTAGAAGGTTTGAAAGAAAATATCTTCGAAGAAGAATTCTCGGTTTTACAAAAATTATTAGAAGGCGTTTCACTTTTAGGAGATTACAGCGAAAAAATAAAAGATCAAGTTATTGCGTATGGCGAAATTTTATCCGCAAAATACGTGGCTAATGTTTTAAACGAAAACAGTATCAAAGCACAATTCACCGATTCTCGTCAATTAATAAAAACCGATATCAACTTCGGAAATGCGCAACCAATCGATGCTGTTTCAAAACGAAATGTCTTGGATTATTTCGAAAAAAACACAGATAAAGTCAATATCGTAACAGGTTTTATTGGTTCAACGTTACACAACGAAACCACAACTTTAGGAAGAAATGGAAGTAATTACACCGCTTCATTATTAGCGAATTACTTAAACGCAGAAGAATTTCAAAATTACACACACGTTGACGGAATTTTCACCGCTAATCCTGATTTAGTTGCAGATGCAAAAAAAATTGAGCGCTTGTCTTTTAACGAAGCGAATGAGTTGGCAAATTTTGGAGCGCAAATTTTACATGCCAAAACCATTATTCCGTTGGTGGAAAAAAATATTCCATTGCGCATTTTGAACACGTTCAATCCAGAAAATAAAGGAACTTTAATCACTTCCGAACAAACGAATGAGGGCATAAAATCGCTTTCGGTTTTAACTAATGTATCGTTGATTAATTTAGAAGGAAGAGGTTTGTTAGGTAAAGCGGGCGTTGATGCACGAATTTTTCGTGTAATGGCTGAAAATGATATTAGTGTGAGCATTATTTCGCAAGGTTCTTCGGAAAGAGGAATTGGTTTGGTAGTCAATTCTGATAAGGCTTCTAAAGCGTTAGTGGGTTTGGAAAAAGAATTTGAAACCGATTTTTACACGAAAGATGTCAATAAAATTTCGGTAAACGATAACATTGCAGTGATTTCCATTATTGGGCAAGATTTAACGAATTTCCACAAACCATACACCGCTTTAATCCGAAATAGAATCACGCCAATTTTGCTGAATAATACCGTTACGGGAAGAAACATTAGTTTGGTGATCAGTCAAGATGAATTCAAGCGTGCTTTAAACGTTATTCACGGTGAAATTTTTGGTGTAGCAAAAAAAATCAACATCGCCATTTTTGGTCATGGAACGGTTGGCGGCACTTTGATTTCCCAAATTTTAGAATCTACAAAAAACATCGAAAAACGAAAAGGAATCAAGTTGAATGTGTTTGCAATAGCGAATTCGAAGAAAGTGTTGTTGAATAAATTCGGAATTAGCGAAAATTGGAAAGCTACTCTAGAAGACAAAGGTCAGGAATATAAAGTGGAAGACATTATCGGGTACGCCAAAGAACACCATTTAGAAAATTTAATCGCAATTGATAACACCGCAAGTTCGACTTTCATTGAAAATTACATTTCGTTAGCTGAAAACAGTTTTGATTTAATTTCTTCCAATAAAGTGGCAAATACAGTAAGTTTCGATTTTTATAAAAAACTTCGAAAAGTATTAAAGGAAAACCAAAAAGAATATCTATATGAAACGAATGTCGGTGCAGGTTTACCTTTAATTGATACGATAAAATTACTGCATTTGTCAGGTGAAAATATCACCAAAATAAAAGGTGTTTTCTCCGGAACATTGAGTTATTTGTTCAATAATTTCTCTATTGAAGACAAAAAATTTAGCGAAGTATTACAAGAAGCCATCGACAAAGGTTTCACCGAACCCGACCCAAGAGAGGATTTAAACGGAAACGACGTTGGGCGAAAATTATTAATCTTAGCACGAGAATTAGATTTACAAAACGAATTTGAAGAAATCCAAATTCAAAACTTAATACCAGAAGCGTTGCGCGAAGGAAGTGCATCGGATTTTCTAAAACGCATTTCAGAATTAGACGGAATTTACCAAAACATTAAAGACGCTCAAGGACCAAACGAAGTGCTGCGTTACATCGGCGAATTATCTGGAGATTTACAACAAGATAAAGGGAAATTGGAAGTGAAATTAATTTCAGTTCCAGCCAACTCAGCTTTAGGTTCGTTAAAAGGTTCGGATTCCATTTTCGAAATTTACACCGAATCCTACGGCGAGCAACCTATCGTAATTCAAGGCGCTGGAGCGGGAGCATCTGTAACTGCAAGAGGTGTTTTTGGTGATATTTTACGCTTATCCGAAAAAAAATTATAACCACCCAAACTCAAAACCTGCAAGATTTTATAAGTTTTGTAGGTTTTACTCTTAAATGAACTTTATTAATTCTTGTAAGTCAAGTTAAAGCTTATATGACTTATATGTTTAAAAAAAATAAACCATGAGCAATCAAAATTTAGGATTAGAAACCCAAGCCATAAGAACGCAATTAGAGCGTTCGCAATATTTAGAACATTCAGTTCCCTTATATTTAACTTCGAGTTTTATTTTTGAAGATGCAGAAGACATGCGAGCTTCTTTTGCGGAGGAGAAAGAACGCAATATTTACAGCCGATTTTCTAATCCAAACACTTCTGAATTTATAGAGAAAATTTGTTTAATGGAAGGAGCAGAAGATGGCTATGCTTTTGCAACGGGAATGGCCGCGGTGTATTCTACTTTCGCGGCTTTACTGAATTCGGGCGATCATATCGTTTCTGCAAGTAGTGTTTTTGGTTCGACGCATACTTTGTTTACCAAATATTTTCCAAAATGGAATATTACGACGAGTTATTTCGATGTAAATAAACCAGAAACGATTGAAAATTACATTCAACCGAATACGAAAATCATTTACGCAGAATCGCCAACGAATCCAGCGGTTGATATTTTAGATTTAGAATTATTGGGAAAAATTGCCAAAAAACACAACTTAATTTTAATCATTGATAACTGTTTTGCAACGCCATACATTCAAAATCCAATTCAATTCGGTGCCGATTTAGTGATTCATTCTGCCACCAAATTAATCGATGGTCAAGGGCGTGTTTTAGGTGGAGTAACCGTTGGTCGTTCGGATTTAATTCGCGAAATTTATTTATTTTCACGTAATACTGGACCCGCTTTGTCACCTTTCAATGCTTGGGTATTGTCCAAAAGTTTAGAAACTTTGCCAGTTCGTATCGAAAAACATTGCGAAAACGCTTTAAAAGTGGCGGATTTTTTAGAAGATCATCCGAATGTAGCTTCTGTGAAATATCCTTTTTTGAAATCGCATCCGCAATATGAAGTCGCCAAAAAGCAAATGAAATTAGGAGGAAATATAGTTGCTTTCGAAATTAAAGGCGGAATTGAATCCGGAAGAAAGTTTTTGGATAAAATCAAATTGTGTTCGTTATCAGCGAATTTAGGTGACACACGTTCGATTGTAACACATCCCGCTTCTACAACTCATAGTAAGCTCACGGAAGAAGAACGATTAGCAGTAAGTATTACTGATGGTTTGGTGCGCGTTTCTGTGGGTTTGGAAACGGTTCAAGATGTAATTAACGACTTAAAACAAGCGTTAGAATAAAAGTTTTTAAATTATTTTATAGATTTATATTCTTTTTAAGGCTGTTATTTAGAATTAAAATCTATTAAAAGTATTTTTTTAATTAAATTTTAGAAAAAATTTCATTATTTCAATTTTGTCACTACATTTGCAGTGTTCATAAATATAGTGTTTGTTATCACGAAAGCTGGAGGGAATAGACCCTGCGAAAGCTTAGCAACCCTACACTTGTAGAAGGTGCTACATTCTATTCCGATTTTTATCGGAAGCAGATAACCCAAGGAAATTTCTCCAATTTCTTGATAACATATTAATAAAATAAACTTTGTGAAACTTTGTGAAAACTTAGCGTAACTCTGTGTAACAAAAAAATATGTCAAAAATTCAAGAAGAAATCAAAAAACGAATTCTCGTGCTCGATGGAGCTATGGGGACGATGTTGCAGCGTTATAAATTTGAAGAAGAAGATTTTAGAGGCGAACGCTTCAAAGATTTTCCGCATCCATTAAAAGGAAACAATGATTTGCTTTCCATTACCCAACCCGAAGCTGTGAAATCAGTACATCGTGCTTATTTTGAAGCGGGTGCTGATATTGTTGAAACCAATACTTTTTCGGGAACTACTATTGGAATGGCCGATTATTATTTGGAAGATTTAGTTTACGAACTGAATTTTCAATCTGCAAAAATCGCTAGAGAAGTTGCTGATGAATTTACCGATAAACCAAGATTTGTAGCAGGTTCCATCGGACCAACTAACAGAACGGCTTCTATGTCACCTGATGTAAATGACCCTGGATTTCGCGCTGTAAATTTTGATGATTTAAAAATTGCTTACAAACAACAAGTTGAGGCTTTAATTGATGGCGGTTGCGATTTACTTTTGGTAGAAACTATTTTCGATACATTAAACGCAAAAGCTGCTTTGTTTGCAATTGAAGAAGTTAAAGATGAGCGAAGCATTGACATTCCTATAATGGTTTCCGGAACAATTACCGATGCTTCTGGAAGAACACTTTCTGGTCAAACAGTGGAAGCTTTTTTGA
>DITN01000062.1:0-811 GCA_002422865.1 Bacteroidetes bacterium UBA6183 | reverse complement strand
AATGCCTTCGGACAATACGACCAAACACCAGAAGAAATGCAACAATTAATTCGGGAATATTTACAGGAAAATTTAGTAAATATTATTGGCGGATGTTGCGGAACAACGCCAGAACATATCAAATTAATTGCCGACGCTTGTAGAGACATTGCACGCAATGTCTAATGTAATTGATTTATCAATTATCCAAAATGAAGAAACAATGAAAAACAGTACAATAAAAATACAATTCGAAACATTTTTACAGTCGCAGCGATGTTGGGTTTGCCAATACGTTAGCAACAGTAAATCCTTTTGGAAAGATGTTGCGAAACATTATAAAAGAATAAATAATGAGTTATAGTTCAGATAGATATTTAAAATTATCAGGTTTAGAACCTTTGATTGTAACTCCAGAAACCAATTTTGTAAATGTTGGAGAACGAACTAACGTAACGGGTTCGCGTAAATTTCTTCGCTTAATTAAAGAAGAAAAGTACAACGAAGCACTTTCGGTAGCAAGAGAGCAGGTAGAAGGTGGCGCGCAAATAATCGATGTCAACATGGATGAAGGAATGTTGGATGGTGTTTATGCTATGACCAAATTCCTAAATCTTATCGCAGCCGAACCCGATATTGCTCGAGTTCCAGTAATGATTGATAGTTCCAAGTGGGAAATCATCGAAGCAGGGTTAAAAGTAATTCAAGGAAAAGGTGTTGTTAATTCTATTTCTCTTAAAGAAGGAGAAGCTACTTTTGTTCATCATGGCAAATTAATCAAACGTTACGGTGCAGCTGTAATTGTAATGGCATTTGACGAAAACGGTCAAGC
>DITN01000066.1 GCA_002422865.1 Bacteroidetes bacterium UBA6183 | reverse complement strand
GTGCGCTCGAGCGCGTTGCAGACGTGCCGATCAAAGCCTTTTTAAAACAGGGTAAACAATTTCTTTTATTTTTCACTAAAATAGCACTCTTACTTTCAAGTAATTGAGATAAGCTAATGGTATCACCACTAAGACTGAAAAGTGTTATATCAGAGTCGGCTAATGAGCTAAAGTCATGGTCTGTTTTTTCTATCTGTTGTTTTGAAATCGTTGTTTTATGGTTGTATTTCATAACATGAATGAAGTGATTTTCACTTCCCTTAAGTTTGCCATTTTTTATGAACTTATCAGTTACCGTGTAAACAATAGCATCAATACTTTCACTAAAAAGTACCGCATTGTTGGTATAGGTAAAGTTAGGCTCTGTAATCGTTTTTTTCTTGCCCGAATAATCATAACGAAGTTGAATTGTGTTAGTGAAATTTTTACTGGTAAGGTCGTATACAAGAAGTTTGCGGGTGCTAAAGTTTTCTAAGTTTTCAGGCTTTATGATTATACCAAGATCATTGTTGCTTAATAAATATATGCTTTCAATTCGTTCAATGTGTGCATCAATTTTTTTTGATGCCTGAATAAATTCTTTTTTGGATGGATATACTTGTTTTATTGAATCGATTTTATGGTAGAGATGGGTGTAATTTTTATTGATTGGAATTAAGATAGTATCTATAACATTTAGCGATTCATCAGAAACAATAACCATGTTCTCTGTTGGGTATGCTCTGAAAATCGTATTTCTTTTAGCTGCAACCAATTGTCCAACAAGGTTTGTTACATAGATTCCTTTAAAATGTTCAACATGTTGTTTCTCGAATGTACCAGATTCAATATCATAAATACTGGTTAAAGTTGGTATAGAGTCATCTAATGGATGATAGTCGTAGTTTTTATAAAACAAAAGTTTGCTCGGGCTTATTTGATAGCTATTACCATCGTATTGCTGAAAGTTGTCAATATGGCCTACTTGGGTGAATGTATTATTATCAAACTTTTTCAGAATTAAAAGTTTGGTTTTTGCTATATCAAGATTTAGCCTCGAAAATTCATTAATCTTAAGTAGGATTATGTTATCACAAACTTGCACTTCAGTATTTTGTATATTTATATACTCAAACAAAGGCTCATTAATTCTAACCCTTATTCGTATTTTTTGTCCCGTCTTAAGGTCGTACGCAGGGTAGTTCAGTTCGTATAGTTGATTCAAACTTTTCTTGGGAGAGTTTTGTTGAGAGAATAAAATCAATTTATTGTCGGACAGCACAATTTTAGCATTACAATCGTCAAATTCATCATTCTTTAGTATACTTTTTTTCTTTAACAGAATGTCATATACCTGCTGTCCTCTAATGGGCATGGTGTAAATCAGCATCAGGATTACTGATGCTGATTTTAGTGATAAATTAGATAACGCCATTTTCATTATTCAAAATTACAATCTGGAGCATCTTCAGTAATGGAGTAGGATGTTGTTCCTGTGGTGGTATCATAAACCCAGCAGAACCAGAGGTTAGTGCCAGCCAAATTGCCCGTACCGGAGTAATCTTTGTCTCCAATTTTGTCCTCAATAAACTGGTCTATGGCAACTAACTGTGTACTTGTTACAATGGTAAAACCTTCTATCCATGAACATTGTTCCGTTCCCGGTTCGCTACAACTTAGTTTGTGTGTACCACCTGAATGTACTTCCTTTACATTTCTGTAACCTTTTGGTCCTCCACCCTCTTTTTTAATTACTATTTTTTCTTTTGCTTGAACATTAAACGCAAATAAAAACATTGCAATTACAACTGTTAAATTAATGATTTTCATAATATTTAGATGTTTTTTATTGCCTACTCTAATCCGTTTTCGGCATCCCGTAATAATTAACCCATAAACCCTGCAGTGCCTACTGGTTAATTACCAATTCAAATTTAACTGCACATGTATAGAATAAACAAGTTATACTGTTGTATACCATGCAACTAGGGTTGTATATGACGCAACTAATTTTTATGTTTGCATCAACCAACCTAAACCCTATGAACAACTCATTAACCAGCCAACAAATTGGCAAGACCGTTAAATTAATCAGGGAGCTAAGAAACTATAGTCAAGATTGGGTTGCAAAGCAAGCTGGCTATAAAGACAAAACCACCTACTCCAGATTTGAATCAGGCAAAATCAAACATTTAGATTTTGAACGTTTACAAGGTATTTGTAATGCACTTAGTTGTAATACCGTTCAGGTAATTTTATTGGCTTCAATTGATTCATTTCGTTATAACATTCACAATTGGGACGATTTTGTTTCGTCATTGTTGGAGATGAGCCCAAATGAAAGAGAAGAGATGTTGTCCTTATTAAAGAGTCTGTTTCCGGTTAAATACGAACAGGTGATGAGGATGTTGGAGGTGCGCTCATAATAAAGGTATTTATAATTCCATAACTCTAACCACACATTTAAAAGATGTTTCAGTTATAAATAGTTGCATCTCATTCTTCAGATTAAATCAAACAATATTTATTGTTTTTATCATCACCATGCCTGACATACTCCATACGACACATGATGATTTTACTTAATAACCTGCGAATCTTTTTGAATTAAGTCAGGAACAAGGATTAAAAACTTATTTTATATTGATACGAATTCATCAATTCGAATAATATCATTCAAACTTTAATCAAGCCGTTTCCGTATTGTTTAACCACAAACGAATGAGATTTAAATTATCTATTCAGTATCAATTTGTATGTTTTTTTAGATGACAAATCAGTTACAAAATAAATTCCATTGGAGGTGGTTGATGGTAGGTTGAGTTCTTGCGTTTTTTTATCAATAAATTGCTCTGTGATTAAAGCCCCTTCAATACTTCTTACTTGAATAGTTGTTTTGTAATTAAAATCTAAATTTATGAAAACCTTATTGATAGCAGGGTTTGGGTATAAGTTGAGTAAGTTTTTGGTTTGATTTAATGCGGGGTTCTCGTTTGCCGTTGTAACCAGAAAGTGAATCACAAGTTCTGGCCTTAAGTTTTCGATGGCCGAATTGCTTGAAGCAAAGGTATCTATTGTTTGATTGCTAATTGACTTAATCATAAAGCCCACATCTTCACTGCTTACTAACATTTCTTCAATTAATGGTTTAACATTCTGTCTAATCAAGTTCCATTGGTTATCGTAGTTGGAAGCCACAATTGATTTGGAAACTGTTTGGTTATTAAACTTGTAGAAGTCATCGGGGGCCATCACCGTATTTTGCCAAGGTATTTTGTTAATGCTAATCTCCAAATTTGATTTGGGGCGAGCTGTATAACTAAATAATGATAATGATGCTTTTAGGACTTGAGTGTTAGTTGGTAAAGCAGTTAAATCAAAATCAACTAATGAGAGTACATTATGGGCATATGGTGGTGTACTGTATCCCATTGTTAAATCAGTTAAACCTTTGGATCCGCCATAACGAGATGAAATAGAGGCATCCTCTCCGTCATCTTCATGGCCGAGTTTAATGCGAAAAATACTGGACTTGCGAATTTTAAAATAAGAGTTGTTATGAATCTGATACTGCGGGTTCTGAACATCAGTCATGCGTAGCATAAATGAGTCGATTGTTAGTGGGGTTAACCAAGAATAACTTCCACTTATTTGCGGGATTGAATCGGCTATTTTTATCCAGTCAACACCATCCGTTGTATAGTCCAAACGTATTTGATTTATTGTGGAAGGGGCGAGCCATGCAATTCTTATATAGTCAAAATTGTAAATCGTGTCATTTGTATTGGGTGAAATAAAAGATGCAATGCTGTCGCTCAAATAAACATCCAGTATGGGTCTCAAATTAGCGGCATTATTGCTTGAGTAGAAGAAACAATTTCTATTTGCATTTGAGTCTTCTTCATTGGGTACACACAGTTGAAAGCCAAAGTTGCTATCCGGATTATTGATAAAATAACGACACATTTCTGTAAATTCATCACTTTTAATGTATTCAATATTAGTTGCACTTATGGCACTATCACTTCTGTTTGGTAAAGTGTTCCATGTTACAGTACTGCCATTCCAGATGGATGTGTTTTTGTAAATATTCATTTCATTTCCATATCCACTCCCAATAACTGGGTGGTCATATCTTTTTAATCTTAATACAACAGAATCAATAGTGCTGCCAACAGGTATAAACGAAAGATCAAAGTTCATCAATACTCTACTAACATGAGCTTTACCGAGTAAAAAGCTTGTAACATAAAGCTGATCACCTTTGTAGTTAGTAGTTGGCGATGCTTTGATTACAGTAACATCCGATGTATGTTCAGGAGATAAGGTTATTGAAACTTTTTGCTGGGCAAAAACAAACATACTGCTAAGTATGAGAAGAAGAGTAAAGGCTATTTTTTTCATAACACTAATTTAATCAAAGTATTGAACTAATGGTCACAAATATGGCTTTATTTTTTTTTGAATTGTGTTTAATGCATATCTTGCCTCGATTTTTCTTGAAAACCATACATGACGAAAAAAGACTATACACTACGACTTTCAGGATTAGAGCCATTGGTAATATTTGAAGGCTCAAACTTTATAAATGTTGGTGAGCGTACCAACGTAACCGGATCTAAAAAATTTTTACGCCTAATTAAAGAGGGTAATTTTGATGAAGCCCTTGATGTAGCTCGCGAGCAAGTGCAAGGTGGTGCACAAATAATAGACATTAACATGGACGAAGGAATGATTGATGGTGTAGAAGCCATGACTCGTTTCTTACACTTGGTAATGGCCGAACCTGATATTTCGCGTGTGCCTATTATGATAGATTCATCGAAATGGGAAATTATTGAAGCTGGTTTAAAATGTGTGCAAGGCAAATGTGTGGTAAACTCTATTTCGCTAAAAGGTGGCGAAGAAGAATTTATTCGCCAAGCTAAAATTGTAAAGCGTTTTGGAGCAGCTGTAATTGTTATGTTGTTTGATGAAGTTGGCCAAGCTGACAACTATCAACGTAGAATTGAAATTGCCGAAAGGGCTTACCGCATTTTAACTGAAAAGCTGCATTTCCCTGCGGGCGATATTATTTTCGATCCGAATATTTTTCCGGTGGCAACAGGTATGGAGGAGCATCGTCAAAATGCTATCGACTTTTTTAATGCCACCAAATGGATAAAAGAAAATTTACCGGGTGCTAAAATTAGTGGTGGTGTTTCTAACGTGTCGTTCTCTTTCCGTGGTAACGATAAAGTGCGCGAGGCTATGCACTCTGCATTTTTGTATCATGCCATAAAACACGGAATGGATATGGGTATTGTTAACCCTAGTCAGTTAGAGGTTTACGATGAAATTGATAAAGAATTATTGGAGCATGTAGAAGATGTTTTGTTGGATAGA
>DITN01000001.1 GCA_002422865.1 Bacteroidetes bacterium UBA6183 | reverse complement strand
GCAGGGTTGAGGTGATTATTCAATAGTATAAAACGAATGAGTTTCTGTCCTCCTTCCAACATTTTGGAAGGGGGATTTTTTTTGCCTTTTTATTGATACAAACATTTCTAGGATGAACTTTAAAACCGTAATTACATACAGATTAAAAAAAAATACACAATAGTTTAAGTCAATAAATATGTACCACATGAGTACATGTTTATGTATGCATTTATTATGTTAATCTGAAAGTGCTATTGCTATTGAATAAATGCAATTGTTAGGGCATTAACAATTGTCTAACAAAATCAAGAATTGATATTTAACAGTATTACACGATATAATTTAAATAATATTGTCTTGCCCTTCTCTGTCTAAAAATTACCCATAATTAATTATTTATTATGAATTTTTTGTTTTATAAGATGAGGCGGATTTATGTTCTAGGGCTAATGATTTTGCTGTTTTTATTTGGTTCAAAACCGGCATTCTCCCAGTTTATGTTTCAACCCTTAACACACGTATCGGCATTTTACATGAATGGCGAATGTGCACAAAGTAAAATCAAAATCAGATTCCTTTATCAGGAAAAAAATGATAAGCGTGATGTAAACAATATTAATTTCTACTACCAAACACAAAATGGAAGTTGGATTCAATTTGCTCAAGGTGCCCACAATACTACTGCTTACGCAAATGATTGGTCCGATCGATGGTACGGTAGTGGTGATATTTGGTACTCCCTCGGAGCAGTTGGAGGTCACTCTATAACCATTGGGAATAAAACCAATGAAGGGTCGTTAAGTTACATAGATTTTATTTGGAATAATATTCCGGCTAATGCTTACAAAACCAATGGCTTTATCAATATTTCTACCGGAGGTAACTTCGGGGGTATCAGTCCTTGGAACTATTTGTCAGCGGGATCTGTATTAACGGTTTCTTTACCGGTATTGTCCTCGCCTAATACACTGAATTCAACAAATGGTGCGCATTGTACCAAGGTTGCTTTAAATTGGAATACCCCCGGTAGTTTTCCTTGTTCTTACGACCAAGAGGTATACAGGGACAATGTAAAGATTGCAACAGTATCATCAACCCAAACCACTTATGACGATTTTAACACCATACAAGGGCCTTTAAATTATTATGTAAAAGCTGTAAGAACAACAGCTAGTGGAGCCACTATATCAAGTCAAAATTCTAACCCGGTAATTAGTTCATTAAATGCTTCGGCTACTCCACCCTTTGGTATAACGGCAACCACAACTAGGTGTGATGGTATTGTAAATATTAGTTGGGGATTTAACGGTTCCAATCCTCCAAATTTTAAAGTGTTTAGAGGAACTTCGATAACAGGTCCTTGGACAGAAGCCACCAGAGCTGCAACTTTAAGCGGTAGTGAGCGGAGTTATGCAGATGCTCCTCCTCTAAGATCAACTAATTATTACTATAAAGTGGCAACTGTAGGAACCTGTGGTGAAGCACTATCAGCCTCTTATTATGTAGGTCAGGCGCCTGATGCTCCTGCCGCTCCAACAAACGTTAATGTTGCTGTTAATGGCGCAAATAATGGCATAGTTGTGAGTTGGACTGATGCATCAACCAATGAAAATGGTTTTGTTATAGAGAGAATCATTCAAGGTCAACCAGGATCTACTACGTTTACCGTTGGTGCTAACACACAAACTTTTACCGATAATTCTGTGATAAAATGTGTTAACTACATTTATACTGTTAGGGCAAAAAACGATTGTGAGCCGGGGGGAACACCATCATTACCTTCTGTCGCTACAAGAATCTTTCCTGATTTATCAGCATCATTTAATACCACAACTTCTAGGTTAAAATGTTCTAAGGGTTACCACACCGATATGGTTAAACTGGATTGGAACTCACCTAATGTTGACTTATTAAATTACTACCGCATATACAGAAAAGTATATGGTACAACTGCTGATTCTGTTTTAATTGGAACAAGTGGTGAAGGAACAGAAAATTACATAGATAATAATGCTGTTTCAGGTATATTATATAAATACACCATTATAGGTGTAATGAATTGTGCAGGTTTCACGCGTTACAGTAATGTTTCTGAAGACCTTGGATTTCGTTCGGCATTTGGTACAGTTAGTGGAAGTGTTTCTTATCAGGGTGGGTTTGCTTTAAATCATGCCAAGGTAATTGTTAGCCCATCTGCTGCAAGTTTTGTAGGGGCATCAATGTATTTTGCAAATAATGCAGGAAGGCTTAATGTCTCGGCTTCAGGTAAAATGAACTTGACTTCAGGAATTACACTTGAAACATGGTTTAATGCGGCAAGTACAGTTGGTAACAAGAATTTGCTTCTTTTAACTTCAGGATCAAAAACTTTTTCGTTAAGACTACAAGGTTCTAACCTACAAGTACATGCTTATAATGGCAGTGCAACATTAGCTGTTTTATCTACGCCAGTTTTGGCAAATAATTATAATCAAGCAACAGCAGTTCTTAGGTCGGATTCTATGATTATTTATCTAAATGGAATAAGATCAGGCGGTATTGCGTTGGCTGGATTTTCTCTTTTGCCGATGAATAATTCATCATTGGAAATGGGAACTAATTTTGTTGGATACATGGATGAGGTTAGAATATATAACCGTGCAAAAACTGCCTTCCAAGTTACCGAAGATTTTTCTAGAAGAGTTAATCCGGATGACAACGGCCTGTTGGCTTATTACACATTTGATGAGAAAATAAATGGATATAATGGATTTTTTGATTACTCAAGAGTAGGCCTAGTGTACAATGAACATCATGGTATTACTACTAATGGATCTTTTAGTGATTCTATTCCCTCTACTTCTCAATTAGCATATGCGAGTTTTACTGATGATAGAGGCACTTATGTAGTAACCAATATAGGATACATTGGTACAGGCCAGGTATTTAGTATTACACCATCTTTTGAAACACATGCCTTCACACCAATTAACAGAACCGTGTTTATAGGTGAAGGAGCAGGCGTTCATAGCGAACAAAACTTTACCGATATTTCTTCTTTTACGGTGAGCGGAACAGTTTATTATTATGGAACCAGTTGTCCTGCAGAGGGCATACAATTAAAAATAGATAATCAAACCGTTAATAAAAATAATGTACCTGTTGCAACCAATCAGAATGGAACATTTGAAATTCAAGTTCCAATAGGAAACCATGTAATTACAGTAGAGAAAGAAGGCCACATATTTAGTGCGGGTAGATTTCCAAGTACGGGTGAATTTAATTTTCAGAATCCTAAGGCCGATATACAGTTTATAGACAGTACCCTAATTAAGGTAATTGGTAGAGCGGTTGGTGGTCCTATTGAAGCTGCCAAAGTTCCCGGACTAGGTCGTTCGTTAAACAACATAGGTAAAGCAAGAATTCACTTTAAATCGCAAATGGGTAATGGTTGCAAAAGACTATCTGTTGTAACAAATGATAGCACTGGTGAATATATCGCGTATCTACCTCCATTAGTTTATACTATTGATACTGCTAGGGTTCCAACACAACTTGATATAAATTTTGGTATACAAAATGTTTTAGATTTAACAAGTTTCGTAAATCAAGTAACTGCTTACGATACTGTTTATTTACCAGGTACAACAACCATATCTAAAATAGATTCGGTAAAGTATCACACCCAAAAAGATTTTATTTATTACAATGTACCGAATATAGAGTTTGCACGTAAAACAGGTAAAACACCTACAGATAGTGCTTTTGTTGGTGAGTTATCTATAAAAATAGATAGCGTAACCACATTTAACCTTACTCCGGTTAGTCCATTCAGGTATCCTGTATTTAATCAATTTCAAACCTATAATGCCCGTATTTATGCTTATGATATTTATACCAATAAGGATAAAACACCCAATGTTGTTAGTAGGGTTCCATTAAATGGTTCTGTTGTTGTTGATAATGGAATGGCAACACTTGATACAAAAAATCAAACGATAGAAGTTACCAATGGTTATGCCGAATACTCTTTTAGGTGCGGAAATCCTAACATTACAACAAATGCATTAAACCCTTCACAAAGTTTTTCATTACCTGTTCAGGCTACGTTTTTTACTACCGGAAATAATGGAGCAAGAACCAGAAATTGGCTTCCTAACTCAGGTTCATCATTCAGAGGGATTGTATTTGGCGCAAGAGGAAGAGGTGGGGCATCTTTTATGACAAGTGGTCCCGAGAAGGTTGATTTAATTTTAAGGGATCCTCCTGGTTCTGCGAGCTCTGCAACTTGGTCTAAAAACACAAATTATACTTCAATAAAGCGCTATTCAAATTTAAGTAACAATAGTGGTAACTTTATGTCAACAGTCTATCTTGGTGCCAAGTGGGAAACCACTGTTGGTTTGGGTGTAATGGTAGGTACAGAAAGTGAAATTGGTGTGCAATTGGGTGGCGGTTTTAATAAAAACAGCTCTATAGGTACTAATGGGGAAGAGATTTCTACATTAAGTACGTCCATAGATTTATCTACTGGTGGTGGTCCTGATCAAGTTGGTGCTAAAGCAGATGTGTTTTTTGGCCATTCTACCAACTATGCTTTTGGTTTGGCTGATAATTTGTTACTAGTTAGGGCTGCAGATTGCTCAATACCTGGTGCTATTTGTGGTGATACCATTATTAATGGTTACAGAATAGGTATTAAACAATCTATTTCTATTGACCCAAGTGGAATTAAGACCGTTTTCGCGTACACTGTTGGTGAGATTGAAGATATCATTATACCAAACCTTAAAAAAGCAAGGAATTTAGTATTCACCCAAGGAAGAAAAAAGAACAACCAGTTAAGGTATTTAATAAACTTTAACAACAATTCAGATCCTGATTATGACACTAAATATGCGGCTAATAATGATGATCCGATTTGGGGAAACATCAGGAATAAAAACAACCCATTGGTGTTAGATGAAATTGATAAAACAGGACCTAGTTATACGTTTAGACCCGATACTTTATATGAAATTGATTCGGTTCGTTACTACAACAACCAAATTAGAATTTGGAAAGAAGCCTTAGCTAAAAATGAGAGGGAAAAATACGATGTATTTAACCTAAATATTAATAACGTGCAAAGCAATGGTACCAATACTAGTATAGGTAAGGCAACCATTACAAGAACTTTTGCCACCACTAAAAGTAAAGAAAGTACCAGTTATGAAGAGGTATATTTGGATGAGGAAGGTGCTTTTGGCTTTAAAGGTATGTATGGTGGTGCTGGTGTTGAATTTCAAGGAGGATTTACTGTTGGTACAACCGATGTTACAGATAATGGCAGCGTAAGTGATACATCAACTACAATTAGCTACACCTTAAACGATGGTGATGATGGTGATTTAATAACTGTTGATGTGGTTGATCCCGGAACAGGTAATGGTCACGTGTTTAAGTTAAGAGGTGGTCAAACATCTTGTCCTTACGAAGGACCACAGTGGGCCAATTATTACAAACCAAGCGATACTGTAGCTGCCACCACTTATTATAAAGAGGGTGAAAGTGTGCAATTAACTGATGGTACATTACAGCGTCATGTACCTTTAATCACCATCCCACAAGCCATTAAATTTAATGTTCCAGCTGATGAGGCGGCAACCTTTAATTTAAACTTAGGTAATATTAGTGAATCAGAAGATGACCAGACATACGACTTGAGGGTTATTGAATCAACAAATCCTCATGGAGCCGTGATAACAATAGATGGATTGGATCCAAACAGAAGTTTTGCGGTACCCTATGGAACAAGCATTAATAAAACGCTTACAATTAGAAGAGGCCCTGAATATTACGATTACGAAAATATTTTATTAATCTTTAAATCACAGTGTGATGATGACCTTGTTGATTCAGCATATGTAACAGTTCATTTTATTCCTACTTGTACTAAACCTACAGTACAAATACCAATGGATAAATGGACCTTAAATAACAGCTTTAAGGATACCATGAATGTTATTATTAGTGGTTACGATTACAACTTTGGTGGACTAAAAAATATAGAATTTCAATACAAGCCGGCATCCAGCTCACAGTGGAATATTCTAGAAACATTCCATAAGAACCCATCAGATTCTTTATTGTCAGACATACCATCTAATCAACCATATATCGAGTATATATGGAATATGCGTCAGGTAACAGATGGTCCTTACGATATTAGAGCCGTTAGTAGATGTGCTGCTCCAGGGCATCCTGATGCACGTGTTGAGTCAGACGTTAACAGAGGTTTGGCAGATAGAATTAATCCTGCACCTTTTGGAAACCCTTCACCAGCTGACGGAATTTTATCGCCAAATGATGAGATTAGCATTCAGTTTAATGAACCTATAGACAATGCATCACTAAGTTTCCAAAACTTTGACATAAGAGGAGTGCTTAATGGCAGTGCAACTGAAAGTAATGTGAGTTTATATTTTGATGGAAGCAATGATTATGTTGAAGTGCCAACAGGGTTAAACCTAAATAAAAAATCATTCTCCCTTGAGTTTTGGGCAAAAAGAGACGCCTTAGGACAACAAGTTATTTTCTCTCAAGGTATTGATCCTAACCAATTCTTTGCAATAGGTTTTGATGCAAGCAACAAGTTTTATTTCCAAATAGGAACAAATAAAGTATTTAGTAATTTAGCGATTACCGATCTGGTTAACTTTAACCATTACACAGTATCTTATAACTCTGATTTAAATACTTGTGAGTTGTTTTTGAATGGTAATGTAAGTAACAACGGCAATACAACTATCTATAACAAGTATGAAGGTGGTGGAAAAACAATAATCGGTAAGTTATCATACAACAATGCTTATGCTTTTAGGGGTAATTTAAGAGACCTAAGGTTATGGTCAAAAACCAGAAACTCATCCGATATTCTAAGCTCTATTAACCAAACACTAAAAGGTACCGAATCGGGAATAGTAGCAAACTGGCGACTTAATGAAGCAAAAACCACAACTGCAAAAGATTACATACGATCTAGGAATGCAACAATAGTTAATGCAATCTGGGAAATAACTCCTAAAGGACGATCATATAAAATAGTGAATGAGCCAATCATTATTGAGGCTTCTAACATTGCGTTCACACAAGAGAGCGACTTTACAGTTGAATTTTGGTTTAAAGGAGATAATGTAGGTGGTAATGTAGCCTTGTTTTCAAATGGTAAAGGTGATTCAACAGACGTTAATCCTTCTTTGCGTTGGAGCATCGAAAAGGATGCCTCAGGTAAAATTTATGTGAAGCATAAAGGCTACAATTTTGAAGCAGTTACTACAAATTATTTTGATGGAAATTGGCATCATTTTGCTTTGGTAATGCAAAGAGCTACAAGCTTAACAGCCTTTGTTGACGGAAACCAACAGAATACCGTTAACTCATCAGGTTTCGAGATGTTTGGCGGAAACAAAATATGGATTGGCGCAAGGGGGTATCAACCTCCTGTGGGTGCTGATTTTTTAGACAGAAAGTTTAACGGCTTTGTTGATGAGATAAGAATATGGAGCTCAGCAAGAACGCAATTTCAGGTTGAAAGAGATTATATAAGCAGATTAGGTGGAACAGAATCGGACTTGGTATTGTACATGCCATTTGAACTTTATACCATTAATTTAGGCGTGCCAATACTTACTCCTAGTTTAACAGACATTAAATCGCCATCAAGAGTGATTACCGGTGCGGTTGTTAATGGAAGTGGTTTAAACACGGAAACTGCTAAAATTAAATTACAACGACCTGTTGAGGCTGTTAATTTTACCTATTTGGTAAATAACGACCGTATTATTTTAACACCAAATACACTGCCTTCACTAATAGAAAATGTTACACTTGATGTAACGGTTAAAGATGTTTACGATTTAAACGGAAACAAAATGCAATCGCCTAAAACATGGATTGCATACGTTGAAAAAAATCAGGTTAAATGGCAAGACCAAGACTTCACCTTTAATAAATTAAAGGGTGCAGCGTTAACCTTTAGCAGCAAAGTAGTAAACTCAGGTGGTGCAATTAAGCAGTTTACCATTCAAAATTTACCGGAATGGTTAACCGCAAATCCTTCATCGGGGAATATTTTGCCAAATAGCACAGTTAATGTGGTGTTTACCGTTGATCCAAATGTGAATATTGGTTCTTACGAAAATGAAGTGCAAGTGCTTACCGATTTCGGTTACCCTGAGGGTTTATTGGTGAAGTTAAAAGTATATGCGGAGCCACCATCTTCATGGTCGGTAAATCCAACTGCTTTCCAAAATACAATGAGTATTGTAGGGCAAATTAGGGTTAATAATATTATCTCAACTAACCCTGATGATAAGTTGGCTGCATTTGTAAATGGCCAATGCAGAGGTGTTGCCAACCTTCAATATTTTTCTCAAATAGATCGTTATTATGCATTCTTAAATGTATACAGTAATGTAACAAGTGGAGAAACAATTGAATTTAGAATTTGGAATGCAACCGAAGGTAAAAGCCACACAGAGGTTACTCCTTCGCTACCATACGTGGCAAATAGTTTAATAGGAAACATTACCAACCCTCAAGTTTTTAACGCAACAGATAAACTTACTAGGTATGTTCCAATAACAGCAGGATGGAACTGGATTTCATTTAATTTACTAATGAAAGATTCTAGTGATATTAATAAGTTGTTGTGGAATGTAAAAAGTACAGAAGGTGATATTTTTAAAGACCAAACAGCCTATGCCGATTATACTGCTTTAAATGGATGGGCCGGTACACTCGCAAATCCTACAAAGGGAGTAAAACCGGAAAAATCATACCGCTGGAAATCGAGTACCATAGACACATTAGTAATAACAGGAGTTGAAGTAGATCCTTCAATTCGCCCTATTCATTTAGATTCAGGGTGGAATTGGATTGGTTTTGAGTCTCAAAGAAACTTAAGTGTTATTGAGGCATTTTCTTCATTAAATGCAACAAATGGCGACTGGGTAAGTAGCCAAACACAATTCGCTATTTATGATGCTAATATTGGTTGGGTAGGTAGTTTATCAACCATGTTGCCTAACAAAGGTTATATGTACAAATCTGCTGCAGTTAGAGATTTTGCTTATCCAAGGTCGGCCATGTTTAGTAAAACAGAAGCTGTAGCTAATAAATACCAAAGCAAATATTTTAGTTACAATCCTGAACAATTTGAAAATACCATGAGTGTGGTTTTAGATCCGGGCATTTGTAATGAAGCATTATCAACAGGAAGACTCAGTGTTGGTGCGTTTGTGGGTAATGAGATAAGAGGTATAACAAAACCAACACGATTAACCAATGGTAAAAATTTATACTTCTTAAATATATCATCAAATAAAAATGCGGAAGAAATAACCTTTAAGTTATTGGATGAGCAAACTGGTGCAACAATTGACTTGGATGGTAAAGTTGTTTTTGGTAATGGAAATTTACTAGGAACACTAGTTATGCCTTTTCAAACACAAACCACCTCTGATGTTAAATGCGAGGATTATTACAACGGAGTTACCGGCAACTTTAGCATGTTTGCCTTCCCTAATCCTTACAAAAAGGAGGTTTACCTGAATGTTCAAGGAAATTTATCAGAAAAATTAAGTGTTAAAGTATTTGATGTTACCGGTAAGCTTATTGATGATTTTGAATACAAAAATACAGGCTTGAGTAACTCAGTGAATATTGAGTGGAATGCGGAAGCAAGAGGAAAGCAAGTACACAGTGGTTTGTATTTTGTAGAAGTTACCAGTGGCGGAAATGTGGTTAGAACGAAATTGATTAAGTATTAAAAGAGAATTTGTATATGAGAATGTTTAGGATATTAATAGTACTTATTGGCCTTTTGATGGCAACAACATCTATGGCTGCTGTTCCAAGTTGGAGTGTTAACTCAAGCTCGTATCAGTTTTCAATGACCGTTACTTCTGTTGCTAATGTAAATTGTGTTGAGTTGGCCAATCCAAGTAATAAGGTTGCTGCATTTGTTGGGGCAACTTGTAGGGGTGTTTCGTCAACAAGTACAATAATAAACGGTAAATACATTGCCTATGTGGTTGTGTATAGTAATGTTAATTCGGGCGAGACCGTTACATTTAAAATATACAATGCAGCAACCGACTCTGTATATGATGCTAAAGGAAATGTTGTTTTTCAAGATAACGCTGCTTTTGGTGTCACAACCAGTCCTTACACCCTTAGAAACAATAATCTACCTACTGCATTAAATTTAAGTAACACATCAATTAATGAAGGTGTTGCCATAAACACCGGTATTGGTACATTTACATCAGTTGATCCCGACTCTCCGGAGACCTTCACTTACACGCTTGTTTCGGGTGCAGGAAGTAATGATAATGCTTCTTTTAATATTTTGGGTAATACACTTCGTTCATCTCAGATATACAATTACGGAGTGAAGAATGCTTATAATATTAGGGTTAGAACTACTGATTCAAAAGGCTGTTATTTTGAGCAAACATTTACTATAAGTGTTATTGATGTTAATACTGCTCCAATCGGAATATTTATTAGCGATTCTTCTATATCAGAAAACGCTGGAATACCAGCAGTTATTGGTGTGCTTTCTGCAAATGACAATGATTCGGGAGATGTAATGACATATAGCTTAGTTAGCGGTTTAGGTAGCACTAATAATAGTAGTTTTAATATTTTAGGTAATACACTTCGTGCTTCTGCTTCATTTAATTATGAGGTAAAAAATACTTACTCTATTCGTGTGCGCGTAACTGATGCTGCCAACAATATTTATGAGCGTATAATAACCATTATTATTGACGATGTTAATGATGACCCAACTAACATTTTGATTGATGGAAATGCTGTTGGTAAAAGTTTTGCAGAAAATAAACCTCTGGGTGCAGTAATTGCCACTCTATCCACCACTGATGAAGATGTTTCAAATATTTTCACCTATTCGTTTGTAAATACAGCGGGTAATAACAATAGTGATTTCTCTATTATTGGTAATCAATTGCGCACCAATGCGCTGTTTGATTATGAAACCAGGCAGAACTATGTAGTTTTTATTCAAACAAATGATGGTAATGGAGGCATATTTACAAAACAATTATTGCTTACCGTAACAGATAGTAATGATGCACCAACTAATATTAACATGACCAATGGTCAGGTATACGAGAACACACCTACTAGTTATTTTGTTGCAAAAATTTCGGCAACCGATCCTGATGCAACTGGTACCTTTACATATTCACTTGTATCAGGAGCGGGTAGTTCTGGAAATATAGGTTTTAAAATAAGTAACGATACCTTATACTCAAATATGGTTTTTGATTACGAAACTTTGAATAGTTATAGTATTAGAATTCAAGTGTCTGATGGAAATGGAGGAATATTACAACAAACAAAAGTAATTACCATTTTAGACGCGAACGACACACCTACAAACATTAACCTCACACAAAATCAGATAGAGGAGAACTTACCAATCAACGCACCGGTTGGTAGTTTTGCAACGATAGACCAAGACTTAAACAATACATTTACGTATAACTTGGTAAGTGGATTAGGCTCAACAGACAACGGTAGTTTTAACATATCGGGCAATATATTGCGAGCATCTGTATCTTTTGATTACGAGACAAAAAGTAGTTATAGTATACGCGTACGCACATCAGATAATGTAGGTGCCTTTTACGAGAAGGTGTTTACGATATCGGTAATAAATGTAGTAGATGCACCAACCAATATTACATTGAGTAATGACAGCATAAACGAGAACACAGCAGCGAATACTTTGGTAGGTTTATTTGGTAGCATTAATCAAGACACGAATGTAACATACGCTTATAGTTTTGATAATACGGTATCAGGTAATGATAATTCGAGCTTTATTATATCCGGCAATCAGTTAAGAAGTAATTCAGTGTTTGATTATGAATTTAAAAACACCTACACACTTTATATAACAACAACATCAGGAGCAACTTCATTTACAAAGCTAATACAAGTATTTATACGAAATGTAAACGATGCACCCACCAATGTATTATTAAGTAACGCTACGTTACCGGAAAACAATGCATTAAAAACGTATATCGGCAACTTAACAACAGCCGACCCAGATAATAATACAAGCTACACTTATAGTTTAGTAAACGGTGTCGGATCAACCCATAACGGCATGTTTATGGTTTCACAAGACAGCTTGTATAGCAATAGTGTATTCGATTACGAAAACCAATCGAGTTATACGATACGCATTCAAACCAACGATAACCAAGGCGGTATTTTCCAGAAGATATTTGTAGTAAACATAACCAATGCAAACGATGCACCTACTAACATCATTTTAAGTGAATCCACAATAAACGAGAATATGCCAGCCAACAGCAATATAGGCTCGTTTAGCACTACGGATCAAGATACAGGCAACAGCTATTTTTATACGTTGGTAAGTGGTACAGGCAGCACAGATAACGGATACTTTGTAATATCGGGTAATACACTTCGTGCTACATCACAGTTTAATTACGAGCAAAAAAACAGTTATAACATACGTGTACGTTCAACAGATAACCTAGGGTTGTGGTATGATAAACAATTTGTAATATCTGTGATTAACACCAACGATGCGCCAACCAATATTACACTAAGTAACGATAGTATAAGCGAGAATAGGCCAAGTAATACAGTAATAGGTACATTAAGCACTACAGATGAAGACTTGGGTAATACGTTTGTATACAGCTTTGCCAATTTAATAGGCAATAACAATAACTTGTTTACATTAACAGGTAACCAGTTAAGAACCAATAGTGTATTAAACTACGAGCAACAAAGCGTGTACTTTGTATACGTACAATCAAATGATGGTAACGGAGGTGTTTATGTGAAGCAGTTTCAAATAAATATAAAAGATAGTAACGATGCGCCAACCAACATTACATTGAGCAACGCAAGCATAACAGAAAACAGGCCGGTAGGCAGTTATGTAGGCACTTTAATAAGCACTGATCCAGATGAGAGCAATACGTTTAGTTATAACTTGGTAACAGGTTTAGGCAGCACCAATAATGCAAACTTCTTTATAAGAAACGATAGTTTGTTTAGCGCCACAACGTTAAACTATGAGTTAACGGCTAGCTTATCCATACGTGTTTCTACAACAGATAACAGCATGGCTTCATACCAAAAGGTATTTGCGATTAGTGTAAATGATAGCAATGATTTGCCAACAGATGTAAACATTAATATAACCTCTGTAAACGAAAACTTACCTGTAGGTACGTTAGTAGGCACGCTAAGTACAATAGATACAGATGCAGGTCAAACGTTTACATATTCACTAGTATCAGGAGTAGGCTCTACCAATAATAGCCAATTCAGTATCATAGGCAATCAGCTATTAACGAATAGTATTTTTAACTATGAATTAAAAAATAGTTATACCATCCGTGTTCAAACCAACGATGGTAATGGAGGCACATTTTCAGATACGTTTAATATAAGCATATTAAACACCAATGATGCACCCACGAATATTTTATTAAGCAACAATGTGATAACCGAAAACAGGGTAGCTGGTTCTGTAATAGGTTTATTAAGCACCATTGATGAAGATGCAAATACATTTACTTACCAGTTTGCCAACATAGGAACCAACGATAACTCAAGTTTCTTAATTAATGGTAATCAATTACAGCTAAACGGATCATTAAATTACGAAGTAAAACAACTTTACCAAGTACAGATACAAACCAATGATGGTAACGGAGGTAGCTTTACAAAGCAGTTTGTAATAAATGTAACGGACAGTAATGATGTGCCAACAGATTTAACAATCGACAATAACCTTGTTCAAGAAAACCGACCAATAAGTACATTTATAGGTAGATTTACCACCACCGATATCGACTTGGGCTCAGGTGCTTTTATATATAGTTTTGTAGGCGGAGTAGGCTCCAACCATAACTCAAGTTTCCGAATCAGTAACGATTCGTTGTATACCAACACGTTGTTAAACTACGAGACCCAAAATACTTATTACATAAGGGTAAGAACTACGGATAATGGGTTGTTTATCGAACGTCAATTTACCATCACAATAACAGACGGTAATGATGCACCCACAGCACTTACAATAAACAACACTACCATACGCGAGAATGTAATAAACCGCACAAGAGTTGGTGAGTTTAGCACAACAGATGTTGATTTAACCAATACGTTTAGTTATAGCCTGGTATCCGGAGTTGGTTCTACAGATAATGTATCATTTGTAATATTAGGCAATCAATTACAAACCAACAGTTCATTTAACTATGAGCAAAAAAGCAAATACTTTGTAAGGGTACGTAGCACAGATAATGGAGGTTTATGGGTTGAAGATACCTTTTCGATAAACATAGCAGATAGCAACGATGCGCCAACTCAAATAAGTTTAAGTGGCACAACTATAAAGGAAAACAAACCCTTTGCCAGTTTGGTAGCAAATATTAGTACTACTGATGAGGACTTGGATTTCTTTACTTACACATTAGCAAATATACCGGGCAACGATAACAGCAACTTTTTTATAACAGGTAACCAGTTACGAAGCAATGTAGTATTTGATTACGAGAGTAAACGTATTTACAATATTTACATACAAAGTTCAGATGGATATGCAAGCATAACACGTCAGTTTGTAATTAATATTATAGATTCAAACGATGCACCTAATAACCTGATATTAACCAACAATACGGTAAACGAGAACAATACACAACAAACATTTATCGGAACATTTTATTCGAGTGATGCAGATGTAACAGATATGTTTACGTATACATTGGTAAGTGGAACTGGTGCAGTAAATAACAGTTTGTTTAGAATCAGCAACGATTCATTGTATGCAGTAAATACGTTTGATTTTGAAACAAAATCAGACTACATCATTAGGGTACGTACCACCGATGCTGGTGCATTATGGTTTGAAAAGCAGTTTGATGTTGTAGTAATTAATACAAACGATGCACCTACTGATATTACAATAAGTAGCAATGAAATAAAAGAAAATACACCTATACGAACCTTTGTTGCAAACCTATATACAACAGATGAAGACTTAAATACATTTACCTATACACTGGTTAATGGGGTTGGGTCTACCAATAACAATAGTTTTGTAATTCAAGGCAATCAACTACTTAGTAATGCAATATTTAACTACGAGGCGGTAAACCAATACAGTGTGCGTATACAAACAAATGATGGAAGGGGTGGCACATTCGAAAAGTCATTTACTATTAATATCTTAGACAGTAACGATGCGCCAACAGCTATTGCATTAAGTAATAATTTAATAACAGAGAATCTTCCAATTGGAAGTTTTGTAGGTAGTTTAACCTCAACAGATCAAGATGCGGGAAGCCAGTTTACTTATGGGTTCGACAATGTATCAACAAATAATAATGACCTGTTCTTTATTTTTGGTAACGAGGTAAGAACTGCATCCGTTTTCGATTATGAATCGAAAAAATTATACATCGTGTATGTAAGAACTACAGATGTGGCAGGAGCCTATTACACACGTCAGTTTATTATTAATGTAAAAGATACCAACGACCTTCCTTCTGAGCTGTTGTTAAATAACAACAGTGTTTCAGAAAACAGACCTACACGCACTTATGTGGGCAAACTTTCTACTACAGATGCTGATCAGTTTGGAAACTTCACCTATTCGTTGGTTTCGGGCGATGGTTCTACCAATAACAACGACTTTTTAATTTCAAACGATTCGTTACTAACCAACAATGTGTTTAATTATGAAAACAAAAAGGTTTATAACGTGAGGCTAAGAAGTACCGATGTTTCGGGAGGTGCCATAGATCGTCAGTTTAACATAAACATTACCGATGATAATGATGCACCTACACAATTGCGTCTATCTAATAATAAACTATTCGAGAATGATTCTGTTCAGAAGCAAATTGGTGTTTTTACAGTTACTGATGAGGACGCAACTGACCAACATAGTTATACACTTGCAGCAGGAGTGGGTGACCAAGATAATGCGTTATTTATCATTGACGGAAATTCTTTGTTTAGTAACTTCATTGCCGATTACGAGGTAAAAAACACTTACAACGTTAGAATTAAAACAGAAGATAAGAATGGAGAGACCATTGAAGCTGCTTTTGTTATTAATATTAGCGATACCAAAGAAAAACCTTCAATAGATAATCAGACGTTTGTTATAAAAGAAAACGAGCCTGCAGGTTCTTTAATTGGGATAGTTACATCTTCAAGTCCTGATGTTTCTGCTAACCTAAAATACAGCATAATTTCTGTAACTGATTTGTTTGAAATAGATGAAAACTCCGGTGCATTAACAAGCACTGTTGTGTTCGATTATGAGGGGGTAAGTAAATATAAGATTAAAGTGTTGGTTAGAGACAATCAATCATTGGTGAATGTACTTTCTGATACAGCCGAAATTACCATCAACATTGCAGATGAGATAGAATTAAATAAGCCTTTACCAGTAAATAATTTTATATCTCCAGATGGTGATGGTGTAAACGACTATTTTGAAATAGAAAATGCTGCATTGTATGCAGATTATAGCTTAAAAATATTTAATGATATAGGAATTGAGCTTTATTCTGTAAAAGGAAATTATCAAAACGAGTGGAATGCAATGGTAGATGGAAATAGGGTTTCTAATGGTGTTTATTATTATGTGTTTTATAATCAAACCACAGGTAAAGAGTTTAAAGGAACCATTAATGTTTTTGTAAAATAATTTAAGGAGAATTAACGATGATGAGATTTATAAAACTAACAATAATTACCTTTACATTACTAGTTATCGCCAATAGCGCAAATGCTCAGTATAGAGAAACTTTTTATACCACACTACTCAATCCATTTATTGCAAATCCTGCATCAGCAGGTAGTTCGGGTGCGCCTTTTGCCATGTTTAATGCCCGCACTTTGGTAGGTGGAACCAACACCTCTGCCCGCACCATTAATTTTAGTGTACATAGTCCTTTAAACAATGTACCTAGATACGGAAATTCTTCAGTGGGATTAAAGTTTATAAGCCATAATTCCGGAATTTTTCAAACCACCAATGCCGAAGCAGCATATAGTGTAAAAGTTGATTTTTCTCGTGATGATCATTTAAGTTTGGGTTTAAGTCTAGGATTTATTCAAACTGTTTTAGATAAGGACTTATTAAGTTCTAATGTTAATCTAGCCGACCCCAATATTGATGCACCACAACTTAATCAGTTTTTATTTACCACCGGTGCAGGTATACTTTACCAAAACAGAAACGGACTTGAATTGTATGCGGCATCACCTATGTTGGTTAGTGTTTCTGAGCCCCTAAGTGCGTTTGTTGTTGTTGGTGGTAGTTATAAATTTAAATTGGGAGGCCATTCGTCAACTAACTTTTTTAAGCCATCGGTTAACTTTTATAATTTTACAAATACACAAAAAGTTGTTGATGCAATTGCTGCACTTTATATTAATGATGCTTTTAAATTTCAACTAGGTTATAGATCTAGTGGGGCTGCCGTAGCAGGTATTGGATTTAATATAAATAGTTTCCTTGTGGCTTACAATTACTATCATTTTGTAGGTGAATTTAGTCGTTTTGCACCTGCACAAAACGAAATTGCCATTGCATTTAAATTCAAGCCTCAACGCAGAGGAAGAAGAGGAAATGAGCCAAACTATTGGTAAATACAAGACATAAAATAAATGCATGAATTAAAGAAAGCCGAAGTTTACTTCGGCTTTTATTTTAATATATGTATAAGGTTCTGTTTAATCAACGGGTTTGTTTTAAATAAGCTACCAGGCTTGTTTAAACAAAATGGAGTTGAAAAAGGCCGCTTCAGTATACCTAGAGTCGTTGGTGCAAGGTGCAATACTGTGCGTTGGCTTTTATCATTAACATGAACAACATTGTTGTTACGAATAAAAGGTTATTTTTCATGTTGTTTTATTGATTGTTTAACGGTTTGGCGCACTTGCCTGGTTGCCTAATGCGTGACGATAAATTGTGAAGCTAATATAACGATAAAAGCGTAATGAAAAATCCAAACACAACGACTAATCGGTAATTGAGCAAGCACGCGGTTACAATTAGTGCTTTTAACGTTGTCCGCATGTCAGCAATATTTATAGCAGGTATTCAGTCAAGCAAAATAGAGCGAATGTAATATAGGTTAAATACGTGTATGTATTTATCTTCTTAATTTGTTTCACATTGTCATAACGGTGTCGAAGAGGGTAAATGAAAAAATAGTCAACGAAGAGTTTTATTTGGGAGGTCTGATTCGCATATAGCCAAGAGTCGACTAATTCTTGCTGAGAGATTATTCGTCTTAATTTGTCAAGTTCGTATGCTCGTCTAAATGCAAATTGTCCAGATGAACCTAAGAAAAGTAAGGTCAACAAGTCTTTTGCTGAATAGTATTCTAAATGTGTAAGGATCACATAAACGAGTAAAACAATAATTAAAGATGTTCCAATGTCGTAAAGCCGTCTATTTTTTATTTTTCTTATGGTCATAGAGTTTATGTGGGCAGTAAGATGCAGAATTTTGAAGGTTTATTGTCAGCATTTTTGAATTGCAGGTAACGCCATCATGTGAAAAAACTCATTCACACTTTACATCGTAAAACTATTCAATTTTGTGTAAGAAACAAGATGCAGGAATTAACCTCAATTCAACTCACATCCTGAAACAAATTTCAGTTATGCGCCATCCAATTTTTTAACCTAAAAATTATCGGGGCTTTAAACCCCCTAAAATATAGCTTTGTTTTTAAAACAGAGTTGTGCAACAGCTAAGCCTATTATAGGCTGTATTTCTAGTTTTTCGTAAATACTCCATTTATAAATTCAAGTGATATTGTTTTTCCAGTCGGTCTATTAAATCCAATTTCTTCGTCTGATATGAACTCATTGAAATATAATATATTCTTGATTGGGTCGAATATCAAATTTGCTTTATCACTTCTCGGATATTCTATCACCAAATCTTTGTTGTCAGTAAAACATGAATTGCATTTTACAAGAGTATCTCCTCTAATTTTGAACATCTGCACGATTTGATGTTGGTGTCCGCTACCGTGGGTTCCCCAAGCAAACGTTAAGAAGAATTTTTCAAGCTCTATATTTAGCTCAAAGACTTCATAAATTTTGCTGTCTACATATTCACCTAATTCTGCCTCTTTTCCAGAATTTATTTGTTGAGCAACGATCTTACCGTTGTCTGCTTCAAACTGAGCAACACAACTTGTATTATGCCAAGTTCCACCAGTTAGGTCATCCCAGCTATAAAATTTAATTTTCTTGTCAGGTGATGTTTTAATGGTTATAAATTTTGAAAGAAGGTCAAATTCATTCCTAAAAGTAATTGGATTAGCTAAATATTTTAGAAGTTGACTTTTAAACGCAGGACTCAAACTGTCATACCGTAATTGGGGTTCAGCTGATATCATTTTCCTAAAATTATTTGTCAGCAAACTATCGATTTCTTTGAGTTCTGCTTTTTGTCCATATGAACACAAGCAAAATAGAAGTCCGAAAATTATTAGAAGAACTGTCTTATGTCTCATATTGTTTAGTTTTAACATAGCCTATAACGTCAGTGTGTGAAAAAACTGATTCACACTCAGCATGGTAAAACTATTGAATTTTGTTGAAGAAACAAGATGCAGCTAGAATGACAAATAATCCCGGAAGGATTACATGTTTATAGAAAATGTTTAGCGACAATAAAAAGTCGACCCCAGCGGGGTCGCATAAAAACGAATTGGTAGATGGTTTTATAACATACGACCTCTCTGAGGTCGGAATTCAAATCGGAAATTTATTTTCTATAAACATTCGACCCTGCTAGGGTCGGTTAACAAAAAGTTGTGGCGAATTTGTAGTGAAGAAGTGCTTTAGTTAATACCTCTAACTTGAATGCAAGATTTACAATTTGTTGGAAGTTAAGCTTGGCTTAGGGATTGATGCGGAAAGCCCCGAAGCGAGTTCGGGATTGTAAACCCACAGTGAGGAACGAGCGAGGACTTGTAGCGAAAGCCCGACCATAAAGCCACTTGCTTGGATAGTGCGTGGCGTGTGCTTTATGGTAAGCCCCAAAATAAAAACTTCAATTACCTATTTAGATGCACAAGCATCGCAGTACATTTTTTTGATGTGCAGGTTCTCGAAAAACTTAAACGATACTTTCGCTTTTTCGAAAATTTCGCAGAACACTTCCGGGTTTGTTTTTTGTAGTTTTTTAAACACACCTTGGTATTGTTTTTCGAAAGCCTCTATTTTACTGGCTTTGCCGTAATACAACATGCGTAAACAAAACTCTTTACACAAGGCTTTATTTTCATCGTCAACCTCTTTGTAATGGTCGAATAAAATTTGTGCAGCCAAATCAAATCGTTTTTGTTCGGCATAATAATCGGCCAAAAATACCGACTCTAATATTGGGCTGCTTTGCGAAAGTTCTTTGATGTTTTTATACGTTTCGGCTTTTTTAGATTTACGTGCATCGTTGGTTATTGGAT
Organism: Bacteroidetes bacterium UBA6183; assembly: GCA_002422865.1. Classification (GTDB taxonomy): domain Bacteria; phylum Bacteroidota; class Bacteroidia; order UKL13-3; family UKL13-3; genus UBA6183. The sequence continues at coordinate 3,574 of DITN01000001.1, read as the reverse complement.
GGAAACGCGATCTTAATGTATTGTACAACTCAACCGGGATGGCTGTTGCCGTTAATGAACTAAACAACGAAGAAAGTATTTGCAGTTCTTCTCTGCGCGAGTTGTTATCTAATTTATTTACCGAATTAAGTTTTAATGCCAAGTAATTGTACTTAATAATTGGGTTGTTGGGGTCAAGCGTTCTCAGCTCATCAAAACGTGCCAGTTTCTCTGCATCATTGTTTATGTGTAAATACTTATTGTTTAATTAAGCAATGTACTTTTTATCGGTAGGTATAGGCACGGCCATAAACTTTTCGTAACTCACTTTACCCGATTGGTATAATTTAATCAATGCCGTTTGGTTACTTAAGGCTCGTTTTACATCTTTCTTTTCAATGGCTTTTTGTATGCGGTAAGCCCAATAGTCGTCTTCGCTTAATTTCTTTAAATCAAAAGCCACGCGCATATCAATACTTGCAAAACGTTCGGCTTGCAACAGGTGTTCTATTTTACGAGATAGTGCGGTGTCTTTATTCAGTCGCTCACGCACATAAGCAGGTGTACTGTCGGCTAAATAATAATAGTTGGTTAATACAATTTGCCTGCGGAAAATATCCCACGAGTTACCTTGTTTTACGGTGTATTTAATTTTTGTACCGGCTTGTTGTAGCTCTAAAACTTTAACAATACTTGCGGCACGTTTTTGTTGCAACTCAAAGTTTTTAACCGAGTCGCCCTCCATAGATGAATAGGCGGTAATTTTAATTTCTTGTATAATAAACTTAGGCTCGTTTAAGCTATCAATAATGGGCGATATGTCACTTTGTTTGTATTCAAACTTATTGCGCTCAAAAGGGATGTTCCAACTTAAAGTTTTAACTTCAATAAATGGCTCGGGTGTTTTAGCGGTTTGGGTATCTAACAACAAGGGCAACTCTTCAAAAGCAACCGGAGTAAAGTATGGTTTTAAACGATTTAGTTTATCGTAAAAATCATACACTTCGCATTTTACTTTTTCATCGCAGTACTTTACTACTTTAATGCCAATCTCAAAATTTTCTGAAAATCCTTCGGGTAATTTATCAATGGCCAAATCGCCTTTAGCCGTTAATCCGCTTAATTTAATAGGCCTTAAACCAATTTGTAAACCTGCTTGCGCTGAAGTACCAACAGAAATGTTGTAGGAAGTGTTGCAAGGAAACTGAGATTTTTCAATGATATAAATTAATAACCGATCGTTTCTATCGGCAATTAATTTGGTGGTATTTCTATCGTCACTGATAAAGTATTTTTTAAAGTCTTCGCGCAGGTAAAGTTTTTTGTCTTTGATGTAAAATCCTTTGTCAATATCAACCTTACTAAACAATTCTTTCAAATCATCATAGGCATTACACACGGTTCCTTCATCGCATTTACCAAACACACAATTAATGCGGCAACCTGTGCGCCTCATCCACCAATGAAAACCATGAGTACTAACTTTGTAGTTTTTATCTAAATCTTTACTGTGTGCTGATGTGTTGTTGATGATATTGATATCACCCATGATCACGCAGAAATACACTTTATTACTAATAGGATCAAAAGAGCCACGTACACCGGCATAATACAAATCGGGGCGGGTGTATAGTTTCTTGAAAGCAGTTTTGTCTATTTTTTTAATGAGTTTGGCCAACAGTTCGCCTGTGCTAAGTTCTACACCACGGCTGTTTTTAACCACTTCGCTAAAAATAATTTCTTGTGGAACCCCATCTTTAATGCCACCAAAAAAGTTAACGCGTAAAGCTGCGGTACTTTTTTTTAGTTCTTTTTGGGTATTGGTTTCGGCTTTAACCTGAGTACAATAGTTGGCTTGATCTTGCGCAGTGTTTTCCATTACCTCGGTAAGCACTAAATCTTCTATTCCAACAGCAAGTCGTTGTGTGTTTATATGATTGAATAATGCGCTGTTTAACGAGTCTATATCAACATCTTGCGCCTTAAGCGTAAATCCAATAAAAAGCACAAACAGTGCGAGCAAAGGTTTAATGATGCAGGTTTTCAATAGGGTTGAAATTTGGTACAATATACAAATTGTAATGAATTGATAAATAAATGTGTGTGATTTTAAAATAAATATGCGTATGGTAAAATATACACTTCACTTGTTCTTTAATGTATTTGGCTAAATTCGCACCTAAATAACTAAGTAAGAAAGCCATGATAAATGACGTGTTAAAAGCCTTAAACATTTTAGATGTAAACCACGGTACTTCTACCGGACAAAGCCATTTTAGTTCTGATAATGCTGTTGTAAAAGATATATACTCTCCTGTTGATGGCGCTTTAGTTGGTAAAATAAAATATACCACACCTGCCGAGTACGAAAAAGTAATTACTACTGCTACCGAAGCTTTTAAAACATGGAGAAAATTACCCGCTCCTAAACGTGGCGAGGTTGTGCGTCAATACGGAAATTTATTACGTGAATACAAAGAGCCGCTTGGCAAATTGGTAAGTTACGAAATGGGTAAAAGTTACCAAGAGGGTTTGGGCGAAGTGCAGGAAATGGTTGATATATGCGATTTTGCAGTAGGTATTTCTCGACAGTTGTATGGGTTAACCATGCACAGCGAACGCCCTGAACACCGCATGTACGAGCAATGGCATCCATTAGGAATTGTGGGTATCATCTCTGCATTTAACTTCCCGGTTGCGGTTTGGAGCTGGAACAGCATGTTGGCTGCAGTTTGCGGTGATGTTTGTGTTTGGAAACCATCAGAAAAAACACCTTTAAGCGCTGTGGCTTGCCAAAATTTAATGGCACAAGTGCTTAAAGCAAACAACTTACCTGAAGGCATTTTCAGTTTAATTAATGGGGATTACCAAGTGGGTGAGTTGATGAGTAAAGATGAGCGTGTTCCTTTAATTTCTGCAACAGGATCAACTCGTATGGGTAAAATTGTTGGGCAAACAGTGGGTGCACGTTTGGGTAAAAGTTTGTTGGAGTTAGGTGGAAATAACTCCATCATTTTATCGCAACATGCCAATTTAGATATGGCTGTGCGTGCTGTGGTATTTGGTGCTGTTGGTACAGCCGGACAACGTTGTACAACTACCCGCAGGTTAATTATGCACAGCAGCGTGTACGATAAATTTAAAGATACATTGGTTAAAGCATACGGACAGTTAACCATTGGCGATCCATTAAATCCTAAAAATTTGGTTGGGCCATTAATTGATAAAGATGCGGTTAATGCCTATTTAAATGCCATTGAAAAAGCAAAACAAGAAGGTGGTAAAGTGCTTTGTGGTGCCGAGGTATTAAGTGGTGCCGGTTACGAAAGTGGTTGTTATGTAAAACCNNATTTTGAAATTGTGCAGCACGAAACATTTGCGCCTATTTTATACATCATGAAATACAACACTGTTGAAGAAGCCATTGCTTTGCAAAATGGAGTTCGTCAAGGGTTAAGTTCATCAATATTTACCGATAACTTGCAAGAAGCTGAAGTATTTTTAAGTGCTGCTGGTAGCGATTGTGGTATTGCCAATGTAAATATTGGTACAAGTGGTGCCGAAATTGGTGGTGCTTTTGGTGGCGAAAAAGAAA
>DITN01000091.1 GCA_002422865.1 Bacteroidetes bacterium UBA6183 | reverse complement strand
GAAAAACTCAACCTTACCTTGGTAACCAAAACTAAAAGCTCCGGTGTTTAGTTTGTATTCAACGTCAAAGTTTCTATTGCTAATGGTAGTTTCCGAGTGAGAAGAGGTGCTGGAAAACCACATATAATCAAACTGCATCCCTAAAACATATGGACGTACCAATCTGGGGTTAACCGATGATGCAAATGGATTGTACAAGATACCTCCACCAAAACCAATACCCCACATGTCATCACTTAAAGCTTTAAACTGCCCATGCGGTAACCCAATGGGTACGTAAGCCTCTACTATTATTTTAGATTGCACATCAAAATCTGTATTTAATGTTTGTTGGGTAGTGTCAATTGGTGCTGATGGTTTTGGTGTGTTGCCATTGTATGGCACAGTAAGTATCTCGTTATTTTGTGCATAAAGCACATGGCTAAAGCCAAGAATTAAAAAGAGGGATAAAATTTTCATACGGGTTAGGTTTGATGCGCAGCAGTTTACACAAATTATGCCAAAAAGTTCATCACTTCCTCAAATACTACCTTGGGTTTATCGGCATGTAACTAACTATATACTTGTTTGATTATTTTTGGGGTCTAGTATAAGTATCACTTGGTATAAAACTTTATAACGTGCTATATACTGGTACTGGCGTTACTATATCTCTTTGGCTTCCTTTAAAGCTTGCAATTCTATGTCTGCTGATAAACGAAAATCAGTCTGCTTAATTCTTTCTAGTAGCGGTTTAATTGAAGGTATAATCCCAAGAAGTTTCGCTTTAATAATTACTCCAATAGTTCCGGTGTATGTGAGGCCAAGTTTTTCTGCAATTTTCCTAGCCTTGTAGTCGTCAATAATTACTATGCTATTAGTGATTTCCATTGCTAATGCAATTGCACTTGACTCTCCCTTATCTATTTGCATTTCCAAGAGCAGTTGCTTGGATTTGTCTTTCACCGTAATGATTTCAACCCATTCAGGGAGTGTTTCACCAAATTCAGTAGCAATTTCGACTGTGGTTGTAATCTGTCCGTATACTTTATGTAAAAGGTCTAGTTCTCCAATATTTGTTAGGATAATAAAACAGCTAGTATCAGAGATGATTATCTTATGCATTTGCAACGTCTTTTGATAAGTCTGTTGCAGGATAATTGAAGATTGAAACATTATAGCTACCTAACAATTCGGCAAAAGTTCGCTTAGTTAGTCCAGCTAATTCGGCAGCCTGTCCCAGCGAAAGTTTACCTTGTTGATAAAGTTGTGTTGCAACCAACATTGCTATGTCGCGATTATCAACTTCTAACGAATCAGGAATATTCAGTGTCAGTACTTTCATAGTTCAAATGTAGCGTTTTTGTTGCTCTGTTCAAAACCAACGAAATAGGCATAAAGCTTGCCCTTCATTGAATCGTAAGAAAAAACACATCCACAAAGGTGTTCTCTTTTTGGGATGATTATCACATTGTCCGTGTAAAAGCTATTAGGCTTAATAACTAATTATAACTATGCCAAAAAGTTCATTACTTCTTCAAATACTACCTTCGGTTTATCGGCATGTAACCAATGACCTGCATCTTCAACCGTAACCAATTTGTAGTGCGGAAACAATTTGTGTATAGCAGGTAAATCCTTTTCTTGCACATAAAGCGAATTACCTCCTTTAATAAACATCGCATCACCTAAAAAATGATTTAAGGAATAAATCTCTTGTAAAATATTTACATAATCGCGTTTAAGTACATCTACATTAAACTTCCATTTGTAGTGCGATTCATCCAAACGGTCCAAACCTTTCATTACAAATTGTCGGGTACCAAAATCGCCCAAGTATTGCGCCATGGCTTGCTCTACATCTTTACGCGTTTGTGCTTGGCTTAAATCAACATTGTTAATGGCTTTAAACACATCATCATGTGCGCCATTGCGGTAGGGGCGAGGAGCCATATCAGCCACAATCAATTTTTCTGTCAACTCCGGGTGCGATAAGGCAAATTGCATGGCCACTTTGCCACCCATGCTATGGCCCAATAAGGATGATTTTGGTATGTGGTGTTGCTCCATAAAATCCTTCACATCACCCACCATTAAAGGAATACTGTGTGCTGAAGTATGTGGTGATTTACCATGATTCCGTTGATCAACCACAAAAACATGTAAACCATGGTTGCCCCATTCTGTAGCCAAGCTGTGCCAATTATCAAGCGAGCCTAAAAAGCCGTGTAAAATAATTAAGTATTTTTCTCCGCTGCCGTATTCTTTATAGTTTAATGTAATCATGTTAAAATCTGTTTGTGCTTATTTCTTTGTCAATTACTGTATTGTTTAAAATAAAATCAGCCATTATTTTACTAAAATAGGGCGCAATTAAAACGCCCTTACTTCCAAGCCCGTTAAACAAATACATGTTGTGTTCCTGTTCGTGTTTTCCCAAAATGGGCCTGCGGTCTTTGGTGGTTGGTCGTATACCTACTACATGTTCCAATACCTCATAATTTCCATGTATTAAAACATCAGTTTTGTCTTTTAGTTCTTCATACCCTTGCGGGGTAGGAGTGGTGTTGTCGTTATCCCATTTATAAGTAGCACCAACTTTAAATACATCATCAAACAAATTAACGGCATAAGCGCCACGCTTGTATATTTTTTGGTTGTTTAAAGCGGCTGTTTTTATTTTAAATACATCGCCTTTGTTGTCAATTACCGGTATGTGTTTAAAGTAGGGGTTGTTTTTGTTTTGATAGCCCTGGCAAAATACCATGCTGTTTGCCGAGTGGTTTTTGTAATGCCACTTGTTGTCGCGGTAACTTAATGCATCATAATCAAACTCATCTTGTATAAAGCTGTTTTTGTTTGATAAGTATTTTTTAAATGCATCCAAGAATACAAGGGTATTTAACCAACCGCTATGTGTAATTTCAACTGCACCAAAAGGCGCATTTAAGCCTTGGTGAGGTGTTGTTTCGGTAATTACGTACGGTTTAATTTTATCATTTAACGCGCTGTAAAAATCGTTTTGCTCTTTAATGCTGGCAAAACTCATTTGTATGTTGATGTCGTTTAAAAATGAGGTGCCTAAAAGGTTTTCTAAATCTTTGTAAGTGCTTATCAACTCGGGGTAAAGCGTATCTACCATCCACGATTTTACCATACGTTTCCCGCTAATGGGTGTGTACATACCTGCTGCAATACGCGATGATGAATTGACTTTTCCGTTATCAACCACCAAAACCTGTTGGTTTAACTTCATCAGTTGGTAAGCCAGTAAACTACCCGCTAAACCTTGTCCTACAATAATTTGATGGTAATGCATAATTAAGGTTTTATGGCGCGTAACATGTGGCGTTTGCGTGGTGGTCCTGGTAAACGTGCCACATCAAAACCAATGTTTTTAAGGGTTCTTTTTACCTCGCCTTTGGCACTGTAGGTTACAAAAATACCTCCTGAGTTTAAATGTGCGTATACATTGGCAAACACATCAGCTGTCCACATTTCAGGTTGTTTATCCGGTCCAAAAGCATCAAAATACACCACATCAAAAAGTTGGTTGTGTTTAAATTGATGCACACCGGTATTGGCCTTGTATAAATTAAAATAAGGGTTGATGTTTTGCCAGGTATCCCAACCGCATTGGTGCATACGTTTAAATATGGGCACAAACTCAGGCTTTAAAAATTGATGGTAGTTAAGGCGTTCAATTAACCCAATATCAAGTGGATTAGTTTCTAAAGCAACATACTCGCACATGGCATTCATTTCTGCAGCCTTTTGGGCCGTTAAAATGGTGTTTAATCCGGTTCCAAATCCAATCTCAAGTACCTTTATTTTTTGTTTTTGGGTTGATGCCAACTCAAACCCTTGTTTTAAAAACACATACAACGATTCTTCTACCGCTCCATTACGAGAATGGTAGGTTTCATCCAATTCGCTGTTGTAAAGCGTATCAGAGTTGTCGTTGGTTTTGTAAAGTGTAATTGTCATTAAAATGCGGTGCGAATTTAATTCAAATTAATCAAAAGGAGCTTTGCAAAAGCGAACCATTTGATTCACTATAATTTAACCCGTAAAAATAGGCTTTTGATGGTCTTTTTCATTAGGTATCAAACCAACTTGTCATAATTTGGGTTACATGAATAAATTTTTTACGTACATCCGTTAGATTATTAGTAATTTTTATGATTTCCTGATAATCCAGTATTTATGAGGATGTTCTAAAGAGGGCGTTAAGGTTTCATATTGATGGGTATGTTCCATTTTAAACTTCTTTTAAAATAAAAATCACTCTTCTTTTGGGTTGGCACCCAAACCGCCTTCACTTTTTTCTTGATAAAAAAGTAAACAAAAAATCAAGGCTTACGAGAATTTTACAACAATCTACTGAGTACGTTTTTTCCGCGCAATCCAAGCCACTGCGTTTCAGGATTGCTTACAATGGCCATTGCTCAAACGCCCTCATTGATTGTTAAGTAAAATTCTCGTAGGCCAATAGAATCCTTCTGGCATTGTTTAATATAAAGGCGTTTCAAATTTAATGGCAGTCCATTTTATAGCAAACTGTTAAGTTTGAGGATATGCATATTATTTTTCATCAAAAAAGTTAGTTTTGTACGGTATGCTTCACAAAAATATAGGCGAATTATTAGAACACAACCACGGTTATGCATCGGTAATGCATTGGCATGGTATTGATGCGTTTTCGTATTTGCAATTTACTTTAGATGAGGTATGTAAACTTAAAAACATTGATGGCAAGAGTATTGAGTTGGCTTTGCTAAAACAGGAATTTAAAACCGATAACCCTGATTTAGAAAAGTTGAAACATTATGCCCCATCAAGCTTGTGTACGTACTTGTTAAACAACCACCACAACTATGCGCAGCGTATGTTGCCGGTTATCGAGCATCACATTCATCAGGCACAAATACAACTAAGCGACAACTACCCGCAATTGCACTTGTTGGCCAATATATTTAATACCTTTAAAACCGATTTTTTAAAGCACATTGCTTACGAAAACGAAAAGGTGTTTCCTTACATTAAAAAATTGGAGCATTACACCATCGACTTTAACAACTCGATGTTGGTGCAGGTAAAAGATTTTAGCATTAAAGATTTTATCATGAAACACCACCACGATGATGATGAAATGCATAACATTAGAATATTGCTAAAAAATTATGCGGTAGACATCCGCGATAATTTGGCTTACAAAGTATTGATGAACGAATTAAAAACCTTTGAAGCCGACCTAAAAGAACACAGCCGCATTGAAGAAGAAATTTTGGTGCCAATGGCTTACCGCATGGAGCAAAAGCTGTACAAAAAGATTGATGATTTGGTGAAGTTGAATTAGGGGGGGAATGGAAAGTATAAAAGTAGTAGCGGATTTAAGAATAGAGATAAAATTTGTTTAAGTTATTAGTTACCGTTAGGCATTTTTAATCAATTCATAGTTGGTACTTCGTCCACCGCTCGTTTCTTTTTGCAAAATATTCTTCATCATTAAGTCTTGTATGTCTCTTAGGGCCGTATCTTGAGAACATTTATTGATTTTTGCCCACTTACTGGTTGTTAACTTTCCTTCAAATCCATCCAATAATCTGTTCATCATATTTTGCTGTCTTTCGTTTAGAATTGTGGCAGCGTGCAATTTCCAGAATTCAGCTTTATAAAGAACTTTTGAAAGTGTTATTTCTGTTGATTGAATGGCATTAATTAAACACTGTAAAAACCATAAAATCCATGTTGTAATATCTGAATTTCCTTTTTGCGTTTTCTCAAGGTTTTCGTAATAAAGTTTCCTTTCTATTCTTATTTGTGAAGACATACTATAAAAACGTTTGTTACTTTTGTCGGAACGCGCCAATATCATATCTGTAATAGCCCTGGTTATACGTCCATTTCCGTCATCAAATGGATGAATGGTAACAAACCATAAATGAGCTATTGCAGATTTCAGCACTAAATCGGTTTCATTTTCGTTTTCAACCCAACTTAAAAACTTTGCCATTTCTGCTTCAATTCTATCAGAATTTGGTGCTTCAAAATGGACTTTTTCTTTTCCCATGGGGCCGGAAACAACTTGCATAGGACCGGTTGTATCTTTTCTCCAATCAGCAACTGTAATTTTATAAAGATTACTCCATCCGGAAGGAAAAAGAGCCGCATGCCAACCAAATAATCTATCCTTTGTTAAAGGTGTAAAATACTTTTGAGTGGCGTCAAGCATCATTTCTACAATTCCGTCAACATGGCGCTCAGCGTCAACTATACCAGGCATGTTAATTCCTAGTTTTCTTGCAATTGATGAACGAACTTGTTGAATATCTAAAATTTCACCTTCAATTTCAGATGATTTGATGATGTCTAAAGTTAACGTATTTAAAACTGCCTCGTTCTGTAAATCAAAACCAAGCGATTCCATCCTGCCCAAAAGCTTTCCTTGCAGGTTTCTGACCTCGCCAAGCTTAATCATCACTTTTTTATTATCCCAAGTGAAGTCGGTCCAGTTTTGATTTTCATGAATGTACATTTCTATTCTCCGCAAATTATGCGACAAATATAGGCTTTATTCTCCGCAAATAAAATATTCTCCGCAAATTATGCGGATATAAAGTACTATAATCTCCGCATTTTCCTCTGTGCGCTCAGTGGTTAATGTTTGTGTATTAATGAAATAATGCGCAAAATTTAATTTGGTTTTTGGGTAAAACGAGACACGCACGATATGTGCTCGCGAACGAAGATCATGTCTCGGAAATTTTTTATAAATCCGAAACGCTGTCTCGGATTTTTAGTTGATATCAAATTACACACGCACGGCACTTGTGAGTGAATGTAGAATTCATTTTTACACTGAGGTGCTGTAGGGTATCAAAACTAGGTCGTGCCAGTTAGGGTCGGTCTATTCGCTACTATCCTTCACGCAATTTCTAACTCAGGAATGCAAAAATCTAACCAACCAACAGCTTCATTAAGACCTTTAATAAATGCTTGTTTTTCTTCCTCTGAGTTAAACTGATATTCTTTTACATTCAGTTTAATTTCTTCATCGGTAAGTGTTTCGTTATTGTAAGTTTTAACAATTTGTTCTTTACCGTATATTACTCTTAACGTAGGTTTCATTTTTTAAAAATATTTTGATAGTGGTAGTCCAAAAATTCCCTTGTAGGCAAGAATTTATCGGGTAGAATTATCTTTTGATTTTTATATTTATAGAAAAAATCTCTGACTGCATTTTCTTTCTCAAATTCAATAAAGTCATTTGAAATTATTACTGTATAATCTGGACTAATTGTGATAAATCCTTTATCAAATGCTTTATCGTGAATAGAGTTTAAACAAAGTCCGTTTCTTGGATTTAATCTTTGTTCTTTGTTTTTTGCCCAAGGTATTATGTGACTTGCAATTAAAAAATCAGGAATTGATAATCCTGTAATGCAACATTTGAAATAATATGAAGATAATACAGCTGAACGAAAAAAACTTTGATTAACCCGTTGCTTAACTATAGTTTCTCGTTCAATTCCTTCTTTAATATCCTCAAAATCTATTTCAGAAATTTCTTCAATTGGTTTATCTGCGAATTTTGAAATTAATAACTCGCTTTCAAATGCTAGTTTTTCCCAATTCCCATTAAATTCATTCCAAACATCTTCCTCCAATTTACTTCCGTGTGCTAATCCAACAATTCCTTGCTTTTTTAATTCTGGGTCAAGTCGCCCAAAATTACCAACTTTCATATTCAAAGCAGACGGACTACGACCTAAAATATTAGCATACTTAATTATGGTTGGATTAGTCTTACTACTAGCCTTAAAAGGAATTTTGCAATAAACGTTGAAAGCAACTATTGTTTCTTCTTTCGTCCAATTATTACTTTTCATTATCTACTACTATTTTTATTTTATTTGATAACAAAAGATTGTAGAAGTTTCTGTATGCCTCAGTTTTAAGTTCATTTTCAACTTCTTTAATCTCTATCAATAATTCATTCTTAGTTTTATTACCGACTTTTTTTTCAAATATTTGTTTATCATTCTCATCAACAAACTCATCATCAGCGAGCTTTGATAAATCATCAATGTAAGTTATTCGGCTATCAGATTGATAATTGTCAAGAAACCAAATTAAAAAGTCTTCTAGATTATTATCTGGATCAGGTAACACATTGATTTCTACATTTCTAAAGAAATCTCCCGGATGAGATTTGTATTTAAAGCAAACTTTATTCATCTCGTTCAATCTTATATAAGTATTTGTTGTTCTACCCAATTGCTCCATACTCATTTACACGCATATCGGGGTTGTGTTTATGGGATTCATACTTCGTGGTTAGTTAAAGTTTTACCTCACTAAATAAACCTTTTGTGTTGGCAAAAACAAGTGTATTTATTTTCAAACCCCAAGAACTTGTATCAATAGCCACGCTAAACCATTTGGTGCTGTTAAACTTTACTTTAATTCTCAAAATTTCACCTTAAACTTGCGGTAGTGAACTACGAACAAACATTAACGTATTTATTTAGTCAGTTGCCCATGTTTACCCGAATTGGTGCAGCGGCTTTTAAAAAAGATTTAACCAACACCCTCGCTTTGTGCAAGGTGTTAAACAATCCGCATAAAGAATTTGAATCCATACACATTGCCGGTACAAATGGTAAAGGCTCAACCTCGCATATGTTGGCCAGTGTGTTACAAGAAGCAGGGTTTAAAGTAGGTTTATATACATCGCCACATTTAAAAGATTTCAGGGAGCGTATTCGCATCAATGGCGAGCCCATACCCGAACAATTTGTGGTTGATTTTGTAGCACAATACAAAACGCATTTTGACGAAATTAAACCTTCGTTTTTTGAATGGACAGTGGCTTTGTGTTTTCATTATTTTGCCATAGAAAAAGTAGATGTGGCAGTAATAGAAACAGGCTTAGGCGGACGATTAGATTCAACCAATGTAATTACGCCCGAGTTAAGTGTAATTACCAACATAGGTTGGGATCACATGGACATGTTGGGCGATACCTTACCTAAAATTGCAGGCGAAAAAGCAGGTATTATAAAAAGTGGAGCACCGGTTGTTATTGGCGAGTTTAATCCAGAAACATGGCCTGTGTTTGAGTATGCTGCCGATGTAAAAGAAAGTCCGATTATTTTGGCCTCTGAAGCTGTTTCGTTTCAAAACATCACCCAAAACAGTGAGTACATTACTGCTGATGTTTATTACAACGACAAGCCTTTTTTAAGGCAATTAAAATGTGATTTAACGGGTAATTACCAACTTAATAATATAAAAACGGCCATCACCGCTTTGTTGGAGTTAAAAGTAGTTGGTTTCGAAATTCCTATTCAAGCCATATTAACCGGAATGGCCAAGGTTAAAGAAAATACAGGCCTGATGGGACGTTGGCAAATTTTGCAACAACAACCTTTAATGGTTGCCGATACCGGTCATAATGTGGATGGACTAACGTATGTATTGCAACAAATAAAACAACAAACCTACACGCATTTGCACATGGTAATAGGTATGGTAAGCGATAAAGACATTACCAAGGTGTTAAGTATGTTGCCCAAAGAAGCTACGTATTATTTTACCAATGCCAACATACCAAGGGCCATGCCTGCAAACGAATTGGCCGAAATGGCATCGGGGTTTGGGTTAAATGGCAAGGTTTATGCTTCTGTGGTTGAGGCTAAACAAGCAGCTTTAAACAATGCCGCACAAACAGACATGATATTTATAGGCGGCAGCACTTTTATTGTTGCCGAAGCCTTATAATGCCGAAATAATATGATGTAAGCCGTTTTGTTTGTTACTTATTTTCAATTGAATTCGGCATTAACCATTGTCATTTATTTCAGCTATCGCCAAAACAAATACAATTGGTATAAATTGCAACCTTTATCACACAACATGAAAAATCTATTATTAATTATAAGCTTGTTTGCAGGAACATTAGTTTTTGCACAAAACGACAGCATCAACCCCGAACGTATTACTTACGAATATTTTTCAGGTCAAAGCATTGATATTAAAAACAACGAAGGCAGTATTTATCCTGAAATGATTTCGGGTAATAAAATTGTGTTTCAATACAGTAAACAACATGCTGAGCGTCCGGCCATTTCTGATGATGAAATGTACGAAAGTATTTTGTTTGAAGTAGATTCAACTTGGAAAAAATTTACATTTAAAAAGAAGATGGCCTTAAGCAAAGCCACATACCAATTGGGTTGTTTTTGTATTGGAAGAGGTTACCATATAATTGATGGTGGTTACATAAAAGGGAAAAAACTAGCCAATGGTAACTACTTTATTGAAGCCGATGTTTTTATTAAATACGACAACGGTGTAAAGAAGAAAATAAAATTTAAAGGCGAGTTTAAGGCGATAAATGCAGGTTAATATTTTTACAGATGGAGCTGCACGAGGTAATCCTGGTCCAGGTGGTTATGGTGTGGTGTTAATTGCAGGTAAACATTACAAAGAGTTATCTGAAGGGTTTAGGAATACCACCAATAACCGCATGGAATTGTTGGCTGTTATTAAAGCTTTAGAAGCCATGAAAGTAGAAGGCATACACATTACCATACATACCGATAGTAAATATGTGTGTGATGCGGTAACCAAAGGGTGGGTGTTTAACTGGCAACGCACCAATTTTAAGGACAAAAAAAATGCAGATTTATGGACACAGTTTTTACGCTTGTATCCTAAAAATAAAATTACTTTTAAGTGGGTTAAAGGTCATGCTGGGCATAAAGAAAACGAACGCTGTGATGTTTTGGCAACAACAGCAGCCGATGATAAAGCTAATTTGTTGATTGATGCCGGATTTGAAAGCGGACAATTTAACTAACGTCTGTATCCTTTATTTATGGCGGCTTTCGGGCCGTTTTTTTATTGCTTTCTATTTGTCATTTTTTTGTCGGGATTCGCCCATTTAATAAATTTTAAGAAAAATTATATTGCATTACTGATTTACGTCAGTATATTTACCATATCAAAAATCAACCAACTCAAAGCAATTAATACATAAAGCTATAGAAAATACTCTACACTAATTTTTAAGTACTTCAATAATTCTCTAACCCTAAACATTTAGGCCATGAAAAACGTACAGCAGATTAGTGACCAAGAGTTGGTTCACCTCTACATTCAAGGAAACGAAGCATGCCTCGAGCAGCTTGTAAAACGTCATCAGCGCAGCATTTTTAGCGCCATCTACTTATTGGTAAAAAATAGGGCATTGGCCGAAGATATTTTCCAGGAAACATTCATCAAAATTATTCACACCTTACGTCAGGGTAATTACAACGAAGAAGGAAAGTTTGGTCCGTGGGCGGTGCGCATTGGCCGTAACTTAACCATTGATTACATCCGTAAGCAAAAACGTAACTTAACCATTACCGACAGCGAAGGCAACGATATTTTGAGCTATATTCAAATTGCGGAAGAAAGTCGAGAGGACAAGTTAATCCAATATCAAACCGAACAAAACATAAAAGAGTTGGTAAAACGTTTGCCTGATGAACAGCGTGAGGTTTTAATCATGCGTCATTGGGGCGATATGAGTTTTAAAGAAATAGCCGACAAAACCGGAGTAAGTATTAACACAGCTTTGGGGCGTATGCGTTATGCTTTAAATAACTTGCGTAAAATGATGGATCAACAAACGGTTAAAATATAAAGCACTGTTAAATAGGTTTTTGTATTGATTTTTATTTGGCTTGCAATAAAATTGTAAGGGGCTGCGTTTTATTACTGAACTTTAAAATAAAACGGGCCTATGCCACTAAAATCTACACCTAACCAGTTAATAGCCTTATTGTACAACGAACTTGAACCTGCTGCCAAAAGTAATTTACTGGAGGAGTTAAGTTTAAATAACGATTTGCAGCAAGAGTTGAATGATTACGCTGAAACCATCAGTTTTTTAGATGAGGCAGAGTTGGATGCAAATCCAACGTCCATCCAACTTATTTTGGAGTATTCTGCTAAATCGCAAGAATTGGAACATGCATAATTAAACCAAATACTTGTTTGTTGTTTACACAAAATTACCACCCCGAATGCATTGAGCATTCGGGGTGTTTTTTTAAGGTTAAACACCACCAACCCTAAACTATATTGTGTAACTTGCTACTGGAAATTTTAGTCACATGAAGTTATTAACTGCCGCACAAATAAAACAATGGGATCAATACACCATTGCCCACAAACCCATTTCATCCTTACAATTAATGGAGCAAGCGGCTAGTCTCTGTGCGTTGCATATCAGAAATTTATGGCATAAACATGCAGGTATGTGGAGCAGGGTTGATGTGTTTTGTGGCACAGGAAATAATGGAGGTGACGGATTGGTTATTGCCAGATTATTGTACCAACAAAAAATTCCGGTAAGGGTATTTGTTGTTCATACCTCAAAGCAAGCAACAACGGAGTTTAGTATAAGTGCCGAACGGTTAAAATCAGAAACTACATTAACAACCATTACCTTAAGTAACGATCATGTTTTCCCCGAATTAAGCAACGATTCTTTAATTATTGATGCATTGTTGGGTATTGGGTTAAACAAACCAGTTGAAGGTTTTATGGCTACGGTTATTACTTACATCAACCAAAGTAAGGCAAAGGTTGTAGCCATTGATGTACCAAGTGGTTTGCCGGCCGATTTACATAACCTGAATTGGATAAACGAAGGAGCTATTGTTCATGCTTGGTTAACCTTAACATTTCAGGTTCCAAAAACTACTTTTTTGTTGTCAGATACCTATCAATATGTTGGGGATTTTGAAGTGCTTCATATTGGGTTGATGCCGGCCTATTTAGCGGCTATTCATACCAATTTTTATTACACCAAATCGTCAGATATTGAATGGGTTTATAAACCGCGATTAAAGTTTAGCCATAAAGGTACGTATGGACACGCGTTATTAATTGCAGGAAGTTTTGGTAAAATAGGAGCGGCCTTACTTTCATCAAAAGCCGTATTACGTGCGGGCTGCGGATTATTAACCACTTATTTGCCCAAAGTAGGTTATACCATTATGCAAACCGCTTTGCCCGAGGCGATGATTAACACAGATGATGAGTTGTATGAAATAAGGAATTTTCCGGATACCAGCATTTATGAAGCAATTGGTGTTGGTCCTGGTTTAGGCATGCATACCCTTACCCAAAGTGCTTTTGTTACATGGGTGCAGCAAGTAAAACAACCTGTTGTAATTGATGCCGATGGATTAAACATGATAGCCGCGCATTTACAAAATCACCAAGAGTTTAAATTTCCGGATTCATGCATCATTACTCCACATCCCAAAGAGTTCGACAGGCTTGCAGGCCCATGTACAAATGCCGCAGATAGATTAGCCAAACAAATGGCATTTGCTCAAAAACACCAAATAGTGGTGGTGCTAAAAGGCGCACATACAACCATTGCTTTACCAAACGGAGAGGTACATGTAAATAGCAGTGGAAATGCCATGTTGGCAACAGCCGGAAGTGGTGATGTGTTAACTGGAATTATACTTTCGTTGTTGGCCCAAGGATATCAAGTAAATGATGCGGCAATTGCTGCCGTGTTTTTTCATGGAGCTTGTGCCGATTACCTTAAAATTCAAAAACAAGCCACACTTATTGCATCCGATATCAGTGAGGTTTTACCCAAGGTATTAAATGCTTATTGCTAGTTTTTAGGTCTCGATTCGCTTACCAAATCGTTTAACTCGCGGGTAAGCATATCTAATTTAACAGCCGATTCACACATAAACGTACTCAAGGTTTTTAAATCGTTAAAATTGGGGTTGGTGTTTTTTAGCGAATTAGAAATGCCAATAATATTGGCCACCGGTTGTCTTATTTTATGTGAAATCATAAACAACATTTTCTCCAACATTTTTATTTGTTCTTTGCGATTTATCTCTGCATGTTTTCTCTCGTTTATGTCTAACGACAACATAAATAATCCGCTTGGCACTGGTTGAATCAACAACTCAAAGTATTCTGATTTGCCATCGGGAAAGGTAAACTCATTTTCAAAATGTTCGATACACCTATTTTGCATGCAGTTTTTAAGTTTAGCAAACAATGGCGTATTTTCAATTCCCGGATAACATTCCATCATAGTTTTGCCCAATAACTCTTCAGCTGTTTTTTTACTTTGTTTAACTACTGCGGGATTCACGAAAGTATATTTCCAATCAAAACTAATCATCTGTACACCTTCTATCATGGTTTCCAGTTGTTTGTAGTATAGTTTTTCCAGTTCATCGTATTCTGATTTTTTTTGGTCGATTACCTTAGTACTGCTTTCCAATAATTCGCGATGTTTAATAGAAATATAGGTACTTGATACAATCACCAAAATAGAAATTGCCCGATTTACTGTAGCATAACTCAGGTGAACAGATGGCTCTAAAAATAAGATGTATTTCACTACAATCAAGCCAATCATTATAGCTGAAAATTTTTTAATAACCATCGAAGGTTCTTTGCTAATAATCACGAAGCAAAGCATGTATAAAACACCAATGGCTATACCCAAAGGAACGAGCATGTCGATGATAAATACACCGGCCATGCCTAAAAGGGCAATTTGTTGGTTAAGATTTAATTTCTTGAGTGCATTCATAATTGGGCTATGGGTTGTGGAATAGTTTTAACTAATCGCTAAACCAAGGTAACTTATTTAAAATTAAATAACAAAGAGGTTTATGCCTGTGGGGCAAATACTTACTCAAAATGTAGCTAAAATTGGGTAGGATTATGTTTCTTTGTTGGGTGATGAAATTTTTTTTAGTTTTTATATTTAGTATGTGCGCTTTTGCTGCTCAAAACAATGTGTTGAGGTCGGAGCAGAAAGTAAACAAAGATCAACCAACCATTAGTTTTACATTTGATGACGGCAAAACAAGCGACCTTGCCGGATACCATTTAGCAGACTGGCATGGGCGAATATTGAAAGCTTTGGATAAACATCAACTCAAAGCCATCATGTTTGTGGCCGGGCATAATAAAAAAACAGTCAACGGGAAATATGTGCTGAGTACTTGGAATAATGCCGGACACTTTTTAGCCAACCACACCTTAAACCATCCCAATTTTAATGATGATGCAGTAACGTTAGCACAATATAAAAACGAATTATTGGCCAACGAAGAAGTGCTCAAAAACTATTCAAATTTTATTAAACTATTCAGGTTTCCTTATTTAAAAGAAGGCAACACAGCAGAGAAAGTAAATGGGTTTCGTGCGTTTTTAAAGCAACATGGTTACAAACATGGTGCTGTAACTGTTGATGCCTCTGATTGGTACATTGACTCGCGTTTACGTAAACGTGTAATCGAAAACCCGCAGGCCGATATTGAAGGATTCAAAAAGTATTACATCAATCATTTATATGAGAAAGCGATGTTTTATGATTCCATTTCATTTGTTCTAACAGGCAGACATGTTGCACATTCGTTATTGTTGCACCACAATTTGGTGGCGGGGTTATTTTTAGATGATTTGATAACACACTTTAAAGCCAAAGGATGGAATTTAGTTGATGCACATACGGCATTTAACGACCCTATTTACAACACCGTAACCAATACTGTTCCGGCAGGAGAGAGCCTCACCTGGTCGATGGCTAAACAATCGGGTAAGTTTGAACATATTTTACGTTACCCGGCCGAAGGCGATCAATACGAAAAAGATAAAATGGATGTGCTAGGGTTATAGGATAAATCTAAGTTAGTCACATTCAATCAATTTCCGAGTCGCCTAAATCAATCTTTTTTTGTGCATATTTGTTTCCTATTTAGTGCGCATCAAACCTACACATATCACCACTCTTGTACTGCTCGTTTCGCTGAGCATCATTACTTTTTTTAATTTGTTTTGTGGTGATGCAGATAAAAAATCAACCACTGAAAATACTTACCTAAACCACAACGATACCGTAAAGTATGTGGGCATGGAAACTTGCCGCAGTTGCCATAACGATATCTATAAAACCTTTATAGAAACCGGAATGGGGCAGTCGTTTAATGTGGCTACCAAACAAAAATCTGCGGCTAAATTTGGTAAACACAAATTGGTTCATGATAAGTTTAACAACTTAAGTTACTACCCGTACTTTTTAAACGATACCATGTACATCATGGAGTTTAGGCTTGAAGGAAAAGATACTGTACACAAGCGTGTCGAACGTGTTGATTACATTGTAGGAAGCGGTCAGCACACAAATTCGCACATGATGGAAGTAAATGGTTTTGTGTACCAAATGCCATTAACCTGGTATGCGCAAAAAGGCAAATGGGATTTACCTCCGGGTTTTGAAAACGGACAAAACGTGCGCTTTAGCCGTGCCATTGGTTTAGAGTGTATGAGTTGCCACAACGCCATGCCAACCTTTGCACAAAACAGCACCAATAAATTTATCTCTATCCCCAAAGGTATTGATTGCGAAAGATGCCACGGTCCGGGCGAGTTACACGTAAAAGAAAAGTTAGCGGGCAATATTGTTGATACCGCAACGCAAATAGATTACACCATTGTAAATCCTAAAAAACTCTCGTGGGATTTGCAGATAGATGTTTGTCAGCGTTGTCATTTACAAGGTAATGCCGTGCTTAAAAACGATAAAGACTTCACCGATTTTAGGCCGGGTAAACGTTTGGGTGATTACATTGATATCTACATGCCAAAGTATAAAGGTCGTGATGACGAATTTATTATGGCCTCGCACGCGCAACGTTTACAAATGAGCAAGTGTTTTGTTGGTGGAAATCAGCATACCATTAAGTTAACTTGTATCAGTTGCCACAATCCGCATGTAAGTGTTAAAGTAACGGGTACACAAATATTTAACAACAGTTGCAACACTTGTCACAGTACTCAACAAAAAAACTTTTGTACCGAAACTCCCGCTAAAATAAAGCTGGCCAACAACAACTGTGTAAGTTGCCACATGCCAAAATCAGGTACCATAGATATTCCGCATGTAACGGTAACCGACCATTGGATTCGTATTCCGGCTACACAAAAAGCCAAAGAAGCAGCCAAAGAGTTTGCAGGCATTTATTGCATCAATAATCCTGAAAGTGATATACAAACAAGAGGTAAAGCTTACTTGGGTTATTTCGAAAAGTTTAGTGGCGAAAAATCATCAGTAGACAGTGCCGATAAATACTTCAGCATCACACAAAATCAACCCAATACAACTGACGCATGGATACACTTGTGGTACTTAAAACAGGATTACGCCAGTATCATAAAAAAAGCCGCTACACTTAAACCAAACGATCAAACCAAACCTTGGTTATGTTATCGCATTGGCCGTGCTTATTACAACAACAATAACTTTAATTTGGCCGAAGGTTGGTATAAAAAAGCAGTGGAGTTGGCATCAGAAAACTTAGATTTTATAAATGCTTTAGGTGCATTGTATGTGCAGGTTGATGAAAACGAAAAAGCCATTAAAACCTTGGAAAGCAGTTTAAGTAGAAACCCTAAACAACCCGAACCACTGACCAATTTAGGTTTTGTGTATGCCAAACAGCAAGAGTTTGATAAAGCATTATTGTATTACAACAAAGCCATTGCACTTGATCCCGATTTTGAGCAAGCTTTGTTAAACAAAGCGGGAGTATTAAACAGCACCGGACAAAAAGCCGCTACCAAACAATTGTTGCAACGGTTATTAAAGATTAATCCTAACAATGTTATGGTAAAACAACTCTTACAGCAGATGTAGAAACATCAACCAAAATTGTTATGTTCGCAAGCATATGAATGCGGCCGGTAAAGGAAAATCCAAATCAAAACCCAAATCAAAAACATTTAAAACAGCGTTGTTTATCACGTTGGGTATTTTTTTATTGTTGTTGATAGCTGCAGGCATCAAGATTTATGAAGATGTTTTAGCTGATAACATTAACCTGGAACCCAATCAAAAAGGATATGTGTTGGTATACAGCAACAAATCTA
This sequence comes from Bacteroidetes bacterium UBA6183, assembly GCA_002422865.1. Classification (GTDB taxonomy): domain Bacteria; phylum Bacteroidota; class Bacteroidia; order UKL13-3; family UKL13-3; genus UBA6183. The sequence continues at coordinate 3,911 of DITN01000091.1, read as the reverse complement.
CCGGAGAAAATGCAGCGCTGATTAAACAAGCCGAACTGCTCAACAACACCGATGCCTTATTTCGGTTTGCGAATTTAACAGGTTATGCTTCGCTGATAAAACCAGGAAGGTATGAAGTAACAGATGGCATGAATAACTTGGAATTGTTGCGTTTAATGGTAAGCGGCAAACAAACTCCGTTAGATGTAACATTTAAATACGCGCAACGCAAGGAAGATTTGGTTTCGTTCTGGGCCAATCAATTGGAGGCTGACAGCATAGCGTTATTAAGTTTGTTAAACGATTCGGCTTACTGCGCATCTGTATGGTTTAACCCCGAAAATATTGTTTCGCTTTTTATACCCAATACCTATAACTTTTATTGGACAACCTCAGCGCCAAAACTTTTAAAGCGCATGGAAATAGAGTATGCCAATTTTTGGAATACAGACAGAACTGCAAAATTAGCACGTACTAAATTAACCAAAGCAGAGGTAAGTGTGTTGGCATCTATTGTGCAAAAAGAAACTTATATGACGGATGAAATGCCTGTAGTTGCTGGTGCTTACATCAACAGGTTACGTTTGGGTATGCCTTTGCAAGCCGACCCAACCATTATTTTTGCCATGAATGATAACAGTATCAAACGTGTAGCAGGAGAGATGTTAAACATTCAATCGCCATACAATACCTATAAAAACAAGGGGTTACCTCCGGGGCCAATTTGTGTACCGGGTAAAGCAGCGCTGGATGCGGTTTTAAATTTTAAAGAACATAAGTTTATATACTTTTGCGCCAAGGAAGATTTTAGCGGTTATCACAACTTTGCTGCTAATTTTGCCCAACACCAAATAAATGCCCGTAAGTACCAGAAAGAACTGAACAAACGTGGTGTTAAATAACAACTCCTTTAACTTTAGCCAAGTTAATAGTAGGGTGGAGATAAACAACAAGACCTAATCTTAAAACAAATAATAACAGTGAAAAAACACATCGAATTTTTTGCGAGATACATCGGATTTTGGATGGTGATGTTCGCATTGATGCGCTTTTTGTTCATTATGTTTAATGGCAAAATCGCATCAACCATTCCTTTTAAAGAGTTGGCCATGTCGTTTGTACATGGCTTGCGTTTAGATTTGTCAACTTCGGCTTACCTCAGTGTAATACCGTTTTTTTTATGGTTGATGGCTCAATATGTAAAAGTAAAATGGGTTGATTACTTGTTTACCTTCTACAACTTTGTGGTATTGCTTGCAGTGGCTGTGCTCACCATTATTGATGCAGAATTGTATGCATTTTGGGGACAAAAACTAAATGCCTACGCATCATCATTTGCCAAATTTCCTAAAGAGATGTTTAGTTTTAGCAGTGGCATTTCGTGGGGTAAAATTGTATTCTTTGGTTTCTTAACCACCTTTTTGGTAAAGATTACTTACGACAATCTACCATTAAAATTTAAGCATTTAGGTCAGCCAGTAAAAGCATGGTTAGCACCAATTGTGTTTATTGTAGTTGGTGCAATTACGTTTTTAATGATTCGCGGTAATATAGGTATGTCGCCCATTAACCAAAGTTTTGCGTATTATAGTGATAAGCCTTTTTTAAACCATTGTGCGGTAAATACCACCTGGAATTTTATTGCATCGTTGGCGGATAATACCGAAGATGAGAAAAAAAATCCATACAGTTTTTTGCCCGATGCAGAAGCACAACAAATTGTAAATGAATTGTTGTCAAACACATCAAACCACAATTCCTTTCAAGTATCAAACCAAACTAAACCCGATATTTTATTGGTGATTTTGGAAGGTTGGTCGGCAGATGTGGTGGGTTTTACCGGGGGTGATGCTAGTGTTTCCCCAAACCTAAATGCATTAGCAAACGAAGGTTTAACTTTCGTAAATTTTTATGCCAACGGTAACCGAACCGACAAGGGTTTGGCTTCCATCATCAGCGCACAACCTGCGTTGGCAAAAAGTTCCATTATCAACAAACTTCAAAAATTTAGTAACCTGCCTGCTTTGCCAAAGGCTTTGCAAGAGCTAGGTTACAACAGCAAATTTGTTTATGGTGGCGAGTCGGAGTTTGCCAACATGAAAGCATATTGGATAAACAGTGGCTATAATAACATTGTAGATATTCATCAATTTAACAAAGCCATTTTACCCGAAAATTGGGGCGTACACGATGATGAATTGTACAATAAACTATTGGAAGAGTTTCCAAAATCACCGTCACCTAAATTTGTAACGGCACTAACATTAAGCAGCCACGAGCCATACAACGTACCGCATAAAAGTAACTTTACCGGAACAAGTCAGGCCGAGTTGTATAAAAACTCCGTTCATTTTTCTGATAAATGCTTGGGCGATTTTATGGCAAAAGCCAAACAACAACCTTGGTACAACAACACCTTAATTATTGTTTTACCCGATCACGCACACCAAGAACCATTAAACCGTCAACCCTACGAACCTGCACGTTTTCACATACCATTATTAATAACCGGTGGCGCTTTAAACCCTGCTGTAAAAGGTTTGCAAGTAAATAAGGTAGGGCAACAAACCGATTTAGCTCCAAGTATATTGGCCATGTTGGGTGTAAAAAAACATTCGTTTGCATGGGGTGTTAATTTATTTGATACCGCACAGGCCGGACTAGCAACTTATACTTTTGATGATGGCATTGGATTGGTAAAATCAGATGGTTATGTGGCTTTTGATCAGCAATCGAAAAGAGTAATTATGAGTGCCGGAGCCGATAGTTTAAACATGACCAAACAAGCACGTGCTTATCAGCAAATTTATTACAACGAATATTTAACCCGATGAGTTTAAACAACACACGTTTACTGCCACTTAAAAATAAAGAGTTTAAATTGTTTTTAACCACCCGCGTGTGTTTAACCATTGCCTTACAAATACAAGCCGTTATTGCCGGCTGGCACATTTATAAACTTACACAAGATCCCTTATCACTTGGTTTAATAGGTTTGGCCGAGGCCATTCCTGCACTAAGTATTGCCTTGTATGCAGGTCATGTTGCCGATATTAGCAGCAAACGGAAAATATTGGCCAACAGCATTTGGGTATTGTTGTTTTGCTCCATGGGTTTAACCCTTGCCAGCAGCGACTTATTTGTATTTGGTTTTAGTGAAAGCTGGAGTGTAAACGCCATGTACTTGTTTATATTTTTAAGCGGATTTGCACGCGGTTTTTATGCACCTGCAGGCTTTAGTTTTATTGTTCAGTTGGTGCAAAAAGAACAATTGGTTACGGCATCAACTTTAAATAGCAGTGCCTGGCAAATGGCCGCTATTGTTGGCCCGGCACTAGGCGGGGCATTGTATGCATGGATAGGTATTACACCAACATTTTTAGTGGTTTTGTTTTTTATCATTTTGGCTTTGGTGGCTATGCTCAACATCAAACCAAAACCTGTTGTTAGCAAAATGGGCAACGAAAGTATTGCCGATCGATTAAAAGTAGGGTTGAAGTTTGTGTTTAACAACAAGGTAGTTTTAAGTGCCATTAGCCTCGATTTGTTTGCCGTATTGTTTGGTGGGGCAGTAGCCTTGCTTCCGGTTTTTGCCAACGAAATTTTGCAAGTAGGCCCGCAAGGTTTGGGCTTTTTACGTGCAGCCCCATCATTGGGTGCAAGCATTACCATGCTGTGGTTATCTATGCGTGCACCGGTACAAAAGCCGGGTATTGTATTGCTTTTTTGTGTAGGCGCATTTGGTTTATGTATGATAGGTTTTGCATTAAGCACCTCATTTTACTTATCGTTGTTGATGTTGTTTTTAAGTGGAGCTTTTGATAGCGTGAGTGTGGTAATACGTGGCAATATTTTACAACTTCAAACACCTGATGATATGCGAGGACGTGTATCGGCAGTAAATACCATGTTTATTGGTTCATCAAATGAAA
>DITN01000086.1 GCA_002422865.1 Bacteroidetes bacterium UBA6183 | reverse complement strand
TGCTTAAAGAAATTTACGAACAACCACGTTCTATTTTAGACTCTTTTAGGGGGAGAACACATATTAACGATGGAGCCATTACTATGGCAGGAGTTGATAAGTTCGAAGATAAATTAAAAAACATCAAACGTATTATAATTGTAGGATGTGGAACCAGTTGGCATGCAGGATTAGTTGGAGAATATTTATTCGAAGATTTCGCACGCATTCCGGTTGAGGTTGAATATGCCTCGGAATTTAGATACCGTAATCCGGTGTTAGATGAAACAGATTTCGTAATTGCCATATCACAAAGTGGAGAAACTGCAGATACGCTTGCAGCACTTGAACTAGCTAAAAGCAAGGGTGCCACAATTTTTGGCGTATGTAACGTAGTGGGATCATCTATACCACGCATTACAGATGCGGGTGCATATACACACGCAGGACCTGAAATTGGCGTGGCTTCGACTAAGGCATTTACTGCACAAGTAACTGCACTTATATTAATGGCATTATCTGTGGCTCAAAAGCGTGGTACACTAAGTACACAACGTTTACGTGAGCTACTTATAGAATTAGAAACGATTCCGGCCAAGGTAGAAATAGCTTTAAAACTTGACAATAGCATTAAAGAGATTGCCAAAGAGTTTGAAAAATCAAGTAATGCATTATACTTAGGCCGTGGTTATGGTTTCCCAATAGCCTTGGAAGGTGCGCTTAAGTTGAAAGAAATCAGTTACATCCACGCTGAAGGTTACCCTGCAGCAGAAATGAAGCNNAAGTAATCAGTAACATACAAGAGGTGCGTGCACGTAAAGGACGCGTAATAGCAATAGCTACAGAAGGCGATGATCATATTAAACAACATGCAGACCATGTAATTTACATCCCACATTGTGAAGAAGCTATGTTGCCTTTAATTGCAAGTGTACCACTTCAATTGTTATCCTACCACGTTGCAGTAATGCGCGGTTGTAATGTAGACCAACCAAGAAACTTGGCTAAATCCGTTACGGTAGAGTAGTGCAGTTTTAAAAACATATTTCTCTAAACGAACAAAGCCGGCATGTTAACATGTCCGGCTTGTTTTTTACCCCCTAATCCTAGCGTAGAACGCTATTCTCTTTATCCTGAACACCGTTCAATTTATTCCTTTTTCCGCCTGCAAGGTATGATTAAATAGCGAAAAAACAATGTTAATGACAAAAAAATAGGGGCGAACGCCCCTATTTTATAAAATGTTGATCGGTATTTAATTATAAAATATCAACCGCGTAAATTGCCATTAGCGGAATTACAACACCATTCTCAATCCAAGCAGAAGTTGCATCAACCCCTTGAACTAAAGTTTGAATACGTTTATAGCCCGCAGGTGTTTTTAACACAATATTGGCTTTACGACCTGATACTTTTGAAAGTGTGGCTGCTTTATCTAAAGCAACTCGTCTAACTCTTCTGTCTTCTTCGCGCGTTAATACATCGTAGTCGAATATTTTTACACCTTCGGCAGATGGTATCAATTCAATTTCGCGAATATTAATTACATTTTGCATAGTAAAATAAATGTGCAAATAAAGGCTTAACCTTAATCTACAAGTTAGCTTTTAGTTAAAGAGCAGCTTCGTATCTGCGACTTACTTCATCCCAATTAATAATACTCCAAAATGCAGCACAATAATCAGGTCTACGATTTTGGTAATGTAAATAATAAGCATGTTCCCAAACATCTAAACCCATAATTGGTGTACCATTACAATCTGTAACCACGTCCATTAATGGGTTATCTTGATTTGGCGTTGAGCAGATTTTTAACTTGCCGTTTTCAACACATAACCAAGCCCAACCACTACCAAAACGAGTTGTTGCTGCTTTGTTAAAGTCTTCTTTCAATTTGTCCATTCCACCTAAATCAGCTTCAATTGCAGCTTGTAGCTTAGCAGCAGGTTTTGATCCGTTGTTTCCTAAAATGGTCCAGAACAATGAATGGTTAAAATGTCCGCCACCATTGTTACGAACTGCCATTGGATACTTGCTGATGTTTTTGCAAATGTCTTCAATTGAAAGTTTTTCCGCATCGGTACCGGCAATTGCTGCGTTTAGATTTGTTACGTAGGCATTGTGGTGTTTGCTGTGATGAATTTCCATAGTACGCGCATCAATATGCGGCTCAAGAGCTGTGTACTCGTATGGTAATTTTGGTAATTCGAAAGCCATATGATTATTTATTTAAATTGTTAAAATTGAGTAGCGAAAATAGGGCTATTTACCTTTAAATACCGTTTTATTATTTAAGTTTGTTATAACAGTTAGTTATTTCGGCATGAACCGGACATTAGACCTTCTTTATACTTTTATTGTATTAACAATCATAGCAGGATGTTGTTCAATGCCCAGCCAATCAGGCACAGATTGCACCAAATATGCGCAATCAAAAAGATTAGCTCTCGAACTTAATTTCGACTCAACACAAAATGGTTTTAAACTACACGAAGCCGACTCAACTTATATCATAACTTTTAACAGCCTAGGATTTAAGCAACCATCAGATACAATTTGGTTAGACAGATTTGCTTTTATTCAACAAAATAATAAAACCCAATATGAGTTTGGCAAAGTACTTAACAATAACACAACAGATTATTTAGACTCCTTTAGTTACATTATTAAAAACACTTACAGTAAAGATGTACTCCGGATAGATTCTGTAGTGATGCAAATTATTAAAAACGACTCTAAATGTTGTAGTGATTACAGCCGACAATCACCAAAATCGTTTTATACGAACGGAAATAAAATAGACCGCCAAAGATCAATTAAACTGAACAAAAACTAACGTTTATTTTTAAAAAAAGACTTCATCAATTCGGCACATTCGGTTTCTAATATACCTCTCACTATTTCTGTTTTAGGGTGATAGACATTTCCCAATTTACTGCATCCGCGTTTATCATCTGCTGCACCAAAAACCACTTTGCTTATTTGGCTCCAATACAGTGCTCCACCACACATTACGCAAGGCTCTAGGGTTACATACAATGTACAATCAACCAAATACTTTGCACCTAAATAATTGGCAGCCGCGGTAATGGCTTGCATTTCTGCATGGGCCGTTACATCATTTAATTGTTCGGTTAAATTGTGTCCTTTGCCAATAATTTTGTTGTTGCTTACCACAATTGCACCAACAGGTACCTCGCCTAAATCGTAGGCCTTTTGGGCCTCTTTAAGCGCTAATTGCATAAAATACTCGTCCGAAAATAACTCTGCCATAATTGAAGTGGCAACTTACGTATTTACCCAAAATTAAATGCTATTGTAGGCTTCCTTTTTATTATTTTCGCACCCTATTTAGGTTAATAACAATACAACATGCTACGTACACATACTTGCGGAGAACTAAGATTAAGCAACAACAATCAAACAGTAACACTTACCGGTTGGGTTCAAAAAAGCCGCGATTTAGGAGGTATGACTTTTGTTGATTTGCGCGATAGATACGGTATTACACAATTGGCCTTTAACATGGATACCAATGCCGATTTGTGTGCACGTGCACGCAAGCTGGGAAGAGAGTTTGTGTTAAAAGTTACCGGAACCGTAAAAGAGCGAGAAAGTAAAAATGCTAACATGCCAACCGGTGAAATTGAAATTATAGTTACTGATTTTGAAGTATTGAACGAAGCCATCATCCCACCTTTTACCATTGAAGAAAATACAGATGGTGGTGATGATTTACGCATGAAGTACCGATACCTTGATTTACGTAGGGCAAGCGTTAGAGCCAACTTACAGTTACGTCATAAGGTTGCGCAACAAACACGTGCATTTTTAGATGCACAAGAATTTATTGAAGTAGAAACACCTGTTTTAATTAAATCAACACCAGAAGGCGCTCGCGATTTCGTTGTACCAAGTCGTATGAATCCGGGTGAGTTTTACGCCTTACCACAATCACCACAAACCTTTAAGCAATTGTTAATGGTAAGTGGTTTTGATCGTTACTACCAAATTGTAAAATGTTTTAGAGATGAAGATTTGCNNGAATTTACGCAAATAGATTGTGAAATGAGTTTTGTAGAGCAAGAAGACATTTTGAATATGTTTGAAGGCTTAGTAAAACACTTGTTTAAAAACGTAAAAGGAATTGATATTGAATCGTTGCCACGTATGACTTACGCTGATGCCATGAAATATTATGGTAGCGATAAACCTGATACCCGTTTTGAGATGAAGTTTGTGGAAGTGAATGATATAGTAAAAGGCAAAAACTTTCCGGTGTTTGATAATGCAGAATTAGTAGTAGGTATTTGTGCGAAAGGATGTGCTGAATACACGCGCAAACAATTGGATGAATTAACTGACTTTGTTAAACGCCCACAAATTGGCGCAACAGGTTTGGTTTATGCACGTGTTAATGCAGATGGAACTATAAAATCATCTGTAGATAAATTTTATGATGAAGCGGCTTTAAAATTATGGGCTGAAAAGTTTAACGCACAACCAGGCGACTTAATTTTATTATTAGCCGGACAAGCCGATAAAACCCGTAAAGCATTAAACGAATTACGTTTGGAGATGGGTACACGTTTAGGTTTACGCGATAAAAACACCTTTAGTTGTTTATGGGTGGTTGATTTTCCATTGTTGGAATTTAACGAAGAAGAGAACCGTTATTTTGCCATGCATCATCCGTTTACTTCACCAAAACCGGAAGACATTCACTTATTGAATAGTTTTGAAACTTTAGGCCAAGTTCGTGCAAACGCATACGATATGGTAATTAATGGTGTAGAAGTTGGTGGTGGTAGCGTACGTATATTTAACAAAGATTTACAA
>DITN01000099.1 GCA_002422865.1 Bacteroidetes bacterium UBA6183 | reverse complement strand
CACAAGATGTGTACATTTACCAAGTAAATGCCACAAGCTTCAACGGTAAAAAATATACCTACTCTGGTTCTATTACTTTGCTCAGATAAAACTAAATTGAAGAAACCTTAAAGCGCGCAGCCTAGGCTGCGCGCTTTTTTTGTGCTTGCGTTAAATATTGCCACAATTTTATATATTGCCTCATGAGGATTTTAGTTCTAACGTTTATACTTTTATTCACCAATTTGGCGGTAAGAGCACAAACCACATTTAACATCAACGGGCCGGCCGATAAATCAGTTACCTACACTGCATACACGCATGCTACAGTTTATGTTAATGCATCAACAATAATAAATGATGCAACAATTATTGTAAAAGATGGCAACATTGAAAGTGTTACTGCAAAAGGTAAAACTCCAAAGAATGCAAGGGAAATTAACCTTCAAGGTAAAACTGTATATCCATCTTTTATAGATTTATATAGTGCCTACGGAGTAAAAGTTCCGGCATTTACTAAAAACAAAAACAATGGAGAGCAATTTAACAGCAACAAAGCAGGCGCATTTGCGTGGAATGAAGCACTTAAACCAGAAATAAACGCTGCTACATTTTTTACCTATAACCACCATGAAGCAAACGAATTAAGAGGGATGGGCTTCGGGGCAGTAATCACAGGAAATCATGACGGTATCTGCCGTGGAACAACAACTTTAGTAACAACGGCTAATAACGAACCGCACTATACCATTATTAGTAACAACGTTACTTCCGGATTTAGTTTTAATAAAGGTACATCGCCACAACCTTACCCATCATCACTTATGGGTAGCATCGCATTAGTACGCCAAACCTATTACGATGCGCAATGGTATATCAAACAACAAAAAGAGAAAAATTTATCTTTAGAAGCATTTGCAATGCTGAGCAAACTACCTGCAATTTTTGATGCGGGCAATAAACAAAATGTGTTGCGTGCTGCTGAACTGGCAAAAGAGTTTAGCACCAAATATATTATAAAAACTAATGGTGACGAATACCAACGTATTCAGGAAATAAAACAAACAAAATTACCTTTGATTGTTCCTGTTAATTTTCCTAAACCCTATAAAATTAATAATGCTTTTGATGCCGAACTTATTTCTACAAGTGATTTAAAACATTGGGAATTAGCCCCGGCTAACTTATACTTTTTATGGAAAAACAACATCCCGTTTTGTATTACTGCATATGGATGTAAAGACGGTGATTTTTTAAATAACATTCGTAAAGCGGTAAAATACGGCTTACCTAAACAAGAAGCACTAAAGGCGCTCACACAAACTCCTGCATCACTAATAAATGCATCTAATTTAGGCGAATTAAAGGAAGGTAAACTCGCCAACTTTATTATTTGCAATGGCGATATGTTTGAAGATGAAACTTCTATTTTAGAAATTGTAATACAAGGTAAAAATCACATTATAAACAATACTACCGATATAAAATTGGCCAATGAGTACAAGATTAATGGTAATATTGTGTTGTATTTAAAAAAGAATATTGCAATAATAAATAACGATACATTCAAGCTAAAATCCTCTTATTATGCCGGTGTAGCTAACTTCTTATTGGATGGAAAAACTTTAATCAACTACACGGCAAGTAGCACTAAAGTAGATAGCACACAATATCCATATATAATAAAAGAACTCACAGGATTTGTTCGTTTACCGAATCAAACAGCAGAAAATTGGATAGCAACGGCATCATTAGACCAAAACAAAAAGCAAGAAACTAAAGATACCATTACGCCATTAAGTGACAACCTAATTTGGTATCCATTTAATGATTTTGGAAACAATGTCTTACCTCAAGCAAAAAAATTGCTATTCAAAAATGCAACTGTTTGGACCAACGAACAACAAGGTATATCAACCCAAACAGATGTGATGATTAGCAACGGAAAAATCACGTCTGTTGGAAAACAATTGATCTGTAATGATTGTGAAGTGATTGATGCTACGGGTAAACATCTAACAAATGGAATAATTGATGAACACTCACACATTGCCATCACGCATGGGGTTAATGAAGGCACGCAAGCTGTTACAAGTGAAGTACGTATTGGGGATGCAGTTAATGCGGATGACATTAATATTTACCGCCAATTAGCAGGAGGTGTTATTGCAGCTCAACTGTTGCACGGCAGTGCTAATCCAATTGGTGGACAAAGTGCTTTGATAAAATTACGTTGGGGAGTTGCCCCCGAAAAACTAAAATTAGAAAACGCTCCTAAATACATAAAATTCGCGTTGGGTGAAAATGTGAAACAAGCTAACTGGGGTGATGGTGCAACAACAAGATACCCACAAACCCGCATGGGTGTAGAGCAAGTTTTTGTTGACGCATTTACCCGTGCAAGGGAATATGAACGCAAATTAAAATCAGACAAAACCACACGTAAAGATTTAGAGTTGGATGCATTAGTAGAAATTTTAAACAGCAATCGATTTATTACATGCCACAGTTATGTGCAAAGTGAGATAAATATGTTAATGCATGTTGCTGATACTTTTGGTTTTAAAGTAAATACCTTTACCCACATTTTAGAAGGCTATAAAGTGGCCGATAAAATGAAAAAGCACGGAGTTAATGCAAGCACATTTGCAGATTGGTGGGCGTATAAGTATGAGGTTATTGATGCTATCCCTCAGAATGCTGCCATATTAAATAGAATGGGCGTTACAGTTGCCATTAATAGCGATGATGCTGAGATGGGAAGGCGATTAAACCAAGAGGCTGCCAAAATTGTGAAATACGGAAAAGTAAGTGAAGAAGAAGCGTGGAAAATGGTAACACTTAACCCGGCAAAAATGCTACGCATTGATAACCGCACCGGAAGTATAAAACCGGGTAAAGATGCTGACTTGGTTTTGTGGAATAATAATCCGTTAAGTATTTACGCAAAACCTGAGATGACTTTTGTAGACGGCATATGTTATTATAGCCTACAAACAGACGAGCAACTTAGGAAACAAGTTGCTGCCACAAGGGCTAGGTTGATAAGCAATATTTTACAAGCTCAAAAAAATGGTGCCGATACACAAACCCACATTTCAGAACAAGAACCTAATTACCATTGCCATGATTAATAGAACTTACACCATAACAATATTTTTACTGTTAACTCTTGTTGCTAGTGCGCAACAAATACCTGTAATTATTAAAGGCGCAACCGTGCACATTGGTAATGGTAAAACAATAAACAATGCCTATGTGGCTTTTGATAGTGGTAAAATTGTTTTTGTTGATAGTGTAATGCGCAACAGCTATAAAAATGCACGTATAATTGATGCCACAGGTAAACACGTTTACCCGGGCTTATTTTTACTAAATACCTATTTAGGTTTAAATGAAATTGATGCCGTGCGTTCTACCCGCGACTATAACGAAACAGGAGAGATTAATCCAAACGTGCGTTCATTAATTGCCTACAATACCGATTCCCGCTTAGTGCCAACAGCAAAATTTAACGGAATAACCTACATGCAGGTTGTACCTCAAGGAGGCTTGGTTTCTGGTACATCATGTGTGGTAAAAACAGAAGCCATGAATTGGGAAGATGCTGTTGTTAACGAAGACGGTATTCATATTAATTGGCCGGAAATGAATCATTATTCCAGAGATCCTAAAGAGCAGCAAAAACACTTAACCGAGCAACAAGCAAAGTTGGTTAACCTTTTTGCTGAGGCAAAACAATATCAATTTAAAACAGTAAACGATGAAACCAATCTTCGTCTTCAAGCCATGCAAGGTTTATTTACACAAAATAAAGTATTGTACGTGCATGCAAATTCAGCTAAAGGCATTTTAGAAGCTATTCAATTTATTAAACAACATCAACCAATAAAAGCAACCTTAGTAACGGGTAGTGATGCACATTTAGTAGCTGATGAAATCAAGCAAAGTAATATTCCTGTAATTGTAAATTTAATACACAGCCTTCCAAACAGAAACCATCATGATGTTGACCAGCCCTTTAAAACAGTTACACAATTGGTTAACAAAGGAATTTTGGTTTCTATTGGTTTTAGTGGAAGCTGGGAAAGTAGAAATGTAATGTATACTGCTGGTACTTGCGCAGCATATGGCATCAACCCCGAGCAAGCTTTACAACTTATTACAGAAAATGCTTCAAAAATTACGGGTACCCAAAATCAGGCAGGCACTATTGAAGTTGGGAAAAATGCAACACTTTTAATAAGTGATGGTGACATTTTAGACATGAAAGAAAGTACATTAACTCACGCTTTTATTAATGGTGAAGAATGTAATTTAGAGAACACGCAAACTGAATTGTATAAAAAATACAGTAAGCGTTATGGTATTGAAGCCAAATAAACTAATATGATAAACGCATGATTCTTGTAATCTCTCTTCTACTTGTAACTTGAACTACAGCGGTGTCGCGTGCAACAGTTCCTGATAAATTTCTTGCCATTAGGTAATAATTACCTTGCAACAAATAACCAAAATCGGCTATACCCGAGTTATTGGTGTAAATATAGTTTAGTGATAAATTATTTACCAAATCGCTGTAGTTCGCATATAAATATACAATCGCATTATTTTCTAGGTTATTATTTACATCGCGCACTTCTGCCTTTAATCTTCCATTAAACTCTGACGAATCAACGGTAACAATTTGTTGTTGAGGTGTTGTATCATCTCTATCACTTTTTGAGCAAGCAGTTCCTACAATCGTTAATATTAATCCGAACAATACAACAAAGGCATTTTTAGTACTCATATTTTTACTTTTATTTGGTGCAAAATACAAAAACAATACCAATGAAACCTAACGAGCAAAATCCTTGGAAAATAATTGATAAACATACTGCGTACGACAATGCTTGGATTAGTGTTACACATCATAATGTACTGCATTCATCAGGTAAACTGGGTGTATATGGCACGGTACATTTTAAAAGATTAGCGCTAGGGGTGTTGGTACTTGATGATGAAAATAATACCTGGATAGTTGGTCAATATAGATTCCCGTTAAACCAATACACTTGGGAAATACCGGAAGGTGGAGGATTATTAGATGTTAATCCATTAACTTCGATTAAGCGTGAGTTGTTAGAAGAAACCGGTATTGTAGCTGATTCATGGATACACATACAAAGTTTACAACTAAGTAATTCGGCAACCGATGAAATTGCCCACTTATACGTGGCAAAAGATTTAACTTACCAAAAGGCAACACCCGATGAAGATGAACTGTTAGAGCAACAGAAGATACCTTTTGATGAATTATACGAATGGGTACTTAACGGAAAAGTTACCGATTCATTAACTGTTACTGCTGTATTAAAAGTAAAACTAATGATGCTTGATGGAAAGCTATAGTTTCAACTTCATCATGTAATCATCACACAAGCGCTCGCCCAACTGAAACTGTCTGGTTTCAAAAACCTCGAAACCCATTTTTTTATAGAAATGAACAGCTCGTTCATTTTCCTGCCAAACACCCAAAAACAACGTTTCAAACCCTTTCTCTTTACTGTGCCTAACAGCACAATCCATCAACAGTTTTCCTGCACCACCTCCGAAATAGGATGCAAGCACATAAATTTTCTCTAACTCAATACTGTGGTTTGTTAAACCCTTGTATGTAGCGTGATGTATTAATTTTATATAACCTATAACCATGTCCGAATCATAACATAAGTAATATGCAATGTTAGGATTAATCAAATTTTGCTCGATGACATCAATGGCATATGCCTTACTAATGTATTGCCTTATATCACTTTCGGTATTATAGGGTCTGAAGGTTTCATAAAAAGTATCTCCTCCAATTTTTGATAATATTTCGGCATGTTGTTCACCGGCTTTTTTAATACTAAAACCGATAGAGGTGCTCATATTAATGCTTTACAACTTTAATGGTTTCATTAGCACTACGTAAAAAGTATATGCCTGCAGGTAAATGCGATATATTTATTTCTCCATCTGCTGTTATTT
>DITN01000042.1 GCA_002422865.1 Bacteroidetes bacterium UBA6183 | reverse complement strand
AGCAAATTTGAATTCTTGGTGTTTTGTTGTCCAACGTGTCATAAATAATATTAATGGTTTTTACGTCATACGTTTTGTCTATCCAATCTGCAAGAGGAACAAACTCGGGCTTCATTTTGTCTGTCCCAAGGATTATTCTCTTATTCTGTGTATACTCTTTGTCAGATGGCATTATCATTTTGCTGTGGTCGTCTTAAAGTGGCACATAACGTTTTCGGCTTTTCGGGCGGGTTTCGGAGCACAAAACTGTCAACCAGCAATGAACTTGAATAGAAGCACAAAGCTCCAAGTTTGCAAAACGGCTGTTACCACCAGTTATTTTTCCCATTCTTTGTCGAACCCCATTTTAATGTATTCTTTGTCCCTTTGATTTAACTCTTTCTGCTTGAACTCTGCAAATATTTCATAAACATCTTCAATTGTATTTACTCCAATGTCAAAACAAGCACGTCCCCATTTATAAAGTGCAATACTTTGTTCTGTCGTGAAAACACCTGGTTTAATTTGTACACCATCAAATTCTTTTCCTTTAATTTCCGTAAAATAGTCAAGTTTACCACCTTCTTTAGTTTCTGTCAAAATATAGTTTTTTAACTCCTTTTTTGAAGGCATCATTATGTCAGAAGGTTTTTTCTTGTCAAGTTTTTCGTCCTTGATAAGTTTCCAAACTGCATCTTCTATTTCTTGGTTTGAAATGATTTTGAACGATTTCCCATTAAATTTTAATTTGCCGTTTTCAATAGTTGCTGTCGTGTCATATTTTTCTTTGATTATCTCATTGGCTCTATTTTCAGTTATGTCCCCGCTTAACTTACAAGGAAATATTGTTTGTCTCTTGGTCGCCATAGTTATTGTCATAAACTCTCTTTTTGGGTCGTTTTGCAACATAACCATAAGTACCATTTTGCTTTCTTTTGTCAAAATGAAGAAGTCGGAGGCAAGATTGATTGCCGCTTTTTCAATTTGGTCTAATGTGGGCTTTTCTGAAATGAAAACTGAAGATTGCTTATTCTCAATATTATTTCTAAGTGTATAATAGTTTGAGATTAACAGAAAGTTGTCGATTGATTTCTCGTTTGTCGATACAGAATTAAAAACAGGATTTCCGTTTATGTCTGTTTGGGCAAATACTTGTCCTAATGAAAGGATTGTTAAAAGAATGATTGTGATTTTTTTCATTGTGTGTTGTTGTTATTGTCGTTCTTTATAATTGGTGGTAACGTTTTGCGGCTTGGCGAAGGTGGCGATTTTACCACTGAACTTGATACGAAGCACACACTTCAAATTTAGGATAAACTGTCATACGAAGCACTGAACCGCCACTTTTGCCAAACCGCTGTTATCAGCTGCCCTTCTGTCCGTCCGAAGTGTTGTCGGTCGTGTTTGCAGGAGTTGTCCGCGATGAACGGGTGCGGTTGCTTGCACTCTCTTTTGCTTTTGCTGCGTCTGCCCGTGCGTTGAGGCAAAAGCAAATGTGAGTGCAAATGCGTTGGCTTTAGATGCAGTCGGTTTTGAGTTTGCAGGTCTCTCCATTTTATCCTTTGTAATTCATCAGTCGCAAACTTGTCAAAATTACAATTAGTGTTACTCCTACGTCTGCGGCTATGGCGAAAACTAAATTGCTGTAACCGATGAAAGCCAAGGTTATGAAAATCAATTTTACTGCTATTGCTCCGATGGTGTTGAATTTTATTCTTCTCAATGTTTTTTTACTTAACTGAATGAGAAACGGAATGAGTGAAAGTTTGTCGTTCATCAATGCAATGTTTGCTGTTTCTATTGCTGTGTCGCTTCCTGCTGCTCCCATTGCTATGCCTACGGTGCTTTGTGCTAATGCTGGTGCATCGTTAATTCCATCGCCTACCATTGCCACAAATTTATATTGCTGCAAAAGTTCTTTGATTTTGTCGGCTTTATTTTCGGGTAACATATTGCCGAATATTTTTTTGATGCCTACTTGTTGGGCTACATAGTTTGCTGCTTTTTCGCTGTCGCCTGTAAGCATAATAGGTTCTATGCTCATTGCTTCTATTTCCTTCAATGCTGCTGCACTGTCGGGTTTTATTTCGTCCATTAAACCAATGACACCTGCTACACCTTCGCCAAAACTTACGACTACACTTGTTTTGCCTTGTGCTGAAAGTTCTGCTACAATTTTCTCGGCTTCTTTGTCAACGGGTTGATGTTCTTTTATGAAATCTAACTTGCCTACATAAATTGTTTCGTCTTCACACACCAAACATTTTGCGGTTGCACCTTTGCCCATAATGCTTTTGAAACCTTCGGTTTTGTGTGGTTCAAATCCTTCTTTTTTACTTGCATCAACAATAGCTTGGGCTAATGGGTGTTCGCTGAATATTTCTGCTCCTGCGGTGCAAGCCAACAATTCTTCTCGGCTTGTTCCGTTTAAAGGAAATACATCTGATACAATCGGATTTCCGAAAGTGATGGTTCGTGTTTTGTCTAATGCAATTGCTTTGATGCTTGCCAATGCTTCAATGTATTTTCCGCCTTTTACTAATGCTCCTTTTGCTGAAGCGTTTCCGATTGCCGCGTAAATGGCTACTGGTGTGGATATAACCAATGCACAAGGACAAGCAATGACTAAAAGTGTAATGGCTTGTTGCAACCAATGGTTAAAATCTAATTGCATTGCAAATACAGGAATGACAAAAACTAAAATTGCCATTGCAATAATTGACGGTGTGTAATACTTTGAAAATTGCTGAATGAATTTTTGAGTTTCGCTTTTATTGCCCTGTGCCTCAAAAGTTAGGCGAATGATTTTTGAGAAAGTGGTATCAACGGAAAGTTTTGTTGTTTCCATTTCTATGAAACCATTTTTGTTTAGTGTTCCTGCAAAAAGATTGTCGCCTGTGTGTTTGTCTTTTGGAATTGGTTCGCCTGTAATGGCGGCTTCATCAACAGTTGTTTCGCCAGAAATAATTTTACCGTCAAGTGGTATCATTTCACCTGCTTTCACCTGAATGATTGTGCCGACTGCAATTTTGTCAATGGGAATGTTTGCGTTTTCTGTTTTTACAAAAGCTGTCTTTGGTGCTTTGCTCACCAATTCATCTAATGCAGATTTTGAATTTTCTATTCCAATATCTTCTAAGCGTTCGCCTAAAACATATAGCACTATTACAACTGCTGCTTCGGGATATTCGCCCAGATAAAATGCACCGATTACAGCAATGGTCATTAGTAAATTGATGCTGCTAAATTGGAGTTTGAAGATTGCTTTTACTCCGTTCCATAAAACATTGTAGCCAATGCCGAGAATGAATGCAGCAAATACGAAGGGAGCATACGGCATAGGTATGTGTATGCCGATTATGGATAAAATTTCTAACGCCACCACTATTATGATTGCAGAAAGAAGAAAAATAAATTTTTTGTCGTTGATTGGTAGTTTCATTATTGAAAATATATTAAGTGATTAATGTTCGTGTGCTTCGCCTTTATTATTCATTTTAGCTAAGATGAAAAAAGCTCCGTTCACTACTACTTTGCTGTTTGCAGGAATTTCTTTGAGTAAAGTAATTTCGCTGTAACCTACATCGGTAGTGCCTTTTCGGATGGGAATTTTTTCAAAGGTTGTTCCTTCTTCTGTATGTTCGGGTTCCTCTTTTTCGCTGTGTTCGTGTCCGTGTTCATCGTGCTTGTGTTCGGCAGTTTCTTTTTCCGAATGATGTTCTTCTTCTTTGTGGGCATCGGTAACAATAAAAATATAGTCCTGTCCTTCGTGATTTACAATGGCGTTGGTTGGAACTGCATCAACAGTAGCATTTTCTAAACTTACTAAGGCGGTAATGCTCATTCCGTCAATCAAGCCTTGCTTATTGCCTTTTACCATTGCGTGAACGGCAACGGCTTTGGTGTTTTGCTCGAAGGTGTTACTAATAGCGTAAACATCTGCATCGTATTCTTTGCCTGGATTGTTGGTAAGCGTAAAATGTATGGTTTGCCCCACTTTTAGTTTCTGTAAATCTTTTTCGTATACATATAAATCTAAATGCAGTTGGCTATTGTCCACTATTTCGGCAATGGGGTTGTTGGCATCTACATAGCTGCCAATGTTTACCATCACATTGCTGATTGTGCCATTTATGGGGCTTGAAATATTTACAACAGATTGGATATTTTCGCTTGTGAGTGAGGCGGTGTTTATTCCAATCAATTCTAACTGCTTTTTCAAACTCGCTTTTCGGGCTTTCAGAGTTTTAAGTTCTGCATCGGCAGATTGCAAATTCTTTAATGCTCCTGCATTGCCTTGTTGCAATTCTTTTTGTCGGGCAAATTCCAATTGTGCCAATTCTGCTTTTGAAGAAATACTTAAAAACTCCTCTTGCATTGTGATAAAAGAATTGTTTGAAATGGTGGCAATGGTTTGTCCTTTGCTCACCGAATTTCCTGTTTGCACCAAAATAGATTTGATAACGCCACCAAGAGAAGCTGTAGCATTTGCCCTATTTTGATTAGGCACTTTTAAAATTCCGTTGGCTTTGAGTGAAGCGGTTAATTGCTTTTTCTCAATGCTGCCTAATTCTATTTTTATAGATTTCATTTGCTCGACTGTAAGCATTGCCGTGTTGGTGTTTTCGTGTTCATCGTGATGCTCGGTTTCTTCACCGTGCGTTTCGGTTTTATTGCTGTTGCAGGATGCAAATACTATGGATGTTGCAAGGGCTGCTATGAAGATTATATTTTTCATTTCTGTGAAATTTTATTTATTGATTAAGAAATTGATGTTGATAATGGATTGGTTAATTTGATTGATGGATTGCAGATAACTTAACTGCACATCGGTAGCGGTTTGTAAGGCTTGCAAGTATTCAATGTAGCCAATGTCGCCACTTTTGAAACCAACTTTTGCGGTGCTGATAATTATTTCAGCATTGGGCAAAGCGGTTGATTTGTAATAATTGTATTGCGACAAATTCTGGTTGTATTGCTGAAAGGCATTTTGCAATTGGCTTTGTAAAATCAACTTTTTATAGTCGGCTTCCTTTTGCAATGCCTGTTGTTTATAGTCAAGCGATTTTACTTTTGAAGCATTGCTAAAAAAAGTAATTGGAATACTTAACCCAACATTAAAGCCTTGAAATCGTTTACTGCCATCAAAATTTACATCTGCACCATTTATGTTTTGCACTCCAATTAATGACTGGTTGAAATAACCCACATTAAAATCGGGTAATGCAGATGCGGTTTCTAATTTCTTGTTTTGCTCGGCAATAACGGCTTGCTGATACAATACTTTTAATGAAGGATTATTTGCAATAAGTGCAGTGTCAAACGAATTGCTCATTACAAGTGGTTGAAAGTTTCCGCTATATTCAATCGTAAATTCTTCGCTTGTGTTCATTAGCGTTTTTAGCGAATTGTAAGCCGTTGAATAGTCTGTTTCGTTTTGTTTGAGCAAAAGCGAAAGCTGTCCCCGCTTGGTTTCGGCTGTGGTTTTTTCCAACAAATTAGTTTCACCTGTTTTGTATCGCAAAGCTGCTGCACTCACAAAATCGTTATACAAACTGTCTAAAGATTGTAGTTGCTTTTTAGTGGTTTGCAAATATTGTAACTGGTAAAACCAATATTGCACCTGTGCTTTAATTTCGCTGGCGGTGGCTTGCTGTTGCAATTGGCTACCTTGCAATTCGGCTTTATACAAACCTGATTTTGCAGAATAGTAAGTTGGAAAAGGAATACTTTGCGAAACCTGAAAAGCCTTGTCCTGATTGATGCTATTATATTGTCCAAACTGAAAATTGACATTCGTTTTAGGTAATTCAAACACCGATTTTTTCAAAGTGGTGGAAGATTGCACATTGAGTTGTTGCGATTGAATTTCTAAATTATTTTTCAATGCCGTGCTTATTGCATCTTCAACCGAAATGGTTTTAGTTGTTGCTGTTTGGGCGTTTGCAGCATTGAATGAAAGCAATACAAAAACTAAAATACTTGTGGCTGAAAATTTGATTTTAGACTTTTTGATTTTAGAAAACATCACATACAGCAAAGGCAAAACAAACAGTGTTAAGAAAGTTGCTGTAAGCAAACCGCCTATCACAACTGTTGCTAAAGGTTTTTGCACTTCTGCCCCTGCACCGTGCGAAAGTGCCATTGGTAAAAAGCCCAATGATGCAACGGTGGCAGTCATTAACACAGGTCGCAAACGGATTTTTGTTCCTTCTTTTATGCGTTCTAAAATGTCGGTCATTCCGTCTTTTTCTAATTGATTAAAAGTTCCGATTAACACTATGCCGTTTAGCACAGCTACACCGAACAAAGCAATAAAACCGATACCTGCCGAAATGCTGAATGGCATATCACGAATGAGCAAAGCGAATACACCACCAATTGCACTCATTGGAATTGCTGTATAAATTAGCGTGGCTTGTTTTACTGAACTAAACGTAAAATAGAGTAACATAAAAATGAGTGCTAATGCCACTGGCAAAGCAATCATCAGGCGTTTGCTTGCTGCTTGCAGATTTTCAAACGTGCCTCCATAGGTGTAATAATATCCTTCGGGAAGTTTTACTTTTTCGCTCAGTTGTTTTTGAATATCGGTAACAACACTTTCTACATCTCTGCCCTTTACATTAAAGCCTACAACAATTCTACGTTTGCCATCTTCACGACTAATTTGTGCGGGACCTAATTCCATTTTGATTTCCGCAACTTGAGATAATGGAATTTGCGTTCCATTGGTGGTTGGGATATACAAATGGTTCACATCGTCAATGTTGTTGCGGTGTGTGCTGTCTAAGCGAACCACCAAATCAAATTTGCGTTCGTTTTCATACACAACTCCTGCACTTCCACCAGCAAAAGAAGTAGAAACAATGTGGTTGATGTCCTCAATGTTTAAACCGTAATTGGCAATTTGCGAACGGTTGTATTTGATTACGATTTGCGGAAGTCCTGCAACCCTTTCAACGCTTGGTTCTGTTGCACCGTCCACACTTTGAACAACTGCATTTACCCTATTAGCATAGCTTAAAAGTGTGTCCATATTTTCACCGAAAATTTTAACGGCAACATCTTGGCGAATACCTGTCATAAGTTCGTTGAACCGCATTTGTATGGGTTGGTTCTTTTCAAAGAATACCCCAGGGATTGTGTTTAATCTTTCTTCAAACTCTTCTGCCAATTCATCATAAGAAACATCACGTTTCCATTCGCTTTGTGGTTTCAAAATTATCATCATATCCGTTGCTTCGGGTGGCATTGGGTCGGTGGGAACTTCGGCAGCACCTGTTTTGCCAACTACCATTTTTACCTCGTCAAATTCTTTGATTAGCCTTGATGCTTGCATACTGGTTTCTAAACTTTGTGAAAGTGATGTGCCTTGCGGTAATATGCAATGAAAGGCAAAATCGCCTTCTTGTAAAGTTGGGATAAACTCGCCACCCATTTTTGAAAATAGGAAAATGGAAACTGTAAATACCGCAACTGTTAAACCTACAAGTACTTTTTTGAAACGGATTGCTTTTTCTAAAAGTGGTGCATAAATGCGTTGGAAAAAGTTCATCATTCTATCACTCAATGTTTGCTTGTGCGAAATGTTTTTAGATAAAAAAGCTGCACACATCATTGGAATATAAGTAAGCGATAAAATCAATGCTCCAACAATGGCAAAAGAAACTGTTTGAGCCATTGGGCTAAACATTTTGCCCTCGATGCCTACCAACGTAAGAATAGGAATGTAAACAATAAGAATAATTATTTCGCCAAAAGCGGCACTGCTTCGGATTTTAGATGCGGAAACAAAAACTTCATTATCCATTTCTGATTGTGAAAGTTTGCCAATTGCTTTTCGCATTCCTAAATGGTGCAAAGTGGCTTCTACAATAATTACTGCACCGTCCACAATTAAACCAAAGTCAATTGCTCCTAAACTCATTAGGTTGGCACTTACGCCAAATACATTCATTAAGCCCAAAGCAAACAACATTGATAAAGGAATGGCAGAAGCCACAATTAATCCTGCACGAAGATTTCCAAGAAACAGAACTAAAACGAAGATTACAATTAATGCTCCTTCAATCAGATTTTTTTCTACGGTTGAAATAGCACGATTTACCAAATCGGTTCTATCTAAATAGGGTTCTATTACTACATCTTTTGGCAATGATTTTTGAATTGTTGCCATTTTATCTTTAATACGGCTTACTACATCGGCACTATTTGCACCTTTTAGCATCATTACTACACCGCCAACTGCATCTACTTCACCGTTATAAGTCATTGCACCATAACGAACCGCACTACCTAAATGCACTTCGGCAACATCTTTTATTAAAATAGGAATGCCGTTTGGATTGGTTTTTACCACAATGTTTTTGATGTCGTCAAACGAACCTATCAAGCCAACACCACGAATAAAATAAGCGTTTGGTTTTTTGTCAATGTATGCTCCGCCTGTGTTTTCGTTGTTCTTTTCTAAAGCAACAAAAATTTCGGGAATGGTTATCCCCATTGCAATAAGCCTGTCAGGATTTACCGCAACTTCATATTGTTTCATTTGTCCGCCAAAGCTGTTTACTTCTGCAATTCCTGCTGTTCCGTAAAGCTGTCGGGCTACAATCCAATCTTGCATTGTTCGCAAATCCATTGCGGTGTATTTGCTTTCGCTGCCTTTTTTGGGGTGAATAATGTATTGATACACTTCGCCCAAACCTGTGCTAACAGGTGCTAATTCGGGTGTGCCAACACCTTTGGGGATTTTGGTTTCTGCTTCCTTTAGCCTTTCATTTATAAGTTGTCGGGCAAAGTAGATGTCCACTTTGTCGTCAAACACAACGGTAATTACCGAAAGTCCGAAACGTGAAATGCTTCGCAACTCTTCTAAGTCGGGGAGGTTTGCAATACTTTGTTCGATGGGGTAAGTTACCAACTGTTCAACCTCCTGCCCAGCAAGGGTTGGGCAAACCGTAATGATTTGCACTTGGTTGTTGGTGATGTCGGGAACTGCGTCAATCGGCAGTTTTGTAGCACTCCACACTCCCCAAACAGTGAGTGCAAGTGTCATCAATGCGATGATGAATTTATTTTTTATGCTGAACGCAATTATTTTGTCTAACATTTTTTTAATCAGTTTAATGAATGAATACACGATTACTTGCGGTGCGTTAGCACTGCAAGTAGTTTTGTTTTGTTCCGCGTTAGCGGAACATCAGAAATTCATTAACTGAGTTTTGGCGGTTGCCAAATAGACAAATACACCTCTGAAGCAAATGAGGCGTTGTAAAGCGGGAATTTTTCTACTGAAACTGGAATGTGAATAGCTAAACTGTAAGAAGCAAACGAACTACTGAAAGTTTGTCCGCAGCAAGCACACATACAAAAAGGAGAGCAATTCTCGGTGTCGCTTTCGTGGTCGGAATGGTCGGTTGTGGTGTATGTGGATTGGTCGGCACTCATATATTTACAGTCTTCCTTGTCGCTGCACGGCATAACTGCCAGAGCCAACAAGTAAAAACTAAATAATAGTGTCAAAACTTTTTTCACGGGGCAAATGTAGGGAAAAAAACTGTCGGTTTAGCACAATATTGTCGGGTGGTGGTGGTGCGGTTGGGCAAAATAAAATGTGCTGCAAAAGTGGCTCGGCTTGTGGGTGGCTTTGCAGCTCTTTTTATTTTGCGAAGGGATAGCCAAACGGCTTTGCCGAAAATTGCATTGTCTGTCGGGTTTCGTCTGTCGGTTGATGGTTGCACGGTCGGGTTTTAGGGTTGCTGATAACTTACTTATCTGTGCCACTGATTAGCTCCTTTATGGCACAATATTGTGCCATGTGGGGTATTATGTGCCATAACACTTGTTATTCTTATCGCACAATATTTTTTCGAGATTTCAACTAAATGGAAGTCGGCTTGGTTGGGTGTAAATTTTGTTAAGGGTTTACTCATACGGTTATACATTGGTAAATCGAAAGTAACATTTGGCAAAGAAAATTACAAATGGGAGCGGGATGTAAAACATCAAACCCAAAAACATTCAACCCTTGCAGAGTTGGTGCATGGTCTTCCATCATCATCCTCGAATTACATTCGAGGCTATTCACATTCAACCCTTGCAGGGTTGCGGTAATCAATAAAATTTTAGAAGTCCTACCAAGTCCGTAGGACTTGAATATGAATAGCCTCGGGTGAAACCCGTGGCTCGAATGAATAATCTAAGAACAACGCTGAATGTGTTGAATGTGTTATTAAACAGCATTTAAAAGTCAACATAAGGTTGCGATAATCACACAAAAAAATCAAAACCCTTAAGAGAGTCCAAGAAAGGAAAAATCAAACCAACTCTTTTTTAGCTCTGCTGAACTTTGTTTCTATACTCGCAGTCCTGCACAACCCAAACAACAAACGCTACGGTCTGTGCCTGCTCGAATAGGCTGTAACTTTGCGAAGCAAACTCTTTTACCTCAGAAGCGGTAGACTTTTACCTCTAAAAACTCTGCGAGATCCTCTGCGAAACTCTGCGGTAAAAGAGAAAACGCAGAGGTGGGTGAATAGTCTTGCGAAGATGCGAGCACTGTCGCACACAAAATTGAGAGTACGCAGACCATTGGTGCAGACCGAAGCGTCTGTTAGCAACGCCTTTGGCATTGGGGAGGGTTTATCCTAAAATTAGTAATTCACTTTTAAAAAATATTTGCGAAGCAAACTCTTTTACTCAGAAGCGGAAGACCATGAACTCTAAACAACTCTGCGAAAAACTCCTTTACCTCTGCGGTAAAAATAAAACGAAGAGACTCTTTGCAATGTCTTTAGAAGATTTGAGCATTTTGAATTTAAGGTTTTGAGGTTCAAAGCGCAACGCCTTTGGCATTGGGGAGACAAAACTAACCAATCAACTCATCAACCAGCCAACTAATTAACCGAAACTATCTCGCAAAAGGCGCAGTTTCCTGCGTAGCAAAATCTCCGGCAAGGTATTTAAAGTGCGCAGCCATGGCAATCATTCCGGCATTATCTGTACAATATTGAAAATCGGGGATAAAGGTTTTCCATCCCCGTTTTTTACCTTCTGTTTCCAAAGCCAAACGTAAAGCACTGTTGGCGGAAACACCTCCGGCTAAAGCAATTTGTTTAATGTGGGTTTGTTTGGCCGCAACAATCAACTTTTTCATCAACTGTTTAATAATTGCATGTTGTATGCTGGCACAAATGTCATTCAGGTTTTGGCTAATAAAATCAGGGTTTTGTGCTACCTGTTTTTGTATAAAATATAAAAACGATGTTTTTAACCCACTGAAACTGTAATCCAAATCGGGCATGTTCGAAACAGGGAATTCAAACGCCAAAGGATTTCCATCTTTTGCATACTTATCAATTAATGGTCCACCGGGGTAGGGTAAACCCAATATTTTTGCCGCTTTATCAAAGGCTTCTCCGGCTGCATCATCAATGGTTTTGCCAATTACTTCGTGTTCAAAATAGTTGGTTAGTTTCACCAATTGTGTATGTCCACCACTAACAGTAAGGCACAAAAATGGAAATTCGGGTTTAGGATCATCAATAAAATGCGCTAAAATATGGGCCTGCATGTGGTGCACCGTAATTAAAGGAACATTTAAACTTAGTGCCAAACCCTTTGCAAACGAGCAACCTACCATTAACGAACCAATTAATCCCGGTCCGGCAGTGAAGGCAACAGCACTTAATTGTGTAGGGGTTATACCCGCTTTTTTAATGGCCACATCTACCAATGGTACTATGTTTTGTTGGTGTGCGCGCGAGGCCAACTCGGGCACAACACCACCGTATTGTTCGTGTACTTGCTGTCCTGCAACAAGGTTGCTTAATACTTTTCCGTTATTTATTACAGCAACTGACGTATCATCGCATGACGACTCAATGGCTAATATGGTAATATTTGTTTGGTTCAAAATTTGTAATCCTTATTTTTGCTAACGTACCTTTTTGCGCACTTTAAAATACATATCTGTTACCCTGCTGCTTGTGCTTATGCTTTTGCTAGGCACAGCCTATGCTTTATTTCAAAGTAATTCTTTCCAAAACTGGTTAACCGATAAATTAGGCAATTATTTAAGTGCGCAATTTAAAACTAAAATTAGTATTGGACACATTAACTATAAACCTTTACAAACTTTTGAGTTGGAAGAGGTTTTATTCGGTGATCATAAAAACGATACATTGTTTTATGTGGGTAAGCTCAACTTTACACTGGCAGGTTTTAAATTGGATTCATCGCAATTTAGGTTGAGCAATGTAAAAGTTACCGATGCATACTGTCACCTAAAGTTTTACGAAGACAGCAGTTTTAATATTGATGTGTTGTTTAACATACTCGATCCTAACGATACCATACCAAGCACAGGTCCGCCTTTTACCTTACACTTTGATAAAGTTACTTTAGAAAATGCCCGATTCAGGCTGGAAAATAAACTGGATACCTCGAGTTGGGGCAACGCTTTTGCACCAAATAACCAGTATTTTTATAACATCAATGCAAAGGCCGAAGATTTTTACATCATAAAAGATTCCCTACATTTTATCCTGAGTCACCTTGATTTGAGAGAACGCAGTGGTTTTAAAGCCAACCATATTCAAGCCATTACCACCATTTCGCCCAGTTGTATGTTGTTTGATAGTTTATTGCTACGTACACCATACACCACAGCGGGTAACTCTTTTGGGATGAGGTATAAGAGTTACAAAGCGTTCAGTAGTTTTTATGATGATGTAAAACTGGATGTTAACCTCAGTTCATCTGTGGTTGATTTAAAAGATGTTGCTTTTTTTGCCGAAGCACTAACCGATTTTCCATATAAGTTTAAAGTGAAAGGTAAGGCCGATGGAACCATCAGCAACCTTAGTTTAAAAGATTTAGATGTGCGTTTTGGCCAAACAGGTATGTTTAGTGGTTCGGCTGATTTAAACGGCATACCTGATATGGACAATACTTTTATTGATGCCAAGGTAAAACAAGTATTGGTAACCAAAGCCGACATTGAGTATTTGGCGCAAATGCCCATGGCCAACGAATTGGTTAAATTGGGACTCATCAAATTTAAAGGACAATACACCGGATTTTTTAAAGATTTTGTGGCTTACGGTAAGTTTAACACGGCCTTGGGTGATGTGGTTACGGATTTAAACATGAAAATTGCCGATGAGCAAGAAGATTATGAATACTCGGGTAAGGTAGATTTACGTGACTTTAATTTAGGTTCATTAATTGATCAAAAATTAATAGGTAAACTCAGCGCGGTTTCTAATATTTCGGGTAAAGGGTTTGATTTTAAAACCATGATGGCCGAGTTTAATGCGGATGTAGCCTATATTGATTTTTATGGCTATCAATACCAAAATGTAACCGTAGCCGGTAAATTAAATAACCGCTTAATTAATGCCGAGTTGTTGGTTGATGATGCCAACTTAAACCTTCGTTTTAATGGAGGAATTGACCTGTCTAAGGACATGAATCAATATAACTTTAATGCAAAAATACGCCATGCCAACCTGCTTCCTTTGGGTTTTGATACAGCCGATTTAATGCTAAATGCAGATGCAGATATTAACTTTGCGTTTAAAGATTTAGACCGTAACAAAGGTCAAATAACCATAACCGATTTAAGTATTTCCAAATACGAAGAATTGTATACCATTAAACAGGTGTATGTAAATTCCATTAACAATAATGGTAACCGCACCTTGCAGCTTAAAACAGATAATATTGATGCCGAAATAAAAGGGGAGTTTAATTTACTAGAGCTTGGTGAAGCGGCAGATTTAGCGTTACATCAACTTATCCCAGAGTACTTTAAAAAACCGGCCTATAAAATCAGGCAAAAGCAAGATTTTGAAGTATCGATACAAGTAAAAACATTGTATCCATTTAACGAACTTTATTTCCCGGATATTGAGGTTCGCAACGCACAATTTAAAGGTGCATTTAACGAAAATAACCAACAATGGTATGCCAATGCATACTTAGGAGGGTTACGTTATGGTAAAACAAGTGTTCGTGGCATTACCGTAAAACACACCAAAAACAGTGGCGAAGGAGCAGAATTGCTCACCTCATTTAACCGCCTATTGGTAAATGATACACTGTATGCGAAAGATGCAGCCATTAAAATAGTTCAACATAAAAATACGGCAGCGGTTAATTTAATGGTAAAAGACAGCAACAGTTTATTTACCACCAACACATTGGCAAACGTTACTTTTACAGCAGGTAAAATAAATACCGTTTTCGATTTTAGTCAGTTTAAGTTCCGTTCAGGCGATTTTGAATTACGCAAAGGAAGCTCGTTGTGTTACACCGGTACAGGGTTAGATTTTACCAACTTTTACCTTACACGCAATACCACGGAAACCATATTGGTAAATGGTGTATATGGTTTTAATTCAAACCATAACATGTTGGTTGATGCATCAAATATTCGCCTTAATTTAATTAACGATTTGGTGCCACAGCTTACCATATTAACCGATGGGATACTAAACGGAAACATCACCGTATCAACCAAAAATAATGGTTTAGTGATTGGTGGAGACGCCACACTTACCGAGCTTTCGTTAGACAAAGATACCCTTGGCGACTTCAGGTTATTAAGCAGTTATGCCAATGACCAGAACCGATTGATGGCATTTATTAAATCGGTTAAAGGGAAATTGCGTAACCTCGAAATTGGTGGATACTATGATTTGAGTCGTAAGAGTGATGCATTAAATTTTACCATTAATTTTGACGAATCTGATATCACCTCTTTTCAGGCGTTTGTAAAAGATTACATCAAATTATTAAGCGGAAATGTACGTGCAAGCGGCCAACTATCGGGTAGTTTTGATAAACCTGAGTTTAATTGTAATGTTGATTTTATGGGGGTTACACTTATGGTAGATTACCTCAAAACCATTTATTCTTTCAGCACATCAATAAATATTAATGAGCAACAATTTACCATCAACCCAACCGAAATACGCGATATAAACGATCACCGAGGAACTTTATCGGGTGTAATTACGCACAATAGTTTTTCAAATTTTAAAACCAATTTAAAGTTTAACGATTTAAAAGATTTTCAATTACTAAATACCGGACCAAAAGACAATGATTTGTTTTATGGTAGGGCATATGCTGATGGTGCTTTAACTTTAACCGGATCATTTACCGATTTGTTGCTTGATGCAAAGTTTACAGGCAAAGAAGGAACTGTAATTAACATTCCGCTTAGTACCAGTTATGGCGATGGAGAGGATGGATTGATTCATTTTATAAGTAAAGATTCTACTCCTGCTAAATCAAATTATAAACGTTCGGGAACACTTAGCGGTTTTGCCATTAATTGTATGTTGCACGTAACTAAAGAGGCAGAAATTAATATTGTTTTAGACGAACAACAAGGCGATAAGATTAGAGGAAGAGGTAATGGTGATATCAAACTTGAACTCACTAGAAGCGGACAGTTTAATATGTATGGTGAAGTAGAGGTGGATGAAGGTGATTATAAGTTTACAGCTATGAATTTGTTTACCAAAAAATTCATACTTAAACCGGGCGGTAAAATTAGTTGGACAGGCGACCCCGTTGGTGGACAAATGAATATTGTTGGAGTTTACAATGTGCGTACAACCGTTGCTGATATTGTTGCAGGAGCTACCAACGAAGAACGCGAATCGTTAAAACAACAACGTGTTCCGGTGGAGTGTTTGTTGTATGTAAAAGGGAGTTTGTTAAACCCGGATATTAAATTTGATATGAACATATCTGATGTAAATGGCTCGCTGCCGGGTAACACCGTATCCGAGTTACAAAATACATTAAGGGTGTGGCGTAACGAAAATGAATTAATGACCCAACAGGTAATTAGCTTAATGTTGTTTGGGCGATTTACCCCAACAAACGTTCAAAACTCTACAGGTCCAACCAATTTATCAGCAGGTGTTAATAATACATTAAGTGGATTTGTATCGGCACAAGCAACTAACTTCATACAACAACTTATTCCGGGGTTGGATGTTAACGTGGATTACCACACCGGAACAGAAAGTGTGCGTGGGCGTACTATCGTATCGGCATCAAAACGTATATTAGATAACCGTTTAGAAATACAAGCCAGTATAGACCCTATTAATACCTATCAAAACTTCTTAACCCAATATAACCTTACGCGAAGTGGAAATATAAAGGCTAAGGCATTCTCACGCGCACAGCTTGATCCTATTTACAACCGCAATATCAATACCAATGGGGTAGGTTTATACTACCGCAAGGAGTTTGATAAATTCAGCGATTTGTTTTCCAATAAAAACAAAAAGGTAAATAATTTATCACAGTAAAATTATTGGCTAATTTTAGTAAACTTGTAGCTTTATTAGCCTTAAATCTGTTAAATAAAATCAATAATTATATGAGTAACGCAGGAATTCCATCGGTAAACTTAGCCGACTTTATTAATGGCGATGCCCAACAAAAAGAGGCGTTTGTGCAACAATTGGGTAAAGCATACGAAGACATTGGATTTGTTGCCGTTCGTGGCCATTTTTTAAGTGATGAGTTAAGCAATAATTTATACGAACAAGTAAAACAGTTTTACGCTTTAAGTACAGAGCAGAAAGAAGCATATGAAATACCTGGATTGGCCGGTCAGCGTGGATATACAAGCTTTGGTAAAGAACATGCCAAAGGCAGAACAGAAGGCGATTTAAAAGAGTTTTGGCAATTTGGGCAATGGGTTGAAGATGGCGATGCCATTAAAGCCGAATACCCCGATAATGTAGGTGTTAATGAATTACCTCAGTTTAATATTTTAGGTAAAGAAGCCTACAAACGCTTGGAAGAAACAGGTAAACACATGTTACGTGCCATTGCTTTGTATTTAGGTTTAGATGAATTTTATTTTGATGATAAAATACACAATGGCAACAGTATTTTACGTGCCATACATTACCCGCCTATAACCAACGAACCTAAAAGTGCTGTGCGTGCAGCCGAGCATGAAGATATTAACCTAATTACTTTGTTAATGGGTGCATCTGCCGAAGGTTTAGAGGTATTAAACAAACAAAACCAATGGGTGGCCATTACTGCTTTGCCAGATCAGTTGGTGGTAAATGTTGGCGACATGTTGCAACGTTTAACCAATAATAAATTAAAATCAACAACGCACCGTGTAGTTAATCCACCACGCGAAAAATGGGGAACCTCACGCTACAGCATTCCGTTTTTCTTGCATCCAAAAAGTAGTATGAAGCTAGATTGTTTAACAAACTGTGTAACCACCGAAAATAGATTGCAATACACACCCATCACTGCAGGTGAGTATTTGGATGAACGTTTAAGAGAAATAGGGTTGAAGAAATAAATTCAATACATGTAAAAATACACCTCCGGTTGATCATCAATCGGAGGTTTTTTGTTTTAAGCTTATTGGTATGGTTGCACTAACATATTAATTAGTATGGTTTTAACTAAAAAGCAATTTTATAGGGCATAAAAAAACGACCCCAATTGCACAGGGCCGCCTTAAATGTTTTCATCCCGAGTACTCGGGAAAAAATCCTTGTAGTGATTTGCTTTGAATAAAAATATTTGTTATTTATGTAGTGACAAGAATAATTTTTGTCAATTGTATAACTAAAATACCCTAATCAACATTAAAAACAAACCTAACACGCTAATCTAGATACTTCTTGCTATAAAAAAGCCCCACCAAAGCAGGGCCAAGAAATCTTCGGCTTATAGCCTTATTGTGATTTGCAATACGATATTAAACAAAAAACCATTAAAAACAATATTATGAATAAAATTTTTGGACTTGACTTAGGTACAAACTCTATTGGATGGGCTTTAAGAAATCCTGATTTAATAGGGAATCAAATGGAAAAATATGGTGTACTGACATTTAACAAAGGAGTTGGTATTGGTAAAACCGGGGAGTATTCATATGCGGCAGAGCGGACAAAAAAACGATCGACAAGACGACTTTATCAATCTCGAAAATATAGATTGTGGGCTACCTTAGAGCATTTAATAATAGAGGGATATTGCCCGCTGAATATTGACGATTTAAATAAGTGGAGACACTTTGATAAGCAGGAAGCCAGAAAAAACAATAACGGTGGACGTCTATATCCTACATGGAATTTAGCCTTTGATGCTTGGATTAAATTAGATTTTAACAGAGATGGGCTACCTGATTACTCAAGCCCATACCAGCTAAGAAAAGACTTGGCTGAAGTGAAACTTGATTTTACAAAAGAAGAAAACCGCTTTAGATTGGGCAGAGCGCTTTATCATATAGCTCAGCGCAGAGGGTTTAAAAGTAGTAGAAAAGGGGCAGATGATATTAAAGAAAAAGATACTGATGAAAACGAAGTAATGGATTTGCAATACTCTGAAAAGAAAAAAAATAAAGTTATAGCAGAGTTATTTGAAAGGCACTCAGAAGCAAAAACAATTGGATGGTTATTTGCTTTGCTCGAAAATGAAAAAGTTCGAATTCGAGAAAATATTTCTCAACATGCCATCAGAGAAAATTACAAAGATGAAATAAAATACATCTTCCATTTTCAAGGGTTTAATATTGACAGCTCACTTTATAAAAAGCTAGTTGAAACAGGTAAGAACAAGAATGATGGAAGCATATTCTTCAAAAGACCATTACGTTCACAAAAGGGGCTTATTGGTAAATGCACTATAGAACCAAACAAGTATCGTGCACCTATCAGTCATCCTTCATTTGAGAAGTTTCGTGCATGGGCATTTCTAAACAACATTAAATACAAAGAAAACAACGAATGGAATCAATTATCTCTTAATTTAAAACAAGATATTTATAACGAGTTATTTTTCAGGAAATCAAAAGCATATTTCCCGTTTTCCGAGATCATAACTTTTTTGGTTAAAAAAGATAAAAGCAAAAATTGGCAGTTAAACTTTTCTGCTAAAACAACGGTAACAGCTTGTCCTGTATCTGCAAGATTGAAAGACATATTTGGTGATGACTTTTTGAATATCAAAATAAATAAAGAACAAAAATCTAAATCAGGGAAAGACTTTTACGACATTGAAGATATTTGGCATGTTTTGTTTAGTTATGAAGACCAAGAATATGTCTCGGAATTTGCTGAAAGCAAACTAAAGCTTGATACTGAAAAACTAAAGCAGTTTGTGATAGCATGGAACGCATGTCCTGTTGGTTATGGAATGCTTAGTATAAATGCCATCAATAAAATCAATGTGTTTTTAGAAAAAGGATTGATTTATACTGAGGCCGTATTGTTGGCCAACATTCCGAATGTTTTAGGAAAGGAGTTATGGCAAAAGAATGAGCAATTATTATTGGATTGCATAGGAAGTCTAATTGATAAAAACCGCCAACAAAAGTCAATACTAAACATTGTAAATACCTTAATTTCTAAGCATAAAAATTTAGAGGCTAGCGAAAAGTTTGGTTTTAAGAATAAAGATTATAAACTAAACGATAGTGACTTTAAAGATATTCAAAATGTTATTTTAGAATATTTTGGGTCAAATAAATGGGCTGGTTTTTTAGACGCTGAAAAAGATAGAATATTAAATAGTATTAAAGATTGTTACCAAGCATATTTTGCTAAACAAGGAATTGTCAGAGACCAAGGTAGTTTGGAGCGATTGGTAACCATTCAGTCAAATGGTGAAAATTACTACAGAACAGAAACAGGTTATTATCAACTACCAAAGTTGATTGATACACTAAAAGACTTTTTAAAGGATAATTTTGAACATTTAGACGATGAAAAACTTTCAAAAATTTATCATCCATCTGAAATCAATATTTATCCTTCAGCAAAAACGGACAAGGATGGAATTGTAAAACTAGGAAGCCCCAAAACTGGGTCGTTTAAAAATCCAATGGCTATGCGAACATTACACGAACTTCGTAAGCTATTGAATTATATGATTGAAACCAACCAGATCGATAATGAAACAAGGGTTGTTGTAGAGGTAGCCCGAGAGCTAAATGATGCCAATAAACGTTGGGCAATAGAAGCTTGGCAGCGTCAACGAGAGTCTGAAAACCAAGAATTTGCGGAGGCTATCAAGCGATTGTTGCAAGAGGATAATACTATCAAAGCAAGCGCTGAAAGTAACAATGATATTGATAAATTGAGGTTGTTTTACGAACAAGGTGACGAGCAAGCGCTACCACCAGTAATTGAATTTGAAGATGATGAAAATGGTAATAAGAAAAAGAAAAAAGCGAATGCTAAAGATGATGTAATACGTTGGAACGGTTATGGTAAAAAGCTTATTGAAAAGTACCAATTATGGAAGGAGCAGGGGTATCAATGTTTATACACAGGAAAACTCATAAGGTTAACAGACTTGTTTGACGATAATGTGATTGATTTTGAACATACACTACCTAGGAGCAAATCTTTTGATAATTCATTGGCTAATATTACCGTATGCTATCATGATTATAATAGGACCGTCAAAAAGAATAAAATACCAGCGGAGTTGCAGAATTATGATAAGGATTATGACTTTGGAGGAGTAATAGGTAAATGCACTGCAATAAAGCCTAGATTGGAGGCATGGGAAGAAAAAGTAAAACGAATTAAGCAACAAATCGATTTTTGGAAGACAAAGGCTAAAAAGGCATCTGACAAAACATGGAAAGATGATGCAATACGCCAACGACATTTGTGGCAAATGGAATTGGATTATTGGCAAAATAAATTAAACCGATTTAAAATTACTGAAATAACAAGCGGCTTTAAAAATAGTCAGAAAGTAGACACACAATTGATTTCCAAATACGCTTTCCACTATTTAAAAACATATTTTGATAAAGTTGATGTTCAAAAAGGAACTATTACCTCAGATTTCAGGAAGATTTATCAATTGCAAGTTGCTGATGAGAAGAAAGACCGTAGTAAACATTCGCATCATGCAAAAGATGCAGCTGTACTAACACTTATTCCTTTGGCAGTTAAACGCGATGCAATTCTTGAGAAGTATTTTGAGTCTCAAGAGAATAGGACAAAGTTTCTAGACACTGAGCCATATAAAGGTTTTAAACGAGAGTTTATATTGAATATCGATGATGGTATTTTAATAAACAATATCACCAATAATCAAGAACTAACACCATCAAAAAGAAAGATTAGAAAGAGGGGAAAGGAAGTTTTCATTGATAAGCCAGATGGGACAAAAGTGAACAAATGGGCAACAGGTGATTCAATTCGTGGACAACTTCACCAAGAAACCTTTTATGGTGCAATAAAACCGGCTAAGCGAGGTGAGAATGGAAACTTATTGAAAGATGAAAACGGTAAGTTTATTCAAGATGAACAAGTGAAATATGTATTGAGAGTACCTTTTAACTCAGAATTCAATGGTATAGAAAAGATTGTTGATGAGGGATTGAAAAAACAAATTAAAGAGCATTCTAAGAGAGCAGGTAGTTTTAAAAAGGCCTATGAAGAAGGAATATATTTACTTGATAAATATGGGAACCCTCACGGAAACAAAATTAGACACATCCGAGTTTGGGCTAGCGTATCCGAACCTTTACCAATCAAAAAACAAACAAATCTTTCTGATAAGGATTATAAACAAACCTATTGGGCTGCCAATGGAGAGAATACTGTATGTGCTTATTACAAAAATGACTACATAGATAAAACTGGAAAAATCAAGAAAGATAGAGAGCTCGAAATCATTAACTTGTTCGGAGTTGCTCAGTTAAAAAGTCTCAATATGCTTGAGAATGGGCATTTACAAATCTTTAGAAAAGATAAAAACAATCAAGTCATAATTGATAATAATGGTAAAAAGTATGAGCCATACGCGATAATTAGGGCCGGAATGAAAGTTGTTTTCTATGATGAGAAGATAGAAGAGTTAAAAAGGCAAGATGGAGAAAGTATAACTGATTATAATGAACGTATCAGCTACAGAACCTACAAAGTTTTAAAGTTTGCGGGTGCCCAGGTTACTTTTTTACATCATTTAGATTCTCGAGATGAAAAACAACAAATGGAAGATTATCCAGAGAATGGCGTTTTCAAAGAAAGCACTTATGGAAAAAGAGGTAAGAACGGTTTTACTGAAAGAATAACTGATAGTATTAAATACAACAATGGTAAACCTTGGCATAAACTTTTGTATACTAAAGATTATTTGGATTTTGCTGTTGAGGGTAAGCAGTTTACCATAAAAATGGACGGGATGATTGAGTGGAAAGACAATATTTGATTTAATCTGTCAATGTTATTTATATAACATTTTGATATTGTAGATTATTCAAACAATCAGAATGATTTTAAATACAATTCGTTTTGTGTTTCAATGTGAAACAGCACTGTTGTGATTTGCTTTATTGATGTTTGTTTATGTTTTCAGCGGCATCAATGAATTACGCTGTGCTTCGTTTCAGGTTTTAAAACGATCTTTGATATACACTCCGACTGTTGAACAGCCATATAAACTTCATGTTGTGATTTGCTTTCAGATTTTTAAAAACGATCTTTGATATACACTGTGGTCAGGACAGGATTCGAACCTGTACAAGTTGTGATTTGCTTTCAGATTTTTAAAAACGATCTTTGATATACACTTACGTTTGTTTTCTTCGGCTACAGTTAATAGTTGTGATTTGCTTTCAGATTTTTAAAAACGATCTTTGATATACACTCAAAGGCGTAATACTATGACAGAAAACTCCGTTGTGATTTGCTTTCAGATTTTTAAAAACGATCTTTGATATACACTCTGATACTGTTATTTCTACAATATCATTAAGTTGTGATTTGCTTTCAGATTTTTAAAAACGATCTTTGATATACACTGTAGGATTAGAAACATATACAGCGTAAGCAGTTGTGATTTGCTTTCAGATTTTTAAAAACGATCTTTGATATACACTCCTGAGCCTTGAAGTTGGCAAGCAATATATGTTGTGATTTGCTTTCAGATTTTTAAAAACGATCTTTGATATACACTTTATTTACAGGAAACTTTAGGGCAACACCTGTTGTGATTTGCTTTCAGATTTTTAAAAACGATCTTTGATATACACTTTAAAGTATGGAGCGAAATCACTTGATTGTGTTGTGATTTGCTTTCAGATTTTTAAAAACGATCTTTGATATACACTTGAACAACCGAATTGATGATTGTTCTAGTAGTTGTGATTTGCTTTCAGATTTT
>DITN01000078.1 GCA_002422865.1 Bacteroidetes bacterium UBA6183 | reverse complement strand
AATTCGTTTGTGGATCAATAACTATAGAGAATATTGCATGTCTAATTGCCTCTTGTTGGGCATAAGTATATTCGTTTATTGATAAAGATCTATTCCAACTATTTTCATCGCACACCGTATATAGCTTACCTAGTATTTCTTCAACACGGGCAACATCATAAATAGGGTGGAAATAATAAATCGAGGTGTCTACAACCTGCTTTATAGTTCGCTGCTTAAATTGATCTAAAAACAGAACAATATCTGCTCTGAGTGTCGTGTCTTCCGCTTCAACACCATCAAAAAAAAGTTTTTTTACAAATTGTGTTCTTTTAATTTGAGATGCAGCATTTATCCATTGTTTACTCAATGCAGGATATTGATAATATGCCTTCCAACCGGCAACGCCAGGTGGTTTTAAAAGCTCCATTCCCATTTCGGACATTAGTTTAAAAATATTGTAATAGTAGTTATTTGATTGCTTTAGGTTGTTGTTTGGTGTAACCGGTACCGCATGTAAAATACCTAAAACAAATTGTGCCGGGCTTTTTACGCGAAGGTGGCTTATGTCAAGAATTGCATCGCTTCGGGTTAGGTGTTCTATTGCGGGCATCAGATCATAGTCAGCCTCATATAAGATGTCTGCAAGTTTACACACTAATTCCTCGTTTTTCTGTGGTCCATCACCCACAAACCATGTAACTAGTTTTTGGGAAAAATTTAATGCCGTTTCCCTTCTTGCAAATATTACATCAATCAATTTTTCATACTCGTTTTCTCCTGCTTCTCTTATTACAGCATAATTAAAGGCTTTCGATAGTTTTTTTAATGACCCGTCATGATTAAACGGTATAAATTCAACACCCGGTTTCAGGTTTTCATCCCTTGTAAACCATCCCTTATCTCTCCATCCGGTTAATATTTTTGCACATTCACGAACATCATCTTCTGTGTATGTTGAATAATTACCATCATCCACTTGTATGCCCTTTCCAATAGTAAACAACTCTAACAACTCACGCGCATAATTCTCATTAGGTGAAATTTTTGTGTTTTCTGCCCCATTTAAATAACGCAACATTGCAGGATCAATACTTACCTCTTTTACTAATTTCTTGATATTTCCAAAGGCTGATGTGTGTAATAATTTGATGTGTATATACTCGAACTTGTGTTCTATAATGTCGGAAATAGCAAAATGATTAAGCCAAAAAAGCAACATCTGATTTCTTATAGAACAATTTTTATTTGCCATTTCATTTACGAGCCAGGCCCTAAGGCTTTTTTTTCGGTATTGCTCATAAAATACATCCAATCTATAAACAGCATCAATCCATGTCTCTCCTATTTTTACTGTTCGGTCTTGTTTAAACTCAAAATTTACAGGAAAACTTAATTCGTCTTTACTTTTTAACAGGCATTCAATTCTCTCTTTATTTCCGTTTTTTATTATATCAACTGCAATGTCTAAAGAAAAACCTAATGTCAATCGTTTCAGTTCTGTTAGTGGATTATGTTGAATTGTAGCTAATTTTTTACTCCGTTTTTTGTCAGATACACACGACACTTTACCTAAAGCCACTGATCCTAAACCCAAGGATATAAAAGTCCTTCTTTGCATAGTTCGTACAAAGTAATATTTTACAAGAGGAAACACAACAACTAAGCAGACAAAAATAAAAAATGACCGGTTAACCTCTTAATATCAGAGCATTTCACATGCAAAAATCATTTTTTGATGTAATTAATAAACATATCTTAGTACTATTATTTAAAAATTATGAAAAAACTTGAAAACAAAGTTGCGGTAATTACTGGCGCAGGCGCAGGGATGGGAAAAGCCATTACTTTATTATTTGCAGCAAATGGATGTAAGGTTATTGCAGCGGATATTAACGAAGAGCGTTTACGCAATGTGGAAACGGAAGTTAAAAATGCAGGTGGAAATATTACCATTATAAAAGCAAACATGGCTAATGAAGACGATATAAACGCCATGATTGATTTGGCTAAAAATACTTATGACAGTCTAGATATATTAGTGAATAATGCTGGTGTTATGGATAACTTTCAACCGGTTGGTGAGGTTGATAATGCAACCTGGGAACATGTGATGAAAATAAATGTAGATGGCCCTTACAAAGCCATGCGCAGCGCACTAAAAATTTTTATGGAACAAGGTAGTGGTAACATCATAAACATTGCCTCTATTGGCGGAATAAAGGGTGGCGTTGCAGGCTCGGCATATACAACCAGTAAACATGCATTAATTGGTTTAACTAAAAATACTGCAAACATGTATGCCAAATCGGGTATTAGGTGTAATGCTATTGCACCTGGTGCTGTTGCCACAAGTATTGGCGAAACCATTGATATGACTAAAATTACACCAATGGTTCAGGATAGAATTATGTCCGGCCTTACGTTAAATCCACGTACAGGAGATCCTAATGAAATAGCTAATGTGGCGTTATTTTTAGCTAGCAATGATGCAAGTTTTATTAATGGGGCTGTGCTTGTTGTTGATGGTGGCTGGAGCGCGTATTAATTATCCATTTTAATATTTATTATCATGGCAAAAAACGAAAAATATCAAAAAAAGTGGCAAGTGCTGCAGGTAAATTGCTACGTAACCCTAAAACACTTAAGCAAGTGAAAAGTGTTGCTGCATCTGCATTAACTCAAGCTACAGATAAAAGTAAAAGTAAGGCTTACTTACTTGGTTATAAACTTTGTTCTAAATTGGTATTTATCTGCTTACTTTTTCAGGTGATAGTTTAATGACTATGATGCGATAAAAGCCTGAATAAAAAAGCCGAGTATATTAATTCTTGGTCGGCTTTTTTATTTTAAACCCGCGAAGCGGGGAGAAATTTTCAGAGATTATTCACTTTCAAACTGCTGTAAAAAACGCACATCATTTGTAGAGAAAACGCGTAAGTCTTTTACATTGTATTTGAGCATGGTAATTCGCTCTATTCCCATCCCAAATGCAAATCCACTAAAATCATCAGGGTTAATACCATTTGACTGCAAAACATTAGGATCAATCATACCGCAACCTAATATCTCAACCCAACCGGTATATTTACACACATTACAGCCTTTTCCTTTGCATATAATGCACGAAATATCCATTTCTGCACTTGGTTCGGTAAACGGAAAATAACTTGGTCTGAAACGTATTTTAAACTCTTTTCCGAACATTTCTGTTACGAAATGGTAAAGCGTTTGTTTTAAGTCGGCAAACGAAACATTTTTATCTATATAAATTCCTTCCACTTGATGGAAAAAACAATGCGCTCTTGCTGATATAGCTTCGTTGCGATACACACGTCCGGGCATAATAGCGCGTAGTGGTGGTTTTTGATTTTCCATTAACCTAACCTGAACACTTGATGTATGAGTACGCAAAGCAATTTCTTTATCAATAAAAAACGTGTCTTGCATATCTCTAGCCGGGTGATTTTCAGGGAAATTTAATCCTGAAAAATTATGCCAATCGTCTTCTACCTCAGGTCCATATGATAAACTAAATCCTAACTTTGAAAAGATATCTGCAATTTGTTTTTCAACCAAAACCAATGGGTGACGTGAACCCAATTTTAAAGGTTCTGCCGGTAAAGTTAAATCTTGGTCTGTTGTATTATCCTCAGTAGCCTCTTCAAATTTTATCTGAGCTTCCTCGAATTTTGCTTGAGCAGCTTGTTTAACAACATTCATCACCTTACCAACCTCTTTTTTCTGATCGTTTGGTATGGTTTTAAATTCTTCAAATAAATCATTCAATAAACCTTTACGGCTTAAATATTTTAATCTAAACTGTTCGGTTTCATCGGCATTGTTTAGCACAATACTTTCTAATTCTTTTTCTACGGCTTTTAATTTTTCAATCATAACTCAAGTCCAAAACTAAGCAATTCAATTTAAAGTACTATTCACAATCGTTTAATCTTATATTACTTTTAAATAAAGGTTGTTGTTATTATTATGGTGTGAATTTGGCGTATAACTTAATTTTAAGAATTTGGTTTTATAGTTATTACTACTCAGTTAACATTAAACTAACATAGTAAGTGTCTGTAATTCTTATGTAATTTATAGTTTATTAACAACTGTGGATAGCTTAACTAACATACCTTTCGTGATAAGATTAATTACTTTTAAATGGGTACAAGGTTGGGTTAGCTTGTTTATAATGTCGCACTTATTAGATTGATGTTCTGTAATAAATAGTTATCAACCTGTTTTGGTACGATAAAATGTCGCAATCCACATTGTATGTTAACTACTCTATTAACACACTCTGTTCCAGGTCCCAATAGGCCTTTAAAGTTAAGTTTTGGTTTAAATACTTAACTTTTTCAGGTTGTGTATTTGTATTTATATCGCCATTATCCCAAATGCCATTATTATTCGTATCGTAAATGTATTTAACTTTATATACACCAGGCAGTACATTTTCTAAGTTAATATCTTGGTTTTTAGTAATATTAAATTGATAATGTACTGTCTTTTCATCACTACTTAGTAGTTGCAGTAAATAAGGATGAGTTATATTTTTAGTAACTTTTACATGTAAAATCAAGTTTGCGTAATCCTTTTTAGCCTTCATGGCATAAACCATCTTCTCTTGTTTGCTGTATTGGTTATAATAATCCATAAATGCACTATCGTTTATAAATAGTTTATAGGTTGTTTTTTCATCCCATTTGTAAATAATATTCAGTTCGAAATCATTTACTTTAAGTAGTTTATAGTTAATGTTTAATGAGTCTTTAAACAGTTTAATACGTGTGGTATCTATTTTTAATAAAGGATTAGTGAAATTGATTTTTATAGTATCATTTAATTCTAACTGCTTGGTTATTGTAAATGTAGGTTTACTTTGTTTGTAAATAACTTTTTGTCTTACAATAAGTTCAGTATTATTATTATTGATAAGCGCACTAAATTTTATAATACTGTCTGATTTTTGGGTTGATGTAAATACATAAAATGTGTCAATACCTTGGTTGCCTTTTACGTGTTTAAGGTAAGATTTATTATTATTTACCGGTTTAATATTTACGTAAGTTGGCTGATAAACAACGAAAACAAACTTATCCGGCTCCCGGTTAAATGTATCTATCACCCTTCCTGGTTTGTATAAATTGGGTTTAAATAATTTTAAAATTAAATTTCTGTCGTTGCTATCTGCTGAGTTTACAGCTGTGGGTAAAAATGCAACTGCCTCATTTACTTCATTTTTAAGGTTTTTATTTTCGTCTTTAAAGGCAATGATGTTAAAGTTATCTGTAGGTAAATTATTGATGCTGAATAAGCCATTTTCATTGGTTTTAGACATATAAATTGGTTTAGACTTAATGATTGTTGAATCATTAAATCCTTCAATTTGATATAAACCTACAGTAATACCGGATTCAGGTTGATTTGTAAATGCATTCTCTATTTTACCTGTTAAATAATTAGAATCTATAACATCACCTGTGGAGAACACACAAACAAAATCTTTTACCAGATTATTCTCTTTATTATCACCAATAGCATTGCCAAAATTAATGGTATAAGTAGTGTTGGGTATTAGACTTTCTTTGAATTTTATTTCTAACAAACGACCTTTATTAATAAACTCTGGTTTATTTTCTAAAGGGGGTGAAATAATAATTTGCTCACCGGGATTATTGAGTTGAAGAAACTCATTAAACTTAAATTGAATAGTGTTCTTTGAAAAATTGGTGCTTTTGTTTCTAGGTGAAGTGGTTAATATTTCAGGAGCTGTTAAATCGCGTTCGCCACCTGTAGGGT
Organism: Bacteroidetes bacterium UBA6183; assembly: GCA_002422865.1. Classification (GTDB taxonomy): domain Bacteria; phylum Bacteroidota; class Bacteroidia; order UKL13-3; family UKL13-3; genus UBA6183. The sequence continues at coordinate 37,040 of DITN01000078.1, read as the reverse complement.
TTACAATTTGGGCGCATGATGACAACATTAGAACACCAAAAGTAACATAAATAGCAAACTTACTACGCATGTTCTACAACAAATAATAAACTGCTATGGTCGTTTTTATTCCATGCACTTACAGTTGATCGTAAACCAGAAATTGCACCACGCACAAACTCAAATTTATTGCCTTTATGTACTTCACTTCTCATGCTGATGTAAGGTGCATCAAATGGCATACTTTTGGTTTCAACAACTTTAAAACCGTGCTTTTCCATTAAAACATTAAAACTTTTTTGGTTAAAATGATAAAGGTGTCTTGGTACATCATAACCATCCCAAAATTCTTTGTAATGTTTGGCATCCCAACTATTACTATTTGGTACTGCAATAAACATGGTCCCGGTTGGTTTTAATAAACGTTTTAATTGTAACATACGTTCGTTCAAAGTATGCACATGTTCTAAAACGTGCCATTGTGTAATCACATCGTAACCTTGCTCCGGTAATTGATCAAGTTCAATTTCATTTTTTACCTTATGTCCAAATTTTTCTTTCACGTAATCTACGGCCTCTTGACTTACGTCAACACCTAAAGCATTAAATGTTCCATCCTTAACCACACCGTCTAAAAAGTAACCAAGTCCACAACCAAGGTCCATTAAATTCCCTTTTGGTTGGTATGTTTTTATGTGTTTTAGTTTTTGATTAATGCTGTAATCACGAACCACATCATAAACCTTGTACATAAAGCTAAAGTCTTTTTTATCACCTGCATGAGATACATATCTGTCACTTTGGTAATATGGGCCAATTTCGGCAGCTGCCGGACGGGGATTGGTAAACAAAAATGTGCAGCTTGTGCAGCGGTATAAATCAAATTGATGACCGGTGGCCACAAAATCTTTGCAGGTTAATTCTTTACTAAGCTGCGTATTTCCGCATATAAGACAAGCAGTAAGGTTTTCCATTATAGCAAATAAACTAATTAACGGGTTATAATACCCAATAGGTTTTATACAGGTTGTTTACAAGTTTTATCTTCCTAAATGCACCATAAGTACACTAACATCAGCAGGTGAAATACCACTTATTCTTGATGCTTGTCCTAAGGTTTTAGGTCTTTGTTTGTTTAACTTTTCCCTTGCTTCCTTTGATATAGATTGAACAGAAAGAAAATCGAAATCATCTTTAATCCTAACGTCTTCTAAACGATTCATTTTTTCAACCACCTGTTTTTCCTTTTCGAGATAACCCTCATATTTAAGCAATACTTCTGCCTGAAGTAGCGCTTCATTATCGAAGTTACTTAGTATGGCATTGGTTTCGGGTAATGCACTTGTAATGTTTTTTAGTTCAACTTGTGGCCTGCTCAAAATGGCATCCAATTTATAGTTTTGAGGTATGGTTGAGGTACCAAGTTCTTGTAAAAGTGGGTTGATTTGGTCAGGGGTTACCGATGTCTTTTTAAAATATTTGATGATTTCTTCTGTATCATTTATTTTCTTTTCAACAGCACGTAAACGGCTTTCTCCCGCCAATCCCAAATGGTATCCTTTTTCTGTTAAACGAATATCAGCATTATCTTGCCTTAATAGAATTCTGTATTCGGCACGCGATGTAAACATTCTATATGGTTCATCAGTTCCTTTGTTCACCAAATCATCTATCAAAACACCGATGTATGCATCACTTCGTTTTAAAACAAATGGATCTTTTTCTTGTATTTTTTGATGTGCATTTATTCCTGCTATTAAACCTTGACAAGCAGCTTCCTCATAACCGGTTGTACCATTAATTTGGCCTGCAAAAAATAGGTTTTCTATTAAATGTGTTTCTAAAGTAAGTTTAAGTTGAGTTGGTGGGAAATAATCATACTCAATGGCATAACCTGGACGGAATAATTTGGCATTTTCAAAACCTGGTATTAACCTAATGGCTTCAAATTGTACATGGTCAGGTAAGGAAGTAGAAAAGCCGTTAACATATATTTCTACTGTATTCCACCCTTCAGGCTCAACAAATATTTGGTGACGTTCTCTTTCAGCAAAACGATTAATTTTATCTTCAATACTTGGGCAATAGCGCGGGCCTAGTCCCTGTATTCTACCAGCATACATTGGCGACTCGTCAAAACCTGTCCTTAATACATCGTGTACATTTTCGTTGGTATATGTTATCCAACAAGGTCTTTGGTTTTGTACAGGTTTAGTTTCAGGACTGTAAGAAAATTTGGATGGGTTTTCATCTCCATCTTGTTTTTCCATTTTGCTGTAGTCTAAACTTCTTCCATCTACTCTTGGAGGAGTTCCGGTTTTCATCCTACCACTTTCGAAACCTAAGTTTATTAATTGTTCGGTTATTCCGCTGGCTGCTTTTTCACCAATACGCCCACCCCCAAATTGTTTGGTACCAATATGAATGATTCCATTTAAGAACGTCCCATTGGTAAGAACAACTGAGCTCGCAAGAATTTTTTGTCCCATGCCCGTTATAACACCACAAGCTTTTCCGTTTTCGACAATGATTTCTTTCACCATGTCTTGCCAAAAATCTACGTTAGGCGTTTGCTCTAACATTTCTCTCCAGTATTGCGCAAATAACATACGGTCGTTTTGTGCCCTTGGGCTCCACATTGCAGGACCCTTACTCATGTTTAGCATACGGAATTGGATGGTACTTCTATCGGAAACAATGCCCGAATATCCACCCAATGCATCTATTTCTCTAACTATTTGTCCCTTGGCTACACCACCCATGGCCGGATTACAGCTCATTTGAGCAATTTTGTTCATATCCATGGTTATTAGCAACACCTTAGAACCTAAGTTGGCAGCAGCAGCAGCAGCTTCGCATCCCGCATGTCCTGCACCAACAACTATTACATCGTATTTATTAAACATTTGATAATCAATTATTTATAAAATTTTCACATGTTTCACGTGAAATTTGGTAAAACTTAGAGCAAAGATAAGTAATAGTCTTCTTTCTCGCGCATCAAAGCTGCTTCTTTCTTCGTTTTGTCTTTGTATCCACATAGGTGCAATGCACCATGAATAATCACGCGCATCAATTCATTAGAATATGTTTTGTTGTTTTGTTGGGCATTGTCTTTTACACGATCAATGCTAATGTATACATCTCCAACTATTATTTTGTTTTCATTTAGTTCAAACGTAATGATATCGGTATAAAAATCATGCTGGAGATGTTCAATATTTATTTGTAGCAAATGCTCGTCAGAACAAAAAATATAGCTTAGTTCGCCTAGTCTATAACCTTCCTTTTTTATGGCCCTATTCACCCATTCTTTAATTTTTGTTCTTGCCTTAAATGATGTTTTTAAATCAACATCGTTAAATGTTATTTTACCTGAGTAGGGTGAATGTTCCTTGTTTGATTTCTTTGTCATTTTTAGTACTGTATATTTCTAGATGATAAAAGTAAACACCTTGTTCGCAAATTGTCCCATTCATATCTTTCCCATCCCAACCATTATTTATTGGGCTGTTGTAAATTAACTGGCCCCAGCGGTTGTATATTTTCATAATGGACTTTTTATAGTCTATTAGTGTTCCTTCCGGTCTAAAATGGGTGTTTAATCCATCAGGCACGAATGCGTTTGGTGTATGAATAATAAAGCTTGCAGAAAGGCAAATCCTATTTGACGTACTTCTATTAGCAGGATTCGCCACTTCTTTTGCCTCTATATAATAACAAACTCCTTCACTTAATACGGTTATGTTTGAGGCCGTGTCTATTAGGGATGTATCTAAACCAATATTCCACGGATTTAGTGTAAATACTCCATTTTCACCTGATCCTCTGTAAGTTATGTATGATTCTATGCCACTGTTCCACGTGAAATAGGAATTCCATTGTAGTGATCTGACGTTATTATTGTCGTTTCCGGATAGGAGAATATTTGTGCTGGTATCACTAGTGAACGAGACCTGATTACAAACATCAAAGGATTTTAGGTAAAACAAGTACCTGTTTTTATCGTCAAGTCCTAGATTAATTTTTTTGTTGATGTCTGACTTGTTAAATGTGGTGGTTGATATAAAAGCGAAGCTTGTGTCTAAGATGTGTAATTCATATTTCGACACTTCATCACTTTGATTGGTGTTAAAGCTTAAGTGTAGACTTTCATCAATAGGTATTCCGGAAGTAACATAATTAATATCTAAATAAGTTGGATCTTGTCTTAAACGAGAGGTAAAACTAATCTTGTTTGAAGAACTTGTAATTAATATGCTAGTATCTTTTTTTGCTCTAACAAAAAAATCATAAGTGTTACCACTTACAAAAGTTGATAGGTAAGTGTTTATATTTCCGTTTACCGAATCAATTAATTCGAACGGATTTGTGTTGGTTTTTCTGAATATATAGTATTTATCAATTTTATTCCAGCCAACATAATGCGACCAAGATAAACGGTATGTTTTTGCACAGGTGTCATTTGAGTATGATAAAAAGATGGTACTATGCCTCTTTTCAAAAGCGGGCAATTTTCCGCAACTGTCTCGAGTATTGATATTATAAGTATAACTGCCTGTATTTGGATTTGATGTTCCTAGATCAATTGCAAAAGTATCTCTAGTTTCTGATGGCGTCATTGCTGTGAAAAACCCATTTAGAAATACATATAGTAAATATTTGTCAAAATCCGGTGAAGTGTTTTTTCTCCAGCCTAATACAACACGATTGGTATTTATATCAATACTTACAGAGTCTAGTTCAGAAATATTTGGAGGAAGAACATCAACCAATAATGTATCGCTGTAATAATTGAATGTAGGTCCACATGAATCCCTTCTTTCAATAAAGTAGTAAGAATTTGGTTCGCTTAATGGGGGAGTAGCGTTTACGTGTAAATAGGTCTCCTCTGTTGGGTTGTATAACGTGTCAATGGGCAAAAAGGCGCCAGTATTCCCCTTTCTTTCCCAAATAATATAAAATGTAAAGTTGTTACAGTTGTATACGGGGTTGGTCCAATAAAGATTGTTGTCCGATCCATTAGGGCATATCCTTCTGAAATTAGGTGCCTGTGCATGGACAATTTGAGTTCCAAAGAATAGTATAAAAAGTATGTATGTTATCCACCGCATACGATTTCAACGAGGTTTTCCGGCTTTAAGTACTTATTACATAAATCTCTTATTTCCTCCGCTGTTGTGGTATTAATAATTTCTATGAATTCGTCATAATAATCAGGTTTAAAACCATAATCAAGTAGTATTCTGTTCCTATCCATTATGGTAAAAGGACCATCAATACTTCTTAGAAGTGAACCTAATAGGTAGTTTTTTGCAGTGGAGAGCTCTTTTTGAGGAACCAGTTCAGAACGCATGATGTTAATTTCTTTGTGTATTTCTTGAATGGCAATATGTGTTTTGTCATTGTTTACATCGGCCTCAACATAGAAGCAGCCATCATCCAAGTACGATTCTAAAACAGAATATATACCATACGTAAGCCCCTTGTCTTCTCGTATATTTTTCATTAATCGAGAACCAAAGTATCCACCTAAAACTAGGTTCACCAGTTGTAATTTTCTGTAATCAGGGTGTGCTCTATTTATTAAATTTCTCCCTACACGTAATGTGGCTTGTGCCGATTTTTCCTTTTTGACGGTTTTATTTTCGGGTGTAATTTCACTGTTTTTGTAGCTGTTTTTACTTTGAGATGGGGTGAATGAAGCACTAAATTGTGATAGCTGTTCAATAACACCAGCATCTACATCACCGGATAGGGTGATGTATTTTATATTTTCAGCATAATATTTTCTGTGAAAGCCAATCAGTGTTTCACGTGAAAAATTGTCATAATCTATTGGTAATGAGTAAGATCCAATTGGACTTGTTTCCCCAAATAGTGTTTCATAAAACGTTTTTCTGCACAAGTAAGAAGTTTTTTGTTGCTGTACCTTAAGGCGTTGCTTATTGTTCTTTTTGTATATATCTATTTCATTATCAGGAAAATGTGCATTTTTAATCACATCTAATACTATTTCTAAGCATTTATTCAAATGCTTTTTTAAGCAGTATAAAGTAACTTGTGCGTCATCTACGGCACATCTTGTTTGCAGGTAACTTCCATAAAAATCAAGTCCATCAGCAATTTGTTCGGCTGTTCTTGTTGGTGTTCCTTCAATTAAAAGCTTGTTAACAGCTGTAGCAATTAGTTTTTGGGTTTGTTTGGCTATACCGGCATCAAACACAAACTCAACGCGTAAAACTTCGTTAACAGGAGCATTTAAATGATAGATATGTACACCTGTTTGCCCAACAATTTTGGAGCAAACAGGGAAATTGAGATGCTTAATTTCCTGTGTTTCGGGTGCAATTGTTCTATTTAGTTGATTCATGTTTTGCGTGATAATAAAGTACATTACAATTGGTTGATTTTAAATATGTTTTAGCAACCTTTTGTATGTCGTTTGTACTTACTTTTAAATATTCGTTTACTTCTGTATTGGCCAATTCGATGTCACCATAATATGCCGCATAAGCCAATTTCATGGCCTTGTTTAAAACCCCCATATCGTTAAATCGGACATTGGTTTCCGTTTTGTTTTTTACTTTTTCAAGTTCAGTTTCGGTGATGCCTTTTTCAACCAGTTCAGCTAGTACCTTTTCAATTGCTTCCTCCGCTTGTTGGTGTGTTATTCCATTTATCAGTTTACCCTCAACAATCACAAGTCCTGCATCAAAATCACCGCTTTGGTAGCAGTCTATTTCACTAAATAACTTTTGCTTTTTAAGCAGCTCATTAAATAACCTAGCCGATTTTCCACCACCTAAAATATCTGTCATTAAATCAACTGCGTAATAATCCGGATGCATGCGTTCGCAAATGTGGTACCCCATGATAATTGAATCTAAAGGCACATCATTGTAAACGTGTTCAATCCTTTTTTCAGTTTGTTTTGGTTCTACTTGGTATGCTGGGCGCTTAATTTCACGAGCCGGAATTGGGCCAAACCATTTTTCCGACAAAGCCTTGGTGTTTTCTAAATCAATGTTTCCGCTAATGACCAATATGGCATTGTTGGGTGCATAAAACGAATAGAAAAAAGCTTTTACATCCTCTAATGTGGCATTTTCTATATGTGAAAAATCCTTACCAATTGTTGGCCAATTGTAAGGATGCACTTTGTAGGCCAGTGGCAAAAGCTTTAACCAAACATCTCCATAGGGTTGATTGATGTATCTTTCCTTAAATTCTTCAATGACAACAGCTTTCTGAACATCCAATACCTTTTGGCTAAAATCCAAACTCAGCATCCTGTCGCTTTCTAGCCAAAAAGCTGTTTCTATATTATTGGCAGGCAGGGTGATGTAATAATTGGTAATGTCGTTGCTTGTAAATGCATTGTTATCGCCACCGGCAATTTGTAGTTGGTTATCAAAATCGCTAACATTTATAGAACCCCCAAACATTAAATGTTCGAACAAATGTGCGAAACCGGTTTTTTCCGGATTTTCATCCTTGGATCCAACTTTGTATAAAATGTTTAAAACACAAAGTTTTGAATTTGGGTCAGGGTGATGAATGACTGTTAAGCCATTCGGAAGCGTAAATTCGGTATAATTTATCAAAATATGGGTCTGATTTGTTGAATGAACAACAAATTTAGCGTTTAGGTGCGCTATAAGCCCCGTTTAACGTAAAGATGACGATACACTTTACCCACAACGAGATGTTTTATTAGACACTATTTAAAAAGGTCGATTGTTGTGTGCACAAAATCAGGCATTTACTAGAAATTGTAGCCTAAATTCACATAAAACACAAAAGAGTTAAGTTGTGTGCTTCTCATGATGGTAAAATCTAAAGGACCAAGTATGGAATTAAAACCACCTGTAATTCCAATTCCAAATAATTGGTTTGACGATTTTAAAACATCGTTGCTGGTGAAATACCTCACAAAATTATTATTGTGGTAACCAAGGTTAAATTTTGGCGTTATGAATAAGTTTTTTGACAATTCGTATTGATAGCCGAATTGTGCGCCAATAAAATTATTGGTTCTGATCTGAAAATCGCTAAGCCCAACAAAAGGAATTTGGTTTCTAAAATTGGGTACCAATCCACCGAGCATGAAATTATTAAATACAGTATTTGCATTAGCCTCGGGCTTAAAAGGATTAAAGGTAAAGCCGCTGTATAAACCTAAAACTAGGGTTCCTTTTTTGTTGATGTGAATGTACCTGCTTGATAACAATTTAAACTGTAAATAACGGCTTGTTATCAGTGAATCTTCAAGTGCATTGGTCATTTCTCTGCTGGTAAATCCCCCATTTAGAGAGTCGCGGCTTATCAATTTAAAATCAGGTGCATTGTTAAAAAAGTAACTCAAACTCATGTTAACTTTTGAACCGGAATGTGCGTAATAATGACGGTTAAGCGTGTTTAAATTAAAGTCTATGTATACCCTATCTTGTACGATACTTCCATCATAGTTTTCACCGCTTCCATATACATTTGGTGAAAGAACAACCAGCTCTCTTCTTAAACCTATTCCGGCAGTGTTTACTGTTAATGATGCGATTTGATATTTAACATCTAATGCCGTGTATTTTTGGCGGTACATGGCAAGTCTTGCCAATGTTTCGTAAAACGGAAAATCATAATTATCAAACCAAAAAGAAATACCAAGACCATGGTTTTTTGCGGTACCTAAATACTTAAAATATTCGCTTTTAAACCTTAACATGTCGGCTATGTTTAGGGTTGACGAAAAGCGGGTGTATTTACCTAATAGATTTCTTGATGTTAAGTTTAAAATAACAGCTGCTTTAGAAAAACTATTATAGTTAAGTGCAACATTAAAAAACGAAGGAGGGTTCTCATTGCCTTTAAGTCTAATACGTGTGCCATCATCATATTTAAACAATTCGTAACCTACCTTTCTAAAGTAGCGTGTGCCATAAACTTTTTTCATTGATTCAGGAAAAACATCCGGTGTATACCAATGGTTACGCGTTAAATTTAAACGATCAATAACTAAATCACGGTTTGCTTTGCTAATCCCCTCCACTTCAAAACCGGTAAGTAAAACCGAATCAATTTTAGGAATTTGAACGGCCTCTTTAGGGCCAAATTCTTCATCTAGTCGTTTGGCTAATTTTTGTAAATCGGCAAACGATGCCATGGCCGCGTCATATCCTCTTTTAATTAACGAGTCAGCGGAGTTAAAGCTACCCGCATGAAAACTTGTTAAGTCAGGTTCAATTAAAAAATCACACCATTCTCTTTGCCTTTTGGTATCTTCACCATCACTCAAAAACATCGATTGGTTGAGGATATCAATAATATTTTCCAGTTCTTTTTCCTGTAAAAATCCTTTACTTAAATTAACGCCAATAATAATATCAGCGCCCATCTCTTTTACATGCTCAACGGGAAAATTTCTAACAATACCTCCATCCACCAAAAGCCGATTTTGATATTTAACAGGTGTAAAAATTGACGGAATTGCCATACTCGCCCTAATTGCCTCTGCAATGTTTCCGCTATCCAGCACAACAATTTCTCCATTTGTGATATCTGTGGCAACACACTTAAAAGGAATAGGGAAGTCGGTAAATTTTTTTCTGTTGTATACCGGAAAAGTTAATCTAGACAACTCTACCGAAAGCTCTTGCCCATCAATTACACCACGTGGAAAACGAAATCTTCTGCCTTCAATAGGTAATTCTAAAATATACCTGTTAAAGTCTGCTTTTTCCTCAATGGCTATTTGTCGTAATCCCGGATTGTTGGCCAAAAGTTCATCCCAGTTTTCGTTACGCGCAATGTAAGCGATAGTATCTGGCGAATAACCAATGGCATATAAAGCGCCAATTACACTACCCATTGATGTGCCAACGATATAGTCGACTTTGATACCTGCTTTTTCCAAGACCATTAACGCACCAACATGAGAAATGCCTTTTGCACCGCCACCACTTAGTGCCAACCCAATTTTGGGTCTGGATTTTTGATTGATATTTTGTGCTATAACACTACCCGTAATGAGCATGAACAAAACAAAAATTCCGTTAAAAACAAATCGCATGTGTATGATTAAAATTGAGTTACAGATTTTTTATTATTGGGTTATTTTGCAAATACAAATCTATGTTTTAAAATTAAACAATACCTTTGTAGAATTATAAGACAGAAATGGGATTAAGAAAAAGGCCATACAGCGAAGAAAAAGGTGGCAAACGCAGCGCTCCTAAAAGTAGCTCAGGAGCTGCGAAATCAGGTAGCAAATCAAGATTTAGTAAAGACGATAAACCATCATTTGGTGCAAAAAAAGCAGGATTTGGTTCAACACCGGCTAAGCGTAGTTATACGCGCAGCGAAGGTGATGAAAGACGCCCCAGCAGATTTGGAAATGATAGCGGTGATAGAAAAGCACCTGCAAAACGTGCGTATACAAAACGTACTGAAGGTGGTAGCGATGAAAGACGTCCGAGCAGATTTAAAAGTGAAGGAGGAGATAGAAGACCATCAACTCGTCCATATGCAAAACGCACTGAAGGTGGAAGTGATGAAAGACGCCCGAGCAGATTTGGAAGCGAAGGCGGAGACAGAAGACCGTCAACTCGTCCATACACAAAACGTACAGAAGGTGGCAGCGAAGAAAGACGTCCGAGTAGATTTGGAAATGATAGCGGAGACAGAAGACCATCAACTCGTGGTGGTGGATACGATAGAGGAGGAAGTCGCTTTGACAGAAATGAAGACAGCAACGACCGTAGGCTGGCTCGTACAACCGGAAAATCTGGTCGTCCTTACATGGTTAAAGGAGCTAAAGCACGCGATTTAAAAGCCAAAAGCGAAGAAATGATGGAGTCTTTGTCTCCGGAAATTGTTCGATTAAACAGATACATTTCAAATGCCGGAATTTGTAGTCGTAGAGAAGCAGATGATTTAATATCAGCAGGCTTGGTTTCTGTAAATGGTGAAATTGTAACAGAAATGGGTTATAAAGTTTCTCCGGGCGATGAAATTCGTTACAACAACGAAAGATTAAGCTGGGAGAAAAAAGTTTATTTACTGATGAATAAACCTAAAGATTCCATTACAACAAGCGATGATCCGGAGGGAAGAAAAATCATCATGGATTTGATAAAAGACCCTCGTTTACCAAGGGTTTATCCGGTTGGAAGATTGGATAGGAACACCACGGGAGTAATTTTATTAACCAACGATGGAGAGTTGGCTCAACGCTTAACTCATCCTAAATACAATGTAGTAAAAATTTACAAAGCGGTTTTAAACAAGAGTTTTGCTGCTAAAGATTTACAAGAGTTGGGTAACAATGGTGTTGAGTTAGAAGATGGCCCAATAAAACCTGACGGTGTTGGTATACCAAGCGCTAATGAGAAAAACGTAGTATTGGTTCAAATACATAGTGGTCGTAACCGCATTATTCACCGCATGTTTGAGGCAATGGGTTATTTGGTTGATAAGCTAGACAGGTTAGAGTTTGCCGGACTAGAGAGAAAGGGTTTAGACAGAGGAGAGTGGAGACACTTGGACGACAAAGAAATAAAGAAACTAAAAAAGCTGGTTCAGATGAAGTAGTTTTTACCGAAATAAAATTTAATTTTGCTTACTTTTATACGTTAATATTATGAACACATCATTATTGTTTATAGGTAATTTAGGTGGTGGCGAATGGATCGTTATCATTTTAGTTGTGGTGTTATTATTTGGGGGTAAAAAAATTCCGGAATTGATGCGTGGCGTTGGCCAGGGAATTCGTGAGTTTAACGATGCTAAAAAGAACGTTAAATCGCACATTGAAGAAGGAATGAAAGAAAAAGACAGCCAAACAACATCAACAACAAAAGAATAGTGGAAAACTATAACTCACTAAAGCACATACAATCCGATATTCAACAAAACAAGACTACCCTGCGTGGTCTTGTTTTGCATTATTTGGGTAACATAAATGCGCGCAAAAACCTGAATGCTTTTATTGAAGTGTTTGAGGAGGAGGCGTTGCTACAGGCGGATGTTATCGACCAAAAAATAAAGCAAGGTACAGCCGGTAAATTAGCCGGTATGGTAATTGGTTTAAAAGACAACATCTGCTATAAAGGTCACAAGGTTACAGCATCATCAAAAATTTTAGCGGGTTTTGAATCGGTATATAATGCTACAGTTGTTGAGCGTTTACTGGCCGAAGATGCCGTTATTATTGGCCGCCTAAATTGCGATGAGTTTGCCATGGGGGCATCTAACGAAACGTCTACTTATGGACCAGTAAAAAACGCCTTTGATGAAACACGAGTTTCAGGAGGTTCTTCGGGAGGTGCTGCAGTAGCAGTGCAATCGGATATGTGCCAGGCAACTATTGCAAGCGATACTGGAGGTTCAGTTCGTCAACCGGCTGCGTTTTGTGGCGCTATTGGCATTAAACCTACTTACGGTAGAATTTCTCGTAATGGTTTAATAGCTTACGCATCATCGTTTGATCAAATTGGCCCAATAACTAAAAGCATGTACGACATGCAATTATTAATGGAAGTAATAGCAGGCAAGGATGATGCTGATGCCACAAGTTCATCAAACACGGTTCCTGAATACACCAATGTTGCTGTTCCTGTAAAACAAAAAATCGCCTACATAAAAGAGTGTGTTTATCATGAGGGCATTGACCCTGAAGTGCAAAAGGCTACATTAGATGTAATTGAAAAGTTGAAGCAAAAAGGACACGAAGTTGCTGAAGTAAGTTTTCCTTATCTGGAGCAATTGGTTCCTGTTTATTATGTACTTACAACAGCCGAAGCCTCTTCTAATTTGTCTCGTTTCAGTGGCTTGATGTATGGTCACCGCAGTACAAATGCAACTGATTTAGAAAGCACTTTCCGCAAATCGCGTAGCGAGGGTTTTGGAACTGAGGTAAAAAGAAGAATTATGTTGGGTACGTTTGTGCTTTCCGCTGGTTCGTATGATGCTTATTATACCAAAGCACAAAAGGTAAGACGTTTGGTTCAGGAAAAAACCAATGAATTATTGGGTGAGTACGACTTTTTATTATCGCCAACCACGCCAACCACAGCATTTAAATTTGGCGAAAAATCTGAAAATCCTATTGCCATGTATTTGGCTGATATTTTTACGGTACACGCCAATATAAGCGGTAATCCGGCCATTTCTGTTCCTATGGGCACTCATACTAATGGTATGCCTATGGGCGTTCAGTTAATGGCCAAACATTTTTGTGAAGGTGAAATGATGCAATTGGCATCAACCATCTAACAGGCTCTAATTATTTGATATTGAAGTAGAATTTGAAAAAGGCACACAACATACTATTGGGTATAATACTGTTATTAAGTATAGCCGTTAATGCCCAAAACGAACAGGTTTATATTCAACGGTTATCAACCCTTAAATCACAGGTTGAAATGACCTATAACCCTGCGGTAAAAAAGCATATTGATGCCTATTTAGCGAATCCTGAAAGAACCCGTGAATTAATAGGGTTAAGTAAGGTTTATTTCCCGATGATTGAGCGTTCATTGCGTGCTAAAAATGTACCTATTGATATGAAATATTTAGCTGTGGCATTGGCCGATCTTGACCCGTTGGTTCAAGCGCCAAGCGGAGCTAGCGGTATGTGGATGATGCCTTACAATGTTTCAAAAATGTACAAGTTAAAAGTAAATTCATACATTGATGAGCGCAAAGACCCCATAAAATCAACCAATGTTGTTGCTACCCACTATAAAGATTTATTCTCTATTTACCGTCAATGGTCGCTTGTAATTGCCGCTTACACATCTTCTCCGGTAATGTTAAATAAAAGCATACGTATGGCTGGAAACAGCATGCATTTCTGGGATTTGTATCCTTACATACCAGACGGAACAAGAGAAATGTATCCAAAATTTATTGCAGCAGCTTACATCTGTAACTTTTATAAAGAACATGGAATAAAGCCAGCACCCGCAGCATTGTTTAATGAAACAGATAGTGCCATGGTTCGTAAATGGCTGTCGTTTCAACAAATAACAAACACACTTGACGTGCCTATTGAACAGTTGCGTAAACTTAACCCAATTTTTAAAAAGGATGTTATTCCATATACTTTGGAAGGTTACATGGTAAGGCTTCCAAAATCAAAAGGAAAAAACTTCAATTTATTGAATGATAGTGTTTATAAGCCAATTGTAAGCCCTGGAGATTTTGCACCTGTGGCTATTCAACATATACCAGGCGACACCCCTGGCGCCAATAAAAGCGGGGTTAACAAATCTGACAATACTGTTGTTAAGCGTGCTGAGCCAACTCCTACTTTTGATAAAAAGCGGATTTATTACACGGTAAAAAAGGGTGATTTTATGGCAGATGTTGCCGATTGGTTTGATGTTACACCACGTGAGGTTAAAAGTTGGAACAAACTTAAATCGGATAAATTACGTGCCGGGCAAAAACTAGTAATATGGGTTAAACAAAGTAAAACCGGTTACTACAAACGTATCAATACCATGAGTGCTAGCCAGAAAAGAGCATTAAAACGAAAAGACTAGCCCGTTAATCTTCAAACAATTCTTGTGGCGATGGCACTTTAAACACCAAAAAGTTTGTGCCCAAAAAATTAATTACCACATTTATTCCTATTGACAGAACATTGCTAACAAAGGTTCCGTTTATTAGCAACCATGCGCTTAGTTTGGTGAATCCAAACCATTCAACAATAGGTGCTATGATTGTTTCAGGATGCAGATAATGATCACAGGCATAATTAAATGCCAAATACACAAAAAAAGTAAAGGCATACACAATTACATATTTTAACAAATACTTCTCGCCATCTTCAGCTTGGTCTACATAGGTCCAGAGTTTATTTAGTGCAAAACCCACAAAAAACCCCATAATGTAACCAATAGCTTTAGATATTAAGTTGTATTGAGGGAATTGCAGAGCGATAAGCCAGAACACCATTAAACTGGCAATTGTACTGGCCACACCCACAAACCCAAACTTCATAAACTTGTGTACAAAGGGGTATCGTCTAATCCAAGTACGGAAGGTTTTAATGTAATTCACGCACCAAATGTATAAAAACTAACCAAACAGAACAACATCACCTTGTTATCCTTTCCAAAATAATAAATACAACCACGCTTTTATATTTTATAATTGATGCGTTATATTGCCCCTTTAAATTTAACACATCGCAGCAGATAAAACATGGAATACGATCCAATTAAAAAAGACCTCGGAACGGTATTTAATAAGTCGCTTTTTTTGCGCAAGCTTTTTTATAAACTTTTAGATTTGTTGTTGCTTCGCACTTGGCATATACACCGCGAATTACGTGCGTGGCCAAAGTTTAAACAAGCCTTTACCATGCTTGATGCGGGCTCTGGTTTTGGGCAGTATAGCTTTTACGTAGCCAACAAAAACAACCAATGTGTTATAGATGCGGTTGATGTGAAAGACGACCAAATAGCAGATTGTAGTCAGTTTTTTAAAGCCTGTGGTGTAAACAACGTAAACTTTGCAGTTGGAGATTTGACTAAGCCGCATGCCACCAATAAATATGACTTGGTTTTGTGTGTTGACGTAATGGAACACATTTTAGAAGATGTAGACGTATTTAAGCATTTTAACCAAAGCATGAAAAGCGGTGCAATGTTGTTAATATCAACACCAAGCGACCAAGGCGGAAGTAACGCAGATGAGCACGGAGAGTCGTTTATTGGCGAGCATGTGCGTGATGGTTATCCTGTTGAGGAAATGCGTGATAAGCTGAAGCAAGCAGGATTTAACAAAGCAGAAATTTTATACTCATATGGTGCACCGGGTAAAATTGCGTGGAAACTTAGCATGAAATACCCAATGAGTATTTTAAACGTAACCAAAGCATTTTTTGTGTTGTTGCCCGTTTATTACATCATCACTTATCCGTTTGCCTACGTATTAAATTGGATTGATACTTATACCACACATAAAACTGGAACAGGACTTATTGTTAAGGCCTGGAAAGATTAGTTTATATTGGTAACCGGTGGTTATACTTTAAATACAGATTATTGTGAGTCTACCATTTACCATAGCTAAACGTTATTTTTTTTCTCGGCAACGAGGAGGGGGCTTCAGTTTAATAACTGTGATCTCTGGGATTTCATTATTAGGCTACGTGGTTGGTGCAGCTGCACTTATTATCGTGCTTAGTGTTTTTAATGGTTTCGAACAGCTTTTTTCTTCTTTATATACCAATTTCGACAGCGATTTAAGAATAACATCAACTAGTGGAAAAATAATAAACCCTAAGCAAATTAATTGGGCCAAGTTTGAATTGATTGATGGTATTGAAACATACAGTAAGGTTGTTGAAGAAAATGTTTTATTACGCTACAACAACCAACAAAGCATAGCTACTTTAAAAGGTGTCGACAGAAAGTATGTTGATGTAACAAACTTTGATAGCATGTTGGTTAGTGGTTATGTAGATATTAGGCATGATAGTATTTATGCTATAGCCGGACAAGGCATAGCTTACAGGTTATCAATTGATCCTAACGACTTATTTAAAGCATTAGCTATTTACGTACCCAAACGGGATGTGCAAACCATAATCAACCCGGATGACGCTTTCAATAAAGCGCTTGTAATACCTAGTGGCGTGTTTGCTGTGCAAGAGGAGGTTGATAATAAATATGTGATTTGTCCGCTTGGGTTTGCCCAAGGTTTATTAGGGCGTGATGATGCCTTTACAGCCATAGAAATTAAACTTGCTCCAAACCAAAAAACAGATAAAGTAAAAGCACAATTGTTAGAGGTTTTGGGTGATGGATTTACCATTAAAAACAGGTTTGAGCAACACGATGCTTTTTTTAAAGTAATGCGCTCTGAAAAGGCCATTAGCTATATCATTTTGCTCTTTATTTTGCTCATTGCTGCATCAAACACCATAAGCTCTTTGTATATTTTAGTGATGGAGAAAAAGCGCGACTTACAAATAATGAAAAGCATGGGGCTTACAGAAAACCAAGCCGCTAACATATTTAAACTAGAAGGGTTGATTATTGCTTGTGTTGGAGGTATAACGGGAATCTTGTTGGGGCTATTATTATGCTATCTGCAAGACCAATATGGATTCATAGCCTTGCAAGCTTCTTCAGATGTTATGTTTAGTTCTTATCCGGTACATGTTATTTGGAGCGATGTAGCGTTGGTATTTGCCACGGTTTTGGTGTTGGGTTACATTACCACCATTTATCCGGCTAAACGTGCTAGACAAGCCGTTTTAGGTTGATTTTTTATCCCTACGTTTTTTGATATAATTATTAAGTATTGGTATTGAAGTAACGGCAATAAAACCAATCACAATAAAATCTAAATAATTAAGCGCATTGGGGAAAACAGATCCTACATAATAACCTGCACCGGTAATGGTGAGTGGCCAAACTAATGCGCCAATGATATTAAACAAAAAGAATGTTTTAGGATTAACGCGTACTACACCTGCCAATATTGGAGCAAATGTGCGCACAATAGGTAAAAACCGGCCTAAAATTAATGCAACACCACCATGTTTTTGGTAAAATTCAGCAGCGGTATAGATGTACTTTTTCTTAAAAAATAGGGAGTCTTCCTTTTTGTAAAGGTTTTGCCCGGTTTTAAAGCCAAAAAAGTAACCGGCATAATACCCGGCAAAAGCGGCAGCAGCAATACTCAAAATAAGCGTGGCCAACTCAATATCCAGTACGTTTAAGTAACACAATAAACCAACGGTAAATAACAAAGAATCGCCCGGTAAAAAAAAGCCAAAGAAAAGGCCATTTTCTATAAAAATTACCACCAATACCAGTGTTAGTCCACCAAAATCAACCAGTGCTTTTGGTTTAAAAATATCCCAAAAATTTTCCAAGGGGTTAAATACTTAGGTGGTAAACATAAGCAACAATAGTAATAAAGCCAAACAAAAAAGGCTTTCCCGTTAAGGAAAGCCTTCTGTATAAATATTCTATCGAATAATATTATTTCTTTTTGGCAACTTTAGCCGCTGATTTTCTAGCTACAACCTTCTTAGGTTGCTCAGTACCAATTTTGGCAATAACTTTAGCTAATTTGCTTTTTTGATTCGCAGCTTTGTTTTTGTGAATCACATTTTTCTTAGCCAATTTGTCTAATAAAGAAGCAACTTTATTAAATAAAGATTGTGCTTCTGTTTTATCAGTGCTTGTACGTACAGTTTTGATTAAAGTACGGGTAGTTTTAGCCTGATATCTGTTTCTTAAACGCTTCGCAGCGTTAGCTCTAATTCTCTTTTTTGCTGATTTATGATTAGCCATCTTTCTGTACGTTTTTTCTTAAAAAGGACTGCAAATATAAGGCAATATTTTAAAAATCAAGTTTTTCAATAAAAATTATCCTCAAACTGCGAAACTTTCCCCGCAACTGCATGTACGTGTGGCATTTGGGTTGTTGAAAGTGAAGCCTTTACCGTTTAATCCGTCTGAAAAATCCAATTCGGTACCAAATAAATAAAGCATACTGCGCACATCGCAAACTACCTTAACACCATTGTGCTCAAATACTTGGTCGCCTTCTTTGGTTTGGTTGTCGAAATCTAAATCGTAAGATAAACCTGAACATCCTCCGCTATTTACGCCCACACGTAAAAAATGTTCGGGCGAGTAATTTTGTTCTGTTTTTAAGTCGGCAATGCGTTTGCTTGCCTTTTCTGTAATTGTAATCATATACAAGATGATTTATTGATGCAAATTTACAAATATTAAACCACACTGCAAGTTGATTGTTTTTTTACCTGATTTATTGTTGCAGCATGTAAACGTTTTTTATTAATGCAGCGAATACATGTAATATTGCACATGGCTTTTATACTTTGTATTGATACGGCTACTGAGGTTTGCTCTGTTGCTTTGTTTGATAAAAACAAATTATTGGTTTTAAATGAAATAACCGATGGTAATATGCATGCCTCAGCGCTAACCGGATTAGTAGAAAAAACCATGAGCGAAGCCAACCTAACACTAAAACAATTAAATGCCATTTGTATAAGCAAAGGCCCCGGCTCATACACGGGTTTACGTGTAGGCGTGTCAACGGCCAAGGGATTGTGTTATGGGTTAAATATTCCATTACTATCTGTTAATACCTTGCAAGGTATTGCAGGTGTTTATATGCAACAAAATCCCGGCAATACATTTATTGTTTGCCCAATGATTGATGCCAGAAGAATGGAGGTTTACGCGGCAATATTTGATTCCCGCTTGCAGGAACTTAAGCCAACCGAAGCTGTAATTATAAGCGAACAAAGTTTTGTTGACGAATTAAACGAACAACAAATTGTTTTTATAGGAAATGGTGCCGCAAAATGTAAATCAACCATTACGCATCCTCAAGCTATTTTTATTGACGGCATACAATGCTCTGCAGCGGGCTTGGGCGAACTGGCTTATCAAAAATATTCGGAGAATAGTTTTGAAGACACGGCTTATTTTGAGCCCTTTTATTTAAAAGATTTTGTAGGAACCGAGTCTAAAAAGAAGTAAAAAACTACCCGTTTGTTGCACCCATTACCACCATTTGCTCTAGTGTAGGAGATGCACTGCCACCGGCTTTTTCAATAGTAATGGCAAATGCTTGAGCCGATTCAAAGTCTTTCATTTTAAGCATGGTGCTGTCAGTATCATTTAATGGAAGCATACCAGCGTCAACAGGCTTGCCATCAACAATGGCCCACAATTGGTATTGTTTACCGTCTTCCAATTTTGGTAAGTTTTTAACCTCGATATAAACTTCCTTATTTTGTTTGTTCCAATAAATTACGGCTAAACTTTCGGGCGATTTTTCAACACCTTTCATCATTACCCTACTTATGTCAGGGTTACTCATTACAGCTAAGCTTTGCTGCATATTGTTTAGTTTAACGGTATTGGTTTTTAAGCCATCGGCAAGTACATTTTTTTCGCTGTTTAAGGCAATAACTTGTTCGTTGGCTTGTTTCCATTTGCCATAAAAAATAATGTTTCCAATAACGCTCAATCCTAATAAAACAATGCTTGCCGCTGCAAAATACTTGTAGGTATTATTGCTTGTAGTACCAGTAGAAATCGGTATTATTTTGGTTTGATGTTTTTCTTCAACAATCTTTTCTCCCTTTTCTAACTCGTCAATTTGGTTAAAAATATTTGCTTTTACACTTGTTGGAGGGGTTACCGAATGGGCTTGGGCATAATTACCTAACGAAAGCTGAATAGCCTCTAACTCCGCTTTTATTTCGGGATGTGAAGCACACATACGCTCTACATCCGCAGCCTCGGTTGCGTTGCATAAGCCTAGTGCATAGCTTTCTAAAATTCCACTCGATATGTATTCGCTCGTATTCAATTTATTTTATATCACTCATTACTTCTCTAAGCTGCGTCATTGCCGCCCGTACACGTGTTTTCACCGTTCCCAAAGGAATTTCTAGTTCCTTCGAAACTTCATCTTGCGTGTAGCCCTCAAAGTATATTTTATCAATTAATATTCTATGTTCCGGTTTAAGGTCTTGTACAATTTTTTTCAATCCTATATGATCTACTTTTTGTTCAACCTTATTTTGGCTGTCAACAATACTTACGAAGTCATCAATGTTTTGGTTTTGTGCTTCTTTCTTAAAGTTTTTAGAACGCACTTCATCAATGGCTGTATTGCGGCAAATGTTCATCATCCAAGTAAAAATGGAACCTTTAGAGGAATCGTAACCTCCAATATTTTTCCAAATTTTAACAAAGGCCTCTTGCAACACATCGTTGGCTATATCTTCTGCTTCAACCACTCGTTTTATAACACCGTACAATGCACCTGAATAATTATCGTAAAGATAATTAAATGCAGAGCGGTCCTTGTTTTGCAAGGCTGCTACCAACTGTTGTTCGGTTTGATATGGAGATGATGCTTTAATAGCTTGCTTATTTATTTCAAACTTATTGAAAATAGTTTCTCAAACAAGAAAAATGTTTGAAGCATAACAAGCATCAGTACAAACAGTTTTTACAATTCGTTTATTAAGGCAACAAACAGGTTGGTAAGCGTAAGCTCAGCGGCAGCAGCAACAGCAATAATCTCTTTTATATCAACCGGTTTTAAGTTATCGGGGTCACATTCGTCTGTTAATACACTAACTGCTGTGCAGGGTAAACCCATGTGGTTTGCGGCTATCACTTCGGGTACCGTACTCATTCCAACAGCATCGGCACCAATGTGTTTTAAGTAACGGTATTCCGCGCGTGTTTCCAACATTGGTCCCGGTACCGAAACATACACACCTTTGCGCAAAGTAATATTCAACCTTTGGGCTATGGATTCCATTTTAGCATTGGTTGGTGCGTGGTAAGGAGCGCTCATATCCGGAAAACGTGGTCCTAATTCATCCAAATTTTTACCGATTAAGGGATTAGTTGGTTGCAAGTTAATGTGGTCGTCAATTAACATTAAATCGCCTTTATGCCAATTTAAGTTTAAACAACCTGCCGCATTTGATAGCAATAAAAACTCAACCCCAATTAGCTTCATTACCCTGATTGGTAAAACAATTTGTTGCATGCTGTAACCTTCGTAATAATGAAAGCGACCTTGCATGGCCAATACCGTCTTGTTGCCCATGGTACCGTAAATTAATTTACCACTATGACTTTCCACGGTTGATACCGGAAAGTTGGGTATGTTTTGATAAGGTATTTCTTTAATTACGGTGATGTGTGATGCCAAGTGGCCCAATCCGGTTCCTAGCACAATACCAATTTGTGGTTGGGTTATACCTTGTTGTTTCAGGTAATTGGCTGCTTGCAATATTTCTTCCATAAACGTAGGATTTGATGTAATGTTGAGCAGCAAAGATGGAATGATATTGTTGATTAGCAAATGATGTTTTTCAGTGAAATATGTTTATTTTGAATGGTAAATTGGAATAGAGAAAATAAAGAAATGAATGATGAACAAAGGCGTTGACAATTATTTGGCTGAAGGTTGTGGCCGTTGCGACTTGGTAGGAACCCCAAAATGTAAAGTGTTTACCTGGCAGCAAGAATTGATATTATTGCGCAGCATTATTTTAGATTGTGGTTTAACTGAAGAAGTAAAATGGAGCAACCCTTGCTACACTTATAACAATAAAAATGTGTTGATGTTGGGTGCATTTAAAGCGTATTGCTTTATTAGTTTTTTTAAAGGCGCGTTGTTAACCGATAGCAAAAATATTTTAGATAAGGCTGGAGAAAACTCACAACATGGAAGGCTGATAAAGTTTACCAAAGACAGTGACATTGCGGCCATGGAAAAAACCATTAAACAATACATTAAACAGGCAATTGAAATTGAAAAGGCCGGATTGAAAGTGGAAACCGTTACCAATCCTGAGCCTATACCTGATGAATTTAAACAAGCTATGGATGAAAATCCAGAACTTAAAGGTGCGTTTTTTGCGTTAACCCCGGGTAGGCAGCGTAGTTGGATTTTGCATTTTTCGTCAGCTAAACAAGCCCAAACCCGAATTTCGCGCATTGAAAAATATACGCCTAAAATATTGCAAGGCAAAGGGTTTCATGATTAGTTGCTGATACATCATAACATGCATGTGTTTATTGACTTCACAACATCAAAAACTGTAACAAAAGCCAGAGTGTAGTTATATAAAACGGAGCTAACAACAGTGTTAAACCAAACAACACCGAATCGTAAAAAATATTGCCGTTGGTAGCTTTTTGTGTAATGATTTGCATGGCCCTGTAATGTGGCCAAAGCCAAAATAATAAAGGAAGTTTAGCGCTAAATAATTTTGGTGTATTTGGGCTTAATGTTAACCAATGTTCTTGTTTAAGTGCATTAAGAATATTTCTTGGGTTTGATTCGGCATTTTGCCAAGCGTTTATAAAATGGCTGTGCTCTTTGGTATTCGGTATCAAGCGAGTGTTGATGTAGGCCAATTGTTGCAGCTCTTGAACCATTCGGTTATTAAATAATTGCACAAAATCTGCCGCGTTGGTTTGTGTGTTAAAATCGGTTTGATGTAATGTTTTGCCGTAATTTACCAAAACAGATTTTCCTGCTCCTTTAAAATGTTCGTAGGTTAAACCAACCGGAACAATGGTGGTGTTTTTCGCAGGTGTATCACTTTTCCAAGCCCTGAGTATAATGCGTGCTGCTCCCTTTTTTTGCTTGCGTAAATCCCAGTTGTTTTCGCTTATACCTTCACCAAAAATCAATACCATTTCGTTTTTGGTAAGGGCCTCATGCACTGCATCAAAGGTTTCAAAATTTTTATTGAGATTTTCTTTTCCTTCGCTTATGCGGTATACGGGCAGCATGTTAAATGATCGGAATGCAGCAGCTAAAAACCGATTATTAAAGGCATCACCACGTGCTAAAAAGTGCATAGGCCTTTGGGCGAATACAGCAATTAATAGCGCATCCATAAACGAACTTGGATGATTGGCCACCAACAAAACAGGTCCGGTTTTTGGAATTTGTTGTAAGTAGCTTACTATGGTTTTTCGGTAATAAAATTTAAAACCAAATCGCACCAATATTTTTAAAAGTGGATAAATAATCATGAATGAAGTTTTGCTGCATGATGTTTTAGCAACAATACTAAAAATATTTGTGCCAGCAACTGTGCCATCAATGCACCATTAATGGGCAATAGCGGAATCAACAATAAACAACACAAAAACACAATGGCGATACCAACGGCATTAATTACCAATACTTTGTTTTGTAAGTTGGCTTTGTATAGCTTATAAATATCAAAAGCATACCCAAAAGGTAAGCACATCAGAGCTGCAATTAAAAGGTACGTTACAACAGAAAAGTTGAGTTGATAAACATAATGCATCAAAACCCATAAAACAGGAGTGGCAAGCACACTTACCATCAACCCTAAACCCATAAATTTATATTGTAATGATTTAAGTTGATTGGCTTGTAAACGGTATACATTTTTAACAAAAGGATTGATAATAAAACTCGGAATAGCCAAAAGCATCGCCACAAAACTCATGAGCACCTGATAGCTTCCGGTAATTGATTTTGTACTCAATTGGTTCATTACGTATAAATCGGTTTTTAGTTGAAGTAAGGCAATTAAACCCGTCAGTAAAAACGGAACAGAAACCCACAAGTGAGCTGGTTCAACTTGTTTTAAACTCAAACCTTTTAACCTACTTATTAAACTTGGCATTAACCAAACTACCCTGCCAACATGCGATAACAAGACCAACAGCAAGGCTTCCTGAAACGATAAATTGTGATGCCAAAAAGTTAAACCGAATAACAACAATACAAATGCAGCGGACTCTGAACGTAAAGCCAACGAGAAGTTTTTTTCGTAAATGACAATGGCCTCCATAGCTTGTGCAACAAACCTTAATACAATCCAACCGGCCAAGTAAATGGCGGTTTGAAACGGATAATAAAAAATAACCAAAAGGACTGTTGGTACCAGTAAAACCAACGTACGTGTTAGGGTTGATTGTTGTAAATACTGATTAATTTTTGCTGGGTGTTTGCTGAATTGAAGCAGGAGGTAATCTTTGTTTCCCCACGACACTATGTGTGCAGCAATGTAGTACACCAATTGTAAAGAAACCACTTGTCCCCAATTGGTGGCACCACTTTGTTTAATTACAAAAAAAGCAAGCACCTGATTAACCAAACCGGGCAATAGTTGGTATAAACTATTGCCCAGTATAGGAGTTAATTTGTTAAATATTTTGGTTAAAGGTACGTTGCTCATAATTTTGGTAGAGCAGAAGTTAATACTACTCCTGTCCCATGTTTCCTAATTCTTCCATGGTGCGCAAAGTGTAATCGCTTGGTATTTCAAACAACTTATCATCAACTTTTTGCGTGCTTACTTTTGTTGCTGAAATTTTCGCTTTAATACCGCCCATGTTCATGCTGTATTCCAACATCAACCCTTTAATTTTATCAAATCCTGGGGCGGTATTGCTTTGGCTTAGCAGCGGTAATTCGGGAGTATAAAAGCATTCAACCGTTTCTGTTTTGCCATCAAGGGTGTAAGTTAATTTGGCCTTTTTACACTTGTAACCGGCAATAACTTTAGTTTCGTTTATTTCCTCCACCTTAATGTCTTTTACATTCGATTTTTCTTGCTGACTTTTCATTTCAGCCTCCGTTTGTTTGATGGCAGTTTTTTGCCCCATCATGTCCATTAACAAATAAAATTCCTTCTTTTTGTTGTTGCTGATGGTAATGGTGTTACCCATACCGCTTGGCATTTCGGTGCGGGAATTTTCGCCCTTAAAATACATGTTAATTTTTTTAGGGAGCATGGCTTCCGCCTGTTTCATTTCGGGTGATAAATCCAAAAAGGTAATATCAAATTCAATTAAACCTTCTTGAATTTTTTGTTGTGTTGTAAAAGAAAACAATAAACCACTTACAACGGTAAGCAGCAAAGCAATTTGAACGATTTTTTTCATTATAGTTTTTATTAATACCGGCTTACCAGCCAAGTTTTTCTTTATTTAAAAACGCAGCAATACCGCGTTTGCAATCGTCTGTTGCACGTGCTTTTGCATTGGTTTGAGCAGCGTATTCTAAAGCTTTATTTACATCCATACTTTGCACATTGGCCAACATTTCTTTCACCAAACCCAACGATTGTGCTGAGGTTTGTTTGCACAACTTTTGAGCGAATTTAAACACAGCATCTTCTAACTCTTCGGGCTCAACAATGTAATTGATTAAACCATATTGTAAAGCTTTATCGGCTTTAAATACATCACCGGTAATTAGCATTTCTCGGGCATTTTTTTCGGCAACTTTGCGTACCAAAAATACCATAACAATGGCAGGTACAAAACCAATTTTTACTTCGGTGTAACCAAAAGTACTTTCGGGTGTGGCAAAGCTAAAATCGCATACACTTGCAAGTCCGCAACCACCCGCTAAGGCCGGTCCGTTTATTTGCGAAATAACCACCTTGTTGCTGTGGTATATAAACTGAAACAACTCCATTAAGTGGCGCGAGTCGGCCAGGTTTTCGTCAAATGTATTGGTTTGAAGTTGTTGTAAATAAGCCAAATCGGCACCGGCACAAAATGCTTCTCCACTGCCTTTAATCACAATTACTTTGCAATCTTTATCAGCCTCGGCATTCATAAAAGCGAGTTTAATTTCGCTTACCATTTCGTAGCTTAAAGCGTTGCGTTTTTCAGGACGATTTAGGGTAATGTAACCAACCCTGTCTTTTACTTCGTATTGTACTAAATTACTCATGCGCTACAATGATAACTGAAATGCGCCTGAATACAGCACATCGTGCACCGGAATATTTTGCTGCAAACAATAAGCTTTTATTTTTTCGGCATGGTGTTTTTTCACACTTCCACTAATCAGTACTTGCTTGGTATTTATTTGTTGCAGCACTTCCTGTTTAAGTTTGTTTCTAACAATAAACACATCAATATTTTGGGTTGATTCTGGATAATGCTCATCACCACTGATTAAAACGCGTTTGCTATTAAAGTTAATCAGTTGCCACTGTTTGCTTATGTTTAAGGTATCTATTTGCTGTAATCCCAATTGCCAAATGTGTTGTTGTAAATGGAACCTGAATTTTTGTTTATCGTAACGCAGGTTATCGTCTAATAAAAGTTTTGATGTATTGCCATGCACCAATTGTATGGCATTACTTTGGTTTACACCATACACCACCAACTTTTTTTGGTGATGTTGTGTGTAGGCATCAACCCCAAATAAAACCACAAAATACAAGAGAGCTAATAAACTTACGCGCAGTAAATTTTGGTATTGATACATGAAATAAAATATCAAACACAAAAATAACACATACAACAAAATGCTTTGAAAGATGCTTATCTGTAGTCCGTTTACGTAAGCATAAGGCGTGTCTTCTACCAACATCACCAATTTATTGGTAAACAAAACGGTGTATTTAATTGCTACACCTAACCACGTTGCAAGCAAGGTAATTTTTGAGATCACCAACAACACAATACAACCATATAAAATGCCTGTGGTAAGGGGAATGATGAGCAGGTTTGAAAACAAAAAACAATTGGGAAACTGATGGAAATATAAAATACCAATTGGGCTCGTAGCAATTTGAGCGGCAATAGATACGGTGGTAATTTTCCAAATTTGATCAACAAACCAATTGGGCGCCACATACCATTTGTAAATCATGGGTTGAATAAATACTATGCCTAAAACTGCCATGTAACTGAGCTGAAAACCCACGTTTGCCAGCATGTTTGCGTCAACAATTAAAAGTGTAAAACAGGATGAAGCCAGTGTGTTGTAAATATTACTTCTGCGCTCTAAAATTTGTGCAGTAATAATGAATGTAAACATTACCGTAGCACGCAAAATACTTGGCGATAAACCGCACAAAGCCGAATAGGCCCAAAGGCAAACCACAATAATTAACCGTTTGGCAAGCAGTAGTTTTTTGCTTTTATCCATAAACCAAAGCAGCTTACTAATAATTAAAAATATAATGCCCACGTGCATCCCTGAAACAGCCAATACATGCAGGGTTCCGGTGTTGGCATAAGCACTCATGGTTTCTTCGTCAATCTCGTCATCAAAACCATATAATAAGGCTTGCGCAACACCAATTTCTGAAGGCGTTTTTATATACGTGTGCAATACTTTTCGGAAGTAGCGTTGTATGGCATAAACTGTTTTGTAAATGGGGTTTGCTTGGTTAATATTGGTATAAATTAGTTGCGTTTGTTTTAAGTAGGTTTGGTGATGAATGTGGTTAAATGCCAAGTATCTTTTATAATCAAATTCGTATGGGTTTTTAGGTGGAGGAACTTCTCTAACATCGTTGGCATTTAACAACAACACATCACCATAATTAGGCAATGATTTCAGCTCGTTTTTGCTGATGTAAATTAACACATTGCCTGTGGTGGTTTTTATTTGGTTTGATGTATCTGTACACTGCAAAACCTTTGCACGCATTTTATACGAGTGCGATTTTTGAATGGGCTCTTCGTCAACCCTAACTAAATAAGATTTTGCATGCGGTACGTAACTAAAATGCGTGCCATGAAATAAGTTATTTTGATAGGTGTGTACCAAAATGCCGGCAAAGTAAAACATGAATAATGCGGCAAAACCGGCAAACCAACGCTGTTGAAAAGCCCTTAAAATGCGCGGCAAAACAATAAAAGCAATCAAAAAAAACACAAAGTACGATAAAGATATCCAATGGTTTATGGCGTAAAACATAGATGTACCAACGCCTGCAGCAAATGCAAACAAAATGCGCACAATGGGTACCTTATGCCAAAAGGAGTGTTGCATAAGTGGTTATACAGTTTTAGGTTAATGTTTAATGGAAGCACTAAACTAAAACTTATGTGGAATATTTAAAAATAAAAATGTGGTTTGGGGTGATTAAATTGCAACCTAAATTAAAAACATAATTATGTACGCAACATTATTAACGGTGCACAACCTATTGCGTTGGGCAGTATTATTAGGCGGTTTGTACGCCATAACAAAATCTGTTTTAGGTATAATGCACAAACGCGATTTTACCAAACAAGAAAACATGGCACATGCTTTATTTGTTGGTTTTTGCCATTTACAATTGGTTTTGGGTTTGATATTATATTTTATTAGTCCCAATGTTGATGCTGCACTGGCAAACGGAATGGGAGCAGCCATGAAAGACCCTGCTTCACGTTTTGTGGCAGTGGAGCATATTAGCACCATGATTATTGCTATTGTGTTAATTCAGTTAGGAAGAACCTTAAGCAAAAAACAAACTGAAGCTATGGCTAAACACAAAAAAGCATTGGTGTTTTTTAGCATTGGTTTTGTTTTGATATTGTCTCGTATTCCGTGGAAAGCGGCTATGTGGCCTTTGTAGTAAACTGGAAAGATATTTGGAAGGCGCGCAGCGAAGCTGCGCGCCTTTTTTGTTGCTTATCAACCCAAATAAAAAACGACCCACTAGGAGTCGTTTTTAAACAAGGGGTATAAAAAGGATTAGGGGGTAATTTTATACAGGCCAATTGATATATGCAAACAAAGCATACAATCATCAGCTAAACCATACGATACTTTTCGTATTTAATAAACTAATTTAAGTGAAGCTATTTACTTAACGCAGCTTTGTAAACTTCCAAACAACGTTTACGGGCAAAGTTGTGGTCAACAATAGGTTGTATTTGTTTGGCCGTACCATATTCTGGCACCCATCTTCTGATGTATTGCAATTGCTTATCAAACTTTTCAGTTTGTAACTGTGGGTTAAATACTCGGAAATAAGGAGCAGCATCTGTACCACAACCTGCTGCCCATTGCCATCCACCATTGTTGGCACTTAAATCAAAATCCAAAAGTTTTTCGGCAAAATAGGCTTCACCCCAACGCCAGTCTATTAATAAGTGTTTGGTTAAAAAGCTGGCCACAATCATCCGTACACGGTTGTGCATGTAACCAGTTGCATTTAATTCGCGCATTCCGGCATCTACAATAGGGTAGCCCGTAACGCCTTCGCACCAAGCAGCAAACTCTTGTTCATCGTTAACCCATTGTATATTGTCGTATTCTTTTCTAAAAGCACCTTTGGCTACGTGTGGGAAGTGCGCTAAAATCATCATGTAGAAATCGCGCCAAATCAATTCGTTTAAAAAAGTTTCGTTTAGCGCTTTGGCTTTACGCGCTTTTTCTCTAATGCTAATGGTCCCAAATCTAAAATGCACACCTAATCGCGAAGTGCCTAAAATGGCTGGATAATCGCGGGTTTTATCGTAGTTTTTAATAATGCTTTGTGCTGTTTGTTTTGAAGGAAATCCTGCACCGGTTGGGTTAAAGTTCATGGCCTTTAACGAGATCAACTCTTGCTTTTCATCAACCCTTAAAAATGCCGAAAAGGATTTTTCGGTGGGGTAACTGCGTAGGTAAAAATCGTTTAGTTTGGCTTTCCATTTTTTGCTGTATGGCGTAAAAACAGTGTATGGTTTTCCATCATCTTTTAATACCTCATTAAACTCAAAAATGCATTGATCTTTATAGGTGTTAAATGTAATTTGTTTTGATGCAAAAAAGTTGGTAACCCATGAATCGCGCTCTTTGGCATAAGGCTCGTAATCGTGGTTGGTGTATACTTTTTTAACGTTGTACTGATTAATAATTGTTGGCCAAACCTCTTCTGGTGTGCCGTAAAAAACCAACAAATCGCTGCCCAAATTATTCAACTGTTTTTTAATTTCGGCAAGCTGTTGGTGAATAAAATCAACACGTTTATCGTATCTGTTTTCGAGTTTATCTAAAATGTGTTTGTCGAAAATAAATATGGGTAAAACAGATAAACCACTTAAAAGTGCGTGATACAAACCGGCATTGTCTTCTAAACGAAGGTCTCTGCGGTGCCAAAAAATAGAAACAGGATTGGAAGTCATTATGCAGTTAAAACAAGTAAAGCCCTTAATGGTTTAGGGCAATTAGCTGTTTTTTACCCCAGATTATGCATTTGGGATACAAATAGCATAATCGATGTAAGAAAATCAAGCTTTTGGGTATCCGTTACACTTCACCCCAAAGTTGATTTTCTAAATCGGGGTATACCCAACTAATGCAGATAGTTCGGCTCATTCTTCGCCTTCTACTGCAAACTTGGGTTTATTTTGCGCTCAATTGCGCTGGTGCTGAACCCGGGAATAAAATCAATGGTTTTAACTTCCCCACCTTTGGCTGTAACAATATCATAACCCACAATATTTTCGGGTTGATAGTCGCTTCCCTTCACCAACACATCGGGCTGAAGGGTTTTAATCAAGTCGTAAGGAGTTTGTTCATCAAACAAAATAACGGCATCAACACATAACAACGAAGCCAAAATTTGCAAACGCGATTGTTCGTCTTGTATCGGGCGATTTGGTCCCTTTAATTTACTTACCGATGCATCTGTGTTCACGCCAATAACAAGCTTTTGTCCGCAATCGGCAGCTTTTGCTAGATAGTCTACATGACCACGGTGTAACAAATCAAAACAACCGTTGGTAAACACCACTTTTTGTCCGCTGCTTTGCCACGCCTGCACCTGTTGGGAAAGGGTTTGGGTTGATGTATAAACTTTGGCTAAAATACTTTTGTGATGCGACATAACCGTATTTTTAAGATGAAGTGTTTTGTTTGTGTTTGCTTAAAACCACCAATGAACTGATTGCACCCAATATGATAAACATAACCATTTGTGCGCCATGAACAATGGTTGCGTAGGCAATGCCATCTTCTTGTGCCACACCAAAAAGCAACAAACCTTGCATTACTGCAAAATGGTAGGTTCCTGCGCCTGCTCCCGGAGCCGGAATAACAATACCAATGGTTCCCATGGCAAATACGGTTAAACATTGGGTAAAAGTTAAATGTAATGTGGCAGGCAAAGCAAACAAACAGAAGTACATCATTAAAATGTAGCACACCCAAATACTAGCAGATAGCGCAACAAAAAGCGCAGGTTGTTTTACTTCTTTTATGCTGGTTAAACCTTGTGCAAAGCCTTTAAGTTTATCTAGCACTTTGGCAAAAATGGGCATAACTGCAAGTTGTTTGCGTAGTGCAAATAAGGCAGAACCTAACACAACAATAGCCCCTAATAAGTAGAATTTTAAATTACTGTTTCCGGCCGTTTTTTCGGCACCAAGGTTGGTGTTGATGTAGTTAAAAATAACATCAAACTGCAATACAAATACTGCAGCAAGAATAATGAGTAGCATTACCATGTCAACCAGCCGCTCGGTAATTACAGATCCTAAGCCTTTTTCAAGGGGTAAATTATTGGTTTTGGTTAAAGCGGCACAACGGGAAACTTCGCCACCTCGCGGAATAAAATAATTAATAAAATAACCGATAAAAACTGCGTGCAAACTATTGGCCGTACTTACGCGGTAATTCATGGCGCTGTAAAGCATGGTTGCGCGGTAAGCCCTAAGCCAATGACTGATGATGGAAATGAGTAAACCCACAGCAATCCAATTGTAGTTGGTTTGGGTAAACTTTAACCACAAATCGGCCCAATTGGTACCTTTAAATACAAAGTATAAAAAAGCAGCACCAATGGCAAAAATTAAAGTTGTTTGCGCTATGGTTTTTAGTTGTTTACTCAACTGATTAAGCGGTTGTTGTTATCTGGGTAAATGGCAATGGGTTTGTATTTTTTTGCCTCTTCAAAGTCCATAGAAGCGTATGAAATAATGACCAAATAGTCGCCAACAAAACCCTTGCGTGCTGCAGGACCATTAAGGCAAATAACGCCACTGTTGCGCTCGCCTTTAATGATGTAGGTTTCAAGGCGTTCGCCATTATTAACGTTTACCACTTGAACTTTTTCGTTTTCAATCATGTTAGCAGCTTCCATCAACGCTTCGTCAATGGTAATGCTACCTACGTAGTGCAACTCAGTTTGAGTTAACTTAACGCGGTGAATTTTAGATTTTAATAATTCGATATGCATAAAAAGCGCCACAAATGTAGGCTTTTTTTCTAAAAGCAGCAGGTAACTTGTTTTATATGTTGCATTGCAATATGATACGATAAACGTGGAAAAATTTGAGCGGTATGCAACTTTTATAGCTTGGAATGATTCTTGAACAAACCGAAATGATTAAATTTACGTATGTACCATTTAAACCAAATAAACCATGAAACGTAATAAAGAGAAGCATCAACTGCAGGCACAATTTCAATTGTACATTAATTCTGTTTTATTAAACTTTGATCATCCTGAAACAATATTAACGCTTAAGAAAGCCGCGGGATTGATTAGTACCCAGAAAAGAAGTCCATTTAAAAAGGACTAACATAAACAAGAAGTGAGTTTGTTCGTGTAATTTCTATATTTGTATAAATTACTTAACTTGCTAGCAGTGGCAATTGAACAAAATACAACAACAGCAAAAGAAAAAATTTTAAAAAAAGTTCGTCAAGCGCTTATTTTTAAATCTAAAGCAATGTATGCCAACATTGATTTGGAAAGTAATGTATATACCCAACCGCAAGAACAGGAGCCACTCTTGGAAACCTTTGCTCGCAATTTTACCCAAGCCCAAGGGCAGTTTGTTTATTGTGATAATAAGTTTGATTTTATTGATAAGCTGCTTACACTGATAGAGCGTAAAAAACTTAAACAAATACATTGTTGGGAAGACGATTTACAGGCACAATTAAAAGACAGCGGGATTACTTTTGTAACGGATAAAAAGCAAATTGATAAAGCCATTGTAGGCATAACTACCTGCGAGAGTTTGGTGGCGCGCACGGGAAGTGTTTTATTAAGTTCTGTTAAAAACGGCAGAGCAATTACCATTTTTCCTCAGGTTCATATTGTAATTGCTTATACCTCTCAAGTTACCATGGAAATGAAGGAGGCCATGCAAGTTGTAAAAAATAAATACGGTAGAAATACACCAAGTATGTTGAGTTTTACCACAGGTCCGAGCAGAACAGCCGATATAGAAAGAACATTGGTTATAGGCGCACATGGCCCCAAAGAGTTGTTTGTTTTTTTAATTGATGATCAGCACCACAACCACTAATGGTTATTTGTAATAGTCAATATGTATTATTGCAACATCAAATCCAAAAAACCAATAGTTGAATACACGTAACAACATATATTTTGCATCAGACTTTCACTTGGGCGTGCCTGATTTTAACAGCAGTCTTGAACGTGAGAAAAAAATTGTAAGGTGGCTTGACAGCATTAAGCACGATGCTAAAACCATTTATTTGGTGGGCGATTTATTTGATTTTTGGTTTGAGTTTAGAACCGTTGTCCCCAAAGGATTTACCAGGTTATTAGGCAAGCTGGCCGAGTTAAGCGATGCAGGAATTGAATTACATCTATTTCATGGCAACCATGATTTGTGGCAGTTTGGATATTTACAAAAAGAGATTGGCTGCACCGTTCACCAAAAACCCATTGATATTAAACTGGGGAACAAAAATTTTCACATTGCACATGGCGATGGATTAGGACCCGGGCAGCGCTGGTTTAAATTAATATTGGGCATTTATCGTAATTATTTTTTCCAAAGGTTGTTCGCCTTTTTTCACCCCAATATTGGCATAAGTATTGCCAATTGGTTTTCGGCACGCAGCAAACAACATACTTTTACCGAAAATGCAGTGTATTACGGTGATGACAAAGAGTATTTAATGCTTTATGCCAAACAATATTTAACCCAAACGAAAGTAGATTATTTTATTTTTGGGCATAGGC
Source organism: Bacteroidetes bacterium UBA6183 (assembly GCA_002422865.1). GTDB lineage: Bacteria > Bacteroidota > Bacteroidia > UKL13-3 > UKL13-3 > UBA6183. The sequence goes on along the minus strand of DITN01000078.1, from coordinate 2,794 downwards.
ATTTACCAATGATGAGACCAATAAATGAAAACAGCACCTATGTAAATCTTGGCGATTGGATGAGCTACAACACATACGCTGTGTTTGATGGAAATGAATTAACTTTAAAAACGTTTAATGACTAATGATGCGTAAACTGTTTTTTCTGCTGTGTACCGCGTTTCTTTATTTGGCCTTTGCGCCAAAGCAAGAGGGTGGCCCTAAATTTATATCGGTGGGTGCGCTTAAAATTAATGCGAAATTTATGCAAACAGATAACCTAGGAAACCTATATGTGGTAACACAAACCAACCAGCTGAACAAATACGGACGGAACGGAAAGCTTTTGGGAACACTCAATTATAATTACACGGGCAGTATCACGCAAATTGATGCATCAAACCCAATGCAAATTTTTGTGTTTTACCGCGAGTTGAACAAGGTAATTTATATTGACAATAACCTAGCGTACCGAGGAGAAATAGACCTGAATAAAGCCAATATTATTCAAGCAACAAGTATTGCCAGAGCCTATGACAATAATTTGTGGGTGTTTGATTTGGGTGATCTTCAACTGAAAAAAATAAACGATAAAAGTACAGTAGAGCAAACCAGTGGAAATGTTCGTCAATATGTAAACAATGATGTAGCGGTGTGTGGGGTTTACGATAACAACGACCGTGTTTTTGTGCTTGACTCAATAAACGGCATTTTGTTGTTTGATGTGTTTGGTTCCTATTTAAAAACCATACCTATTAAAGGCATAAGCGATGTAAAAGTGTCGACTAAAAACATATACTATTACCGTGGTGGTAATATTAACCAATACAATTGGCAAACAACTTTAGGTAGTAGTTTCTTGATGCCCGATACAGCCGGGGTGCAAAAAATGAGCATTGAAAAAGAACGGTTATACATCCAAAAACCGGATAGCATTTACATTTACTCGTTTTAGTTTAGGTTGGTGAAGTGCCAAAAAAGTACGAAATTCGCCCACCTTTTTGGGTAGGCACTTTACTTCAAGCGATTCGCCCAAATTACATTTTTGATAAAATTACCGGCATGTTAGATAAATTAGAGTCCATTAAAGTTAGGTTTGATCAGGTGCAAGATATGTTGTCGCAACCCGATGTGGTTGGTGATATGAAACGTTTTACCCAACTGAACAGAGAGTACAAAGAGCTTCAAAGAATAGTTGACAAGTATTACGAATACCGCAATTTGGTTGGTAACATAGAAAACAACAAGCAGATATTAAGTAATGAGAAGGACGAAGAAATGCGTGAGATGGCAAAAGCTGAGCTGGATGAAATGATTCCGCTAGTTGAACCTATGGAGGAGGAAATACGCATGCTATTGGTGCCAAAAGACCCAGAAGATGAAAAGAATGTAGTGCTTGAAATTCGTGGCGGTACTGGTGGTGATGAGGCCAGCATTTTTGCCGGAGACTTATACCGCATGTACATGCGCTATTGCGAATCAAAAGGATGGAAAACAGATGTAATTGATTACACCGAAGGAACAGCTGGGGGATATAAAGAAATTGTTATTGAAGTTTCGGGTGAAGAAGTTTATGGAACTTTAAAATATGAGAGTGGCGTGCACCGTGTGCAACGTGTACCCGATACCGAAACCCAAGGACGTGTGCATACATCAGCAGCAACTGTGGTTGTTTTGCCCGAAGCCGAAGAGGTGGATGTACAAATAAATCCGGCTGATATTGACATGCAAACAGCTCGTTCAGGCGGTGCTGGTGGTCAGAATGTAAACAAGGTAGAATCTAAGGTAATGTTAACCCACAAACCTAGTGGTATTGTGGTGGTTTGTCAGGTTGAAAGAACCCAGCTTGGTAACCGTGCCCGTGCTATGCAAATGTTACGTACCAAGTTGTACGAAATGGAATTGCAGAAACACAACGAAAAAATTGCCAGTTCCCGTAAAACCATGGTTTCAACGGGTGACCGTTCAGCCAAAATTCGTACATATAATTATCCTCAAGGCCGCGTAACCGACCATCGTATTGGCTTAACCGTTTACAACTTGCCTGATGTAATGAATGGTGAAATACAAGAGTTTATCGATAAACTTCAAATTGCTGAAAATACAGAGCGGTTGAAAGAGGGCAATTTGGCTTAACACTTTGCATCAATTGATTTGTCGGCAAAAAAACACATACAAGTAACTAAAACCGCACGTTATTTTACGTTAGGTGAGTTAAACGAAAACACACAAGAAGTTTGGTTTGTGTTGCACGGCTACGCCCAATTAGCATCAGATTTTATTAATGATTTTGAAGTGCTTAATGACGGCACACGTTTTATTGTTGCCCCAGAAGGCTTGAATAAATTTTATGCACGAGGTTTTGGGGGAAAACCTGCTGCTACTTGGATGACGAGCGAGGATCGTGAAGTTGAAATCGCTGATTACATCAATTATTTAAAAACACTTTATCAAATATTAAATATCCCAGCGCATACGATAGTTAAAATATTGGGTTTTTCTCAGGGTGTAACAACTGCATCAAGATTTATACACCACACCACACAAGAAATTGATGAATTTATCATTTATGCCGGAGAAATAGCGGCAGAATTGGTTAACCCTATATCTGATAAAATAAAGCGTTTACCCACAACTTATATTACTGGTATAAAAGATCCGTTTATAACACCTGAAAAGCATCAAAGAGTTTATGAATTAATGCATCAACTGCAAGCAAGAATTATTGAGTTTGACGGAGGGCATGAAATAAAAAAAGAGGTGTTATTAAAACTAAATGAAAGTATAAACTAATCGCATGTCCGTAAATATACCA
>DITN01000083.1 GCA_002422865.1 Bacteroidetes bacterium UBA6183 | reverse complement strand
CAAAGCAAATTGCGGCACATGATGTTTATTTAATGATGATGCACGTTTAAAAAACAATCCATCATTGGCCATGGCATAATACACACGTGCACCACTTAAAGTTAATCCATTAATACAACCAAACGTGCTGATCATAATTAAAGCAGCCATTATAGTTAACCCAATGGTACCAAAAATATTGTTTAGCAATAAGGTTCCTACCCTACCATCTTTAGCTGTGGCAATATCATTAAAAGGAATGCTGTACAAATAAATGTAATTGATAAAAATGTACAACAACAAAACACCCAAAGTTCCAATAGCTAAAGATAAAGGCAAATTACGTTTAGGGTTATCTATTTCGCCACCGGTAAAAGTTACGTTATTCCAAGCATCACTACTAAAAATACTGCCCACCAAAGCGCCACAAAAAATACCCCAATAATTGTAAGTATTGATTTGCTCGGGCAGTTGCCAATTGATGTTTACTGCAGGCTGTGTTGCAATAAAATACAAACCTGCTCCTATCATAAAAAGTAAAGCACCAATTTTAGTAACAGTAAAAATATTTTGCACCAAAGCACCTGTACGTATACCTTTAAAATTACTGTAAGTAAGCAACCATACAATTACTATAGCCAAAATCTGTTTGGTTGAAACGGTAATACCGGCCAACTCAAACAAAATATGATTATCACTTATGGCAGGAAAAAACACTCCGGCATAAATGGCAAAAGCCACGGCAACAGCAGCAATGGTTCCGGTTTGAATAACCGTAAACAATGTCCAACCGTATAAAAATCCTACCAATTTGTTGTACGACTCTTTCAGGTAAATGTATTGTCCGCCCGCTTTAGGCATTAATGCAGCCAGTTCGCCATAACTTAATGCCGCAAATAAGGTAAGTAAGGCTGTTACCACCCAAGCCACAATAAGCATGGTTGGCGATTGTAGCTCAGCACTCATGGCGGCAGGAACAATAAATATACCGGAGCCTATCATGCTACCCATGATAAGCATGATGCAATCTGTTAATGATAGTTTTTTATTCAAAGCGTGTGATTTTTAAAAGAAGGTATATAAATAAAGTTCAAAAAAAAACGCCCTGCCCAAAGCAGAACGTTTTTATTTATTTAATTCAACGATTTAGTGTTTTATTTTAACTCGAATGAAGCAGAACCAATTTGGAATCCATCAACAAACAACTCCACTTTATACACGCCTTTACCAAATGTTGAACCTTTAGTCCAATATGAAGTAATTTCTTGCGCCTTTTGATTAAACTCAATTTGTTGTTTGGTAGAATATAACGACTCTTGGCCTTGGAAGGTAAATGTTCCTGAACCGGCAGCTTCGTTATATAAGGTAGCACCATCAGGCCCAACCACTTTCATAAATACCGTTTTTTCACCCGGATCATTCACATAATTTTCGTCAAGGGTATAGGTAATTTTTAATTTTTCTAGCTGCGTTGCACGGTTGGTTTCGCGTTCTTTACCATTGCTTCTGTTTTTTACTCCTGTAACAAAAATGGCTTTTGCATTTAACTTAGCGCCAATGGCCACCTTGTTATTCAGGCGCACATTTTCCATGGTCAGGTTTTCATTTTGGCGTTTTTCTTTATCAACTTTACCACGTAAATCTCTATTCTCGTTATTTAATTGGTTAATTTGGGTTGATAACGAATCTATTTGGTTCAGGTATTTACGTTTGTAATAGCGCAATTGGTCAATTTCTTCCATTGCCTTTTCTAACTGAGCTTTGTTAAGACGGCCTGAACGCAACAAACTCTCTATTCGCTCTGCATATTCTTGCAAGGAGTCGTTTTTCTCCTTCAAAAAAGCATCCAGTTCGCTGTTTTTGCCTTTGTACAGATCAAGGTTTGATTGGGTTTCGCCTAATATTTTCTCCAATTCGGCTTTAACAGAATCAGTCGCAAACAAAGTTTCTTCGGTTTGAACCAATTTTTTATCTGTATTAAAGTAGTTGTATATAAATAAGCCGTTTAAAGCCAATAATATAACTATAATAATGATGTAGTATATTTTACTTGAACTCTTACGTTGTTCTTCCATGTGCGCAAAAATAACAGAATTTATTAAAAACGATACCTCATTATCAACGTGTGTATGTGGGATAATTTTATACTTTTGCCCAAGTTAATCTTAATTGTTACATCATTGGAAATAACAACAACACCTTTAGCAGGTTTATTGGTAATTAAACCAAAAGTATTTTACGATTCAAGGGGCTACTTTTTCGAGCCTTATAACAAGCAACGCTATATGGAGGCAGGCATTGCGCAGGAGTTTGTACAAGACAATCAATCGCTGTCACAATTTGGTGCCGTTAGGGGGTTACATTTTCAGGGACCTCCTTTTGAACAAGGTAAATTGGTGCGTGTAGTAAAAGGTGCAGTTTTAGATGTGGTAGTGGATATTAGGAAAAACTCAGCAACTTATGGCCAACATTTTGCTATTGAGTTGAATGAGGAGAATATGACTCAATTTTGGATTCCCGCAGGGTTTGCTCATGGTTTTGCAACACTAAAGGATAACACCATCTTTGAGTACAAGTGCACCAATGTATACAACAAAGAAAGCGAAGGCGGTATTTTATGGAATGATGCCGACCTGCATATTAACTGGCATACGCAAGAACCTATTGTATCAGACAAAGACCAGGTTCTACCTTTATTTAAAGATTTTGTTTCACCATTTTAATTGTTAACCAACAAATGGAATTAGATCAAGAAACCTTGAGTTTACTCAGTCAGCTCAAACAAAAATACACCAAATCGGGTCAGGACATTAAGGCCTACTTAGAAGGGTTATTACATGCAAATTACTTAAACTACTGGGATTACGTAGAAGTAGATACCCTACTTACCTTACAAAAACCACGTACCCCAATTAAAGATGAAGTCATTTTTATTATTTATCATCAAATAACTGAGTTGTACTTCAGGCTTACCCTGCACGAAATGGAGCAAATTGCAGCGCAAGCCGAAAACATAGACCCTGATTTTTTTGCTGCACGAGTAAAACGTATGAATTCATATTTCCGCAACCTTACGCACTCTTTTGAGATTATGGTTGATGGTATGGACCACAAACAGTTTTTAAAATACCGCATGAGTTTGTTACCGGCCAGTGGGTTTCAAAGCGCACAGTACCGCATGATAGAGATTTGCGCTACGGATATGATTCATTTGGTTGACAAAGATTACCGCAATAAAATCACTTTTGATTCATCTATATACGACCAATTTGAACACATCTATTGGAAAGCAGGTGCAACAGAATTGGCCACAGGTAAAAAAACATTAACCTTAACTCAGTTTGAGGACAAGTATAGTAATCGTTTAGTTGAATTGGCAAAAGAATACGCCACAAAAAATCTTTGGGTTACCTTTAAACATATGCCGGCAGAAGCACAACAACATGCCGAGTTACGCGAACAATTAAGACAGTTTGATGTGAATGTGAATGTAAACTGGCCATTGCAACATTATAAATCAGCGGTAAGGTATTTACACAAAAACCCTGAAGATATTGCTGCAACAGGTGGAACAAACTGGCAAAAGTATTTACCTCCACGTTTCCAAAAACGTGTTTTTTACCCTGAACTGTGGAGTGAAAAAGAAATAGAAGAGTGGGGTAAGCAAGGTATCATCGACTTACTCACTAAAAAATAATTTTTATAAGAACAATTCCGCCAGAGGTAAATCCTCTGGCGTTGTTATTTTAATATTGGTGTACTCTCCTTTTACCAGATGAATGTGATGTCCTGCGGATTCAAAAACAGAGGCATCATCAGTAAAGGTGGGTTGATAAACCGTTTGCCCGTATACTTTTTTAAGTAATGCCAAATTAAACGTTTGCGGGGTTTGAATCAGGTAATACTTGCTTCTATCCACAGCAATTGATTTTCCATCATCCACCAGCCTGATGCTATCTTTTGATGGCACAGCAACAATGGCATTACCGTGCTTTTCAGCCTCATTAAAACTATTAAAAATTATTTGCTCGGTTACACAAGGCCTAACTCCATCATGTATAGCTACCAACCCCTCATCGGGCAAGGCATTTAACCCATTTAATACCGATAAAAAACGTTCTTTCCCTCCATATACAACGGTATGGGGCAAGGTAAAGTTGTACTGGTTACACAACTCACTCCAATAAGTTACTTGTGCCTCGGGCAAAACCAGAACAATCTGTTTGCAGTCTGAAAATTTTTGTAATGTATGCATCAACACGGGTTTACCTTTAAGCAATAAAAATTGCTTTGGAATATTGGCTCCCATGCGCAGGCCACTACCTCCGGCTACTACAACAGCATACTTATCCATCTTTAATGGTCAGCTGTTTTACTTTTGCTAAATTTACTTTTTAGTTTAACAGCAGGAACCCAAATCTTAGATAATAGATACTTTATTGGGTTGTTTTTTTCTACATGCCAAACCGTGGTACGTGCATCTTCTAAAGGTTGTTCGTGCAAAGTGTATGCATAAGCAGCAATACTAGTGCGGTATTTACCTTCCGGAAAACGAATGGCATCATAACCATGTAAAGTATAACCTCTGCAAAGCATAATGGCTAAGCGGTTAAAAGGCACATCAACTTCAGTTTTAACCCCTGTATCAGCATGCTCCAGTTTCAACTCTCCCCCATGTTCTTTTTTCCAATCTTTGTTGATGTACAACAACAAGTTTAAATTCCTGAACCATTTATCGTTTAGTGGGTGATAATTAAAATCGGCATGCATATCTAAAAAGCTGCCTGTTTTACCTTGATGAATTCCTCCTCCATAAAAGGCATTGTCTACAAATACATCCTCGTTACTCACGTATTTCAACCATTTTTGGAAACGTTCTGAAATAAAATCTTGGTGCAATTCATCAAACAAACCGCCCAATTCTCTGAACTTAGATTTCTCGAATTTATTTTTACCAAAAACATAATCTGCACTAGGTGTTTCAATGTCCGGTATCAGGTTATATAATTCGGTTAATTTGGCCTCATCACAAATCCCATCCACTGCCAAGTGCGCAAATGGCTTTGCATTTAAAAAATCATTTCTAAACTTTTCTTGGTTGGCCTCTATATAATCAAATCTAATCATAGCTTTATAAGTAATTGTCTGAAACAAATATGCGCATTAGCATCGATAGTTTGGATGATAATTATCAAATTTTATGGAATATATTGCAATCTTATAATCAAGCAACTAAACGCGCGCTTTAAAAGTCTAAGTATCTGTTTAGGGAAATTTAACGTTAAACCATTTTAACTTTTAGCTGTTTACTTGGGGTGAAACCATTTATATCATTATTTGTATGTGTATGCTTAACTCTTGTAGGGTCCAAATTATATGGGCAAACTATTAACGGTTTTGTTAAAGATTCGATCACAGGAGAGGCTTTGGTTGGTGCTATTATTAAAACCATTGATGGTAAAAAAGGAGCGGCAACTGATGTAAAAGGATATTATAAAATAGACTTAACCACGGGAAGCTACACCTTCCAGATTTCTTATTTAGGATACATTACTCAACAAAGAACCGTAACCGTATCAGCCCAAGATATTAATATAAATTTCGCCTTAAGCAGCAATGCCATATCAACCAAAGAGGCCGTAATCACAGGGCAACGAAACAATAAGAATGTCACTAGTACTGAGATGAGTCGAGTTGAATTAAGTGGTGAGCAAGTAAAAACATTACCGGTAATTTTTGGTGAGCCTGATGTATTAAAAGCCATTACCCTATTGCCCGGAATAAAAAGCGGTGGAGAAGGAGGAACCGGGTTTTATGTGCGTGGAGGGGGGCCTGACCAGAACTTAATTTTAATGGATGATGCTGTAATTTACAATGCATCACACTTATTGGGTTTTTTATCCGTATTTAACACTGATGCTGTAAGAAATGTAGAAGTGATAAAAGGCGGAATACCGGCAAATTATGGCGGCCGTCTATCATCAATACTCAATGTAAATTTACGTGAGGGTGACGAACAAAAGTACAAAGTTAATGGAGGTATTGGGTTGATATCATCCCGAATAATGGCCGAAGGACCAATACAAAAAGGCAAGAGCGCATTTATGGTTGCTGCACGCAGAACTTATATTGATGCATTGGTAAAACCTTTTTTGACGGAAGAACAAAAATCAAACGGATACTATTTTTATGATTTTAACGCTAAAGCACACATCCACCTGAATGACAGAAACAAACTTTCATTTTCGGGTTATTATGGCAGAGATATTTTTAATTTTAGAAGTCCTACCAACCAATTGGTAAAATTCCAAGTAGGTTGGGGAAATGCAGCAGCAAGTTTAAAGTGGTTTCATAGCTTTAATAAAAAACTTTACTCCAATACCATTTTTATATACAATCGATACGATTTAAACAATCAGTTTGAGTTTGGAGAGAATGGATTTAAACTTTCATCAGGACTTGAAGACTTAAACGTGAAGCAAGATTTTTACTTCACCCCTAATAAAAATCACAGTATTAAATTTGGCGGACAGTACATATACCATACGTTTACACCCGGTATTGCCACCGGACAAGTAGGCACCATAACCATTGATGAAAGTATAAACAAACAGTATGCACACGAATGGGCATTGTATGCCATGGATGAATTTAAACTTGGCCCAAGACTTACATTTAACGCGGGTATAAGAGCAGTATTTTTCACCCAAATTGGACCATACACCGAACGCGTTTTCGATTCGGAAGGAATTGAAATAGGCCAAGGAAAAACCTACAACAAAGGAGATGTTATAGTAACTTATCCGGGTTTAGAGCCACGTTTAGCGGGTACATTATTATTAAACTCAAACACTTCTGTTAAAGCTTCGTTTACGCGCACTTACCAATTTTTGCATTTGGCCACTACAAGTGGTGCACAGTTTCCAGCCGATTTGTGGGTACCATCATCTAAACTAGTTAAACCCCAATTGGCTTACCAATATGCTTTGGGTGTGTTCAAGAACTTCAACGAAAACCTTTACGAAACTTCAATTGAGGCCTATTACAAGCCAATGTACAACCAAATAGAGTTTAAGCCGGGCGCTAATTTGTTCTTCAACCAAAATCTGGAAAACGAAATGATTTTTGGCGAAGGTTTATCGTATGGAGTTGAATTCTTTGCGAAGAAAAAATTTGGTAAACTCACCGGTTGGATAGGCTACACATGGAGTAGAAGTACGCGTCAGTTTGACGAATTAAACCAAGGTAAATCTTACTTTTTCAGGTACGATCGTACACACGACATTAGCCTTGTGGCATCATACCAATTTAATAAAAAATGGAGTGGCACGTTGGTGTTTGTTTATGGAACCGGAAACGCAGCAACACTTCCCACTTCGCGTTTTGCCTACCGCCCGGGTTACGACATTATTGAAAACGAACCTAAGTTTACCTTTGTTGATGTGTATGATAAAATAAATGATTTCAGACTTCCTGCATACCACCGCATGGATGTTTCGTTTACATACCTGCAAAAACAAACACAAAAATTCGAATCTTCATGGAACTTCAGCATTTATAATGTGTACAACAGGGCCAATCCTTACTTTATTTATTTTGTGCCCGATATTGAAGAAATGAGGGTGAAAGCATACATGGTTTACCTCTTCCCTATTTTACCATCCGTAGCCTGGAACTTTAAATTTTAAAAGCATGAAACAAATATTAAACTATTTAATTTTAGGTTTAAGCATGTTGTTATTTGCTGCATGCGAAAAAGAAATTACGGTTGACTTACCTCCGGGTAAAGCCAGCTTGGTGGTTGAGGCCAGTATTAACCAACAGTTTCCGAACCTAAATTACGTATACATAAGCCGAACCATAGATTATTTTAACCCCGACCTTTCACTTAATGGGGTGAGAAATGCTTTGGTTTATATTACCCCGGGAACTATTGTGGGTAACGACACCATTTGGAATGACAGTGCACGAATTCAAATGATTGATATCAACACCATACCGGGCATTGATTTTTTGTTGCCGGGATTCAGCGGTATATACTTCAACCCTACTATAAGCCCACAAATTGGAGTTCCCTACAAACTTGAAATTACAGCAGAAAAAGAACGTGTTATTGGTTATACCTCTATACCAAAGGTGGTTGAAATAGATACTGTTTTTTGGCGACAAGAGTTTGACACACAAGAGGGCGATACCGACATGTATGTTACGTTTGAGTTTACCGATGGCCCTGACCAGAACAATTACCGTTTGGCCATTCAAAATGGTTTTAATCCTTATTTATTGGGATGGGGTTCAGCATCACAATTCAGAACGTTTGATGATGCATTTTTAAATGATGGTGTTAGACCTTACAGTTTTTTTCGTCCATTTAATTTTGGAGATACCTTAAGTTTGTACCTTACCTCTGTTGGAAGAAAAGAATATTTGTTTTGGGAATCGTTTGCTAGAGCAGCCAATAATGGAGGGCCATTTGCAACACCAATATCTGTAAAGTCTAACATTCAAGGAGCTGTAGGTTCTTTTACCGGTTATGGGGTTAGTTTCAGAAGTGTAATTATTAAATAACATCATTTCACTTTAAGTGCCGAATTAAACATGCGTTCATTTTCTTTTACTGATTTTTCCAGATCGACTATAGGTTGCCAATAATCGCGGGTTAATTCAAAATCATAATCGCGCAATTCGTTTGGCTTAAGGGCGTATGGCTGATGCGCTCTGGCTCCATTAATTTTTGCCAAGCCCGGTAACCAATACCTTACATAATCGCCATTGGCATCATATTGTGTAGCTTGTTTTACAATATTAAAATAACGAAACCCACGCGCATCGTTTCCGATACCGGCTGCATAATTCCAGTTGCCGTAATTGCTGCAAACATCATAATCAATTAACTGACTCTCGAACCATTGTGCACCTAACTGCCAGTTTAACCCTAAGTTTTTGGTTAAAAAACTAGCCACATTTTGTCGGCCACGGTTGCTCATAAAACCTGTTAGCAATAACTCCTGCATATTGGCATCTATTAATGGAAAACCAGTTTTTCCATTACGCCACAGTTCAAACAAATCTTTATTTGATTTCCATTTTACAGGTAGGTTTTGCAATCCTCCAATGTTAAAAATTGCGCTGCCATGTTTAAGCATGATAAACCTGTAGTAATCGCGCCACATCAATTCAAAAATTAACCAATATGTGCTGTCGTTTTTAACATGGGTATTTTCGTAGCGTGTTATTTCTTCATAAATTTTACGCGGACTAATACAACCTAAAGCCAACCAAGCAGAGAACTTTGTACTGTAATCTGCTCCTAGCATTTCGTTACGGGTATCTTTATACTGTTTTAATAAATTGCTGCTCCAAAAATAATTATCAAGCCTAGCCAATGCTTCATCTTCACCACCTCTAAAACTCAGTACTGCACGGTTGTCTGGTTCTATTTCGGCTAGCCCCAATTCTTTTATACCCGGCAATTGCGTATATGGAATTGGCGTTATTGGATTTATTTTTTGTGGTGCATCAACGCAAGATCTTACAGTTGATTCGCGTTCAACACTTTTTCTAAAATCAGTAAACAATTCTGGTAAACGTTTTAAAGGAAAGGGTAAATCTTCGGGGTGAAACAAGGTATGTCCCCAAAAGCTTTTAACTGTTACTTTTAGTTTAAATAATTTATTTTCTAATTCATCCTCAACCAACTTTTCTTCGGGTGCGGCTTCTTGATGATAATACACCTCTTTAACTCCTAAATCTTCACACAACTTAGGTATTACATCTTCCGGCTTACCTACATAAACAAGTAGTTCGGAGCCAACTTCTTGCAACTTATTTTTAAGTTGTGCAACACTTTGCAAGATAAACTTTGCCCTAAAGCTACCTGTTTTTGGAAAACCTGCAGGTAATAAAACATAATCTCGTGGATCAAAACAATATATACCTAAAACTTTATCTGCATGATGAACAGCCTTACTCAGTGGCTCATGATCGTGTATTCTTAAATCTTTTCTAAACCAAACCAGTGCTTTTTGCATACCAATTACAACCAATCATTTTAAGGTTGGTTTTAACTGTACACTATTTTTACAAAATCATCAAATGATTAACCACAGTGTATACAATACACAACTATTGTAACAAAACGGTTTATATTTAGTGAATATCAAGCAAGTATTATAAAATAGTAAATAGTTTGGGTTGATTACCTTTGCTGCGCATGATTGTAAAAGACTACCCCGAATTAAAAGCGAACATTTTATATAAAAACAAACACCTGTCTACCATGTTGCCTGCGCTTTTTCGTAAGCATCATACAGCCTATTCTCGTAAGCGTATAAGCACTCCTGATGGTGATTTTTTTTATGTAGATTGTTTATTACGCAGCCATAAAAAAGCGGTGGTTATGCTTCACGGGCTTGAGGGCAGCAGTGATTCGCAATACATGAAAGGGTTTGCAAATTTGTTTAGCGCCAATGGTTACGATGTACATGCCATTAACTTCAGAAGTTGTGGTGGTGAAATGAACTTGTTGCCACAATCATACCATAGTGGTTATACCACTGATTTATCATTTTACCTTAAAAGCATTTCGGCTAAATACGATTCTATATTTTTAATGGGATTTAGTTTAGGTGGCAACGTATTGCTTAACTACCTATCAAACAGCAGCGAAGTACCTTTGCAAGTATCGGCAGCGGCAGCCATATCAGTACCTGTTGATTTAAAAGGATCGGCAATGGAGTTAGATAATGGCCTAAATAGGATTTATATGCAACGTTTTTTGAACAGCCTTTCCAAAAAAATGTTAGCTAAAAGCAAACAGTTTCCACAACAAATAGACACAAAGGGGATTTACAAAATTAAAAATTTTAAGGAATTTGATGATGCTTATACCGCGCCTCTTCATGGGTTTAAAGATGCCAATGATTATTGGAATAAGTGCAGTAGCATAAACGTATTAAACACCATTAACACGCCAACATTATTGATTAATGCACAGAATGACCCTTTTTTAAGCGCCAGTTGTTTTCCTTACGAAGAAGTGGTTGATCACCCTTTTGTCCACGCAATTTTTGCTCCATTGGGCGGGCACGTGGGTTTTATGCTCAATAACAAACAAAGTTGGTTAGAACCTGTGGTATTAAGTTTTTTTGAAGACTAGCTCTTGTAATTGTAATCCATAGCACTTAATTTGTAGGTGTAATTCACCCCTACCCATGCCCTTAAAAAGAATTATTAGTATACTCGTCATTGGAATACTGCTACTGAGTAGTAGGCGAAGCTTTGCACAACACACCATTTTTGATAGTCTTGTAAAACAGCTATCCACATTAGCGCCAACTGATACCAACTATATAAACACCTTAAGTACGCTGGGCATTCATTACCAGCATCGCAGCATGGATAGTATGTTGTTTATTGCCGATAAAATTTTAACATTATCGAACAAAATAAACTACACAAAAGGAATAGGTAATGGGAACAAACTGAAAGGCATTGCCTACATCAATTTACAAAACAAGGAACTCGCCTTATACCACGACTCTGTTGCCATCGCATATTACAATAAAATTAACGATATAAAAGGCATTGGTGCGGTTTACAACAACATGGCGGTGTTGCTTAACAGTTATGGAGAGTATAATTCGGCCAACCTCTTCTATCAAAAAAGCATTACTTATAGGCAACAAGCAAACGACCTGAAAGGTGTAGGTGATTGCCATACCAACATGGGAAATAATTTAATGGCCGTTGGTGATTACAATGGGGCACTGGTGCATATGCTTGAAGGATTGAGTATCAGAAAAAAAATAAATGATTTGGAGGGACTTGGGAATAGTTACTCAAACTTGGGGAATCTTTATTACTACATGCACAATTACAAAAAATCGGAAGAATCGTATTGGGAAAGTTTTAGGATTAAAAAAAGTATTGGAAGCTACTATGAATTAAGTAATCTATACATTAACATTGGCGGTATTCATTTTGAAAAACAAAATTACGACTCGGCAAACTACTACTTTTATGAGGCCTTAAAACTGAGCAAAAACAATAGTGATAATGAATCAATAGTTATATCTTTAAACAATATATCGGAGGTAGCCATACAACAGCATAATTACGATGAAGCCTTTAAAGCCTTGCGCGAAGCAGAAAAGTATGCTGACCACAGTATAGACAACGAAAGTAAAATTGTGATAAACCTTAGAAAATCAATTTGTTACTCAGGAATAAGAGAATATCCGAAAGCTATTACCCATGCAACTTTAGCATTAAACACGGCAATTAAAATTGGGGCTAAACGATTAATTGTTGAAACCTCTGAGACACTCTCAGAAATTTATGAAAAAAACAACGATTCGAAGTCAGCACTAACTTATTATAAACTATCTAAACAATATTCGGATAGTGTTTATAACGAAGAGAACATTACCAAGTTTAACGACTACGAATACAAGTATAAAATCCAGGATAAAGAACAAGAAATATTGCGTTTAGAAACATCTAAAAAGCTAGAACAGGAAAAAAACAAACTACTAAAAACCGGATTCATTTTATTGTTGGTAGCTATTGGTGGTATTAGTTTACTTACATACAGCATAAACGGAAATCGAAAAAAAGAAAAACACATTAACGAGCTTATTAATAAGCAAAATGAAGCTTTAGAGCAACATAATAAGTTTAAAGATAAAGTTTTTTCAATTGTTGCCCACGATTTGCGCTCTCCTATTGCCTCAATACAAAGTATGTTTTCGTTGTTAGACCAAGGGCTGATTTCGCAGGAAGATTTCATGACTTTTAGAAAAGACATGACCCATCAGGTTAATACCTTAAGTTTGTTACTTGAGAACTTATTAAGTTGGTCGAAAAAGCAAATGCAAAAAGGATTACAAACAAATAGATCCGTTGTAATTGTTAAAGAAATTATGGACCAAAACTTAGCCTTGTTCAATGAAATATCAATTAGCAAACAAATTGATGTTAAAAGTAACGTTTCTGAAAATTTAGAGATAATGGCCGATGTGGATCAGTTTGATTTAATTATTCGTAACCTATTATCAAACGCTATTAAATTTACACCTAAGGGTGGCTCCATATTATTAAATGCAAAAGAAGAAAAGGGCCAAATTAAGATTAGTGTAAAGGACAGTGGTGTAGGCATGACACAAAGTACCATCGACAAAATCTTTGCCAACGAAATCGTAAGTCATAAAGGAACCAACGGTGAAAAAGGAACAGGATTAGGATTGAGTTTAACCAAAGAATTTATTGAGAATAACAGCGGGACATTTAACATTTGCAGTAAACCTGATCAGGGCACAGAAATTACCATTACATTTAACCAAGCATGAGCATTACCATATACGGCATTAAAAATTGTGACACCATGAAAAAAGCGTTTAATTGGCTTGATGAGCATGGTGTAAAATACATTTTTCATGATTACAAAAAATTAGGTGTTACAACTGATAAACTAAACGAATGGTTGCAACAAACAGAAGTAACCAAACTGATTAATACAAAAGGTACCACTTTTAAAAAGTTAACACATGAACAGCAGGAAAGTATCAGCAATAAAGCACATTCAGTTGAATTAATGCTCAATCAACCCTCCATGATAAAACGACCATTGGTTGAGGTAAATAATAAAATTAGTTTAGGTTTTAATGCGGCTGAGTGGGAAACTATTTTTAAATAATATGAAATCGGATTATTGGAATGTTTCGGATGAGCAAGTGTTGGAAAAAACCGGACAACACATTCAACATTGGATAATACTACTCGATTCATTTGATGCTGCGGATAAAAAATCGAATGATGTAGTTGCTTTTTTACAACAGCACAAAGTACCCAAATATTGGGCTCGCACAATTACTACTTTATACCTGAAACAAAAAGAAGATTAAAGGCCATTCAGCCAATACACAATATCATTTAACTCTTGCCGACTAATTTCGTGTGCCATATCGTACTCGTTATAACTTAGCTTTACGTTTAAACGTGTACAAATACCTAAGGCCTCTTTGCCGTAGCTTACAGGTAAAATATTATCATTTTTACCATGGCCAATAAACACATTTAATTGCTGGAGTTGATTGTTTGGTTTTACAGCGGATGAAACTTCTTGTAAAACTCTTCCACTTAAAGCCGTAATGGATTTTACTTTTTCGGGTTGTTTAAAAGCTACACTGTAACTCATAATTGCACCCTGACTAAAGCCTAATAAGTGTACTTGTTTGGTTTTATATTTTACTTTGGCTTCATCAATAAACTGTGCAATTTGTTTGCGTGATGTTTCTGCTTCTGCAAACGAATATTTGGGTTTACCATCGGCCATATCTAAATGATACCAAGCATAAGTACCTTTAGCTAAGGTAATAGGTGCTTGAATAGAAATAACCCTATAGCGAGTTGGCATAAACTGAGCCAAACCAAATAAATCTTGCGCGTTACTTCCATATCCATGCAACATAATTAATAAAGGTTCATCATCACTTTTGGTAACAGGTTCTTTAACCAAATATGTTAAACCGGCCAATGTATTGGTTTGAGGAGTTGAAACAGAAAACATACTGAATATAAACGCAAATAAAAAAGTGTGCATGGAAACTAATATTTATTAGCTAAGATAAGATTTACATAACCACAACAAACCATAAAGATTCATAAAAAATTTACTAGATACAAATATATTTCACACACTTCGCCCCATAATCGTCTGTATAATACTTCAAAAATTTAAACCCTATTCTCTCCAGTATTTTTACTGAAGCAATATTTTCTACATCAGCACAACCCACAATATTGGGCAACTGTTGTTTTATGCCAAAGTTTAAAACGGCTTGCGCAGCTTCTGTTGCATAACCCTTACCCCAATATTGTTGAATGTAGCGATAACCTAAATCAATTTCATCATCAACCTGTTTTAAGCCGCACCAACCAATAAATTCATTTGTTTCTTTTAAATGCACCGCCCAACGACCTATCCCATTTTTGTATTGAGGCAATATCGCTTCCGTTAATACCTTTTCGGTATGTGCTAAACTATCCCAAGGCATGGGATCACCCGTATAGCGTGTAATGGCAGGGTCTAGATGCATATTGTATAACAACTCTACATCAGCCAACGTAAATTCGCGTAAGTATAAACGTGGGGTTTGAAGTTTGATATTCATAGAAAGAAGATACAAAAACATTTTGATTTGCTAGTAGTGTTAACTTATCATTCAATTCCCAACCTCTCCTCTAAGCCCTGAAGGGGCGAAATATCCGTGCGTGGCAGCTCGTGCCTTGCACTTCAAAAAACATATTAACCTAACTGCGAGTGGTTTTACCAACTCGCCATTTTTATTACGCGCCTTCAGCGCTTTTAAAATCAGCACTCATACTAAACAAAAAAAGACGCACCAAACTGATGCGTCTTTTCATTAGTTATTTTATATAATTACATATTACGTCTGTACTGTCCCCCATCCCGAAACGAGTTCGGAATCTCCAAACACAATATTTATCTTACATATTCCTTCTATACTGTCCTCCAACCTCAAATAAGGCAGCAGTAATTTGTCCTAACGAACAATACTTAACAGCTTCCATCATCTCGGCAAATATGTTTTGGTTATTGATGGCCACTTGCTGCAAACGTTTTAACATTTCTGCTCCTTTTTCTGCATTGCCTTTCTTCAACTCATTCAACATGGTTATTTGGTATTCCTTTTCTTCCGGAGTAGAGCGGATTACCTCTTTAGGCAATACCGTTGGCGAACCTTTGCTGCTTAAAAAAGTATTTAC
>DITN01000038.1 GCA_002422865.1 Bacteroidetes bacterium UBA6183 | reverse complement strand
CGCCAAAACCACCACGGCTGCGGTTTCCTTTTCCGCCACCACCACGACTAAAGAGCACGATAATTATAATAATGATTATAATAATGACAACAGCTGAAGGTCTTTTTTCTGATTGACTCTCTTCTTTATCATTAACAAATTCACCTGCTGCGGCACGCATCAAGGTTGTGGTTGCATCATCCAATCCTTGATAATAATTACCCGCTTTAAAAGCTGGATTCATTTGTTGTGTTCTGATACGCGTGCTCATAGCATCTGTAATGGTAGCCTCCATGCCATAACCGGTATGAATGCGTGCTTTACGGTCGCTAATAGCTACATATAGAAGAACTCCATTGTTTTTGCCTTTTTCACCAATACCCCAGCCTTCTGCTAATCGCTGGCAATAATCAAATAGGTCGTCTCCCTCCAAGCTGTTTTCAATAACCACAGCAATTTGGGTTGATGTGGAATCGTAATAGCTGCGGAGTTTTGTTTCTAACGCACTCACTTCAGAGGCACTTAAAGTGTTGGTGTAATCTTTTACCAATCGGTTTGATTTTGCCGGAATATCTTTTGCGAATGCTGATAAGGTTGTTATTGTAAATAGGGTAAATACAACAAATAACCTAAAAGCTGCACCTCTAAATTTATGACTTAGGTTATTCATGTTTTCCTCCTTCGCTTCCAAAAGAAATATCGTTACTTAATTCGTTGGTATCGTTACTTTGGTAAGGGAAATGTTGTTTTAACTTTTCGCCAGCTTGGGCAATGGCCAAGCATAAACCTTCTGCAAATTTTTGCTGTTTAAAATAAGACAGTTGTAACTCCTTTTCTGCATCCCAAAACTGTTGAGACACCTTTTCGTGTATACCTTTATCACCCAAAATGGCAAATTTATGGTCGGTGTAAGCTAGGTAAAACAAAACCCCATTTTTTTGCTCGGTGGCATGCATCCCCAATTCTTCAAAAACTATTTTGGCTCGCTCATACGCATCGCCTTCGCAATTGGCTTCAATGTGCAAACGAATTTCACCGCTGGTGTTTAATTCTGCCAATCTAATAGACTCAATAATTTGGTCTTGTTCGTGGGTTGTAAAAAAGGTCTTTGACATAAACTTAAGTATATAAAATGAAAGCCACAGACCATACAAATTTATCATCTGTACCGCCTGTGGCTAAGCTAAATGTGGTAGGTTATTCGAAGTTTACAGTTGGCGCTTTTTCTGCACCTTTATCAGCTTCAAAATAACCTTTTTTATCGAAGCCAAACATGCCACTGTAAATTACCTGAGGGAATTTACGGATGTATGTATTGTAGTCTTTTACAATTTCGTTAAACTTCTGACGCTCTACAGCTATGCGGTTTTCTGTACCTTCTAACTGACTTTGTAACTCTAGAAAGTTCTGGGTGGCTTTTAGTTGCGGGTATTGCTCGGCAACAACCATTAAACGGCCTAATGCCTGACTTAATTCACCCTGCGAAGATTGGAATTTTTGAATTTGATCTGGAGATAATTTACTAGCATCAACCTTAATTGATGATGCGCTAGCACGGGCATTAATTACGTCTGTTAATGTTTTTTGCTCGAAATTCGCTACGCCTTTAACAGTGTTTACCAAGTTCGGAATCAAATCTAAACGTCTTTGGTACACGTTTTCAACTTGTGCCCACGCAGATGAAGTGGCTTCTTGTTTGGTTACCATGTTGTTGTAACTGCCACAACCGTTAAAAATAAGTAGCAAAAACAAAGCTGCTACACCTAAAAGAATAATTGTTCCTTTTTTCATGTTTATGTTAGATTGAGTGATTGCAAGATACAAATTGCTTTCCAAACTTTGGTTAACTGACAAATTGCCGTTAATTGTTCACCTATTAATTTGGTGATTTTACCGCTTGTGGTTATACTTGCCAATAGGGCAAAGCCAAACTTACATTATGAAATTTAACGCAGATTGCATTCACTATAAAGGTCATATTCCATGTAAACCGCATAAACAACATGGTTATCATTGTGCAGATTGTTTGGCATACACCAAAGTGTCGAAACGTATTTTGATAATTAAACTGGGTGCTATTGGTGATGTAATCAGAACAACACCATTAGTGGTTAAGTTTAAAAAGGAATTTCCTGATTGTAAAATTACTTGGCTTACTTGGACGCCCGATATTTTGCCTTCATCACAAATTGATGAGATTTTAAAATGGGATCACAACAGCTTGTTGTATGTACAACATAGCACTTGGGATATTGCCATTAACTTGGATAAAGAAAAAGAGGCGGGTGCATTGTTAAAAATTGTTGATGCCAAAGAAAAGTACGGGTATGTGTTAAAGGACAATGAAATTCAACCCATGAATGATTTGGCGGTTCATAAATTTTCGACAGGGATGTTTGATGATGTGAGCAAAGCCAATACCAAAAGTTATTTACAGGAAATTTTTGAAATATGCGGTTATACGCATCAAGGTGAACCTTATTTAATGGATACCCATGATGACAAAGGTTACACTTGGAATTTACCTAAAGGCAAAAAAATAATTGGAATGAACACCGGCTGCGGTGGGCGATGGACAACCCGTTTGTGGAGTATTGATAAGTGGGTGGAATTGGTTGCTTTATTAAAACAACAACATCCGGATGCCGAAATTTTATTGTTAGGTGGTGAGGCTGAAGATGCGCGTAACAAAGAAATTCAACAGCGCAGTGGTGCCTTGTATTTGGGTTATTTTAGTCTGTTTGAGTTTATCAATTTAGTAAACCACTGCGAAATGGTAATTACACAAGTTACCATGGGTATGCACATCACTTTAGCGCTGGGCAAAAAAATTGTGTTGATGAACAACATCTTTAATCCATATGAGTTTGATTTGTTTGGCAAAGGCGAAATTGTTGGTCCTGATAAAGCGTGTAAATGTTTTTACCGTGGCAGTTGTATAGATGGCACAAGCTGCATGGAAGAATTACCGGCAAGCAAAATTGCAGAAGCGGTGCAGAGTCATTTTAAATAACAACCTTTAACCGTTAACTTTTAACGCAAGGCCACAAACCAATCAACCAATAACAAATCAACTAATTAACCAACTTTCCGATTTTCCCTTTTGGTCCTGCCAAGAAAACTGCATTGCCTTTTTTGGCTTTACGCACCACGTGGAAGGGTTCTCTAAAATTTGAGTAAGAGAAAAATGTATCGATATATGAACAAACTCTTTTGCCAATTTGAGTACCTGATGTACCTGTCGCGATAATAATTGGGTCCCCGTATTTAGACTTTGAATCTGATATAACTTCGATGCAAGATTTATAGCCGTTTAAATTCTCTAAAGTTGAAATAGAGCAATCTTTATTAGCCAACGTGTTGCAGTAATAAAAATTCGCATCATTGATTGAAGTATCACGCAAGTAATCTCCACCTGCAAAAAGCCACAAGAATCTTGATCTAGCGAATGAAAATGTTCCCGAACTACTATTGCCTTGACTAATTTTTATATGATACTCTTCTTTAGCTTTCGAGCCTCTTTTCATCAGGAATAGTCTGCTTTTACTTCCTCCCGTTACAAACCCAAATTCATTTTTGCCCCAGCACCTTAAACTTGTACCGCTGGCTGCAAATACGGCTTCGCCTTCCATAGCGTGTGGTGTTTTGGTGGTGTCTAATTCTTGCCAGGTTTCGCCACCGTTGTTGGTTTCAAGCAATACAAAATGTCCGTTAATAGGGTCGCCAACCAGAATGCCGCGTTGTTCATCCCAAAAATCCATGGCATCTAAAAAGTAAGCACTGTCGGTATTTTTATAAACTTCTTTCCAGGTTAAACCTCCGTCAATCGTTTTTAAAATATAAGCCGGAGTGCCACTGCTCATCATCACGGCACGTTTATCATCAAAGGCTTCAATGTCTCTAAAATCGCTTTTTTCGTAACCTTTAAGTTGGGTGTAAGTAAATGTTTTTCCTCCATCAACACTTCGTGCAAACGTGCCTCTGCTGCCACTTACCCAAATGGTGTTATCATCCACCACACTTAATCCCCTGAAACTGGTTTTGCTTAAAACAACACCTTCGCCCAAGTTAAACGTGTTGCTATCTAATACTTGTATTTGGTATTGCGCAAAACACAGCTGGGTTATCATCAACCCCAATAAAACAAAAACTAATTTTAGGTTTGGTATTTGCACGGTACTTTTAAATTTGTTGTTATGTTCAAATATACATTTCTGTTGGTATTACTTTTTGCGGGTTGCGTAAATACACAAATTGGCTATTTTGAGGTAAGTCCATATGCGCGGGTTACCTCAAACAAAATAGACCAACCACTTTATGTGAAATACAGCAGCAGAGTAAACGATAAACATTTGGTTAAAGAGCCCGGTTTTACCATACAAGCCACCGATTTGCATAAGAGCTATTTGTTTGCAACCCAACGTGCTTTTGGTGATTTATTTAGTGAGGTGAAAATGTACATGCCAAGTGATGTGGGATTTATTTTGGAGATACAACAAATGGAACCTAAATGGACTTTTCATGATAAACAAAGTGTAAACCAATTTAAAGATACGTTTAATTTTACCGAAGCTTGGTGTACCATGTATTATGCAAGTACCATTTACAGAAATGATTTATTGGTGAGTCAATCAACCGGAAGTGTTACTGTTAAGCAAGACGAATTGGATACTTACAAACCCGAGATTATATTTAAAGAAGCCGTAAAACGCAGCATCGCACAAATGGCACAAGAGCATTATAATAGGAGGTGATTTCGTTTTTTAACCACAAAGGCCACAAAGGTTGGATGAATATTATTGATAAAAATGCCTAGTGAACCTTGTGCTTACTTGGTGTTCATTGTGGTTAATTCTTTTACCTCACTGAAATTTCTTAACTAGATTACTTACGATATTACTCCAACTATACGTTTTGTAAAACGCAGCAGGCAATTGTTTGGGTTGATGGATGTATTGTACCACAGCATTTGCAAAAGCATCCCAATTGTTATCATCAACAACAATTAAATTTTGGCCACACACCTTTTCATCAATACCCAATGCACCATTTTGGGTTGATACAACCCTTTGATTTCTGGCCAAGGTATCAATGGCTTTTGTTTTAACGCCACCACCACTTAAAATTGGATTTAACATGATGTCGGCTGCATCAATGTACAAGTTGATATCATCAACAAAACCCATGTACTTGATATGTTCAGTGTTTGCGATTTTTTGTGCAATATGATCCGGTAAACCTTTACCACAAACAATGATTTTAACGGCTAAATTTTGTTGTTTTAAACGCGGATAAATTTCATCTACAATAAAATTTACTGCATCGTAATTTGGCGCGTAACTTAGGGTTGAAAAGAATAAAATCATCTTTTCGTTTGTGCCAATATTTAATTCTTTTTTTAGGTTTGATATGGCTTGCGTACTGGCTATTTCCGGTTGTTTATCATAACTTACTCCATAAGGTGTAAGCAATGTGTTTTCTGGGTTTAAATCAAACTCGTAAATGGCTTTTTGTCTATCTGTTTCACTCAAGAAAAAAACCAAATGTGCTGCTTTGTATGCAAATTTTTCATACATGTAAAGCATTTGCCAAAACCATTTGCCCATGCTTTTAAAACGCAAATACTCTATGTTATGACTGCGTATGGCAATTTTATTTTTGGTAGTTAACCGCAGCCAAACGATCAACCAACCAAACCAAGGTTGTTCAAATAGAATCCAGTCGGCTTGTTTCTGTTTAATCAGTTTTTTTAGTTTACCAATCAACCCCAAATTATAATACCTGCTGACTTTAAATGGCATGGCATATACCATATCTGTGTTTCCGGTTTGATGCTCATATCCGCTTTTGTAGGGTTCAACAGTAAATGCAGTTACATCATTATTTTTCGATAATTCGTTCAGTAAACCTGCCGTACAAATTTCACCTCCGGTAGTAGCCGGTAAAAACGGATAAGAAATAACAGATATAATGCGCATGATTCTTTATTTGTAAGCCTCTACGTTTATGCGATCTCCGGCAACGCCAAACCATTTGGTTAAATAATAGTTGGGATATTGCATGCCTTTTTTAACCAAGTTTTCGATAAAAGTACCACGCAAAGGTATAGTAGATGGATGCTTAATATCGTGCTTAACAATTACCTTGCTAAAACCGGTTTGTTTGCACATGCGTTTGATGCTATTGCCGGTAAACTCAGTTAAATGGTAAGGAGGAATAGTCATGGTTTTTTGTTTGCCGGTTAGTTTATAAACAAAAAAGGCCAACTTACTCGATAGTAAATTTAGCGAGCCCGGTAAATGTATAAACGCTACTCCGCCCGGTTTTAATATTTTTTGAACCAATTGCATGGCTTCGGTTGGATTGGTAAAGTGTTCCAACACATCACCCATTATTACCACATCAAATTCGTTTTCAAACACATCCTTGTCTAATAAGGAGAAATCAAACGGTTTGTTGATTAAGTTTAACCCAAAATTCTTTTTGGCATAATCAACCGCAAATGATGAAAGTTCAATGCCCTTAACCGTGTAACCTACTTTGTTCAATGCGTGTAAAAAGTTACCTGTAGCACATCCAATCTCTAAAATGCTTCCTTGTTTACAGTACTTTTTCATGTTTTCAATACCATCCGCATAATCGCCACTATTTAACAAGGCTAAATAATCGGTATCCATGTGGTGTGTGGCACTATCCGCTTCTGTAAAATAGTCTGCAGCATACATTTCTTCAATTTCTTGTGCCGAAGGTAAGGGCCAAATGGAGCGTAGCTTGCAGTTATCACACTCATAAAGCCACAAGTAACGTTCTTTAAACAAATACCTAAAGGGAACTTTACTTGCTTTTGTTGAACCACATAAATTACATTCGAAATCTTTAGCCATGTACGTATATTTGAAAACCATCACAAGTAAACAATAATAATGTCAATCATCAAAGTTCACGACAGAAATTTTGAACCTTTTATATCCGCTAAACAAATTGAAGCGCGCATAAGCGCTATTGCGCAGGAAATTACGCAGGAGTATGACGGAAAGAATCCCTTGTTTTTAGCAGTACTTAATGGTGCATTTATTTTGGCTGCCGATTTGTTTCGCAAAATCAACTTCCAAAGCGAAATTTCATTTGCTAAAATATCAAGTTACTCGGGTACATCAACCACCGAAAACATTAAGCAATTGATTGGTTTTAGTGAAGCCATTGCAGGCCGACACATCATTATTATTGAAGATATTATTGATACCGGATTAAGTATGCAGCATGTGTTAAAACAGGTAGATGATCAAAACCCGGCTTCTGTAAAAGTATTGACTTTATTGTTTAAGCCTAAATCGTTAAAAGTAGCTATAACCCCGGATTACGTTGGATTTGAAATTGAACCTAAGTTTGTTTTGGGTTACGGTTTAGATTACGATGGTTTAGGCCGAAACCTTCCTGATATTTATGCCGAGGTGCAGTAGTTATAGCTTTCCATCTTCCAGTTTCTAGCATCTAACCTCACTTCTTGTTCCTACATTTATCACTACAATATTTCACTTCATCCCACACTTTTTCCCATTTTTTGCGCCAGGTAAATGGACGATTACAGGTGAGGCAAATTTTGGTGGGTAAGTTTTGTTTTTTCACCCCTCTCATCGTTTGCTTATTTTGTTTAATGTAATTTGTCGTTGCAGGTTACATTTAAATCTATCAATTTCTGGATTCCGTTTTTTGGCATGTTTTTGCGAAACACCTTGGTTTACCCTTTTGCGCCACAAACGCCAACTGCTTGGTTTAAGTTGGTTGCGCATCACACGAATCACATCTCCTTCTGCAAGCCCAAATTGAACCTTAATGGCATCAAAAGGGGTGCGGTCTTCCCNNTCCCAGGCCATCTCAATTACGCGGTCAATTTCTTCAACGGTTAATTTATTCATCACTTAATCAAACAGAAAAGGCACAAAAGTGTTTAAATACCATGCAGCAAAATGGTCCAATTTCGGTGGTTTGGTTAAAACGCGATTTGCGTTTAACAGATCATGAGCCCCTAAAAGCCGCCATAGAAAAAGGACTCCCTATTTTAATGCTCTATGTTTTTGAGCCCTGTTTAATGCAGGCACCCGACAGTGATGTGCGGCATTGGCGTTTTGTTTGGCAAAGTTTAATGGATATTGAAAACGATTTGGCCAAACATCAAACCATGTTATGCATAACGTTTGGCGATGTGGTTGATGTGATGAAAAAGTTACATCAGCGGCTTAACATAGCTCACGTGTTTGCGCATCAAGAAATAGGGGTGAAGCTTACTTTTGACAGAGATATTGCTGTGGCTAAATTTTGTCATCAGCATCATATTTCATTCAACGAATTTCAACGTGATGGTGTTAAGCGTGGTCTTCGTAACAGAAAAACATGGAATAAAGATTGGAAAGATTTTATGAGCTCGCCAATTGATCAGCCTGATTGGAGTGGGTTTATAAAGCTTGACGCTGATAAAATAGCCGAATTCGATAATAGGGGAGATGTGCCAACTGAAGTAAAAGTAAATCATCCTGCTTTTCAACCCGGTGGTGCAAAATATGCACGACAATATTTAGGTAGTTTTTTGCAAGAGCGCATGTTTAACTACATGAAGCATATTTCTAAACCACAATTCAGTAGAATGGCTTGTAGCAGATTATCTCCTTATTTGGCGTGGGGAAATATCAGTATGCGTGAGTTGGTGCATGCAGTAACCCAAGAACATAGCAAGGGAAACAAAAGAATATTGTCGTTTTACATTGCACGCTTGCATTGGCATTGTCACTTTATACAAAAGTTTGAGAGTGAATGCCGCATGGAATTTGAAAACCTCAATACATCATTTAACAACATCAGAACCGAGTGGAATGAAGCTAATTTTGAAGCTTGGCGAACAGGCAAAACAGGATATCCGTTGGTAGATGCTTGTATGCGTTGTGTAAAGGCAACAGGTTACATCAATTTCAGGATGCGCTCCATGTTGGTTACTTTTTTAACGCATAACTTGTGGCTCGATTGGCGCAAAGGGGCTATACATTTGGCCAAGCAGTTTTTAGATTATGAACCTGGTATTCATTACTCACAATTTCAAATGCAATCAGGTGTAATGGGTGTTAACACCATTCGCACTTACAACCCAATCAAACAAAGTTTAGATCACGACCCGGATGGTGATTTTATCCGACAATGGGTAAAGGAGTTGGCTAATGTTCCTGCACCATTTATTCATCAACCTTGGTTAATTCCGGATGTTTTGCAACAACAATATGGTTGTATAATTGGAGTTGATTATCCCATGCCTATTGTTGATTTAAAAGCCAGTGCGCAACATGCTGCCAAACATTTATGGCAAACCAAAAAATCAACAGAAACACGTCAACAAAACCAACGTATTTTAGAGGTACATACCCACAGAAAAACCGAGCAAGAGCAACTGATTACTTCTCGTTCCGGTAAAAGAAAAGCAAAGATTGATTTAAACCACAAGTTGTTTTAGTGATTATTAATCACCTATTTTTATATTGCAACAAACTACATTCTTTTGAAAGCGATTATAGATTTAGGTACCAATACTTTTCACCTTTGCATTGCCGAGGTTAAACAAGGAACGTTGATAGAATATTATAAACTTCAAGTTCCTGTAAAAATTGGAAGTGGTGGTATTAATAAGGGATTAATCACTCCGGAAGCTTTTCAGCGTGGTTTAACAGCTTTAACCGAATTTAAAAAATACATCGATCAGTTTCAGGTAAAAGAGGTTATTGCTTTTGCAACATCAGCCATACGTAATGCAAAAAACGGAAAGCAGTTTATAAAAGAAGCAAAGGGAATTTGTGGTATTGAAATCACCACCATATCCGGTGATGTTGAGGCAGCCTACATTTACAAAGGTGCTTTTCATTCTTTTAAATTCCCAGATTACCCTGTTTTGGTGATGGATATCGGAGGCGGAAGCGTGGAGTTTATTATAGGTATAAGTGAGCAAATTTTATGGAAACAAAGTTTTGAAATTGGAGCTGCCCGGTTAATTGATAAGTTTCATCATGCCGATCCTATCCGTGAGGATGCTGTAAATAATCTTACACAATACTTAACGGAAACACTGGTTCCTTTAATAGATGCGTTAAGTCAACATCAACCCCAAATGCTTATTGGCTCTGCAGGTGCTTTCGAAACGTTGGTTGATGTGGTAATAAAAGACTTGGCAGTAATTCCTTTGTCCTTAAGCAAAAATGCCTTCGAAATTCGTAAAGAAGACTTCGAGGTGTTTGTAGAAATTATGCGTACATCAACCCAAGACCAACGTTTGCGTTTACGCGGTATGGTAAACTTTAGGGTTGAAATGATTACTGTAGCAGCATTGTTGATGCATTTCGTAATGTCAAACCATAAATTCAATCGAATTATAGCCTCAAACTATTCGCTAAAAGAAGGCGTTTTGTTCACGTAATCTCTTTCAGTTTTTCGTATAATTTAGCAACGGGCAGGCCCATTACATTATAAAAACAACCATTTATTTTTTCTACAGCAACATACCCAAACCAGTCTTGTATACCATAGCTGCCGGCCTTATCAAATGGTTTGTAGTTTTTAATGTAGTGCCATATCTCATCGTCACTTAGCGGTTTAATGGTAACCTCACTGCTATCAAAAAAGGGGATAGTTTGGTTTGATGTTTTGATACAAACTCCGGTATAAACAATATGTGTGGTACCGCAAATTTCTTTGAGCATGTTGTACGCGTCTTGCTCACTTTCCGGTTTGTTTAGCACATGATTGTTTACCCACACTATCGTGTCTGCAGTAACTAATACTTCTTGGTTTGATAGTTCTTTAGGATAAGCATTGGCTTTTTTCTCTGCTAAATATAAAGCTATTTCTTCCCCTTTTATATGTTCAGGAAATGATTCATCAACTTCGTATGTAAATACTTCATATGCCAGCTCTAAACCTTTTATTAATTCTTGTCTGCGTGGTGATTTAGAAGCTAAGATTATTTTTTTATTCATGATGGTAGGGTTCACCTTTAATGATGGTAAATGCGCGGTAAAGTTGTTCAATAAAAATGAGTCGTATTAACTGATGCGAGAAAGTCATTTGTGATAAGGATAATTTTGCATTTGCCCTGGCATACACTTCATCACTAAAGCCATAAGCGCCACCAATGATAAAAACTACATTTGCCTGATGCAACGATAATTTCTGTAAATAATCGGCAAATGCAGTTGACGAATATTCTTTGCCATTTTCATCAAGTAATATAACAAAGTCGTTGGGCGCAATTTTTTTCAACAGCACATCACCTTCGTTTTTTTTAATCAGGCTGATGTCGGTTGTTTTTAAACGGGTAGGTAACTCAAACAATTGGCTTTCAAACTTGCAATAATGCTTTAGTCGTTTACTAAACTCATCAAATCCGGTATCAACAAATTTAAAATGCGTTTTGCCTAATTGTAGCAATGTAATTTTCATTGGGGGCAAATGTAACTAAATTAATTATTCACTAAATGCTCTTATCATTAAACAGTTAAATGGCTTACATGTTAAAGGTTTAAAAATAAGCAGCGTCAACTTTTACGCATGTTCATGACGTTATTGTCTAGCTTTTTATTACCATAATTAATAACGGTGCATTCAGCAATTTTAAACACACTTACTCCAAGCCCTGAAAGGGCTTAATCTAAGTGCGTTGTGCAAAACGCATCGCATAAATTAACACAAAAAAATAGGCCACCAAATTGGTAGCCTATTCATGTTACTCCGGATTAACCGGTGGTGTATCTTTTTTCTTACGAGGTTCTTTCTTTTTAACCACAGTAATTTTTAGTTCTTCAGCATTAGTTTCTTTGTCGTAGTCAATTTCTATTACGGCACCTTCCATGCTTTCACCTTTTAATAATTCCTCTGCAACTGGATCTTCAACAAAACGCTGGATGGTACG
Organism: Bacteroidetes bacterium UBA6183; assembly: GCA_002422865.1. Lineage (GTDB taxonomy): Bacteria > Bacteroidota > Bacteroidia > UKL13-3 > UKL13-3 > UBA6183. The sequence continues at coordinate 583 of DITN01000038.1, read as the reverse complement.
AGCCAAAGGGCGTGCACCCATTTCAGGGTCGAAACCTTTTTCTGCTAAGAAGTCTTTTGCTACATCTGTAATCTTAAAAGTAAAGCCAAGTTCTTCCACACGTTTAACCAGCTTCTCTAAGTTTAAATCAAGTATTTTGTGAATGGCTTCTCTATCCAATTGGTTAAATACAATCACATCGTCAATACGGTTTAAAAACTCCGGTGAGAAGAAACGTTTTAATGCGTTTTCAATCACAATTTTCGCATTTGCATCCGCTTGCGCCTGTTTACTTGGTGTGCTGAAACCAACACCTGCTCCAAACTCCTTTAGTTGGCGGCTACCAATGTTTGATGTCATGATGATGATGGTATTTCTAAAATCAACTTTACGACCTAAGCTATCGGTAACAAAACCTTCATCCAATACTTGAAGCAAAATATTAAACACATCAGGATGTGCCTTTTCAATTTCATCAAGTAAAACTACTGCGTATGGTTTTCTTCTAATTTTTTCGGTTAACTGTCCGCCTTCTTCATAACCAATGTAACCCGGAGGCGCTCCCACCAATCTACTCACCGCAAATTTTTCCATGTATTCACTC
>DITN01000020.1 GCA_002422865.1 Bacteroidetes bacterium UBA6183 | reverse complement strand
AGTGGTATATTTACGGACATGCGATAAAAAATTAAACGAAGAGTTGCTCATTGCGCGCGAAGAAAACTTCAGAACTTTTATTGAAGCCGCTAAGGATCTCTTTTTTCAAACCAATCCTGATGGATATTTTACCTACTCAAACCAAGCAGGAATAAACTTAATGGGTTATTCTATAGATGAATTGAAACAACACAAATACATAGAACTTGTAAGAGAAGACTATAGAGAAAAGGTTATCTATTTTTATACTAAACAAAGAGAAGAAAAAACGAAGCTTACTTATCTTGAACTACCTGTTTTAACTAAGGACAATAAAACGATTTGGTTAGGCCAAAATGCCCAACTTATTTTTAAAGATGGTATATATACCGGATCACATGTTGTTGCAAGAGACATAAGTGCATTTAAAGAAATACAACAAGCAAAAGAGTTAGCTGAGCAAAAACTTAAGGAACAACTTGCCACACAAAAGGCAGTACTTGAAAGTACTTCAGAATCTATCTTCGCACTGGACACTAATTTTTGTTACACAGCATTTAATCAAGCACATGCAAAGTTGGTTAAACAAATTTATGATATTAACATAAGCATTGGGAGCACTCTGCTTAATCACCCTAATGTAAAAAAAGATCAAGAGAAAGAAGTCAGTAATATAAAAAGAGCACTTTCGGGAGAGTCGTTTACCACAGAAGAACTGTATGGTATTTCCGACAATCAAATTTACATGCAGATCTCCTACAATCCAATTGTAAGTGAAGATGGGAAAATTAACGGAGTGGCTATATTTTCACAAGATATTTCGAATAAAAAATTAAATGAATTTGCGCTACTTAAAGCCAAAGACGATGCCTTGCGAGCAGCCAGATCGAAATCCGACTTTTTGTCTAATATGAGTCATGAAATCCGAACACCAATGAATGCCATAGTTGGCATAACGGAGTTATTGATGCAAAGGGTAGAGCAACCTCAAAATATTGAATATCTTCAGTCTATAAAATACTCTGCCGACAACTTATTATTTATTATCAATGACATTCTCGACTTCAGCAAAATTGAAGCAGGAAAAATCACATTAGAGCATGTTTCTTTCAATATTATTGAGCAACTTGATGAACTTAAAAAATCTTTCCACCACCAAGCAAAAGAAAAAGGTATTAACCTGATTATAGAAATAGATGAAAAAACACCCACGTTTGTAATTGGTGATTCACACAGACTAATTCAAATTTTAGTAAACCTCGTTGGCAATGCATTAAAATTTACCAATAAAGGAATAGTAAATATTAAACTTAAAGTTAAAGAAGATAAAAAAGATACTTGCCTACTAGAGTTTAGTGTTAGCGATACTGGCATTGGTATTTCCAAAGATAAACAAAAATCAATCTTCGAGAGCTTTAATCAAGCCTACACAGATACATCCAGGAAATTTGGGGGTACAGGACTTGGGTTGGCCATCACGAAAAACCTTGTAGAATTGCAAGGTGGAAATATATGGTTAGATAGTGACGTTGGAAAAGGCTCTACATTTCATTTCGAACTGAGATTCACAAAGGGAAATGGTGAATCAATTGTTTCAAAACCGGTGAAAATACCACAACCATTGGCATCAACGGCAAACCTAGCCAATAGGTCGTTAGACGGAGCCCGCATACTCTTGGTTGAAGATAACAGCATGAATCAATTTCTTGCCACTCAAATATTAAAAAAATGGAATGCAGAAGTACAACTTGCAGAAACCGGCTTAGAAGCATTGGCCATGCTTAAAAATAATTCTTTTGATTTGGTGTTAATGGACTTACAGATGCCAGAAATGAGCGGATACGAAGCAACAAAACATATCAGACTTGGCCAAGATGGTATCAGAAATACCAGAATACCTATAATAGCTCTCACTGCCGATGCATTCGAAGAAACTAAAACCAAGGTTCTAGAAACCGGAATGGATGATTTTATCACAAAACCTTTCAAGCAAGACGAGCTTTTTACTAAAATCGTAAAGTACTTACCCTATTAATGACTTAATTTGCATAAAAATTTAATAAAATGGCTTTTGTGAATATGGAAGGCGTATCGCTTAAGGAAATCAATGAGCGAAATGAAAACACCATGGCCGAGTACATTGGCATCGAATTTATAGATTTTGGTGAGGACTATTTAACGGCTCGCATGCCCATCGACCACAGAACGGTTCAACCCCTGCGTATAGTTAATGGAGGCGCCTATTGTGTGTTGGCTGAAACTGTTGGTAGTTTAGCCGCTAACCTAGCCTTAGACAGAAATAAGTATGTTGCAGTTGGATTGGATATTAACGCAAATCATGTTCGCAGTGCACACGAAGGAAATGGTTATGTTTATGGCACTGCTAGACCCATCCACCTTGGAAGAACAACCCAAGTATGGGAAATAAAAATTACCGATGAAAAAGGTAAACTTAATTGTATTAGCCGATTAACGATGGCTGTTATTGAACTAAAAAAAGATGAACGAGGATTTAATCCACCAAAGGTTTAACCAAGCCAAACAATTAGGCTGCAACTTCGCAGCAATGCGTTTACCCAAAAGCAATGATGCTTATTACTTTTATGCTTCAGAAGTACCAAAGATGCTCCGGGTTGAATATCAAAAATCATTAGACAGACCCATTTTTGTTTGCTCCCCTTACAGTGCCGGGGACAAAGCATACATTTTTATGAGTGATGCTGTATACAAAAACAATACCTGTATTTTTGGCCAATTACCTTCACAGAATACTGGCTCATTGGGCTCATTTTATGAAAGCGAATTGAACCAAAACTTTTATGCAGACAAAACATTTTATAATAGTTATGTAACCAATATTATATCAAACATAACTGCTGATAAATTTGATAAAGTTGTAGCTGCCAGATGTGAAAACCTACATTACGAAAAAGCCATAGATGCTGCACAGTTATTTATTGACGCTACAAATAAATACCCGGATGCCGCTGTTTATTTTTTTAGCATAAATGGTGTGGGAAGCTGGTTTGGTGCCACACCCGAAAAACTTTTATCGGTAACAAACAATGCTATAGAAACTGTTGCATTGGCAGGAACCTTGCCTGCTGACGACAATTTGAGTTGGACAGATAAAGAGTATGACGAACAGGGCATGATTGAGTTTTTTATTCGTAATGTTTTTAAACAACATGGCTTCAAAAGGTTTACCGTTAGCGATGTAGAAACAATTACCGCTGGAAATATTAGTCATTTACGCAGCGTATTTAATGCCAAACTTACACCTGATTTATTACAAGCAAAACTTCATAAATTATTGGGGGATTTAAACCCAACCCCGGCTGTTTGTGGTTTACCTCAGTTTGAAGCAAGTTTGTTTATTGCTGAAAACGAAAAAATAGAACGTAGGTTTTATAGTGGCTTTATTGGTATGCAATGGCCAAGTAATAATCTTGAACTTTTTGTAAACCTTAGGTGTGCTGAGCTATTTGAAAGCCATGCACTTTTGTATGCCGGAGCGGGTATTACAAATGGAAGTGAAGCAGATAAAGAATGGGACGAAACCCAAAGGAAACTTAACACCGTAAAATCTTTATTTAAAAACTAGATTTCTTCATAGCCTCTTATTACTATCACAATCTCCCCTTTAGGTGGTTTAGCCTCGTAATGTGTAATTAGCTCATCTATTGTACCATTGACTGTTTCTTCAAACATCTTAGTTAGCTCACGAGACACAGATGCTGGTCTTTCAACACCAAAAAACTCTTTCAGTTGGTTTAAGCATTTAACCAAACGATGTGGTGATTCATACAATATAATCGTACGGGGATCTTTACTCAATAATTTAATTTTGGTTTGACGACCCTTTTTATCAGGTAAAAAACCCTCAAAACAGAAACTGCTTGCGGGTAAACCACTCTTAACCAATGCAGGGACAAACGCTGTTGCACCTGGTAAACATTCAACTGCAATTTTTTCTTTTAAACATTCTCGTACTAACAAAAAACCAGGGTCGCTAATTGCCGGTGTACCAGCATCACTTACTAAAGCAAGCGTTTTACCACTTTGCAACATTTCAACAAATCTACTTAACTCACGGTGCTCATTGTGCATATGGTATGGTATTAATTGCTTATCAATAACATAATGCTTTAATAGCTTAATGCTCTGCCTGGTGTCTTCAGCCAAAATTGCATCAACTTCCTTTAAAATACGAAGTGCCCTTAACGTAATATCCTCCAAATTCCCTATTGGTGTGGGTACCAAATAAAGTTTACCGCTCATGCTTGCAATATACTATCATATCATAAAATATACTGTAATTACAAGCAAAAGGGCTCAAAACCTGAGAAAAGTTTTAACCCTTTTATTTTTTAATTCATACACAACCCTTAATTTAGCCAAAAATTAACAACCTATTAGTTATGAATTTTCCTGATAATTTATTGTACACAAAAGACCATGAATGGGTTCGCATAGAAGGCGATACCGCTTTTATTGGAATCACCGACTTTGCTCAGCATGAATTGGGCGACATCGTTTATGTTGACATCAACACCATCGGTAAATCTGTTGCTCAACATGATGTATTTGGAACAGTAGAAGCTGTTAAAACAGTATCTGATTTGTTCTCTCCTTTAAGTGGCACTGTTACCGAATTTAATGGTGCATTAGAAAGCGCACCTGAACTAGTTAACTCAGACGCTTATGGACAAGGCTGGATGGTGAAACTTACAGGTTTTAAGCAAGACGAAGTTTCAGGTTTAATGAATGCTACTGACTATAAAGCATTAGTTGGCGCCTAATTTTCCTGCTGCAAAATATTTAAAAGCCTTTGGTAATTTGTACCAAAGGCTTTTTATATGCTTATTATTGAGGCTCCCTGCAATTAGTTGATAAACAAAAAAGTCCGTTTCAAATAATTGAAACGGACTTTTTTATGATTTG
>DITN01000074.1 GCA_002422865.1 Bacteroidetes bacterium UBA6183 | reverse complement strand
GTTACAAAAATCTCGGCAATGCCCAATGTTGCATCATACACCATGCGGTAACCGGCATCCATGGTTGTTGTTCCACCTGAAACGGTGTATGAAGTTACACTATCCAATTTATCTGCAGCTGTGTAAAACAATCTGCTGTATGCCACAACTTCATCAGCCCCTGTTGCAACAGCATAAGAAGTATCTGTAATACGTTTGGTTCCGCTGTAACCGAAGTTGCGGTAAGCCACCATTTCGTAGTTATCAGAAGCGGGTAGTAATTCTTGCAAAGCAACAATTGCACCATTAGCATTGTACACTAACCTTACTCTTCTTACTTCTTCATATTGACTTTGGCTGTTCAAACTCTCTATAACCACCAAACTGTCTTTACCTGCTGCATTCTTATATATGGTTTCTTTTTCAGTATCTGCAAATGGGTCTTGGGTTGAATTGTCAGCGGTTTGAACCTGCACATTTAATCTGTTACCATTAACAACACCGGTGTTTTTATATTTTAAATCCAACGGGTAATTAGAATTGATATCAGCTGTTTGCATGCTGGTAACATTGTTGTTGGCATCACGCACTATGTTGAAAGAAAATGCGGTTTCGAAACCAATTTTAGTTGGCGACACCAAGTATTTTACTTTGGTAGTTGCGTTCTTAAATCCGGGAAAAGTCCATTCCAATTCTTTTAATTCGGCAATGGTACTTGCGTTCATCGGATTAACAAACTGTGCAAAAGCACTTGTAATTGAAAGGGCGGCTAATAAAAATAAGTAAAATTTTTTCATTTATGTAATAGGTAAATAAGATGGCAATATAATTAAATCAGGGCATTTACAAACCGTTGTTTACCTGAAAGGTCGTTAATAATAGACGATTGGTTTGTAGTTGATAGGTTGCTGAATAAGGATAATGTTTCTTGAGCAAAAAGTGGGTTTATTTCAAGCCACACCGAATCGCCTTGTTTTAACGTAGAATGCACATAATTCGCAATAGCCTTGTAAAACAAAAGAGCATCACCATCGGATACAAATAAAGCAGTGTGTGGCTCATGCTTAAGTACATTATCATGTATACTTTCTGCTTCTTTTTGCGCAATGTAAGGTGGATTACTGATAAGTATAATAGGAGTTTGGGATATTTTGATAGCTGTGACCAAAGCATCTGTTTTTAACATATCTGCTTCAATAAAAACAACATCTGTTTTATTTAAACGGGCATTATGCGAGGCAGTAGCAATAGCACCGGGCATTACGTCAACCCCATATACCTGTGCCTGTGGTAAATTTTTCTTCAAACTGATGGGAATACAACCACTTCCTGTTCCTATATCGATGATGGTTGGAGTGGTAATGTTATGTTGCCTACAATAATTCATCACCAAATCTACCAACTCTTCTGTCTCCGGCCTAGGTATTAACACATTGGGATTAACTTCAAATTTTAAACCGTAAAACCACGTATAACCTAAAATATAATGAATTGGTTCCCCGGTTAACAATCGATTTAGTATTGTATTAAAATGCTCAACCTCTGCGTTACTCAGCTCTTTTTGTATGATATTTAGTTGCTGCCATTTAATTAAAAGCAATTCGGCACACACGTATCCTGCAATAGCTCTCGCCTCTTCCTCATCGTATACCGCCAATAGTTTACGGGTAAAATCAACAAAATAATCTCTGGCATATATTGAATTCATGGTGGCAAAATACAAAAACCTTACTTTCGCGTGGTGATACCACACGAAAAATATATGCAACGTGCCATTGATTTGGCAAAACTAGGGTCAGGTTTTGTATCGCCAAACCCGATGGTTGGTTGCGTTATTGTGCATAATGATGTAATTATTGGCGAAGGCTGGCACAAAAAATTTGGCGGACCACATGCGGAAGTGAATGCATTAAATAGTGTCACAAACAAAACTTTACTAAAAGAAAGTACAGTTTATGTTACGCTCGAACCTTGCAGTCATTACGGTAAAACACCGCCTTGTGCCAATACATTAATAGAGTATGGCGTAAAGCAAGTGGTTATTGGTGTAACCGATCCTAATCCTCTTGTAAGTGGTAATGGCATTAAGCTATTGCATGGTGCAGGCATTGATGTAATAACAGATATACTTAAACATGAATGTTTAAATCTGAATAAACGTTTCATCACTTACATTACCCAAAAAAGACCTTATGTAATTTTAAAATGGGCAGAGAGTATAGATGGGTTTATTGCACCGGATAAAGAAACGTTAAGCGAGAGCAAGTTTGAAAAACAAAAACAAATATCGGGACCAACCGTGCAAAAGCTCACACACTTTTGGAGAACACAAGAAGATGCTTTTATGGTGGGTACAAATACTGCATTGATTGATAATCCGAAGTTAAATGCACGTGCATGGAATGGCAGAAACCCCATAAGAGTAGTATTGGATTTAAACAATCGTTTACCCCAAACATTGCATGTATTTGATGGCACACAACCAACATTTATTTTTGTTTATGATACTTACAAAACGGAATCAACCTTAAACGTTGTTTATTTACCTATTGGTAAAGAAGAAGATTTACTTAAACAGCTTTTAAATGTATTGTACCAACAAAACATTCAATCGTTGGTGGTAGAAGGCGGCACCCAATTGTTGCAAACATTTATTGACAACAACATATGGGATGAAGCCATTGTCATAAAAGCCGAACACGAGTTAAAACAAGGAATTAAAGCACCTGTTATTGTAGGTAAAACCCATCAATCTTATTTCATCGACAACAACATTATTTCACATATCCTCCCTCAATGATTTATTTAATTTTAAGCATCATTACCTCGGTAATCGTTGTAAGTTATTTTAAACTGTTTGATAAGTATCAGGTAAATACATTTCAGGCCATTGTGGTTAATTATTTAACCTGTACCGTGATGGGAAATATCATGGCTGATAAGCCAGGCATTACCACATCATTTTGGAATGAAGGATGGTTTCCTTACACTTTGGTATTGGGATTTTTGTTCATCAGTGTGTTTTACAGCATTAGTCAAACTGCACAAAAAATTGGTGTATCGGTAAGTATGGTTGCCGCTAAATTATCGGTTGCCATACCTGTGGTATACGCGTTATTTTTCTTTAACGAAAGTTTGGGCATACTAAAACTATCAGGAATTATTTTATCGCTAGCAGCGGTTTATTTTATTAGCCAAAGCACCCAAACATCAACCCAAAAAGGCTTATGGTATTTACCATTATATGTATTTGTTGGCAGCGGTTGTATTGATACCCTATTAAATATCATCAATAAAAACTACATCCCTCCTTTTGACACCAACCATATTTTAAGTTTTGTATTTTTAACAGCCTTTGTTTTTGGCGGTAGCTTGTTGGTTTATCAAATAATTAAAGGCAAACAACAACTTACCTTTAAAAGTATTTTATGGGGAGTGGCATTGGGCATACCCAACTATTTATGCATGTACTTTTTATTAAAAACTTTGGGTGCATTTACCGAAGCAAGTATTGTTCTTCCCATAAATAACATAGGCATTGTATTAACCACTACCTTGGTTGGTTTATTTATTTTTAAAGAACATTTAAGTAAAACAAATTGGTTAGGATTTGCGATGGCTATCGTATCTATTGTTATTTTATCGTTTAGCTAATATGTTATTTTCCGATACTTATAAAACCATTGCAACCGCAAGCCAAGGTGAGTTTAAAGATAAAGGCAGCAAGTTTATTGGATTTGCATTCCCTATTACAAATGAAGCGGAGGTAAGAGACATTATCAACAACCTAAAAAAAGAACATTACACGGCTGCGCACCATTGTTACGCTTACATTTTAGGTACAGCACAGGAAATCCAAAAGAGCAATGACGACCGTGAGCCTAATAACACTGCAGGTAAGCCCATTTTACGGGCCATATTAAGCAAACAACTTACCAATACTTTAGTAGTTGTAGTTCGTTATTTTGGTGGTAAATTATTGGGTGTACACGGTTTGATTCAAGCTTATGGCGAATCGGCTAACGAGGCCTTAAATGCAGCAACTATTCTCGAAAAAATAATTACCGAGCACTACCTAGTTACCGGAAATTATGAGGATGAAAATGAGGTTTACAAAGCCTACAAACAATTTGGGGCTAAAATAATAAGTCATGAGTACAACGAAAACCAATTTAACAGTATCTTTGAGATACGTAAAACAAAAGCATTAGAAATAACCACTTACCTAAAAGACAAGAGGTTGTTTGAAATTAAATTCGTATCAGAACAATGAAAAAAGTAACCTTATTAAGCTCGATATTATTTACAATAAGTGCATCTGTTTTTGCTCAACACCCCGCTGCTAAAAGATTAATGGAGCAAACTCCGATATCTGTTCAAAGCCAGTTATTGCCAGCTCAATTCAACCAACAAAACCAATTGTTGAATACAAGCAGTAATGAAAACTTGGTGTTAAAAACATATACAGAAAGCAACATAGGTAAACATTATTTGTATCAGCAAATGCATGAAGGTGTGCCTGTTTATGGTGCTTATTTAAAAGTAAACACCAATAAAAAAGGCGAGATGATAAACAGTTTCAGCACCTTGGTTGATGTAAATGCATTAAATGTGGAGTTGAGCAATACATCAAACCACAACTACTGGGTGGTAAGTGATAATAACTTGTTACCGGCCACAGCTTATAAAAACGGGCATGAATTTACATTAAAACAAAATGACGGAACTGTACTTTACCAAAAAGACAACCGATTGTTTTTTACTGATACCCTTATAAAAGCGCGTGTTTTTAATCCCGACCCGCTCACTACCGCAGGTGTTACTTATGGAAAAGATGGTACTTACCGCAACTTTAACGACAGCGATTACACATTGCTCAACGAACAACGTAAATGGGTAACTGTTCCTGCCCGGTTTGATGCCGGTGTATTTCATCTTAAAAATAAATATGCGGCCATAACAGATATCAAGTCGCCAAATCACACACCATCAACATCAACAACCGATACCTTTGATTTTACCCGTAAGCAAATTGGTTTTAAAGAAGCAATGGCTTTATACCACATTTCGGAAGTACAGACTTATATAAAAAGTTTAGGGTTTAACAATTTGGTTAATTACCAACTAAGGGTTGATCCACATAGCAGCACTGCCGACCAAAGTTATTTCAGTTATGACCCTGATACTGCATTACATTTTGGCTTAGGAGGAGTGCCTGATGCCGAAGATGCTGACGTGATTGTTCATGAATACACACACGCCATTTCACACAGTTTAAATCCAACAGATGCTATTGGCACCGAAAGACGTGCATTAGAAGAAGCCATTTGTGATGCCATGTGTTGCGCCTACTCAAAAAGAATTAATCCGTTTTTATGGAAAAATATTTTTGGATGGGATGGTCACAACGAATTTTGGAACGGACGTAATGGTGCATCAACCAAAACATACGAAAACAAAGTGGGCGACTTTTATAGTGATAGTGAAATATGGAGCAGTGCCATGAATAACTTAAGCGAAAAAATTGGAGAGGATGTGGTGATTAAATTATTGCTTAATGTAATACCGCAACTTACACCAAACACCACCATGCCACAGGCTGCAAAAATAATGTACGACACAGATAGCATTATAAATAACAGTAATTACAGGTGGGTGTTGGCAGAAGAATTTGTGGCACGCAAACTTGGCGATTTTTATACCGGTGTTCATGAAGTAATGTTGGATAAAAATATCAGCGTATTAAACACTTTTGGTTTTGCAAACGGAACAAGCAACGCCTCAATTAAATTAAACCAAACCGGAACATTTAATGTACAAATGTTTGATGTAAATGGCCGTTTGATTCTATCGAAAAACAACATGAATCAACTTGATTTAAACCCGCAGGATTTTGGTTTAGGTATATATATTTTACACTTAAACTTTAACGGACAAAACGGTTACTTAAAAGTATGTAGGCAACAATAAATTTACTGAAACTTAATGGCTTTTACCGGTGTTATTTTACTTACAAATTGTGCCGGTAAAAGCATAATTAAAACACACAATACAAATGCTCCTGCATTAATCCAAAGTACATCTATTGCGTTTAAAAATATGGGGACCTGATTTAAGAAGTAGGCTTCCTCATCAAGCTTAATCCAACCCAAGTAATATTGTGTAACACAAATTAACAAACCAACGGAATTACCTATTAACAAGCCTTTACCAATTAACCTTGCAGCCATAAATACAAATATGCGTTGCACTTGCTTATTGTCAGATCCCATTGCCTTGAGCATACCAATCATGTTGCTTCTTTCCACAATTAATATCAATAAAGCAGTGCTCATGTTGATGCATGCCACCACCACCATCAAAATAATTATAACCAAAACATTTAAATCAAGTAAGCCCAGCCAATCAAACAACTGCGGGTATACATCAACAATTGTTTTTACTTGTAGATGCATGGGCATTAATGGCAATAAATCAGAGGCAGTGGCCATCAAATCATCATACTTTTTAAGCTTAACTTCATAACCTGTAACCTGATTTTCCTCCCACTTGTTCAGGCGTTGAATGTGGCGCATATCAATAATACCATAAAGCGCATCTAAATCAGAAAAACCGGTGCTGTATATCCCGCTAATGGTAAACTTACGGGCCCTCGGCATTGAGCCATCTTCTTGCACAAAATAAATAACCATACCCTGCCCTAGTTTTAATTGTAGTTTCTGGGCGGTACTCATGGAAATTACAATTTGGTTTGATGTTGCAGCCTCGTTCGGAACAAAAACTTCACCTTCTATTAAACAAGCTTGTACAAAGTGCCAATTAAAAGATGAATCAATCCCTTTTAAAACAATACCTTCAAACTCTGTGCTGGTTTTTATGATACCCGCTTTGGTAGCATATGGTTGAACATAGGCTACTCGTGCATCCGTTTTAATGGTTTGTTCTGTTTTGGCATCACGGTAAATTGGGTTGGTTTCAAACGAATTGTTAAAATCTAACCGGCTAATTTGAATATGGTTACTGAATCCGGTAATTTTGTTTGTTATTTGCAACTTGTAGCCCTGAACAACGGCTACAGAAATAAGCATCACCGCTACACTAATGGCTACAGCAGCTATGGCAATGTTTACAATCAAACCACTGCGTCCACTGCTCTTATTGCTCATTAAGCGTTTAGCGATAAAAAAAGGAAAGTTCAATACGTAATAATATTAAATGAGAAGGTTCGAATATAAGAAGATTGGTTTATTTACAGCAGCATTATTCATTTTTAGCTACTATTCGCTTACGGCACAAATTATTACAGGTGCCGAACAAGTTAATAAGTATTTACCTGCCTTAAAAGGTAAACGTGTTGGTTTGGTGGTTAATCAAACATCGGTTGTTCAAGGAATACATTTAGTTGATACGTTAAAAAAAATAAACGTAAAAATTGTTACCATATTTGCCCCTGAGCATGGCTTTAGAGGCGACCACAGTGCTGGTGCAAAAGTAAAATCGAGCATTGACGAAAAAACCGGAATTCAAGTAATTTCACTTTACGGCAAAAACTATAAACCTAGCCCGGATATGATGAAAAAACTGGATGTGGTTATTTTTGATATTCAAGATGTGGGAGCTAGATTCTACACCTACATATCAACCTTACATTATGTAATGGAAGCTTGTGCTGAAAATAAAAAGTTACTCATTGTTTTAGATCGCCCTAACCCAAATGGTTTTTATGTTGATGGACCTGTGTTAGACATGAAGTTTAAATCGTTTGTGGGTTTGCATCCTGTACCTGTTGTGCATGGCATGACTGTAGGCGAATATGCCAATATGATTAACGGCCAAAAATGGTTAAAAGACAGTTTAAAATGCAAACTGGAATTGGTGAAAATGAAAGGTTGGAACCATGGCATGAAATATAATCTACCCATCAAACCTTCACCTAATTTGCCTACACCCGAGAGTATTGCGTTGTATCCTTCAGTATGTTTTTTTGAGGGCATAAACTACAGTTTAGGTCGTGGTACCGATAAACCTTTTGAATGTATTGGCAAACCGGGAAACTCGCACGGTGATTATCTGTTTACACCCAAAAACATTAAAGGTGTAGCTGAAAATCCTCCGTTTATGAATAAAGAATGTAGGGGGTATTTACTAACTGATTATGCCAAGTATGTTTTTCCATTAAACCCAAGTTTAAATATCAATTGGATGATAGAAATGTACCAGAATGATAGCCTAAAAGATAAATTCTTCAACAACTTCTTTAACAAACTTGCAGGCAATGATGTATTGATGCAACAGATTAAAGATGGAGTGAGTGAGGCCAATATCAGAAAAAGCTGGGAACCTGAATTAACTAAATTTAAACGCATCCGCAAAAAGTATATGCTTTACCCCGATGTTGACGGCATAGTAAACTAACAAATTATGAGCCCGATTATTACTTTAATAAAAAAAGATGTAACCATAGAATGGCGTCAACGTTATGCTATCAATGGTATATTACTGCATGCCATATCGAGTACGATGGTGGTATTTTTAAGTGTAAAAATGCTTAATGCACCAACATGGAATGCAATTTATTGGATTGTATTATTATTCTCATCGGTGAGTGCGGTGGCCAAAAGTTTTGTGGCAGAGAGTAGTGGCAGGCAATTGTATTATTACGGGATTGTATCGGCACAACACCTTATCATTTCTAAACTAATTTATAACGCCATTTTAACAGTGTTGCTTGCCTTATTGTGTTTGGGCACATACAGCTTATTCCTCGGGTTTCCGGTAGGTAATGCATTCTACTTTATCATTACCATTGCTTTAGGGGGCATTGGATTTTCGTCAACATTCACTCTAATATCTTCCATAGCCGCTAAATCAGGCAATGGTAATTTATTAATGCCGGTTTTAAGTTTTCCGGTAATCATTCCATTATTATTGGTTGCCATTAAAGCTGCTAAAAAAGCAGTTGATGATTTAGATCCTTCGGTAATGACAAAAGACCTTTTAGTATTATTGGCCATAAATACTTTAATTGTAACCCTCGCCTATTTGCTGTTTCCTTTTTTGTGGCGAGATTAATTTAAACTTACTTTTTACATGAGCAATCCTTTACGTGTTATATTTTTGGGAACCCCTGATTTTGCTGTTACACCACTAAAAGCCTTGGTTGATGCAGGTGTTAATATTGTTGCTGTTGTAACCGCTCCAGACAAACCAGCGGGAAGAGGCATGCAATTACAACAACCTCCTGTTAAAAAGTTTGCGGTAGAACATCAAATACCCGTATTACAACCCACCAAATTAAAGGCCCCTGATTTTATTGATGAACTAAACAGCTACCAAGCCGATTTACAAGTAGTAATTGCGTTTAGAATGTTGCCGGAAGTGGTATGGAATATGCCAAGATTAGGAACCATCAACTTACACGCCTCTTTATTGCCAGATTACCGTGGAGCAGCTCCAATTAACTGGGCCATCATAAATGGAGAAACAGAAACTGGTGTGAGTACATTTTTACTTAAACATGAAATTGACACAGGTGACCTGATACACCAACAAAAAGTTGTTATTACACCTGAAATGACTGCCGGGGAATTGCACGATGTATTGATGCATGTTGGAGCTGAATTGATTGTGAAAACGGTTAAGGCCGTGGAGCGTGGAAATTACACCCCAACTCCACAAAAGGAGGCCAAGGACAAATTTGCTCCTAAAATATTTACCACGCATTGCTTGATTGATTGGAGCCAAAAAGGCGCCCAAGTTAAAAATCAAATTCGTGGTTTAAGTCCTTACCCTGGGGCATTTACAAAAATTAACGAACAAATCTTAAAAATATACCATTGCACATTTGAGCCAGCTACGCACCAAGAATTTTTAGGCAATATGCAAACCGAAACCGGAAAAAATCCGTATATTAGATTTGCCGTAGTTGATGGATGGATATATGTTACTGATGTTCAACTACAAGGCAAAAAAAGAATGAAAGCGGAAGATTTGTTAAGAGGGTGGAGAAATTAGGTTTCCAACGGCTGTTTATTGCTATTAATTAGCTGTTAGAAAAATATTTAACCTTTTTACATTTATTTTTCCGAAGTTTGCACAATAATTATTTAATGCACCCAGTGAGTAAATTTTTAAAACTATTATCTATTGTGTTCGTGTTTCTGTCTGTCGCATCCATTGTGATGGCTCAGCCAAGTTCACCAACATCTCCATCTTCTGCCACTCTTTTCGAAGAAATTGATGACGTTCCCATTAACGGAGCAATAGCTTTATTAACTTCTGCCGGAATTGGTTTGGGCATCAGAAAATTATACGGTCGTAAAAAGTAATCCACTTAGCCTAATACTCAACTAATGGGGCTAAACAAAAAACTCGTTAAATTCTTACTTCTTTCCTTTCTGCTTTATGGAGCCTGGCTTATGGCCTACGAGTTTTTACTAAAACCCAATGGTCAACTCGACCAACTCATTACTGAAAACATTTCGTACTTTATTTGTTTAGGTCTCGATTTATACGGATTTACCCCACACTTCAGCATTGCCGAAAAAGTAGGCGAAACCTTTATTTTTTTGAACACCAGCACCTTTCCGCTAATAAGGGTGGGGGCATCATGCAACGGACTTGAACTCTTGATTTTATTCAGTATTTTTATCATTTGTTATCCCGGTAATTTTAAATCTAAACTGTGGTTTATCCCTGCTGGTTGTTTAACCATTCATGCCGTTAACATCATACGCAACTTCATACTTACCTTGATGGCGGAGGCTAAATCCCCGTATTTCGAACTTTTTCACCGATACATCTTCATTTTTTTAGTATACGGCATCATTTTTTTGTTGTGGATGTGGTGGGCTGGTAAACAATCAAAACTTCGAGCAACCAATGAAAGCGAATAAATGGTATGCCGTTGGTATTTTCATCATTGTTTTGGCGCTTAGTATGCTAAAAGATGAATTAACACCTGATTATCGCAATACTCCTGCGGCATTATTTTTATCCCCCGACCAACTTACATCAACACGAATTGCCACTATTTTTACCCATACTTTTTTTTGGATAAAAGCCTTCGGTTATAGTCTGTGTTTCGTATTGTTACCAACATTACTCATTCACTTTGCTTTTAGGCAGGTAAATCTTACTAAATTCACTCTCTTACTCCATGTGGGAATTACCGTTTTGTTGTATGTTTCCATTTTCATCCAATCAACAAGCATAGATCATGTTTTGGTTTCAAAAGTTAATCGTTATTTGCATTCACCCATTATAACCTTATTTTTATGGGCAGCATTTACCATTACACAATTACAAACGAAAAATGAACCGCGTAATTAACTGGCTCAAACAATATGACACCACTGTAAGCACCAGAGGTTTTGCTGTTTTCCGTATTACGTTATCGTTGTTTTTATTGGTGTTAATCTCCAGTATCTATTATTACCGTCCTATTATTTTTAATACCATACCGCACATTGCACCAAACCCTTTTCCTGCCAAACTTTTTTTAAGCATGTGGGCGTTGGTTGTTTTCGGTTTGATGATTGGTTTGCAAACAAGAGTTTTGGCTGTTATTAACTATTTATTTGTGGTGATTACCGCATTTTCGTTTAGTAACTCCGGGTGTGGTTCATTTAATGATGATTTGTTGCGGATAGGTAGTTTCTTGCTCATCATTATGCCTGCCAAACAAAGTTTTAGCATTGATAACGTTTTGCATACCATTAAATACGGACAACGCCTATCAAACCAAACTTCTTATTGGAATTATTTAGCAGCTTTGTTCGTATCATTAGGTTTGATGTATTGGGCAAGCAGCCTAACCAAAATTTATTCTCCCATGTGGAATAAAGGCTTAGGACTTTGGATTCCGTCAGTAATGCCACATAACAAATGGCATGGCGTAACCTTTTATTTAAATTGGCAATGGGTGCATGTAGCTGCCAATTATATCACCATTGTTTGGGAATTTGGATTAATATTCGCCTTATTCTTTAAAAAGTTAAGACCTTACGCTGCTTGGATAGGTGTATTTTTCCACTTGGTTATTGCAAGCATCTTCCCTTTTCCATTATTGTGTTTTGGTCCAATTCCGTTTTACCTGCTTTTTGTTAACGATAAATTTTGGAACAGGTTTAAACTCCCACAGATCCCAATTACCATCAACCCAAACCTACAAAAACATCAGGCTTTAGGAAGGCTACTATTGGGTTTAAATGACAACACAACCCTGTTGCACCACAACCAAAGCAATATTAAAATTCACGAAACCGACTACGGCAATGGCTGGTTGGCTGCAAGGGCGGCTTTACAATCATCATGGTTAGGGAAAGGTATTGCATTCTTTTTACGCTTCGAGTTAATCAGGTTGTTTATTGATTTTATACTGGAAGAGGTTGTTAAACTGCAAACACCTGAGCAAACGCCTCAGCCTCTCCTAAGCGAAAAATTGCGTTATGGCCTATTGGGTATTTTTTGTTTTGGTTTATTAGCCGTTCAAACATTTTACAGCAGCTATCATTTCTACTCCAGAATAAAAGGAGGCGTTACTGTTGTTGAACTCAAAAAGTTTTATGCTGTTAGAAAAGACATTTCAGATTATAGCCTTAAACCTTCTAATTTATTCAGAACTTTATTTGGGTTAAATGCACGAGGAGTGTTTTTAGACCATAGCCTAAGCGGTTCTAAAACTGTATTTGCTGTTGTGCAAAAACAAGCGAACGGAGATACCTTATGGTTGCCATTTTTTAACCCTGCAGGTTATTGCATGGATATGAACATGAATTTGGCATGGAGCAAATATACCTTTAACTCGGTTTGCAGTGGTACCATTCCTAATCCTAAAGAATTGGAAAAAGTATTGTGGTTTTGGGCCACTAAAAATAACATTAAAACCGATAGCCTTGATTTTGCGGTACTAAAGCGTACTTACCACTTCCCATCTGCATTCCAAAAAGATTACCACCAACAACTTATCAATCAGCCATGGATACCGGAAGGCAACGTAACTTGGCGCAATGGGAAGTACAATTACACGCCTTTAGACAGCTTGTAACCAACTGAAAATTAATTCTCAAAAAATATTTGCAATAAGCATAATTTCATTACCTTTGACCGCTTTTTTAAGCGAAAGGAGAATTAATTAATTGACAAAAAACAACAACATTCAATTCGAAACACCAAGCGCAGACTTTGACTGGAGCATGGACAAAGCCGGTTTTGGCAACTATTCTAAAGATGAGAGAGCAACTCTTGAAAATCTTTACGAACAAACACTTAGCACTATTGCTGAGAAAGAAATTGTTAAAGGTACCGTTGTAGGTTTTACCGAAAAAGAAGTGGTACTTAACATTGGCTTCAAATCTGATGGTTTGATTGCTAAAACAGAATTCCGCGACATGCCTGAGTTAAAAGTAGGCGATGTAGTAGAAGTTTTGCTAGAAAACAAAGAAGACGCATTAGGTCAACTTGTGTTATCACGCAAAAAAGCCATGAGCGAGCGCGCATGGGACAACATTATGAAATGTTTTGAAAACGATGAAATCGTTAATGGCTACGTTAAAACACGCACAAAAGGTGGTTTAGTTGTAGAATTATTCGGTATCGATACGTTTTTACCGGGCTCACAAATTGACACCAAACCAATTAAAGATTACGATGTTTATGTTGGTCAAACCATGCCATTCAAAGTGGTAAAAGTTAATCACCAATTCAAAAATGTGGTTATCTCTCACAAGGTGTTAATTGAAGAGGATATTGAAAAACAAAAATCAGACATCTTATCTAAATTAGAAAAAGGCCAAGTATTAGAAGGTACTGTTAAAAACATGACTTCATTTGGTGTGTTCATTGATTTAGGTGGTGTTGATGGTTTATTACATATTACTGATATCTCATGGGGTCGTATCAACCACCCTGAAGAGGTATTAAAAATGGATCAAAAGATCAACATTGTTGTGCTTGATTTTGATGATGAGAAAAAACGTATCAGCTTAGGCTTGAAACAACTTTCTTCTCACCCTTGGGATAGCTTAGCAGATACTTTAGTAGTAGGCGCTACAGTTAAAGGTAAAATCGTAAACATCGCTGATTACGGTGCATTCCTTGAAATTGCTCCTGGTGTTGAAGGTTTAATTCATGTGAGTGAAATGAGCTGGAGCCAACACTTACGCTCACCTCAAGATTTCATGAAATTGGGTGATGAAGTAGAAGCAGTTATTTTAACGCTTGAAAAAGAAGAGCGTAAAATGTCTCTTGGCATCAAACAATTAAAAGCAGACCCTTGGGTGAACATTAACGAAAGATACCCTGTAGGTTCACGCCACAAAGGTGTTGTTCGTAACATGACTAACTACGGTTTGTTTGTTGAATTAGAAGAAGGTGTTGATGGTTTAGTTCACGTAAGTGACTTAAGCTGGACCAAAAAAATCAAACATCCTGCTGAATTCGTGAAAAAAGACCAAGAATTAGACGTAATGGTTTTAGAAGTTGATTTAGAAAACCGTAGATTAAGCTTAGGTCATAAACAACTTGACGAAAACCCTTGGGATACTTTCGAAACCATCTTTACTGTTGGTTCGGTACACGAAGGTACTGTGTTGAAAATTGAAGATAAAAGTGCAACCATCGCTTTACCATACGGTGTAGAAGGTTATGCGCCTATTAAACAATTACAACGCGAAGACAAAACTACTGTTAAAGAAGACGAAGTAGTTGAGTTTAAAGTAACTGAGTTTAACAAAGAAAACAAACGTATTGTTGTTTCTCATACCGCTCTTTGGAAAGCTGATGCTATAGAAGAGAAAAAGGTTGACGAGAAAAAACGTACAGACGATAAAGATAAAGCAACTAAAGCTGCTAAAAAATTAAACGACAGCAACGAGAAATCTACTTTCGCTGATGTTGAAGGCTTAGCTGCATTAAAAGCACAATTAGAGAAAAAAGACTAATTAGCTGAATAACTTTAAAATCCCGACCATGTGTCGGGATTTTTTTTGCCCTTTTATTCGGGTTTCGCAGTATTTAATTATGTTTGAATTATGAACTATTGGTTAGTAAAATCAGAGCCCTTTAAGTACAGCTGGGAACAATTTGAAAAAGACAAAAAAACCCTTTGGGATGGTGTGCGCAATTACCAAGCAAGGAATAACTTAAAAGCCATGAAAAAAGGCGACTTGGTATTGTGGTACCACAGTAACGAAGGCAAAGAAGTAGTTGGCATCGCAAAGGTCGTTAAAGAGTTTTACCAAGACCCCACAACCGAAGATCCAAATTGGGTGGTGGTTGATTTAGCTCCTTTTAAAAAGCTGAAGAAAACAGTTACCTTAGAGCAAATTAAAGAAGATAAGCGCTTACAAAACATTGCTTTGGTGCGCCAAGGTCGCTTAAGCGTTTGCCCTTTAAAAGCAGAAGAGTTTGATGCCATATTAGACTTATCAGAAACAAAATAATAATCAGCCTACTAAATTGAAACTAGTTTTCGATATTTGAAGCTGATTAATTACCCTAAAATACGCTGTTTTACCACACAGCACAATGAGGTGGTAAAAGAAACATGAATACGAAAGTAATTTTAGAAAAAAAACAATTCGACATTACCATGGACAGGTTGTGTTTTGAACTGATTGAAAAACACGGTGATTTTTCAAACACAGCCATTGTTGGACTTCAGCCACGGGGTATTTATTTATCGCGCAGAATACACAAGCGTATTGCTGAAATTTTAAATTCAAAAAAAGTATTGTATGGCGAGTTGGATATTGCTTTTTATCGTGATGATTACAGAAGAGGTAATGAGCAAATTGTACCAAGCGAAATGAATATTTCGTTTACCGTGCAAGATAAAAACATCGTAATTATTGATGATGTGCTTTACACCGGACGTACCATTAGAAGTGCATTGGATGCACTAACCGATTTTGGCCGACCAAACAAAGTAGAATTATTGGTTTTGGTGGATAGACGCTACAGCCGTCATTTACCCATACAACCCGATTACACCGGCATATCTGTTGATACACGGGCAAATGATAAGGTAAGAGTAGAGTGGAAAGAAAATGCCAAAAACGATTTGGTACATATACTTACCAATTAACCTAAGCCAACAGAAACAAAACGAATTACTCAACCAAACAGCATACGCAACGCAATGAGCAAAAAGTTTAGTCAACCACACCTTTTGGGTATTAAAGACATTACCCGCGATGATATTGAACTGGTATTTGAAACGGCCGACAATTTTAAAGCTATTATCAATCGTCCAATTAAAAAAGTTCCTTCGTTGCGTGATGTAACTGTGGCTAATATATTTTTCGAAAATTCAACCCGCACACGTATTTCGTTTGAGTTGGCTCAAAAACGCTTAAGTGCCGACACTGTAAACTTTGCAGCATCATCTTCATCTGTTTCAAAAGGTGAAACCTTGATTGATACGGTAAATAATATTTTGGCCATGAAGGTTGATATGGTGGTGATGCGCCACCCTGCACCGGGCGCTTGTCAGTTTTTGGCCAAGCACGTAAATGCGCAAATTATAAATGCCGGTGATGGCACACACGAACATCCAACACAAGCCTTATTAGATGCTTATTCGATAAGAGAAAAATTAGGTGAAGTGAAAGGTAAAAAAGTAGTGATTGTGGGAGATATCACCCACTCACGCGTGGCTTTATCTAACATCTATTGCCTCAAAAAATTAGGGGCAGAAGTTATGGTTTGCGGACCAACCACACTTATCCCCAAACACATTGAAAGCCTTGGTGTAAAAGTAGAACACGATTTAATGAAAGCCTTAAATTGGTGTGATGTGGCCAACATGTTGCGCATACAATTAGAGCGTCAGGATATTAAATATTTCCCGAGTTTGCGTGAATACAGCATGTTGTATGGCTTAGATAAAGAACGTTTAGACAAACTAAACAAAGAAATTGTAATTATGCATCCGGGACCAATTAACCGTGGTGTTGAGATTACCAGCGATGTGGCCGATAGCAAACACAGCATTATTTTAGACCAAGTAGAAAACGGTGTGGCCACACGCATGGCAGTTATGTATTTATTAGCGGGACAACAAGGATAAATAGAATGGATTATCTTGGAATATTTGAGCAACTGCATAAACATCGAGTAAAATACTTACTGTGTGGTGGTTTAGCTGTTAACATATACGGTATTCCAAGGATGACAGCAGACATTGATTTGATTTTGGATTTTGACAAAGAAAATTTAAAACAGTTTGAAATTTGCGTAGTGGATGCATTTTATCAATCACAAATTCCTGTCTCACTAAGTTTACTGTCAACACAACAAGAGCGTACAAAACTCGTCAAAGAAAAAAATCTTATTGCACTCTCCTATTTTAATACTAGAGGTAATGTGATGAGTATGGATGTATTAATTGACGTACCTTTAAACTTTGCCGACATGTGGGAACGAAAAACCACAAGAACATCAGATGACACCGATATTCATGTTGTATCTGTAAACGATTTAATTAAGTTGAAAGAATACAGCAACCGCAAACAAGATTTAGATGATATTTACCTTTTATCGCAAATAAAAACATGACAGATACCATCAAACCGAAACTTGAAAATGCGGATAAAGGCTACAATTATACTGTAACAGCTGAGCAAATTGAAGCCTACCAAAAATGGAGCATTAAAGAACGCCTGCAATGGATTTGGGATACCAATGTGCTGTTAAGTAAAATTCAAACACCAGAAGAACGGGAAAGGGCAAGGATAATCAAACATAAATGTGCGAGGTGAAACTTGTTCTTATAACAAAACAAGCCCTGATATGAAAAATATCCACTTATTTATACTCATATTTTTACCCTTTGTTTGTGGTGCTCAAACCACAGTTAAAAACTTAGTTTTTGAAGGTGCCGGTATCAGAGGTATTGCCTATGCAGGTGTTTTATCCGAATTAGAAAAAAGGAAACTCAACGATAGCATAGAAAAAGTGGCTGGCACATCAGCAGGTGGAATCACAGCATTAACTTTTGCGTTGGGATATAAAGCTGATGAAATTGCTAAACTGATTTCAGAAACCGATTTCGAAAAATTTAATGATGGACAGTACTTGTTTTTTGGTGGCTTTTACCGGGTGGGAAAAAAGTATGGTTGGTACAAAACAGATGCTTTTGTAAAGTGGTTAGAACATGTTATCGCTGCCAAAACAACAAACCCAAACATCACATTTGCCGAGCTACATCAACAAGGTTACAAAGACCTATACATAACCGCTGTAAGTTTAAATAAACAACGTGCCTTAGTTTTTTCTAAACATACTTATCCAAATATGCGCATAAAAGATGCCGTAAGGATTACCATGTCGGTTCCGCTCTATTTTGAGGCCATCTGTATTGATAGTGTTGGGCGTATTATAGAAAAACCGACACTTAACACAAGTTATGATTTAGTAGTTGATGGAGGGATTACATTTAATTTTCCTATTTCAATTTTTGACATTGTAGTTGTAATTAACGGTAAAACAACAAGACTTGCCAACCCTAATACCATAGGCGTTAGAATAGATACCGATGAACAAATTGCACAAGATACCACCAACAAACGATTGGCTGTTATTGAAATTAATACGCTAAGCGATTATGTAAATGCCTTTTACACTTACACGTTAGAAAACTTAAATAGACAAGCGCTAATGGAAGAAGATTGGCAACGCACAATTTCTGTATCCTCCATCGGAATCACGCCTAAGGTTAAGCGACTTAGCCAAGCTCAGAAACAAGCATTGTTACAGAGTGGGCAAAAAAGCACCGAAAGGTATTTTCGTAAACTTTAGCAGAATATCAAACCATTTGTTTGTAGCCCCTGCTTTTACTTTCTTTGCTGCATGAATAAAGAAATTGTAGTGAGTGGAATTCGCCCCACCGGAACTTTACATTTAGGAAATTATTTTGGAGCCGTGCGCAACTTTTTAAAAATGCAGCACGAGTATAACTGTTACTTTTTTATTGCCGATTACCACTCGTTAACCACGCACCCCAACCCTGCTGATTTACACAATAACGTAAGGCAAGTATTGGCCGAGTATTTGGCATGTGGCTTGGACCCTGAGGCTTGCGCTTTGTACATACAAAGCGATTTACCCGAAATACCCGAATTGTACATGATGTTAAATATGCATGCGTATTTGGGTGAGTTGGAACGTGTAAGTTCGTTTAAAGAAAAAGCACGCACACAACCTAATAATATCAATGCTGGTTTATTAACCTACCCGGTATTAATGGCGGCTGATATCATCATACATAAAGCAGTAAAAGTGCCCGTAGGTAAAGACCAAGAACAACACTTGGAAATGGCACGTACCTTTGGTAATCGATTTAACCGCATGTACAACATGGAACTTTTTCCCGAGCCGCAAGCATTTAATTACGGCAGTGAGTTGGTTAAAATCCCGGGCTTACAAGGTGGCGGTAAAATGAGTAAAAGTGATGGCGATAACAACGTAATTAATTTGGTTGATTCACCCGAAGTCATTAGAAAAAAAATGAGTAAGGCAGTAACCGATACCGGACCAACCGAACCCAACACCCCTCCTACCCAACCGGTACAAAATTTGTTCGATTTATTAAAAGTTGTTTCTTCTGACGATACATTAAAACACTTTACCGATGCCTATGCCAACTGCAACATTCGTTATGGTGATTTAAAGAAACAATTAGCAGAAGACCTGATTACTTTTTTAACACCCATACGCGAAAAAATTGATGCCATTAAAGCCGATGATGCTTATTTAGCCAAAGTTGCTAAACTCGGTGCCGAAAAAGCCCGTGAAAGCGCATCAAAAACACTAAATGAGGCTCGAACAGCCATTGGTTTTAAACGTTTTTACTAAAATTATGTAAACCTTAAGCAAGATAATGTATAACATTACCTTATTTTTGTTTGATATTTGCACCTGCTTATTAAGCATATACCTTGAAAAAATTAGTACACATAACCACCTCTTTTATATTAGCATTTAGCATTGTGCTGGGCTATACTGGAGTTACCGTGTACAAAATGGTATGTGCAACTGAGCAAGGAAAAATCATTATTTCAGTACTAGATATTGCTGATGAGTGCGATCATGCAGCGGCACAAAAAAGCGATTGCTGCCTACCAGCAGGAAAATCAAAACCACAAGTACAAAAAACAGACGATTGTTGCGATTACAGTTATTCGCTTCAAAAAATAGATGATACTCCTGTAACTCAAAAAATAAAAAACAGCACAGAACACCATTTAAATGTATGGGTTTTACCTGCTGCATTATTACCAGGTGCTGCAAAAATAAAAGTGGATGAACAAAATCTTGTTTATCATGCTCCACCAATAAATCACCAAACCACACAAACGTACCTCAATTTTATTCAGGTATACCTTATTTAGTTTATCGTTTTAATCATCAGAACATGCCCGTCAATTGTGGGTGTGCGTCTTTTAATGTTTAAAATTTAATAAACTAAAATTCATGAAATTAAAATTTTGGATCATCACCATTACCCTTTTTATCACGGCCAATGTAAGTGCCCAAGTAAAAGGTGTGGTTACCGATAAAAAAGATGCTTCGGCATTGGTTGGCGCAAGTGCATACTGGCTTCAAGCCAAAAAAGGAACTACCACAAATGCAGCAGGTATTTTCGAGCTGGCACTTCCTGCCCGATTACCCGATACATTAATCATTAGTTATATAGGTTATGTTACTGATACGTTGTTAAACATCAACAGCAATAAAGAATTCGTGATTCGTTTAACACCATCAGCCAGTTTAAATGAAGCTGTGGTAACCGATAAAAAGGCGGCAGTTACCTTTAACATGATTGACCCGTTTAACAAACAAAGTTTGGGTAAGGCCGAATTGAAAAAAGCAGCTTGTTGCAACCTGAGCGAAAGTTTTGAAACCAACGCCACTGTTGATGTAAACTATAGCGATGCCATTAGTGGCAGTAAACAAATAAAAGTATTGGGATTAGATGGCTCATACGCACAACTTACCAAAGAAATGTTACCGGGTATTAGAGGGTTAAGTACCAATTATGGGTTTTCACATATTCCGGGAACTTGGGTTGATGCCATTGAAATTACCAAAGGTGTCGGTAGTGTTGCACTAGGTTATGAAAGCATGAGTGGCCACATCAATATTGAATTAGACAAACCCGAAAAAGCAGAGCGTTTATTTGTAAACGTATTTGCCGGAGATGCAGGAAGATTGGAGGCAAACGTTCATGCCAAACACAAGTTTAATAAACGTTGGAGTACCTTATTGTTAACTCATGCCAATAGTACATCAAAACGTAACGACTTTAACAAGGATGGATTTTTAGATGTTCCTGTAGGATATCAATACAATGTATTAAATCGCTGGAGATATGATAATACAGGAAAAGTATTAGCAACCTTTGGTGTACATGCTTTGTATGATGATAGAATGGGTGGTCAAACCTCTTTTAAAAACAAACAAGAAAACGACAGCAGAAGTATTTATGGTGTAAATATCAATACCAAACAATTAGAGGCATTTGGTAAAGTGGGTATTGGTTTCGCTAATCAACCCTACAAAACTCTGATGATCTCAAGCTCGGCAAGGATTTATGAACACAATGCGTTTTACGGATTTAAAACGTACAAGGGCAACGAACAAACCGGTTATGCCAACTTAACCTACCAAAGTATTTTGGGTAGCACCGATTACAAATTTAAAACAGGTGTTAGCATGTTGTTTGACAAGTTTGATGAAACTTACAACGACTCTAACTTTAAACGTACCGAAGTTGTACCAGGTATTTTTGGTGAGTTAAACTATGACATTCCTGGCAAGGTAAACATACTTGCAGGTGTGCGTGGCGATTATCATAACTTATATGGATTTATGATTAACCCGCGCTTACACATTAAGTATAATGTTTTCAGATATACGGTATTTAGAGTAAGTGGAGGTCGTGGCATGCGTGTGGCTAATCCGTTTATTGAAAATGCAGCATCCATGGCCAGTAGCCGCAGGGTGATGGTCATGGAAAAACTAAACCCCGAAGTTGCATGGAATTATGGTACATCCATAACCCACAGTTTTAAAATTGGTAAAGGCAATACCACTGTTTTGGTTGATTTTTACCGAACCGATTTCGAAAACCAAGTTATTGCCGATTTGTACACCGACCATGCCCAATTGCGCATGTACAATTTAAAAGGTAAATCGTATAGTAATAGTTTTCAAACGGAAGTAATTTATGAACCCATCAAAAAACTAGAGTTACGTGCAGCGTATAAATACCAAGACGTTAAAGCAACTTACAATGATGTGCTACTAACCAAACCGTTGGTTGCTAAACACCGTATGTTGTTTAATGCAGCCTACGCCACCAAGTTTGATAAATGGAAATACGATGCCACACTTAAATGGTTCGGGGTTCAGCAATTGCCATCAACTGCCGATCAGCCGCATGGTTTGCATACATCAAGTACATCACCAAACTATTACACAGTAAACGCACAGGTAACACGCGCGTTTAAAAAATGGGAAATGTATGTGGGAATTGAAAATGCATTCAATTACATGCAACATCACCAAATAATAGATGCTGCTAACCCGTTTGGTAATCACTTTGACGCAAGTGCTATATGGGGACCAATTATGGGGAGAGTTTTTTACACCGGCATGAGGTGGAGCATTAAATAAAGAAATAACAATTTTAAAACACTAATAATTACAAATATGAAAAAACTAATGATTGCCCTTGTGGCTATGGTAGCTTTAACTCTAGGAGGTAAAGCACAACAAGTAACCGACAGTTTAACTTACACCAAAGATGGTATGGCAGTTGCTAAAATTAAAACAAGTGCCGTGTGCGATATGTGTAAAGAAACCCTTGAAAAAGCAATGGCTTACGAAAAAGGGGTAAAGAAAAGTGATTTGAATGTTGATACTAAAATTTTAACCATCACTTTCGATCCTAAAAAAACTTCGTTGGAAACATTAAGAATAGCAGTTACTAAAACGGGTTATGATGCCGATGGTTTGGCTGCCGATAAAAACGCATACGACAACTTAAATGCGTGTTGTAAAAAAGATGTACTACACTAGTACCTATCTGGTTTTTATGAGTTTAAAGGAGGTGTAACATATAAATGTTACACCTCCTTTGTTTTAAACCATTAGGAAGCTACTTACATTAAATATCCACATGCTTCACTATTTGGTTTTAAAATGATAAACTTGTGCTTTAAGTAAGAAAACGAACTATGCATTTAGCAATTGCCGGAAATATTGGATCTGGAAAAACAACTTTAACTACCCTACTCTCTCGTCATTATAAATTTGAGCCACATTATGAGGATGTTGAAGACAACCCATACATCAGTGATTTTTATGAAGACATGCAGCGCTGGGCTTTCAACCTTCAGATTTATTTCTTGAATAGTCGTTACAACACCTTGCTGCAACTGCAAAAAGGCAAGAAAAAGGTAATACAAGACAGAACCATTTACGAAGACGCGTTTATTTTTGCGCCTAACTTACATAGTATGGGCTTGATGAGTACACGCGATTTTGAAACGTATCAAAAAATGTTCGAGTCGTTAAACCAAACTGTTAAAGCGCCTGATTTATTGGTGTATTTGCGTGCATCGATTCCAAGTTTGGTGAACAATATTCAAAAACGTGGTAGAGATTACGAAGACAGCATTAGGCTTGATTATTTAAGACGCTTAAACGAACGTTACGAAGCTTGGATTAGCAACTACAAACACAAGTTATTAATTATTGATGTTGACAATTTAAACTTTGCCGATAAACCGGAAGATTTAGGAGCTATTATCAGCAAGATTGATGCGGAGATAAACGGATTGTTTTAATCCTAAATAGAAATTTTTAAGAAGAGGCTTTTTCTGCGGAGAAAGCCTCTTTTTTGTAGAATAATGTCACCCGTTCGGGGTTCTGTTTTTATATCCTATTTATTCGAGAATCATGCCACCACTTCGGGATTGTTTTATTATTGGGTAATTTTAAAAATTGCTTACACCCATTTTATATACTACCTCACCAAAAAACCAAAAGGCTGCTCCATGTATGAAACAGCCTATTTTTATTTTTAACAATCCTTGGCTTTTAGTGTTGGTGATCAGGACCAAATACTTCAGCACGGTGACCAAAGTGGTGGGCAAATTCTCTGATTTCGGCAGCAATTTCACTGTTGTTGGTAGCACGCTCATAAGTATCGCCAAGTGTTGCTAAAGTTTGAAACATGAACAAATTCATTTCTTCTACGTTCATTTCTTTGGTCCATAAATCAATGCGTAATGCATTTTGTTGTATCCCATCCCAAAGACTTAAAATAATAGCCTTTGCTTCTTGTTTGCCATCTACATCTGCATCATCGGCATTCCATTGAATTTGTACCGGTAAATTTTCTTTATCTAAAGAAACGGTAAAGTTTATGTTCGATTTTTTTACAATCTCGTTGTTTTCCATAATCATTATTTTGTGCGGGTGCGAATATAACCCCATCATCAATATCATTAACATCATTGCTATTAAAAAACCGAGCTTATAAGCAATATTTATACTTTCTTAAAAGCGCTTCATTAATACCAACTTATAACTGTTTTCAACATCAACAATCAATATTGCTTTCATTTTTTGTGCACGCATCTCCATATTATTCAACCCCATACCACGCTTTTCTATGGGCTTAGCTTGCCCGTTATTGGTTATCTCTAACCTAATGTGATTGGCCGTTATATTTAAATCAATACGCACATTTGTGGCATTGGCGTGTTTGGCAATATTGTTTACCGCCTCTTTAAAAATTAAATAGGTATTTTGACGTGTAATCAAATCGATGGTTTGATCAGGATTGGCAACATTTTTACTGAAATTATAATTCGTACTTGACGCATCAAACAGAGAACTTAAATACTCGTGCATCCTGTCAATCAAATCTTTTACCGAATCGTTTCTGGTATCAATACTCCATATCACATCACGCATGTTAGAAACGGCCTTACGACTGGTTTCAGCTATTTGAATGAGCTCGGGTTGTTTGTCATTGTTTTTTAATTGAAGCAATTCGGCTTGCATACCTACAGCGGTTAAAATACTTCCTACTTCATCATGCAAATCGCTCGAAATTTGAAGGCGTAGTTGCAATAACTTCTTTAACTGAAAAATCCTAAATTTATAGAAAGCAATTACGCTTCCGCCAACAACCAATACCACCAAGGTAATAAACCACCACTTGGAGTAAAACGGACTTTCAACCTCTATTTTTAAGCTGTTTTGCATGGCATACCAAATACCTTTACTGCTGCATGCCTTCACCATTAAAGTGTAGTTACCGGCTTTTAACTCGGTTAAACGCAAGTAATTTCTGTTACCTAACTGCACCCAATCTTTATCAATACCAATTAGCTTGTATGCAAACATGCATTTTTCTGGAAAGTTATAATCAGGCATACCAAACTCAAACTCTATAATTTTATTATCACTGGGTATGAATAATTTTTTTAGTGTTTTGACATTAAAAACAGCTTGCTCATTTTTTCCATTTAACACAAAAATGGAAGACAATACCGGTTGATGTGCTGCATTAAACGAAATACTTTTTTCGGCACCATTTACCACATTATATCCATTAACACCACCCATAAATATTTGTCCTTTTGAATCAACAAAAGAAGCACCATGGTTAAACTCATTAGAGCTTAAACCTTGATCAGCCTGAACATTTATAAATGTTTTGGTGTGGGTGTTAAATATGGAAAGCCCGCCATATGTACCTAAATAAATTTTATCTCCCGATTTAACAATAGAGGCAATTTTATTATCCGACAAACCATTTTGGGTTGAATAATGCTTGTACAATTTATTATCCTTAATCACATGCGCACCATCGCCTCCGGTGCCTACCCACACTTCATCATTCACTTTATCAATAAGCAAACTATACACTTGTCGGCCCTTAAAAGTATGCCTTTTAATAACGTTAAAACTCCTATCACAAACTAATAATCCCTGCGAGGTAGCCAGATAATAGTAATTATTATAAAAAGCTATTTGCGATACCTTAACATTATTAAGTTCATCCGCTTGTTCATTAATATATTGGTTTGAATACTTTTTTGTCTTCAAATCAAAATTGATTAAACCTCTATGCGTAGCCAGTATAAATCTGTTTCTAATACTGTCAACAAAAATGTGATAAACCGCCCTATGCCCATGGTTATAATAATAGGGTACAAAACGAGTAAGTTTCTTTGTTTTGAGATTAAACTCACCCATTCCGCCACCTTCAGAGCCCACCCAAAGTTTGTTTTGGTAATAACACAAGGAATATGGGATATAATCGTGAATAGAATCGAGAATGAGCGGAGTGATGGTTTTGTTTTTAAGATCCTGACTAATTTTAAACAGCCCGTTGTAACATGCAAAAATTAAATTACCATCCGGTAATTCGCACATTCCCCTTACGCTTGTATTTACAACATCGGTTACTCCTGGTTCCGTTGCATATATATGAGGGTATTTATTTGTACTTACGTTTAAACGTAACAAACCATAATTAGTGCCAACCCATAAACTATTTTTAAACTTGGCAATGGTTAATATTTTATAGTTAGGTTCTTCTATTTTACCAAAAGCATAACTTAAATTGGTAACTTCATTCTGGTTGTTGCAGTAGTACAATTCTTTACTTAATCGGGTGAGCCAAAAACCACCGTCATCTTGAGGTAAAATGTAGCCTGCACTTTTAAAAATATCTGTTCCCCAAAGTTTACAGGTACGTGTAACCGGATTAAACTCAAAAAGCTGGATGTTACGTTTTAGTATTACTCCTTTTTCGGGTGTATAAAAAACATGGTGTATATCTGCTTGTAAATGGTGGTAGTAAACCAATTTTTCTTGAGGGATGCTGTAACAAAAAACCTCTCCATTATCAGTATGAAACCAAACGCTATCATTGTTTTGAATAGCAAAAGTAGCAATGGGATTCATCAATTTACCTTCGTGTAAATTATCTACTTTGCAAGTAATGTCATTTTCATTTTTAGCCAGCCAACAATAGCCGTTTACTCCCCCAATTAAAATTTGGTTATTGGGAATTTTTACCACTTCACGCACTTTAAATTTGGGATTGTACACCCCACTTTTATCAGGTAATAACACCAACTTAAGTTTGTAAGAGAGTACATCAAAAACATACAAACCACTTTCTGATGATATCCAAAGTTTATGGTCTACAACGGCTATACTGTGTATGAGTTCAACACCAATTTTATGCCCGGGTATTATCTTATCGAAACTTACAAACGAACGTCCATCAAAACGCACCAAACCGGTATAAGTACCCAACCATATCATACCATCCTTATCTTCTTCAATAAGTTTAACTCCTGTGCTTTTAAGCCCTTGACTGCTGCCCCAAAAACGGGCATTGCTAAACTGCTGTGCTTTTACATTGAGCGAGCATAAAAATGCCAATAGCACAAAAACGTATACAATTTTAGGGTTAGATAAGGGGAACAAGGGGCTTTTATTTTTACCGAATGTATAAAACTTGACTCAGCAATACAACATTTATTGCAGTTAAATATTTCGTTTTAACTCCATCAAAAAATCTTTCACATCATTAAGCTTGGCTATAACCTCTGCCCTGCCTAATGCATGTTGGTCTTTGCGCAAGGCCTCTTTAGCGCCATCCAAGGTATAACCTTTTTGCTTTACCAAATAATGTATGTACTTAATCAACTCAATATCCTTGGCGCTGTATTTACGTGTACCCTTTTCTGTTTTGTGGGGTTTTAATGCTGTAAACTCTTTCTCCCAAAACCGAATTAATGAAGTGGCTTCACCAATCATTTCGGCAACTTCACCTATGGTGTAGAATTTTTTTTCTATTTGGTCGGACATGGTATGGTTGATTGGTTATTGGTTATTTGTTGATTGGTTATTGGTTGATATTGGTTGCATAATAATCATCTTAATCAAGAATTGTCCCTAACTTCAACATTAGCTGCGCTGAACTTCGTTTCGATATTCAACATTCGATATTGATTAAAAAGCGTCAAACACCACAATTAGTCAAACGATTGTGTAGGGCGTTCGGCAATTTCGCGCATGGCAGCGTAATCGGTTTCCGTTAAATCGTTAAAGAAATAATTAATCGGGTTAATTTTATTTCCGTTTTTAATCA
This sequence comes from Bacteroidetes bacterium UBA6183, assembly GCA_002422865.1. Taxonomy (GTDB): domain Bacteria; phylum Bacteroidota; class Bacteroidia; order UKL13-3; family UKL13-3; genus UBA6183. The sequence goes on along the minus strand of DITN01000074.1, from coordinate 1,273 downwards.
CCTCGTAATGTAAATGCGGACCTGAGGATAAACCGGTATTGCCCACATAACCAATTAACTGACCACGTTTAACGCGCTCACCCATACGCACCTTACTTTTATACATATGGGCATACAATGTTTTGTAACCAAACCCATGATCTATCACTACGTGATTTCCATATCCGCTTGCCCCATTTGGTGCCGGCACTACCCTTCCATTACCTGTGGCATAAATGGGTGTACCCGTTGGTGCAGTAAAATCAATACCGCTGTGCATTTTATAAGTTTTGTAAATGGGGTGTAAACGGTAACCAAAACCCGAGGCCATGCTGCGTAGTTTTTTATTACTCACGGGCTGAATAGCCGGAATAGAGGCCAAAAACTCGGTTTTGTTCTCGGCTAACTTAGCCAATTGTTCCATCGATTTGGTTTGAATCGTAACCTGCTCGGCTAAGGCATCCACACGTTGGTTTAAGGCTTTTAAACTCTCGCTGTTTGCAAAACCTTCCAAATCTTTATAATCGTTAACGCTTGCTTTTCGGGTGTCGTAATTAATCGGGTCGGCCTCAAATATTGCACGGTAAACACTTGCATCTCTTTCCTTTAACTCATTTATTGATGTATATAATTTATCAACTTTTTTATTGAGTACCTTGGTTTGCAGCTCGTAATTCTCCAATTCACGCTTCAATATTTTCTCTTTGGGCGAATCGATGTAATAATAGGCCACCAACAGCAAACTTGCACCTGCCACAATACTTGCACTTAAAAAGCCAAACACGCGCAGCGCTAAGGTGCGCACACTTATTCTTGCTTTCTCAAAATCTAAGCTATGTGGATTGTAAAAGTATTTTATTTTTGCCATCCTAAATTGTTAGTGGAAACTTAACTATGCATGTTGTTTTGTAACATGCAGAAGGCAAAAATAACCATTACACTTTTTAAATCAACCATAAATAAAACAAGTAGCTGATATAAAGATACATGACAAGCGCACAGATAAGACAACAGTTCCTCGATTTTTTTGCTGCTAAAGGGCACCAAATTGTTCCATCGGCTCCTATCGTTGTAAAAAACGACCCAACCTTAATGTTTACCAATGCCGGTATGAATCAGTTTAAAGACTGGTTTTTAGGCAACGAAACACCTAAATACAAACGTGTGGTTGATACCCAAAAATGTTTACGTGTTAGTGGAAAGCACAACGACTTGGAAGAAGTGGGTGTTGATACCTACCACCACACCATGTTTGAAATGTTGGGCAATTGGAGTTTTGGCGACTATTTTAAAA
>DITN01000077.1 GCA_002422865.1 Bacteroidetes bacterium UBA6183 | reverse complement strand
GTTCGAATCCCAGCGAAATCACAACTTAATTTAAGCCAACCTTGTGTTGGCTTTTTTTGTGTAATAATTTGAGCTGGGATGAGAAGTATATACAGACTGCAGCGTAGCGAAACGTCTGTAAATCCCAGCGAAATCACAAAGCAAAACAGCCCACGATGCAAACCGTGGGCTGTTTTATTTTAATCCTATCTCCAAAACCGGTTATTTATACAAGTTAACCTCTGTCGATTCAAACTCATTAAGCTCGGTTAGCTCTTGCATAATTTTCTCGTTCCATATTTTTTGTTTGGCCGGATTTTGTCCGTGTTCTGTTTCTCTGTCGTAACGGTCTTGATAGGCCGATAACTCAGCACCTATTTTATCGTATTGCTCTTGCAGTTTTCTTTGGATGTTAGAAACCTTGGCAAAATTAAGTTTGGTTAAACGCATCCTCAATTTTCTTGCAAAAATTTCTGTTATGTTAAAATGTATTTGCTCGTGGTTTAAAGCATACAAAGAAGAATCGCGTATAAAAGATTTAGACTTAACTATAATAGCCTCTATCACAAAATAAGGAGTCCCTTCTCGTTCGCGCACAAAAAACACAATACCCGACATTACTTGTCCGCCTAAAGCCTTGTTTGCCGGAACTTTACCTTTAAAATCAGCCATGGTAAGCGTATAATTGCTTTGCCAAATAACGGTATCGTTGTTTAGTTTTTTGAGCGATTGTGCAGATGATGATTGCCAAGTAATAAAGCATAAAAATGCTAAGCCGAATGAGCGTATTTCTTTTATCATAGAGTTATAAATATTTAACCAAAACTAAACCACTTGCCCTATTTTATATTTCAGTTAAAAACAACTGAACTATAAACTGCCGCTATGCTTTGTATACAATTTGAAAAACACCCTTATCAGTAAATAGAACAATTTTATGATCGATAACTATTGCTTCACAATTCATTAATAAAGTATTGGCTTCTAATCCTGCCATAGGCAAAAAGCTAATTGTACCGGAGCTTAAGTTTAAAATGCATGGTTTGTTTTCTTTAACACCATACATCAATTGGTTATTTAATAAACGTTTTGACGTAAATCCGTCTGCTATTAATTTAAACAGTTGACCATTTTCGGTGCTAAACAGACCATAGTTGTTTTGGATATAAAACATTTGATCTGTAGAGAATACGCGTTCAGGTCGTGTTTGATAGAGGTTGGTATCTAACACCTCTAAACTCAAGTCTAAAAACCTAATTATCTTAGAATTTGAATGGTAAAGTAAATATCCCTTTTTACTGGTAACCATTCTATCAGACCAATTATCAAAAACTTTCTCAAACCGTTTTTTTCGCGTTTTTACATCAACCCCAATAAGAACATTGTATTGCTTACCTATACTGGTTGCAGTGTCGAACTCTGTTTTTAAAAATAGTTTTAAGTATTGGTTTATCATTTTATCCTCTTTGTTGTCCAACAATATTCCATAACCATTCTCGGCAATGTTTATTAGATCACGAGGTTCTAAAACAACTCTGTTTGTTATGTTACCGGTTGCCGCATCAAAGTAATTTCCAATTAAGTATTGTTTGTTTTGGCTGGCATTGTATGAGTTTATATAAAATGGATTGGAAAGGTTTTTTGCTTTGAAATTTGTGATACCCTGGAATTGTGGCTCTGATATACGTAGGTTAAAATTACTATCCAACACAAAATAATCATGGGCCAATAAAGTAATGGTGTTATTACTTAATTTTTTAAAGTCAAAAACCTCTCCCTTACAAATAAAATCACTCGTTTTTTTCCATTGGGTAGTGGTAATTTCATCTGTATTCACCTCTACTCCAATAGGCACATCTTTTTTACACGACCAATTAACTGTAAATAATAACAACAAAAAATAAACTGATTTGCTAGACATCATATGACAATAATAATTAAAAAAGTAGAAATTTAGCCTTTGCCATTTCTGCTGCACAGCCATCATTACGTGACTTTTATTTTACACCTAACAAATTTAGAGACTGATGCTAATAGTACAAGTCATACAGACTAATTGACAACACCGACTATTAAACCATATTCATTAGTGAATTCACGATTAACAGGCGTACGATTTATTGTTGATACAACAAAAATTTCTTTTATTTAAAAATGGGACAAATACATCACAAACTAAAATCCCACCAAGTTTTTACTTAGTGGGGGTATGTTTTTTTTACTTTATACCACACGAGAGTACTGGCGCGGTAGCGGGGTGTGGCTTGTTACTTTGTTGTTTATTACTGACTAGTATAAGTTAAAAAACTCTTCATATCATCTTTCACAATTTTTAACTTTCCGAATTCGTCCAAAAATGCTACCACTGCCGTAAAAAACTCATTATCGACAGAGATAACAATTCCCAGATAAGGCTTCTCATTTTTAAAAAAGATTACTTCGGAGTTTTTAAGTATTTCGCTTCGTTGTTGTCGAGTTAGTTTTTCAAGGTCTATGTGTTGTGTTCGTGCGTTCATAAACATTAACCTTGGTGTTAAACTATCTTGGCTTGCTACTGTATAAGTTTCTATTTTTTTGGGAACCGGTATAAAAGTAGTATCGTTTAAATAATAACCATTGTAAGCAGAGAATGCGGTGTTTGTATCTGGCCAAAAATCAACAATATCGGCTGTAAGAATTGCTTTACGCACATCCCACAAAATATAAAATCCTGTTTTCATCTCTAAAGAAACATTGGCCCAAGCCAATCCATTTCTTAGCGGATAACGTTGTTGCAATTCATCTTTTAGAGCAGTAATCTGAGTTTCTTTTGCATTGCCTCCCCAATGAAATACATACACGCATTTATTACTTGCTGCAACCTTTCCTACATACCTAAAATTATTACCACTAAGCTGTGCATTGCCTGTAATATTGCCATTGTACACCGCGCACGATGTCAATAATTGAACACCAAATAAAATAACAATTAGTCTAAATTTTGAGAAGAATGGGGTTACCATGTTTTACATTTTTTAGTTATACAATAATATGCTTGATGATTTATTAAAAACAAGTTGGCTTTAAAACTATACATAATTGTTTAGCGCGAAACGCAGTTCAGCGCGGCTAATCCCTTCGCGTAGTTTTACAGCATTAACAATCATTTTAAAATCTAATATTTACTTGGTCTATTATTTCAATACTGTTGCGCAAAACGCAGTTTCAATAAAATTTTATTTGTGAGATAACTTATTGTTTTCAACCTGCTCGTTTGCGTTTAAAATTGGTCTGCATTCGCGAGTCATTCTGATGGTTGTACCATCTGCGTATGTGGTAACAATATCAGGATACCTCTTCCAACCATCTTTAGTTTTACCCAAAGTATAGGTAAAGTCGGGTTCCGAATATCCCCAACATTGTAAGGTGTATCTTCTAGTTTTGCCATTATCCCCATCAGATAAAAAACCACCATCTTCACCATTTTCTGCAGTAATAACATAAGAACCTCGCCAATACTCTTGACAAGCAATGTAAGCATAGCTGTATGTACCGGGGTTACATTTGTAATAAGTATTTAAATAAAATGAATTGGGTATACCGGGATTGTTATCTGTGTAGGATGAAACTGGGCAAACTCCGGATCCGTTGGTTATTCTGATGTAAACATCGCCCTGCTTACCGTCTTCGCCACACGAAAACAAAATTAGCACTAACAAAAAAAGGATGTTGAATTTTAATTGGCTTGGTTTTAAATACAAAACACTGCAAGCATTTTTAATACACTTCATGGTTAATAGTTTTAATGGTTATAATTACTACACTAATTAATGAAACCTAACCCAAAAAAACAACACCAAATAAAATTAATCTTTGAATAAAAGTGCTATCAGGTGTATCTTATTCACCAAAACATTGATACTTGTCTTATTAAATCATTTAATAAACTTTACCTACTTTTTTAATGCTGATAACACCTACCGCTTGCATTGGTGGTAATGCGTTTGCAACGGTTACCTGCTTTGGTTGTACCTGAGCATTGTACTGCTTTTGAAGTACTGGTTTCAGTTGGTTTACCTGAATTAATTTGTAAATTATCTTGTGTATGTTCTGCTGTTTGTATTTGGTTTTGGTGGTGATGGCAATACCCATTGGCATTGGTGGTACGCAGTTTACATGGAGCGTTTGAGCTTTTGGAAAATCCTTTACATTGTGTTGCCTCTCCCCTTTTTTCGGTTGTGTTTTGTTTTTGGGTTGATGTTTGAAAACCCCACAATGGTGCATGCACATTAGCTTCAATCAGTGCTTCTTCATCATCTTGCAAAGCAGCAAAAAAGTTTATGCCGGTAAGGTTTTCCAAACTATCAATGGTTATTAAATAATTGTTTAACGGCTGCTGCGAAGCCTCGTTTGGTAACACAAATGCAATGGCTTGTTTGCCTTTATTTCCATATACCAATAAAGCTTTATAATACAAACTCGGTACACTCACCTTATTAGCACCAATGTATGGTAACCCTGTGGTTAAAACCGGTCCGGTTGCCACATATATTTCATCAAACTGTAAAGCCCAAGCGCGTACTTGTTCTTCCAACTTTTTCCAAATACCACGGTTAAAACTTGGCACTTGCGGACTCATATTGCTGTAATAAAAAGATTCTTGCATGGCCGTCTCACTCCAGCTCATATCGGCTGCCGGGGCTAAATGTCCGCGGTCGTAACCACTTTGTTTATAATCGGCATCCGTGGCGGTGCCACCTTTTACTTTTGGGTCGGGCTTAAATTTATTGCTGCGTTGAGCTGTGCCTTGTGTTTCGGCAGCGGTTAACTGGTAAGCAACCCAAGTTGATTGCTCGTGTGTTTTGTTATAACACAGGGTAAATCCGCTATGATAGGTAATGTTTTGGTTGTTCTTAAATTCGGGTAATTCTAATCTTTCGGGTATGGTTAAAGCAGCGGTGTCGTATTTCCATGTGTAGTTTGCATACAAAACCACTTTTTTTCCATCGTTGGTTAAGGCATGTTTTTGAGCAACAAGTGGGTTGCTGTTCAACATCAACCCAAACAAAATAGCAAAAGCCCAAATGTGTTTTTTAAACATATTAATCTAAAACCTTAAACAATAAATTATCTAAAAAATGCGCCACAAATTCATCATCGGCTAATTTATTGTTATCGGTTAAATTAGGCAAATGACTGCCAAAATATTGTTGAAAATGCGAGGTTTCAACCAAAGTACTGCTTAATGTGCGTGGATACTTATAATCGGGATTGTATAAAGAAATTATATCTGCAATCTTGGCACATAAATCCTTGTAAGGTTTAAATACTTGGTCGCGGTTAATTTCATTTACCTCCTTTACCAAATACACCTTACTGCTTTCGGTTATTACTATTTGGTGCAGGTATTTTTTGTTATAATCTAAATACCCCGAACTTTCAGGTAACTCGTGTGTAAGCAGCTGAATAATGGTTTTCAGTTTTTTCTTGTTATCGGTTATGCCTTGTAATTTAAATTCCAATAAAAACTCCAAATACGACCAATACCAGTTTAAAATGTACAACAACAATCGGTGTTTATTTTCAAAATAACGGTAAATTGTAGCCTCAGTGGTGTTTATTTCTATGGCTAATTTCTTAAACGTAAATGCCTCAAAACCAAGACTACTGATTAAATCAATGGCATTTTTTACCATTTTACGCCCCAATTCTGTGCCTTCCGGGTCGCGTAAGTAAATCTTATCGTTAACTTTGAACGTTATTTTGTAATCCATAGTAAATTTTAACTTACTTCATTGTGATTTAACACAAATGTAACACTATTAGAATAAAACATTTTAATTTCAAACATAATAGTAATACTATTGTTTGGTATAGTATTTGATAAACATTAAAAAACCGCCAACAGCATGACAAAAAAGAATGCGCTACACCGTTTAGGTGACTTACTTAAACTGGAAAAGCAGGAAATAAGTTCTATATATTTCTTTGCCATATTTAGTGGTTTGGTGCAGTTAAGTTTACCCCTTGGGGTGCAAACCATAGTTGGGTTAATGTTGGGCACCACCATGGTAACCTCAATTTACATTTTGGTAATTGGTGTTGTTGTGGGTGTATTTATGGTGGGTTGGTTACAAATAAGCCAAATGCGGGTTATTGAAAAAATTCAACAACGTTTATTCACCCGTTTTGCATTTGATTTTGCCACTGTTATACCTAAACTAAAATTAAACCAAACGGATGATTATTATTTGCCCGAAAAAGCCAATCGTTTTTTTGACACCGTTACGGTACAAAAGGGATTAGCAAAGTTATTACTTGATGTACCCATGGCAGGTATACAAATTGTTTTTGGTTTGATATTGTTGGCGCTTTACCATCCGGCTTTCATTTTATTTGGCATTGCATTGGTTGTGATATTATGGTTTATTTTAAAAGCTACCTCAAAATACGGTTTGGCAACCAGCCTAATAGAAAGTAAATACAAATACGCAGTTGCCGGTTGGCTTGAAGAAATTGCCCGTATTGTAGTTGCCATTAAATTCAGCAAAACAAATAACATTAATTTGGAGCGTACCGACTATAATTTGGTGGGCTACCTAAAAGCAAGAACCAAACATTTTGGCGTGTTGTTAATTCAATACAAATCGCTGGTATTTTTTAAAGTGGCCATTACACTTACCATGTTATCGGTAGGTTCTTATCTGGTAATTAACCAACAAATAAATATTGGGGAGTTTATTGCTGCCGAGATTGTAATTTTAACAGTTATTGGTGCGGTTGAAAAACTAATCAGCAGTTTAGATAATGTGTATGATGTAATAACCGGACTTGATAAATTGGCTGATGTTACCGAATTGCCAACAGAAAATAATGGCTCTTTAGCGCTGCTTGATGATCATGACGGTTTATCGGTTACCTTACAAGGCTTAAGTTACAGTTACACCAACGACCAAATGGTGTTAAACAACATGGATATACACATACCCGAAAATACAAAAGTATGGATTAATGGTAACGAGGGTTCGGGTAAATCAACCCTATTAAAAGTTATTGCAGGTTGTTTTGATGATTACCGCGGAACATTATTATATAACAACATACCTTTTGGTAACTATGAACTTAAATCGTTACGCAACCAAATAAGTTTACACCTAAACCACAACGAGTTGTTTTTAGGAACCGTGCTTGAAAACATAACATTACGCAACACCGAAACTCAACCACAAGAAATTATGGCTTTGGCCAACAAGTTGGGCATGAACGGTTTCTTAAACTCTTTCTCGCAAGGGTTTGATACATTTATAGACCCCATGGGGAAAAAATTAACCGAATCGACCCTGAAAAAAATTATGTTGTTACGTACCTTTACCGGTAAACGTAAACTTATTTTATTAAACGAACCATTTGTTGGGGTGGATGAACACATTAAACACCAAACACTGGCCCACATAAAAAGCTTAACGAACACCACTGTTGTTATTGTAAGCACCGATTTGGATGTGTTTAATGCATGTACACACAAGTTAACTTTAACAAAAGGAATGGTATCAAAACTGGAGAAAATAAACTAAGGTATCCATGAAACAAGAAGAATTAAAATCGTACAAAACCATATACCGCCACAACCGCGAAAGCAATGTTAAACGCTGGTTTATTGGCTTATTGGTTACTTTAATTGCGTTTATGTTTTTACCTTGGACCCAAAATATAAAAGCACGCGGAACCATTACTACTTTATACCAAGAGGATCGTCCGCAAGAGATACACTCTCCTATTCCGGGGCGTATATTAAAGTGGTGGGTTAAAGAAGGTGATTACGTAAAAAAAGGTGATACCATTTTACAGTTATCAGAAATAAAACCAGATTACCTTGACCCTAATTTGGTATTGCGCACACAAGAACAACTCACCGCGAAACGCGAAGCATTAACTTCTTATCAAAACAAACTAAACACCGCTTCGGCACAAATTGAAGCACTTAATGAAAGTAGAACATTAAAGCTAGAACAGCTTAAAAATAAAATCTCACAGCTTAACAATAAACTAGCCGGTGAGCGTGCCGAACAAACCGCAGCCATCAATGAGTTTAGCTTGGCTAAAGACCAATACGAACGTCAGCAAAAAATGTATGCCGAAGGTTTGGTTTCACAAACCCAATTGCAACAACGCAGTGTAGCCTTTCAAAATGCACAAGCTAAAAAACAAGTGGTTGATAACAAAATAGAACAAACACTTCAAGAGCTAAACATTACAAGGTTAGAACAAAAAAGTACCTTACAAGAGTACAACGAAAAAATTAGTAAAACAGAAGGTGAAAGATACCAAAGTCAGAGCCAAATTGCCGTTACAGAAGGTGAAGTTGCTAAACTGGCCAATACACTGGCCAACTATAGCATACGTAACGACATGTATATTATTACCGCCCCTCAAGATGGACAAATTGTGCAAGCCAAAAAATCGGGCTATGGCGAAATTGTAAAAGAGGGTGAACACATTACCATGATTGTGCCTATGCAAAGCAACTTTGCCGTTGAACTTTTTGTTCGTCCGGTTGATTTGCCTTTAATTAGTATTGGCCAGCCCGTAAGGTTTATGTTTGATGGTTTTCCGGCCATTGTATTTAGTGGTTGGCCTAATAACAGCTACGGTACTTTTGGAGGCAAAATAGTTGCTTACGAAAGTTCTATCAGCCCTAATGGGTTGTTTAGGATATTGGTTACAGAAGACCCTAACGATAAAAAATGGCCCGAACAATTAAAAATGGGTAGTGGTGCACAAGGTATTGCTTTACTTAAAGACGTGCCCATTTGGTACGAGTTATGGCGAAACATAAACGGTTTCCCGCCAGATTATTACAAACTAAAAGAGTCGAACAGTACCTATAAATCAAACTCAACCGATGAAGAAAAATAACTGGTTGTTGATATTGCTGCTTGGACTATCTCAGGTGGTGCTTGGTCAAGACTCACTCTCGGTACTAAACTCAGAGCAGTTACTGCTTTTGGTTAAAAAGTATCATCCGGTTGCACGTCAAGCACAAATTGGGATATTACAATCTAATGCCAATGTTACCTTAGCGCGAGGAGCTTTCAACCCCATTATCGGAGGTTATTTGGCTCAAAAAAACTTCAGCCAAATAGAATATTACAACCTAACCAATGCCCAAATTACTATACCTACTTGGTATGGTATTGAGTTAAGTGGTGGCTTACAAGAATTAAGCGGGCAGCGACTAAACCCTAGTGAAACAGGCGGAAAAACAAGCTACGCAGGCGTAAGTTTACCACTAGCAAAAAACTTAATCATTGATAAACGTAGGGCTTTTTTGCAGCAAGCTAAGTTGTACCAAACCATGGCCAAAGCAGAGCAACGTGCTTTGTTGAATGATATTTTAATGGGTGCCATGGAACAATATTGGTTATGGGTAAATGCTTACCAAGCTTATGTTATTATGAATAACAATTTAACCATTAATCAAACCCGATTAGACTTGGTTAAAAAATCGTTTATAAATGGAGAGCGCCCTGCAATTGATACCATAGAGGCCATTACACAATTACAAAGTTTTGAGTACCGCAAAAACGAATATTGGCTTGCCTTTCAAAATGCCGGTTTGGAGCTATCGGCTTATTTATGGAAATCGAACAACGAACCTTACTATTTGCCCGAAACGGTAATACCACAAACCGGTTGGGAAAACGAAACAAACCTGATTAATTTTAATTTGGTATTGGCCGATTTATTAACGGTTGCCGAAACCAATAATCCAGAGTTGTTGCAATACAAAACTAAAGTTGATGTAACTAAAATTGATAAGCGCTTAAAATTTCAAGAGTTGTTACCTAAGATCGATTTACGATACAATCACTTAAATAAAGACTACGCCTGGAACAGCGAAGGTTTGCTGCTTAACAATAATTATCAGTACGGAATAAAATTTGAAATGCCTTTGTTTTTAAGCGAAGGAAGAGGTGCATACCGAATGGCTAACCTTAAATTAGAATCATCAAAGCTGGATTTAAACCTGAAGCAACAACAGGTAGAAATTAAAGTAAAGCAATACTACAACGAGTACATTACCTTAAGAAGACAAATTGCACTGCAAAGCGCAGCATATAATAACTACATGCAGTTATTAAAAGCTGAAGAAACCCGATTTTTTAATGGAGAGAGTTCGTTGTTTTTAATAAACAGCCGCGAGAGTAAAGCCCTTGAGGCACAGGAAAAATTAATTGAACTAAAAACAAAATACTTTAAAACAATATACGGCCTGCAATGGAGTGCAGGATTATTGCAATAACAAATGAACACCGAAATTTTACTGAGTAACCTCACCAACCCTACCCTGCTGTTTTTTATTTTAGGTATAGTTGCTGTTAAAATTAAAAGCGATTTAACCATACCTGAATCATCGGCTAAATTCATTTCGTTATACCTGCTTTTTTCAATTGGATTTAAGGGTGGACAAGAATTGGCGCACAGCCACTTTACTTCAGAAATTGCCTACTCTCTGTTATTCGGGTTATTTATAGCTTCAGCCATACCCTTGTATACCTTTTTTATTTTAAAACGTAAGTTATCTATTTACGATGCAGGTGCAATTGCTTCCTCATACGGTTCGGTAAGTGCGGTAACCTTTGTTGCGGCAGCATCTTTTTTAGAGTACAGTCAGATACATTATGGAGGACACATGGTTGCGGTTATGGCCTTTATGGAATCACCGGCCATTATTGTTGGGGTAATGTTAATGACCCTATATGATAAACAAAAAGAAAATACCATTAAACTAGGAAACGTTGTTCAACACTCATTAACCAACGGAAGTGTATTGCTTATTTTAGGAAGTTTATTTATTGGGTTAATAGCCGACAGTAAACAAGCCGAAGGGATTAAACCCTTTACAACAGATATTTTTAAAGGTTTTTTAGCCTTGTTTTTACTAGAAATGGGAATGGTTACCGCCAAAAATCTTGGTGCATTTAAAAAGTATGGCTGGTTTGTTACCTTGTTTCCAATTGTTATTCCGTTAGTTAACGGTTGTGTTGCAGCAGCAGCAAGCGGTTTGATAACCCACGATATTGGAAACCGATTTATGTTTGCCATTTTAGCTGCAAGCGCATCATACATTGCGGTACCGGCTGCTATGCGCATTGCTGCTCCTAAGGCCGATCCAGGACTTTATATACCAATGGCTTTGGCCATAACCTTCCCGGTAAACATTACCATTGGCATGCCTATCTATTTGGCCATAATCAAGTTAGTGATGTAGCGCTCAGTTTGTAGATGTCACTTTTAAATCGTTTTTAATAGAAAATATAACTTAAGTCATACTTTCTGCACATAGGCTTAAGTGATTAGTCAGCTTAATAATGATTTGAAAAACAAAAAGTTACAAAAACAAACAAACCTTAAAAACCACCTTGTTAACAATCTGCAAATTTACATGTGCTTGATTTTTAGCCTATTTTATGATTAGTTTTACTTAACCAATCGTATCCAAACTATGTCTCAATTAATCATAGGTCACGTTTCCGAAAACTCTGCCAAGATTTGGGTAAGGGGCGTTGCCAATAATGAAAGCACCACCACACTTACTGCTCACATTACCTTAAAAAGCGACTTCCGAAATATCACCCAAAACCTCACCATTTATAAGCACGATAATTTTATTGGAGTGTTTGAGTTTACGGATTTAAACCCCGCTGATAGTGGTTTTTTTAGAATGATGTACATGGTTGAAGTGGTGTTTAAAGACATTGCCAAAGTACCCATTGGTGGATATGGCAGAGGTAGTTTTAACACCGTGCCTCGGGTAAATTATCCGGTTAATTTTTTAATAGGCAGTAATTTTTTACAACGTAATGCTGATGATGCCAAGCGGGTTTTTAAAAACCTAAGTAACATACGCAAAGTAGATAGGCCCTCGTTTATGATACATGCCGGAAATCAAATATACATTGATGCCCCCTCGCAACCCATGCCTATTCAAGCCGATTTGTACAACAGAAAATACAACGAGGCTTGGAAACCACGAGAAGCTGCCGAATTTTTAGGGCGTATTGCCAACTACAGTGCCATAAACGACCATGAGCTTTATTTTAAATACGCCAACGATACAGAGTATGATTTTAAACCGGCATCATATTATTTGATGGAAGCATTGCCGGCCTATCGTAACTACCAGCATTTAAAAAACCCGCATACCTACGAATCATCTAAACTTTATTACCATTATAATTATGCAGGCAATGCTTTTTTTATAATGGATGTAAGGCTAGAGCGTTATCAGTTTGGTAAACGACAAATGATAAGCAATGAGCAAATGGAAGCCTTTAAAAGTTGGCTATTGGCAAATAAGGATCAACCCAAATTTGTTGTAACCCCGGTGCCTTTTGCAGCCATTAAAGAAACTTACTTCAGCGAATATTGGAGCTCAGAAATATACCTGCAACAAAAAGAGGAGATATTATACTTTTTAAAAGTAAATAATATTGGCAAATTGGTGTTTTTAACCGGGCAAGGTAATGCGGCACTGCACAGTACAATTACAATAAAAAAAGGCAATGACGAACTTTTAGTTGTGCACGAATTGATGTGTGGTGCATTATCTCATTACGAAGCTGCTTTATGTAATTACGATGATTTTGTTTGGTACCAACGTAACCGAACTGCAGAGTTAGATTATGAATACAAAATAGAAAGTGGTAACGGTGAAAAAGATCCATCGGTAATGAGTATCTCGTTTGAGAACGGTTTGATTAATTACAAGGCTTACTCTACACGTTATACAATGGATGAAGATGAGATACCACCTGTTATTTTATCGGGCAGTATAAAACTTTATTAAAATTGTGTTTTAATTACCCTGCTGCCCACTAACTCATCATACTTATACTGAATATTTTTGTGGTAGATGAGTACCATATATTCGTTTTCGGTTTGTGCATGCGAACCCTCTATGGTTGTGTCGTCTATTTTACCATCGGCTGTTTGTGTGGCGTATTTGTACTCGTAACGACCTTGTTTTAACTGCACTTCTAACTCATAACGTAACCGGCTTTTGTTGTAATACATTTTGTATTCGGGTAACAAACGCCAATCGGTAAATTCGCCATAAACGTATACATCTTCGTTAAGTGGTGTTAAACTTAACAAGTAAAATGTAATAAATGCATAGTCACCATCAATGCCTGCATTTTGTCCATCACGGTTTGCAATAACACGCTTTCCATTAAAATCTAGGTAATTAAAATACTGTTTACTTCCCCTCGATTCTTCGTAATTTAAAAAGCAATGGTAAACACTATCCAAAGTTTTGGCCCTTACATTTTGGCTAAACTGCCTTAAGCTTCTGATATCAAAAAAACGAAACTCGTTACCACCACTAAACAGGGTTTGGTCGTAATAATTATAGTCTAGTGTGTTATCCCTAATAAACAATGGTTTTAACCCGGTAATGGTATTGTCCCATTGACCATTTTGCATCAATACTACATTTACGTCTTTGTATGGATCGGGAATATTAAAACCACGGTAATTTACACTAAATCCAACCTCTTGTTTAGTAAAACGATGTTGTGCTAAAGTAGCAGGTTTTGCAGCACCATCAATAGAAACAGCCGGATTTAAAATCATCATTCTGCGGGTTAACACCAACTCTTCTTCATCAAAATTACGGTATACTTTAATTAAATAATTACCCGCAAAAATGGGTTTCATGTTTTCGTTAGGCAACAACAAATTGTAATGCACATACTTTACATAAGTATTGGTTGAGTATTTAAAATCGGTAATGTTATCAAACGTTAAACCTCTTAAATACTCGTTTTGCCCTAGCGATGTTGGATTCCAATTGGCATCACAATGTATTAATGTGTACTGAAAGTAATCGTTTTTATTACCTAAAATATCAAAACTTAACTCCAGTTGGTCGTTAGAGTTTAAAGCAATAATCGGATAACGATCGTCTGTCCCTGCCTTTGTTAATACCACTGTTTTAACACGTGTATCAAATATTTGATTCTCGTAACGCAGTTCTTCGGCACTTAAAAATGTGCTGTACAAAGCCATTGCGGCAAAGGCAAGTTTTTTAATCATAGTTAACCGTTTTGTTCTAATTCCATAATGGCTTCAAACAATTTTTCGTAATCAGCCTCCAATTGTTTCAACTCTTTTTTTAACAATTCGTAACCAGCATTCAACTCTTGTGCTTTTTGCGCATTTTGCATCAGTGCCGTATCTAAAAAGTGTTGTTCAGTGTCAGTAATTTTAGTTTTTAAACCGGCAATGCTTTTTTCAATTTCAGCAAATTCTTTTTGCAGTTTTTGCAATTGATTGCCTGCTGGTTTATTGTTATTTTTCTCTACTTCTTTTTTAGGTTTAGGTGCATCAGCGTTTAGTTTTTTCTGATGTGCATCCTGCAATTTTTTAATGTCTTCTTGCTTTTGACGCCAGTATTCGTACTCATCATAAGTACCTAAATATTCTTTTATTTCGCCATCTTCAAGCCACCAAATTTTATTGGCAATTTGCGATACAAAAAACCTATCATGCGATACAACAACGAAAGTACCTTGGTATTGTTGTAAAGCTTGAATCAAGATATTGATAGAGCGCATATCCAAGTGATTGGTAGGCTCATCCAGCAACATAAAATTTGCTTCTGCCAATAGCGTGCGCGCCAGTGCTACACGCGCTTTTTCACCTCCGCTTAATACCTTAATCTTTTTAAATACTTCATCATTGGTAAACAAAAAGCAACCTAAAATGGTACGTAATTCGGTTTCGCTTCTATCAGCACCATATTGGCGCATTTCTTCAATAATTTCGTTTTCAACATTTAACGATTCTAACTGATGCTGGGCATAAAATGCTTGAATAACATTATGGCCTGTGGTTATTTCTCCATCGTAAACATCGGTTCCGGCAATTAAACGCAATAAGGTTGATTTACCTTTACCATTTGCACCAATCAAAGCAATTTTATCGCCACGCACTATTTCGCCCGATGCTTTTTTAAGAATGTCGATATCAGGGAATGATTTTGAAACATTTTTGATTTCGCTTACCACTTTACCCGACTGGGTATTGATTCGGAAATCGATGTTAATTTCTGCATTATCATCTTCCGGGGCCTCTATCCTATCTAACTTCTCCAGTAACTTAACCCTGCTTTGTGCAGCGGTGGCCTTACTGGCTTTGGCTTTAAAGCGGTTAATAAACTGTTCTTGTTGTTTAATGTATTGTTGTTGGTTATCGAATTGGCGTTGTTGTAAATCCATACGCTCCGATTTCGATTCCAAGTAAAAACTATAGTTACCGCTGTATTCGTTAATTTTTTGCATGCTTACCTCAACAATTTTGGTAACCATTTTATCTAAAAACTCCCTATCGTGCGATACTACAATTACAGTTCCATCGTAATCTCTTAAATAATTCTCCAGCCACTCAATGGTTGGTAAATCCAAGTGATTGGTAGGCTCATCAAGCATTAATAAATTCGGGTTTTGTAATAGTAGTTTGGCCAACATCACACGCATACGCCAACCTCCCGAAAACTTCTTGTAAGGTTGTTGTAGTTGTGCTGTGGTAAAACCTAACCCTTCTAGTACTTTCTCGCATTTGTGGTGAATATTGTATCCATCCAATGCATCAAACTCAGTTTGTAAATTACTTAGTTTATTTAAAACCTCATCGCTGTAATCAGTTTCCATTACTTTAAGTATCTTCTCAATTTCAATCTCTAAATCGAGTTGACGTTGAAAAGCACTCATGGCTACTTGTAAAATAGAAGCCTCTGTTTCAAAACTTAATTGATCTTGGTTTAAAAAGCCTATGGTTAAATCGCGAGGCTTAGAAATATTGCCTTCGGTAAGTTGGTATTCTCCATTAATTACGCGCAACAAGGTTGATTTCCCTGTTCCGTTCATTCCAATTAGTCCAATACGTTCGTTTGGTTTAATGTGCCAATTGGCATTGCGGTATAAAAAACGTCCGCCAAATTCAAATCCTATGTCTGTTAGTGCTATCATTTTAGTGCCGCAAATATAGTAGAATAAGCCCAACCCAAAACTATAAAATGCACAGCTACAAGATATTTATTTATGGTGGGTATTTTCTTAACAACTTAGTTGCAAATCTTGAACAAATACAAGTATTTTAGAACTTTAATTGATAGTGAAAGATTATGCAGTTCCCCGGATCCATTAAATCAAAACTCCCCAAAACAGGCACCACCATTTTTAGTGTAATGAGTGCTTTAGCTACAGAACATGGTGCTATTAATTTAGCACAAGGTTTTCCAGATTTTGCATGCAGCCCCAAGTTAGTTGAATTGGTAAACCACTACATGAAAGCAGGTTATAACCAATATGCACCTATGCCGGGGGTAATGCAATTGCGCGAAAAAATTGCCGAAAAAACGCAAGCATTATACAGCGCAACTTACAACCCCGAAACAGAAATTACCGTTACACCCGGTGGAACGCACGCCTTGTATGCAGCCATAAGTGCTTTTATTGGGGAAGGTGATGAAGTGATTATTATTGAACCTTGTTATGATAGTTATCTGCCTGCTATACATGTAAATGGTGGTCGTGCGGTATTTGCAGAGTTAAAATACCCTACTTATAAAATTGATTGGGATGAGGTGAAAAAATTGGTGAACTACAAAACCAAAATGATCATCATCAATACCCCGCATAACCCAACAGGAACAACCTTAAGTGCGCAAGACATGCAGCGCTTGGAGAAAATTGTGAAAAACTCTGAAATTATTGTTTTGAGTGATGAGGTATATGAACACATTATTTTTGATGGCGTTGAACATCAGAGTGTAGCACGATACCCAAAGCTTGCTGAAAGAAGTATTATTGTTTCTTCGTTTGGCAAAACCTATCACACCACAGGTTGGAAAATGGGTTATGTACTAGCGCCTGCCAACCTCACCACCGAGTTTAGGAAAGTACACCAGTTTATGTGCTTTAGTGCCAATACGCCTGTTCAATACGCCATTGCCGATTATTTGGATGATAAAGACGCCTACCTCCAATTATCTGCTTTCTACCAGGAGAAAAGAGATTATTTTCAGCAATTGGTAAAAGGCAGTAAATTTAAATTAATGCCTTGTTTAGGTTCTTATTTTCAGCTGCTTGATTACAGCAAAATAACCAAAGAAAAAGACACAGACTATGCTGTACGATTAACCAAAGAGTTTAAAATTGCATCCATACCAACCTCTGTATTTTATCATAAAAATATTGATAACCATGTGTTGCGTTTTTGTTTTGCCAAACAAAACGACACCCTTGAGAAAGCCGCGGAAAAATTACATAAAATATGAACGAGTTAAAAGTTGTTACCATTCAAACCACCCTGCATTGGGAAAATCCGGCTGCTAATTTGGAAATGTTTACCCAAAAAATTGCAGCAATAAACCAACAGGTTGATGTAGTTGTGCTACCTGAAACTTTCACAACCGGGTTTAGCATGAACACTTCACTGGCTGAAAAACATGATGGTAACGCCATGCAATGGATGCAACAAATGGCTCAACAATATAACACTGCTATATGTGGCAGCTTAATGATGAATACCAAACACGATGATGTGTACAATAGATTTATTTGGATGAATCCCAATGGTACTTATCATGCCTACAACAAACATCATTTGTTTAGTATTGGCAAAGAAAACAACCATTATAAAGCGGGTAACGAAATAGTAATTGTACAATACAAAGGTTTTGCAATCAGGTTATTGGTTTGTTACGATTTACGTTTTCCGGTATGGGCACGTAGAACGCGCGAACACGACTACGATGCCATTTTTATTGTAGCCAATTGGCCCGAAAGGAGAGCAGAACATTGGAAAGTTTTATTGCAAGCCCGCGCCATAGAGAACCAAAGTTATGTGGTAGCTGTAAACCGCGTTGGTGAAGATGGAAACAATATTAACCACAGTGGCAATTCCAGTATAATAGACCCATTAGGAAATATTGTTTACCAAAAACCAATGTCTGAAGACGTTGCTATACATGTGATTAATAAAGAAATAATAAACCAATACCGAACAGACTTTCCGGTTACAGCCGATGCTGATAGGTTTACCATGCAACTGAATCCTTAATTTTTTCATCAACAAATAGGAGCTTACATATAGGCTTAACATTAATTACACATTTACATGAACATAAAATTATCATACACCTTTGCTACTGCCCTAGTAATTTTGTTTACTACAGAGGTAAGCCTTGCTCAAAAAAGCACAAAAACTAAACCCAAAGCAGTAACCGAAAAAGGAGCATTATTTTTCGAAAGTACATTTATCAGTTTAGGCTCCGTTCAAGACAAGGAAGAACCCATTAAATTGGTGTATAAGTACCGCAATATTGGCAAAGGAAAAACCACTATTACCAACATAAAACCTGACTGTGGATGCTCTAAACCTAAATGGGATACCAAACCAATTGCGTTTGATCAAAAAGGTGAAATTGAAGTTTATTTTTTTCCAAAAGAGTTGAGTGGTAATCAAACCAAAACCATAACAGTATTTACAGATGGTGAACCCAATGTTTACTACCTAAAATTTACTGCATTTATTGATGATGTGAACGCTAGAGTAGCCAAAGCATATCCTTCTAAACAAGGTAATACACTTTTTGATTCTTATGAAGTGAAATTCCCTACAATTTTCAACTACGCAACAGATTCGTTGTACAGAACTATATACAACCCAACTGCAAAACCCATTAAAATATTTGGTATTGATGCTCCAAAATACATGACCGTTACCAAAGACAAAGACTACATTGCACCAAACTCTGAAGTTGGTTTTAAGTTTAAATACAAAGCCAAAGAAGCCAATGATTACGGAAAAAAATTAGATGAAGTAATCGTTTATACTGATGATAGTTTAGAGCCTAAAAAGAAGTTTCTGGTTCGCGCAAATATCATAGAGGATTTTGACCAATTGAGTAAAAAGGAGAAAGCAAATCCACCTATTTTTGTGGCTGTAACACCGGTGATTGATTTAGGACAAATAAAAACCTTGTCTACACATACTGTTACTTTTACCATTACCAACAAAGGTAAAAGCCCATTATACGTGCGTAAAATATTTAGTACCTGTGGATGTACAACAACCGACTTTGATTACAGCAAACCCATAAAAAAAGGCAAAAAGGTAACCATAACGGTTGCTTACAATACCAATTACGATATTGGTAAAGTTGAAAAACAAATTAGCTTGATTACCAATACACCTAATCAAACCCTTCATAATTTAGTGTTAAAAGCAAATATTGTTTATACCAGATAAACCAGTTTGCCGTTTGATTTTTTTGTGTTACAAATGATTATTTTCGTACAAAAAAAACAGCAAATGAGAACCAAACTAAGTTTAATTGCACTTGGATTTGCCAGTGGTTTGGCAGGTGCAGCAAGTTTTTATTTTTTATTACCCAATAAGGTTGTTTTAACACAAGGTATATCAAGCAACCAAGAACAAAGCATTTATAATAATGTGGACTACAAAAGTGTGCAAGCAGCAGGTAGTGATGACATGATTAAAGCATCTGCTGTTACCACACCAACGGTGGTGTTTATTAAAACCATTAGCAACCAACAAGCCTCCGATCCATATTATGATTTTTGGTCGGCTTGGGACTTTTTTGGCAGACGAGGCCCTGTAACCAGTTCTGGTAGTGGCGTAATTATTAGTGCTGATGGATACATTGTTACTAACCTACATGTAGTTAAAGATGCAGATGTAATTGAAGTAATTACCAACAACAATAAACACAGCTACAAAGCCAAAGTTATTGGCACCGATGGATCTACCGATTTGGCTTTGTTAAAAATAGAAGGTAAAGGATTACAGCATATTGCTTTTGGAAACAGCGATGATGTAAAAATTGGTCAATGGGTGTTGGCTGTTGGTAACCCGTTTAACTTAACCAGTACAGTAACTGCGGGTATTGTAAGTGCAAAAGGGCGTAACATCAATGTGGTAAACAACCGTTTTCCTATAGAAAGTTTTATACAAACAGATGCGGCTATCAACCCCGGAAACAGCGGTGGTGCTTTGGTGAATACCAATGGGGAGTTGGTGGGAATCAACACTGCCATTGCATCAAATACGGGTGCATATAGTGGTTACGGATTTGCCATACCATCAAACCTAGTACAAAAAATTGTGCGCGATTTAATTGAATACAATGAAGTACAACGTGGTTTTACAGGTATGGATATTAAAGACATTGATGCACCTCTTGCCGAAAAATTGAACATTAACAATAACCTTGGCGTATATGTGCAATACGTATTACCAAGTGGGCCAAGTGAAACAGCAGGCATTAAAAATGGTGATGTAATTGTAAAAGTAAACGAACGTGAAATTGAAAGTAAAGCTTTTTTTGATGAGCAGGTAAGTTATTACCGCCCGGGCGATAAGGTTAAAATTACCGTGTTGCGCGATGGCAAAAGTTTGGATATGTATGTGAAGTTGATTAACCGCGAAGGCAATACTGAAATTACACGTAAACAAAGTGTAAGTTCAACCGTATTGGGTGCAGATTTTACGGTGATATCAAAAGTAGAAGCCGAAAAATACCGCATACCATCGGGCATAAAAATTAGCAATATTAAAAACGGTCGCATCAGAAACATGGGTATACCAGAAGATTTTATCATTACCTCGTTTAACAAAAAAACATACACCAAAGCAGAAGATTTAATTAAAGACTTAGAGACCGGACGAGGACAATTGCTTATAGAAGGACTATATGCCAACGGCAGCAGAGGATTTTATTCGTTTTACTCTTACTAATAATAAATTAAAAGTATAAAAAATGGTTTAATGAATTACTCATTAAACCATTTTTGTTTAACAGAAATAAACAATCTATCCTTTAAACGCTTCAATCGCACTGCATAGTTTACTTACCATGGCAGGTGTTATATCTAAATGAAATACAAAACGTAACTCAGTTGCAGATACTTTATTGGCCAATATGTTTTGTTGTTTGAGTTGTTGCTGTAACGCATCGGCTGTGGTGGCATCTTTCAACTTAAAGATAATAATGTTGGTAACCACAGGCATCATCCCCACTACCAAATTATTCCGATTTAAAACATCAGCTACTTGTTTGGCATGCGCATGGTCTTGTTTTAAACCTACAACATGGTGCTTTATTGCATACAAACCTGCAGCAGCTAAGTAACCGGCTTGGCGCATACCTCCACCCATGAGTTTACGCACACGTTTGGCTTCATGAATAAAATCGTTATTACCCAACAATACAGAACCAATAGGTGCGCCTAAACCTTTACTTAAGCAAACAGAAATACTGTTAAAAATATTTCCTAAGTCTTTTTCGATATAATCACCTTCGGCTAACGCATTGTATACACGCGCACCATCCAAGTGTAAAGGCAATTTGTATTGTTTGCATAAATCAGCCACTTCATTCATTTCGGCAAGTGTGTAAATACTCCCACCACCACGGTTGCTTGTATTTTCCAAACATACCAATGCCGTACGCGGAAAATGAACATCCTCGGCATTAATAACTTCTGCTATTTGTGATGCATTAATTTTGCCATAGGTACTTGATAATAAACGCGCTTGAGCACCTGTATTTGCGGCAATGCCTCCACCCTCGTATTTAAAAAC
Source organism: Bacteroidetes bacterium UBA6183 (assembly GCA_002422865.1). GTDB lineage: Bacteria > Bacteroidota > Bacteroidia > UKL13-3 > UKL13-3 > UBA6183. Next base: position 15,822 of record DITN01000077.1, on the reverse strand, counting down.
ATGCGCATTATCTGCACAAATAACTTCGGTTGCCGGTCTTGCATGCACACGTATCGCAATTTGGTTGGTCATGGTTCCGCTCGGGCAAAACAAACCTGCCTCCATACCAAATTCTTTTGCTAAATATTGTTCCAATTCCATCACAGCATCATCCTCGCCATACACATCATCTCCTACTTTAGCAGCCATCATGGCTTGTAACATTTCCGAGGTGGGTTTGGTTACGGTATCACTTCTTAAATCTATAATCATCAATATTATTTTTGTAATCTTAGTAAAAGGTTATTTCTATTTCATTTGCTTAAGTATCATACAACACATTTTAGCCTGCATTAATTAGTAATCGTGTTTGTTGTGTAATTTGTTATAAGCGCTGTGGTAAACAATAACTAATGAGTTAAACGGGTTATTACTCAAAACGCAAATGTTTAACAGATTCACCTGAGTCGCGCAACTCAATCAATGCATCAATACCAATAGATAGATGGTTTTCAACAAATTGTGAGGTTACCGACTGATCACTTTTTGAGGTTTTCACACCTTCAGGAGTCATCGGGTTATCACTCACCAAAAGTAAGGCGCCTTTGGGTATCTTATTGGTAAAGCCCACCACAAAAATAGTAGCTGTTTCCATGTCAATACCCATGGCACGTGTGCCGCGTAAATACTCCTTAAATTTTTCGTCATGTTCCCAAACCCTGCGGTTGGTGGTATAAACGGTGCCAGTCCAATAATCTTTATTGTGCTTTACAATGCTTGCCGATACTGCCATTTGTAGCCTAAACGAGGGTAATGCAGGAACTTCAGGAACCAAATAATCATTACTTGTACCCTCGCCCCTAATGGCTGCAATAGGTAAAATTAAATCACCTAGTTGCGTGTTCTTTTTTAACCCACCACACTTGCCCAAAAACAAAACTGCTTTAGGTTCTATAGCCGATAGCAAGTCCATAACGGTAGCAGCCATTGCACTGCCCATTCCAAAGTTGATGATGGTAATATTTTCGGCTGTTGCACTTTGCATGGGTTTATCGATACCCATTACCTCTACATTAAACTTTTGCGCGAATAGTGTAAGGTAATTAGCAAAATTTGTGAGTAATATATATTCGCCAAACGACTCCAACGGACGGCCTGTGTAACGAGGTAGCCAGTCTTTAACAATCTCTTCTTTCGTTTTCATATTCTTTATTTCTATTAATGGTTTGATATTAAATAATACCAAGCACAAGTAAGAAAAACTACAGTTAATATCAAAGTTATAATTAACACATCACTCTATTTCAGTTGTTATTTTATTTATACCGTTTTTAAACCGATTAAAATTAACCTTTATTACCTATTTGTTAACCTAAGGCCTAATAAAAAATTAAACTTATCTTTGCCCACATGTGGCATAAAAACGTACTCGACACTATTGGTAATACACCAATGGTACAACTAAACAAAATAACCAAAGATTTACCTTGCACTGTGGTTGCAAAAATTGAAACCACCAACCCGGGCAATTCAATCAAAGACCGTATGGCTTTAAAAATGATTGAAGATGCTGAAAAGTCGGGCAAATTAAAACCCGGTTATACCATTATTGAAGGAACAAGTGGAAATACCGGAATGGGTTTAGCCATTGCTGCTGTTATAAAAGGTTACCGTTGTGTATTTACAACTACCGATAAACAAAGCAAAGAAAAAGTAGATGCATTAAAGGCTTTTGGCGCAGAAGTAATTGTTTGTCCTACCGATGTTGATCCTGAAGATCCACGTTCTTATTACTCCGTTTCATCACGTTTAGAAAAAGAAATTCCCAATTCGTGGAAGCCTAACCAATATGATAACTTAAGCAATACGCAAGCTCATTACGAACAAACTGGTCCTGAAATTTGGGAACAAACTGAAGGTAAAGTTACACATTTAGTTGTGGGCGTAGGAACAGGCGGAACCATTTGCGGTACCGGAAAATACCTAAAAGAGAAAAACCCGAATATTAAAATATTAGGTATTGATACCTACGGATCGGTATTTAAAAAATACAAAGAGACAGGGATTTTTGATAAAAACGAAATTTACCCTTATATAACGGAAGGTATTGGCGAAGACTTTTTACCGGCCAATGTTGATTTTAGCGTAATAGATCATTTTGAAAAAGTTACGGATAGAGATGCAGCCATTATGACCCGCAGAATACCGCGTGAAGAAGGAATTTTTGCAGGTAACTCGGCAGGAAGTGCAATGGCCGGTTTAGTGCAAATGCGCGATATGTTTAAGCCGGGCGACTTGGTGGTTGTTATTTTCCACGATCACGGTACACGTTATTTAGGTAAAATGTTTAACGATGATTGGATGCGTGATAGAGGATTTTTAGTTAACAATCAACCCAAAGCCATTGATTTAATTGAAGGCCACAAACACTTAAAACTTGTTACCGCAAACATCAACGATAATGTAGGTGATGTGGTAAGTAAAATGCGTAAGTTCGATATCTCCCAAATTCCGGTAATAAATGCAGCAGGAGAATTTGTGGGCTCGTTAAACGATTCACATTTATACAGCAAACTAATCGAGCATCCTGAGCTAAAATCGGCAAACTTGGATGCTGTTGTACAGAAGCCTTTCCCTTTCGTACACTCCGACACCAGTTTAGAAGAAGTATCAAAGCTGATAACAAAAGATAACAGTGCAGTACTGATGCGTACTTTGGTTGGTGACACACACATCATCACCAAACAAGATGTGATTGACGCATTGGCATAACATCATTTTTATTTAACAAACGCGACAGGATGTAAATTCATTGCTGTCGCGTTTTTTATTTTTTTAATTGCAACATGCAAAACGATAATCCTAAATATCCAATTGAAATTATTTTGCGCATTGACTGGTGCGACCTTGATATTTTTAAACACGTAAACAACGTGATGTATTTTAAGTACATACAATCAGCACGGGTAAATTATTGGGAGCAATCAAAGTTAGTAGGCATGTATGAGAACGATGGTATTATACCCATGCTTTTAAGTACACAATGCAGGTACATAAAACCCATGTTTTACCCGGGGAATGTTAAGGTAAAAAGCAGCAGCACCTATATAAAAAATTCAAGTTTTGGGTTGAGTCATCAGTTATTTAACGACCAAAATGAATGTGTAGCAGAGGCTCAAGATGTAATGGTTTTATTGGATGAAAAAACACAAGAGAAAGTTACCGTACCGGAAGATATCAGGACACATATTAAAACCATAGAAGGACAATAAAACACAAAGCCCGAATAAATTCGGGCTTTGATGGATACACAAACAATGAACTATTGTTGGGTTTAACCATTTCTAAGGTGATGTTCTATCACCTTCAGTAAATGAGCAGGGAACTTCAATTTGTTTCTATTCTATATGTAATACGATTAACATTAGCACTTGTACTATCCACCAAATAAAAAACCCTGACTACATTAAAAATCAGGGCTTTTAAATAAATCATTACAGTTTAAAATACAATTTCTTGGTCTTGAATTTTAACCTTTATAGGTTGGTTATGCTTACTTTTTAAGAGGCTTAAATCATAACAAAGCTCTTGCGTAAAGTAGGCTTGGCAAAACTGACGTTCCTTTGCTTGAAGATAAACCCTTGTTTGTAGTGGAAGACTCTCTTGTACATCACCACTCCAATACAGACTAAAATTAGAGGCCGGCTGTTCGTTGCAACCACTGTAACCAACGCGCAATTTTAATTTATTACCAACAATTTTGGCCTCTAAAACATGTACACTGTTATCATCCGATAACGAATCGGATATCATTAAATTACCACAAGCATTACTAGGCACAACGTTAATACAATCAACAATAACCTTGGTATGTGGTGGTAATGCAGCAAGGCATGTAGTTACACTGTCAAACGTGGTAGCTCCTCTTTTAATGCGGTAACCAAATTTAACTTTATCACCTTCGGCAAAAACCAAAGGACATAAAGTTTGAAAACTTTGTTCAACCGGTTGTAACAATTTTCCATCTTTGGTTTGAATCCACAAATCGCCATACACACCAACACCACACACAACACTTACCATTGTTCCTTCCAAACTGCAATCATTTTTTACCGGAGGCTTTCCGCCTGTTCCTCCTCCTTCAATTGGATCAAACCAAGGTGCATCGCAAGATGTAAGCGTAAAAGTTAAACTTACGGCTAAAACTTTTAAAGCTGTAATAAAAAGATTCTTCATTTTCATAGTAGTTTATCTTATTAATTGATTTACCACATTTGATGGGTAAATTTAATGTTATGTTGCCTGAGTTAAAAATTAATTTCGATTCCTGCTTTAACACCAAGTAGTTTGGTAGGACTACGTTCCACATATTTTTTGTTGTAAATAGAAAACAAATCTTGCTGATAAGGTAAACCTAGCGTAAGTGCCAACTTTGATGTTATGTTATACATCAAACCCGGTTCTATGGTAAGCGCCAATTGGTGTTTATTTATTCTATTGTCGGAGTAATTATTTTTTACCGCATACGATTCCAAGGCATTAGAATCGACCGTAAAAACATACGATTTATGTTGTAACAAAAAACGATACTGTAAACCGGCCTGAAGATATCCAACTAATTTATTAGAAACAGGTTTGTTGTAACGAACAGCAAAAGGTATGTCAAGCCAAGTAAAAGATAAATCGGCAACATGCTCAAAGTTATTGTACGATACACCACTGGTTAGCGACTCAAAGTTAGTGTCAACTTTAATATCAACAGTTCTTATCTTATCAAACTGTAACGTATGTATACCAACACCGGCAAGTAACTGTGTATTACTATTCAAGTTATAAATCAGGCCTCCGTTAACGGAGTACGCATAATTTGCGTCCTCACTAAGTCCAACCATTTCCGCCTTTTGATCGGGTATAAAACTTGATGTATTTTTAGCTACCGTAAATGGAAAATAAGAAGCGTTGAGATAGACACCTTTAAAAACACGTTTTTTAGTAGACGGTTTATTCCAACTTAACAATGTATAATCAATTGGATTTAAAACCGTGTTTTTGAACATTAACTGATTTTGAATAGCGGGTGGCGTTATCATTTTGGGTCTATTTAACCTCACCAATTGTTCTGAGGTTGATGATAAGAATATTCCGGTAATAGCCGTACTATCGATTTTGATTTGAGGTTGATTAAAACGAGGCGTATGCTTGGTTTTAACAGCTCCCATTCTCCTATTATTCGATTGGATTGGGGTTATTGTATTAGACTGCCCCTTTTGTTTGGGTTGATGATATGGCTGCTTAGTAGTGTTTTTGTTTTTATGTTTTGTGATGGAGTTGTTAACTGTTATTTCCTTTTTAACTGAAGTTGTATTTTGTTGTTCACCTGCTTCAATTAATGGTTGTTTGTTTGGTCCGATTGCTTGAAAATTGATATATGTTAAGGTAGAGACAAGTAAAACCATTGCAGTTAAACCAAACCCCCACAATAGTTTTTTACGCTTGTTTTTATTGGCACGTAATTCCATAACACGGTTAAATTGATGTTGATTAACATCAATTTCAACTCCGTTAGTGAGTGCTTTTAGCGTTTGTTCGAATGTGGTATTTTTCATTGTGCTTTATATACTATACCATTTTTAACAAGTTGTTTTTGCAGGTAGGCTTTTGCCTTGGCGTATTGCGATCGAGAAGTTGCTTCCTTTATACCAAGCATATCAGCAATTTCTTTATGGCTATAGCCTTCAATTGCAAAAAGATTAATGACCATTCTATATCCATCCGGCATATTTTGCATACATGTCATTACCACCTTTACATCATAAGAAAGTAATTGCTCATTGCTATATTCCAAATCATTAGCAACCGCATCCATATCATGATCCCATTTTACTTTGTGATGTCTTTTGAGGTAATTAATAGAGGTATTAATCATAATACGGGTAATCCATGTTTTTAGAGAGGCCTCTCTTCTAAACTGACCCAATTTATTAAACACACAAACAAAACCTTCTTGCATCATGTCTTCAGCTTCTTGAGCGTTATTGGCATAACGGTTACATATACCCAACATTACGGATGCATATCTATTAAATAGTATCCATTGGGCATTACGGTCTTCTCCCAAGCAGCGTTGCAAGAGTTCAGCTTCTGAAATGTTTTGTATGCTATGTTTAATATGCAGGATATTGGGCTTGCTTTTGTTCATAGACAAGTAAGACAACCGATAAGATGCCTATATCCTTAAAAAAAGCTAAATTGTCGCATAATACCCTCTTGAGTTAGGATTACAAAAAAAGCGCCACATCCTTTCGGATATGGCGCTTTCAAATAATATTGACTTAAATTAGTTGTTAACGGTTACTTTACCCGCTTTAATAACTTGACCTTCGGTGTTTAATACTTGGTAAAAATAAATACCCGCATTGTAATTACGAACATCAACTTGGGCATTGTTTATGTTAAAGTTAACTGTATCGATAACACGACCTGTAATATCCATCATTTTAACAGAAGTAGCTTTGTTGTAATCGATGGTAAAGTTAATTACCTCAGAAGCTGGATTTGGATATACATTCAAAGACTCAGCAGCCTTGTTTAACTCTTCAGCTAAACCTACAGGCCATCTTTGTTCGTTCATCCAAACAATACTTATTGTTTTAGCATTGTTTGTATTGTTTGGAGCCACTTCAAAACCAGAACCTGGACGATTTACTACATGAGACACAACTGCTGCATTAATTCTTGCAGATGTAAGTACGCGAGTATTTAAAGATATACCTAATGCAACATGCATTGTATCGCCTGGTAAAATTGTATCCGTTAAACGTCTTAATGATAAAGAAGAAGAAGAAGGATAAGCTGCAATTAACTGGTTTCCAGAAGATAATACAAACTGGTACAACAATGTGTCACCCGGCATTACAGTATCTGTACCGTTGTTTTTCATTACGAAGGTCAAAGGAATTGGTGTTCCTGAAGCTGTGCTATAAATGGTATCGATACCTAATAAGGTCTCTGTAGACCAATCAATGGTTCTTTGAGCGTTTGCCAATAAGCTGCTTGCAGCAATAGTTAATGTTAGTAATAGTTTTTTCATCTTAGTTTATTTAATTGTTTGGTTGTTATTTCTATTAATAATGCATAACAAAAATATTCAAAAAAGAATGGAATAAAAGATAGGTTTTAAACAATCTTATGTGTATTAAAATGATTCCACACCAATTTTGCTTTTGCATTACCTAAGATGCTTGAAAGCTGTTCGAAGGTTGCTTCGCGAATTTTTTTTACAGATTTTAATTCGCTAAGCAGTTGCTTTGTGGTCTCCTTTCCTATACCTTTAATGGCATCTAACTCGCTTACAAAAGTATTTTTACTCCTTAAATTACGGTGATGTGTAATCCCAAATCGATGTGCTTCATCTCTTATTTGCTGGATTATTTTAAGGGTTTCACTTTTCTTTTCTAGATAAAGAGGAAATTCGTCATCAGGGTAATACAACTCTTCCAATCTTTTAGCTATACCAATAACAGGTACTTTGCCATACAAACCCAATTCGGTCAAACTCTCTATTGCAGAGCTTAGCTGCCCCTTTCCTCCATCAATTACAATTAAATCAGGTAATGGTTCATTTTCTTCCAACACACGTTTATATCTTCTATATACTACTTCACGCATGGTTGCAAAATCATCAGGCCCTACTACTGTTTGTACTTTAAAATGGCGATAATCTTTTTTACTGGGTTTACCATCTTTAAAAACCACACACGCGGAAACAGGATTAGTGCCTTGTATATTTGAGTTATCAAAACACTCAATGTGTTTAGGAGGTGTTTTTAAACGCAGGTCCTTTTGCATCTGAGTCATCAACCTATCAACACGCAATTCGGGGTTAAGCCTATCATATTGCTCTAGTTTATCACGTTTGTAAAACATGGCATTTTTTAATGATAAATCGAGCAGTTTCTTTTTATCACCAAGTTTGGGTACCGTAAATGTTATTTTATCGTCTTCTAAATCGAGTTTAAACGGAACAATAATTTCGCGTGATATACTTTTATATTGCTCGCGTACTTCTGCAATGGCGTACTCTAGTAATTCTTCAACTGTTTCCTCCAATTTTTTCTTCACCTCAAATGTTTGAGTTTGAATGATCATTCCGTTGGCTACTTTCAAGAAATTAATGAACGCAAATTTCTCGTCAGCAACAATACTAAACACATCTACATCATGTATCTGATGACTAACAATAGTTGATTTACTTTGATAATTATCCAGTAACTCAAGCTTGCGTTTATATACTGCTGCTTCTTCAAATTTTAATGCTTCGGCAGCTTTAACCATTAAAAAACGTAAATGATTTTTAACTTCAACAATATTTCCCTTTAATATATTCTTAATCTCTTTAATGGTTTCCAAATATTCTCCCTCTGTTTGATAACCAACACATGGAGCTTTACAATTACCTATCTGATACTCCAAGCACACTTTAAACTTGTAAGCTTTGATATTTTCCTCTGTTAAGTTAAAACTACAAGTGCGTGTTGGGTAAAGTGCCTTAATCAACTCCAATATGGTCCACATCATTCCCTTGTTGGCATAAGGGCCAAAATAATCACTACCATCTCTAACAATATTACGCGTATAAGTAATTCTTGGAAATGGCTCTTTTTTTATGCAAATAAAAGGGTATGTTTTATCGTCTTTTAGGTTAATATTAAACTTAGGCTGAAACTTTTTAATTAATGAATTTTCCAGCAACAGCGCATCTACCTCGCTATCAACAATCGTAAACTGTATATCTGCAATACGCTCAACCATCATAGCTGTTTTTCGGCTGTCATGATGCGTTTTAAAAAAATAGCTGCCTACCCTTTTTTTTAATCTTTTGGCCTTACCAATGTATATAAGCGTTCCATCCTTGTCAAAATACTTATAAATACCCGGTGTTTCAGGTAATCTGCTGATAATATCTCTCAAATAATCGGTAAGCATACAGCAAATGTAAGTTCAAGGATAAACTATTCACAAATCGTCATTTTTTTATTTTTTTAAATTAACTAAACACGCTTGATATACAGAACACTACAAGCAAAAAGAATATACTTATTATCAACAATGCGTCATTTTATGTATAAAAAAATTGACTTTTAATATATTTTTAATAATTTAGATTTATTAAACCAATATTAAAACAACATAAATAAAGCACAAAAAAGGATTAGTAAAACATTAAAAACAAGAAAGAAAAAACAAACAACTAAACATCAAAAACAAACAAACACATGAAAGAAAAACTACTAGACAAAACAAGGTTATTGCTGGTATTAGCGCTGACCTTTTTTAGTTTGACGAGTATTGCACAAATTAATGTGCAAGTGGGTACCGGAACTGGTGCTCAAGCCAACAGTGGCCACACGCCCTATTCTACAAACTGGGAAGATGGAAAGGTACAGTACCTGATTTTAAAATCGGAGTTAAATGCCTTAAACTTGAGGGCTGGTCAAATTGCCTCTTTGGCATTTAATGTAACAGCTACGTCTGCTCAAACCGTTAGTGGATTTACCATTAAAATGGCACACACAACGGCCACCTCTCTTAGTGGGTATGTAACAGGTGGTTTTACTACTTGTTATGTTTCTCCAACAACGTTTAATCCAACTGTGGGATGGAACACCTACACTTTTACTACTCCATTTGTATACAATGATCAAGCAAACATCGTTATCGAGGTTTGTTTTGATAACGCTGCTTACAACGGTAACAAAACTGTTCAATCTACTACAACTTCATTTAACTCCGTATTTGGAACTTATATGGATGGTGGTGTTGGTTGCGGACCTGGTACATTATCTAATAATGCGGGTTCTTCTACTAACCGCCCTAACATGCGTTTTGATTATTTTCCTAATATTTCTGGAAATAACATTGGCGTAATGTCTATCGACTCTCCTACTACATTCTGCTCTAACATTCAAAATGTATACGCTACTGTTGGTAATTTTGGTGTAAACCAAGTTACAGGCTTTAACGTTAACTGGTCGGTTAATGGTGTTGCTCAAACTCCGGTTGCTTCTACTGCAACTCTTGATACAATTGGTGGTGCTAACCCTAGTACTTTACAAGTATTATTGGGTAGTTACAACTTCCCAAGCAATAGTTCTTCATTATTAAAAGTGTGGACTTCTAGCCCTAATTTTCAATTAGACACCGTAAGAGATAACGATACTGCAACTGCAGTGAAAAATTTATCGATGGGAGGTTTATATACGATTGGGGCCACTGGTAACTATTCAACAATTAATGCTGCTGTTGCTGACCTTAAACTTAAAGGTGTATGTGCGCCAGTATATTTCACTGTTGCTGCCGGTACTTACAACGGACAAGTGGTTATTGATGGGCCAATTGCAGGTGCATCTACTACCAACACCATTACTTTTGATGGTGTAAACAAAAACAACTGTACTTTATCACACAACTGGAGCACCGGTGATTATGCTACAGTGGTCATCAGAAATCCTTTTGTTACCATCAGAAACTTTACCATTAATGCAACAAATACAAATACAGGTTTTGGTGTTTCGGTAATTAACAGTAATTATACTCGCATCATTAACTGTAACATCACTGTGCCTAATCAACAATCAACAAACTGTATTCCTATTACCATTAATGGTGCAGGTAATAACTATTTCACCGCAGGTAAATCTGATTTTGTTGAAATTGATTCTTGTGTTACCAACTACGGTTATTTTGCCATTAGCAACTACTCTAGTTCTTCAAGCAGAAGTATTGGCATGAAAATTACCAACACCCGTATTAACGACCACAGGTATTATGGTATTTACTCATATTACAATACCAACAATACCATCAATAACAACTATATTAAAGGTACTTCATTAAACCAAACAGGTTATGGTATTTATGCTTTGCAGTTAAACCATGATACACTTTATGGTATTAATAGTATTAGTAACAACAACATTGTACAATCGGGTTATTATGGTATATATATGTCTACCGCTACCAACGTAGCCGGCTGGAAAGGCCGCATGATTAATAATATGGTAGGCGGACATTTAATTAACTTAGCCTATTATGGTTTATATATGACTGGCTGTACCAATTGGAACATTGCACATAACACTTTCTACAATGAAATTGCCAATGCTACTGCAACATACGGTCCGGCATACTTTACCGGTGGTTCAAACCTGACTGTAGTAAACAATATTTTTGCCCGCAGAAATACATCAACTAACACTACTTTTTATGGTAGTTCGGCTGCTATTTTCGATACCTTAAACTACAATGTATTTTACCGTCCGGATACTACTTCAAATTTTGCTTACTTAGGTACTTATTATACACCTACTAACTTAATCGGTGTAGGTGGACATAACTTAAACTCTATTTATGCTAACCCTGCTTTTGTTAACGACACCAACTTAACGGTTAACAATTCTTGTATGGCTGGTACTCCACTTCCTTTTGTTACCACAGATTTTTATGGTACTAACAGAAGCATTACTGCTCCTACCATTGGTGCTGATGAGTTTATTAAACAAACTGAAGATATTGCTATTGAAGCAATCACCGCCCCTACTACTCCGGTTACGGCAGGTATACAAGACATGACAGTTAGGGTTAAAAACCAAGGTACTAATACCGTTACTTCATTTAATGTTTCATACACCAACAATGGAGGTACTCCGGTAGTATACAATTGGTCTGGTTCTTTATCACCTTGCGATACCACCTCTATTACATTTACGGGGGCTAACCAAATTAACATCAGTGCTATTCATAACATTGTTGTTTACACTTCAGCACCTAACAGTTTGGTTGATTTAAACCGTGATAACGATACCTTAAAAACACAAATTTTACTACCACTTAATGGTACATACACCGTGGGTGGTGTTACTGCTAACTTCGCTACTCCGGCTCAAGCTGCTGTTGCACTTAAATCAGCAGGTATTACAGGCCCCGTGGTATTTAACATCAATCCGGGTACTTACAATGGACAAGTTTTAGTTGAAGGACCTATTACAGGCTTAAACGATAGCAATACCGTTACTTTTGAAGGCAATAATGCGACTACCCGTATCATCAATGCAAACGTTTCTCAAGCGGCTTTCTTGATCAGAAATACAAGCTACATCAGGGTACGTAATTTAACTGTTAATAACACTGCTCCTGCTGGTGCTGCCGGTATTGCTGTTGTTGGTACCATTACTAACACTATTGGATCTGGTTGTGCTATTATTGGAAACATTGTTAACTTACCTAACGTTGGTTTCAATACGAGTTATGGTATTATTGCTACCGGCACATTAAGTGGCGCTGGTTTAGCCAATAACTGGATAGACTCGTTAACTATTGACAGCAATACCGTTAATGGTGGTTCATACGGAATATCAGTTTATGGTAACACATCTTCAGCCTCTAGTTTAAGAAATAGAGGCCATAAAATACGTTACAATACTGTAAATAATGCCACTTTATACGGTGTATATACCTATTACATATACAATGCAGTAGATGTGATTAACAACAACATCAGCATGGTTGCCTCAACCCCTACAAGTGTCAACTATGGTTTATATTTCTTCTACAATCAAAATAGTACCGGTACAAACCCGCACCGTATTATTGGTAATAAAGTAATTAACGCCAATTACATGGGTATGTATTTATATTATTTCCGCAGTCCAAGTGGTGCACCTATGCAAGTATATAACAATGTGGTTTCTGGAACAGCCAGATACAGCACAACTTACGCTATGTATTGCTACACCGCTGTTACAGGCGCTGACATAAATATGTACCACAATACCATTTTAGCTGATAATGCAGCAGGAGGTACTGCTTATGGTGTATTGTATTATAACACTACTGGTACTATACAAAATATTAGAAATAACATGTTTGGTGTATCTACGGCTACTGCAGGTACTGCTTATCCGTTTTATTTCCAGAACAGTGCAGCTGCACTTAATGTAAACTTTAACAACTACTACAACTTAACAAGCACCAATTTAGTTTATAGAAATGGAGTTAACTTTAACTCTGCTAACTATAAGGCTACTAATGCCGGTGGTGACAGTTCATTCAACTTCACGCCTTCATTTGCAAGCTTAATTAACCCTTCGTTAACAGAAGGTTGTACGCGTGGTTTTGATTTAACGGCATTTGTTCCTAATGATGTTGTAGGTAACACCAGATCTGTTACTCCTAACCTAGGAGCTTACGAGTTTGTTGGAACATCCAATGATATTGCGATTGAAGCACTTATTACTCCTGTTGCACCAATTACTTTAGGTGCGCAAAATGTAGTGTTGCGTGTTAAAAATGTGGGTACATCAACCATTAACAGTTTTAACATTTCTCACCGTGTTAATAATGGTACTCCTAATGTTTACAACTGGACAGGTGTACTTGCCGCTTGCGATACAGCAACAATTACATTATCAGGAGCTAACCAAATTACTTTAGGTGCAAGTGCCAATAATGTTAAAGTATATACCTCAAGCCCTAACGCAGGTACTGACCCTAACAGGAATAATGACACCGTTTCCGTTACATTATTCCCACCAATGTCGGGTAACTACGTAATAGGTAACGCACCATCTGACTTTACCTCATTTACAGATGCAGCCAACGCTATGGGTGGAAGAGGTATATCTGGACCTGTTGTATTTAATGTTAAAACAGGAACTTACAATGAGTCGTTAACTTTAAACAATGTAATTGGTGCTTCTGCTACCAACACCATCACGTTTAAATCGCAAGCTAACCATGTGGATTCTGCTGTTTTAACATGGAATGGTAATACCGGTAACAACTATACAATTCGTTTTAACAATAACGCCAACCACTACATTTTTGATAGAATGACTATCGAACAAACAGCAAATAGTACTACCGGATACGGTATTACGTTAGCTTCAACAGCATCATTCGATACCATCAGAAATTGTAAATTGAACATGCCTACTAATAATACATACGCTTCTTATAGTATATATACTACAGGGTATACCGGTGTTGGTTTATGTATTGATAACAACATTATTGATGGATCTTATTATGGTGCATACATATATGGTGCAAGTAGAATAAGTCCAATGAAAAACGTAGTAGTGAATGGTAATACATTTAATAATCACTTCTATGCCACTATCAACTATTTCTACTACAGTAACAATAGCCGTGTAAGTAACAACACCTTCAACCGCTCAGTTGCTAGTAACAATTTCAATTATTCGTATTATCGTTACAACGACTCTGCATTTATGTTCACCAATAACGTTTATAATGGATTAATTGGCAAGAGTCAGTATTACTACATGGATTATACCCAAAGCTCTCCAAGCAATAAATCATTAATTGCAAACAACCAAATTAAAGGTGATGGTAATACATACTTCTACGTAGGTAATACATTATCAAACAACCAAGATGTGGTGCACAATTCATTTAACCTTGGTACTTTCTATTTTTATGTTTATCACAATAGTTTATCAAACTACCGTGTTATGAACAATGTGTTTAATGGATCAGGCACTTATGCTTACTACTTTAGTGCTGCTCCTAATGCCGCTAACATCACTTCTGATTACAACTTAGTTAACGCTGGAAGTACTACTCCATATTACGCTGCAGGTGCCCGTACTTTACCTACTTTAAGAAATACTTACTTAGGTATCGAAAGTAACTCTATTAACTACCGTGCTGCGTTTACATCTGCCACCAACTTAATACCTAATGCAGCAGATACTGCAGTTTGGGCTATTAATGGCAGAGGTAATCACTTAGGTTATGCTTTAAATGATGTAAACAATGTGGCTCGTCCGCAAACACCTGCGGCAGGTGTGCCTGATTTAGGTGCATTTGAAGTTACACCTACGGCTATGGCACCTTTAGCTACTGCTATTCCGGCTACTCCGGTGGCTGGTGGTACTCAAGTGTTCTTATTTGGTACTGATACCGTTGCTAAAATTGTTTACGATGCTTTCGCTTCTGTTCCATCAGACATCAGCGTTAGACAATACACTGGTGTTAGACATCCACAAGCAGGTATCACTCAAAACTACACCAACGTGTACGCTGATATTAACGTGAACGGATTTGGTGGTTACTTGTTTGATGCTTCGTTGTATTACACAAATCCTCAAATTGGAACAAATCCTTCTGAAGCCAATTTAAAAATGGCACGTTACAGCAACGCTTTGTGGAATAACTACACTGGTACTGCTAGTTTTGTTGATACCATTAACAACTACATTACTGCTACTTTCGTAGGCGACTTTGGTACATTTATGGGTACTGACGACCTTAACCCGGTACCTGTTAAGTTGACTACTTTTGTAGGTAAAGCCAACAATAAAAATGCTGACTTAATGTGGCAAACTGCTAGTGAAAAGAATGCCCGTTTATTTGAAGTACATGCTTCTGTTGATGGCAAAATCTTTAAGCAAGTGGGTACTGTTAAGGCTAATGGTAACACCAATGTTACTTCTACTTACAACTTTACTGATGTAAATGCTTTAGCTAACAACAACAAAGTTTATTACAAGTTAAAATCTGTTGATGTGGATGGCACTTTTGAGTGGAGCAACATTGTTATTGTTAATTCTAACATGACAAACAATGCAAACATTGAAGTTTATCCTAATCCTTTCAACAACAACATTACAGTGAGTTTAGTTGACAATACCCCTGCTACTATTGAAATAGTGAGCATGCAAGGTGTGAGTGTTTACAACGCTACTACCAACAGTACAAACTCATTTGCTAGTGTTAATTTAACACAATTAACCAACGGTGTTTATTTTATTAAAGTAA
>DITN01000063.1 GCA_002422865.1 Bacteroidetes bacterium UBA6183 | reverse complement strand
GAACCGACCTTGGTGGAGGTAATACGCTCCTGCAGGCGGCCCATTTCCTCCGCCAGTGTTGGCTGGTAACCTACCGCTGAAGGCATACGACCTAATAAGGCAGATACTTCAGAACCCGCTTGGGTAAAACGGAAGATGTTATCAACGAAAAATAAGATATCACGTCCACCAGATTTTTCATCACCATCACGGAAATACTCAGCAATAGTTAAACCCGATAACGCTACACGAGCACGAGCTCCCGGAGGTTCGTTCATCTGCCCGAACACAAAGGTTGCTTTCGACTCTTTTAATTTTGAATAATCAACTTTATCTAAAGGCCATCCGCCTTCTTCCATACCGTGTGTGAAATCATCACCGTATTTTACAATACCTGACTCAATCATCTCACGCAACAAATCGTTACCTTCACGAGTACGTTCACCAACACCGGCAAATACAGAGAAACCATCGTAAGCTTTCGCGATGTTATTGATTAACTCTTGAATCAAAACGGTTTTACCTACACCCGCACCACCAAACAAACCAATTTTACCACCTTTTGCGTATGGCTCAATTAAGTCAATTACTTTGATACCTGTATAAAGTGGTTCAGCACTAGTTGATAAATCTTCGAAACGAGGAGCATTGCGGTGAATAGAGCGACCACCTTCTGTAGGTACACTTTTCATACCATCAATAGGCTCACCTACCACATTAAACAAACGACCACGAATATCATCACCTATAGGCATTGCAATTGGCGCACTGGTAGGAACAACCTCCATACCGCGCACTAAACCATCAGTTGCCTCCATTGCGATGGTTCTGATCATGTTCTCGCCCAAGTGGCGTTGGCACTCTAATACTACTCTAGTTCCATCAGCTTTGGTAATCACCAATGCATCAAGTATCTTAGGTAATTTTTCGCTGTTATCAGGGAATCTAACGTCCACTACCGGACCAATTACCTGAGCTACTACTCCTGATTTTGACATAGTTACGAATATTTAGCTTATTTTTAAGTGCCGCAAAGTTAACTTTTACAACTAAAAATCAAACCAAAATTTAATCATATATTATAGATGATAATGATTTGGCATGAACCACTTAAGTTATGTGCTGATGTTGTTGGGGTTGTACAATTATTTTATTGGAATTAAATTTATGCAACTAAAGATAAAAAATGATTGACTTGATTGAAAGGTGCAAAAGAAAACAATTTGTTGTGGTTAAAAACATTGCTGCTATTGACAGATTGATATTATTCCTTAAATTCACGAAACATTAACAACTTTAAACCTTATGATTAGCCTAACCAAACTGAAACAATTGAATTTCAACCCAAAATATTTCTACCTATTATCTCTGTTGGTATTAATGCTGTTCTCAACTACATCCCATGCATCTCACATTATGGGAGGAGCTGTTGAATACGAGTGCATAGGTCCACGCACATGGAAAATGCGCTTAACCTTTTACAGGGATTGCACTGGTGCTACATTATGCAGTAGTATGGCATGCACACAAACTTTGACTGCCCGCCCTAATACTACGCTTAATCCTAACGGATGCACAGCAACTCCAAGTGCATTTAACGTCTCTATGAATTTAGTTAAAGTTGAAGACGTTAACAAAGGCAATGTTGAAATATGCGGAAGTGTTGCTAAAAATGGTTGTAATAACCTTGGCCAAGTAACACCCGGTTTGATTACTCCTTCAGTAGAGAAGTATATTTTCGAGGGTATTTTAAATTTAAACTTGCCATCACTAAACAATACCAACTGTAATTACTGGGATGTATATTGGACAATTTGTTGTCGTAATGCGGGTATTTGGAACCTAGCAGGCTCATCGGGTCAAGACTTTAGAATTGGCGCAACTTTAGATATTTTTAAAAGTACAACAAGCGCGTTAAACAACAGCTCGCCAATACTAAAAAATGAACCAATGGTGAAATTTTGTTCGGGACAAGAATACGTTTTGAACATGGATGCAGTTGACCCTGACGGAGATCTTTTAACCTATGAAATTGCGCCTTCAAATCAGTCTGGAGGAAACCCGGTAAATTACCAATCACCAGGCAATGCGCGTTACCCATTTCCTTTAGACACCACCCAATCACCGCACGCTGATTATCCGATTACCAACGGACCATATATTTTAATTGATTCTATGACAGGAGATATTCGTTTTAGACCATTGAACAACACAACAGGTTTTATAACTGGCAACCTTAATTTGATTGTAAAACAATGGTATTACGACAATAGCGGTAACAGGGTACTTTTAGGCATAACTCAACGCGACATGCAGTTATATACTTACAACTGTCAAGCCAATAATTTGCCGAAGCTTGTCACCATACCTTCAAATGCAAACAATAAACCAATTACAAACTATAATGTATATGCAGGAGATTCTATTGGTTTTATTGTTACAGCAAAAGACATTGATGCATATCCGGTAACACCGCGACATGATACAACCTATATAAATTGGGGCGAAACTATTTTAAGTGCTAATAAAATAATAATTAAACCAACCTACACGGTTGACTCTATTCATCTGCGACCTGTTGAAGATTCATGGTTGTTTAGCTGGAAAACAGAAGACCGCGATACCAGTGATAAACCATACTATTTCAAGGTTTCGGCCCGCGATAATTTTTGTCCGGAAGTAGGGCGTACTAATTTAGCTTTTAATGTTCATGTGTTGCCAAACCATGCTCCTTACATAAACTCATTTAGCCCAATGGAAGGGAAAAAAGGTGATACCATTACGATTACAGGAAATTATTTTTCGAATACTACATCTGTTAGCTTTGGCCAAGTTAACGCCAAAAGTTACATTGTAATATCACCACAAATTATTAGAGCTGTTGTTGATTCAGGAGCTTCAGGTGTAATTGTAGTATCCACTCCAAAAGGCATTGCATCATCCAATGGATTTATATACCTCCAACCACAAATACCATCACCGGTTATCACATCCTTTACTCCACAAAAAGGAAGCAATGGAACTCTAATTACCATCAATGGTATTAATTTTAACAATGCTAGTGCTGTATTATTTGGTGGGGTAAATGCTAAAAATTTTAATGTGGTTTCCGCATACGTTATAACTGCTACTGTTGATAGTGGGGCAACCGGAAATGTAAGTGTAACAACTCCAGGAGGCACTGCTTTGTTAAATGGTTTTACTTACATCAAAAACTCAGGTACTAAAGAATACGTAACGCAGTCTTACTCTATTTTCCCTAATCCGGTTAGTTCCGAAATTATGATTGAATCGGATAAAACATTAAACAACGCTAGTTTTGAGTTGATGGACTTAAACGGAAAAGTTTTGATAACCACTACATGCAATAACGCAACTAACGAGTTTAATATTGATGTGAAAACATTAAGCCCAGCTTTGTATTTACTGCGTATTACTTCGCAAGGACAAACAAGTACAGTGAAGATTGTGAAGCAATAAAACAAGCACTTTTATTAACGCAAATAGGCCACCCTAGGGTGGCCTATTTTGTAATATAACCTATATTAATTAAGCGTTATTTTCTGCACTTGGTGCTGCGCCTTCTGGTTTGTTTTCAGGACGAGGAGGACGAGGTAATAAAACTTTATGTGATAATTTAACCTTACCGGTTTTCTTATCGATTTCTATCAACTTTACTTTTATTTCTTCGCCTACTTGTAACACACCTTCCATACTTGGTAAACGATTCCAACTCACTTCACTAATGTGTAATAAACCATCTTTACCAGGTAGATATTCAACAAAAGCACCGAAATCAACGATGGTTTTAACTTTACCAACGTATTCTTCACCCACTACAGGAACTGCAGTAATACCTTTAATGATGTCAACTGCTCTACGCATGCTATCACCATTGGTAGCCGCTACTTCAACAACACCAGTATTACCAACTTCTGTAATAGAAATAGTAGCACCGGTATCTTTTTGTATGCCTTGAATTACCTTACCACCCGGACCAATTACTGCACCAATAAAATCTTTATCAATAATAATGGTTTCGATACGTGGAGCATGTGGTTTGTAATCTTCATTAGGTTTGCTGATGGTTTTATTCATCTCGTTCATGATGTGCAAACGGCCTGCATTAGCTTGTTTTAAAGCTTCCTCAACCATCTCCCATTTCAAACCATTGATTTTAATATCCATTTGGCAAGCAGTAATACCTTTGGCAGTACCCACTACTTTGAAGTCCATATCGCCTAAGTGATCTTCATCACCCAAGATATCTGTTAAAATTGCGTATTTCCCAGTAGTTTCATCGCTAATTAAACCCATAGCCACACCACTAACAGCTCCGCTAATTTTAATACCTGCATCCATTAATGCTAACGAACCGGCACAAACTGTGGCCATTGATGATGAACCATTAGATTCTAAAATATCACTTACAATACGAATGGTATAAGGACTTTCGGTTAACGGTGGTAAGATGCGTTTTAAACCACGTAATGCAAGGTTACCATGACCAATCTCTCTACGTCCCGGACCACGGTTAGGCTTTACCTCACCGGTTGAAAACGAAGGGAAGTTATAATGCAACAAGAATTTAGCATAACCTGCATTCATTGGTGCATCTAATAATTGCTCATCTAATTTAGTACCTAAAGTTACGGTGGTTAACGATTGTGTTTCACCACGTGTAAATACAGCACTACCGTGTGCTGCAGGTAAATAACCTACTTCACTCCAAATAGGGCGAACTTCATCTAACTTACGGCCATCTAAACGCGTTTTATCGTTTAAAATCATGGCGCGAACAGCATCATACTCCACATCGTGGAAGTATTTGTTCAATAAAAATTTATCGTGAGCAGTTTCGCTGCCTTCCGGATAAAACTGGTTGATGTATTCTTTACGAATAGCTTTAAATGCTTCACTACGCTCGTTTTTACCTAGCGCGCCTTTGGCAATAGCCATAATTTTATCGTAAGCAAACTCACGAATATGTGCAGCCAACGCATCATCACTACGCTCGTGGTTGTATGCACGAGCAGGCTTGCGACCACCTAACATGTCACATAAATCCCACTGAGCTTTACATTGAAGTTTAATAGCTTCGTGTGCAATTTTTAAAGCAGCTAACATGTCTATTTCACTTACCTCGCTGCACTCACCTTCCACCATATTTAAATCGTGCTCTGTACCGGCTACTATTAAGTCCATATCAGCGCTAGCCAACTGGTCGATGTAAGGGTTTAACACAAACTCACCATTTATACGTGCTATGCGTACTTCAGAAATTGGACCGTTAAATGGAATATCACTTACCATTAAAGCAGCCGAAGCAGCTAAACCTACTAAGCAATCAGGGTTTAAGTTTTTGTCTGATGAAATTAATTGTAACATTACCTGCGTATCAGCATGGTAATTTTCAGGAAAAAGCGGACGTAATGCACGGTCAACAATACGGCTAACCAATACTTCGTAATCGCTTAATTTTGCTTCGCGTTTGTGGAAACTACCCGGAATGCGGCCTACAGCAGCAAACTTCTCTTGGTAATCTACCGTTAGTGGCATAAAATCCACGTCTTCTTTAGCTTCACGTGCTGATACTGCTGTTGCAAGAATCATCGTGTCGCCCATTTTTACTACCACAGCACCGTCAGCCTGACGTGCTAAGCGGCCTGTTTCGATTGAAATGGTTTTACCACCTATTTCAAGCGTTTTTGTTGTTGCTTTACTCATTTTTCTAATTTTTTACAGGGCCTATTCCCTGCAAGGTTTATTTTGTTTAAGTTTCTTTTTAGCTCTGTGTAAACCTACACTCAGGTTTATATTTTCATCTTATTATAACTACAATAAAACACAAAAGCAGAGGCTTTTGTTGGCCCCTGCTTTTATGAAATTTACGATATGCAAACCGACATAGATGCCGGAAGGTGTATCGCTAATCCAAAATAACTGAACATTATTTACGGATTTCTAATTCTTTAATAATCGCCCTGTAACGGAAGATATCATTTTTAACAAGATAGTCTAATAGAGCGCGTCTTTTACCTACCAATTTCACAAGGCTTAACTCAGCAGAATAATCTTTTTTATTTTGCTTTAAGTGGCCCGTAATGTGATTAATACGGTGAGTAAATAATGCGATCTGACTCTCAGCTGAACCTGTGTCTGTTTTAGACTTGGCTTTACCGTACTTTTCGAAGATTGATTGCTTCGTGTCTGTGGTCAAATACATAATTTATAGTTTTATTGTTTAATAAAATGAGCCGCAAAGCTATGCAATTTATTGAAACTAGCAAATATTCTAACTTAAACCAAAAAAGCAGCACAACTTGTGTTGCACTGCTTTTTGAAAATTGGAAATAAGTATTAGGCTACTTCCGACTTAACCAATGGTTTATTAGCCAACAACGAAAGTAATTGCCCCAATTGATTTCTTAAGTTGGTACGGTTTACAATCATATCAACGAAACCATGCTCTAATAAAAACTCTGAACTTTGGAAACCTTTAGGTAAATCTTTACCAATAGTTTCGCGGATAACACGCGGACCGGCAAATCCAATTAATGCTTCCGGTTCGGCAATATTAAAATCGCCCAACATTGCAAAAGATGCCGTAACTCCACCTGTTGTAGGATCGGTTAATAAACTAATATAAGGAATACCATCCTTTGCCAACAAGGCCAGTTTTGCTGATGTTTTAGCCATTTGCATTAAGCTAAACGCAGCTTCCATCATGCGGGCACCACCCGATTTTGAAATGACCATTACTGGAATTTTATTTTCGCGACCATAATCGATGGCACGTGCAATTTTTTCACCCATCACGCTACCCATACTTCCTCCAATAAAGTTAAAGTCCATGCAGGCAATAACAATAGGAAAACTATGAATAGTACCTGTACCAACACGCATGGCATCTGTCATGCCACTTTTCTTTTGGCTATCAGCCAAACGCGATTTATAGTCCTTGGTATCTTTAAACTCTAAAGGGTCGGTTGGATGAATATTGGCAAACAACTCGGTGTATTTGCTGTCATCAAACAACAGTTCAAAATATTCTTTCGAACCGATTTTATCGTGGTAATTACAACCGGGACAAACAAACTGATTGGCCTCATGCTCGGCTGTGGTAATGGCTTTTTTACATCTTGGGCACTTGTGCCACAACCCATCAGGTACCGCTTTTTTATCTTCGGTTGAGGTTGTAATACCTTCTTTTACACGTTTAAACCAACTCATTTTTTTTAGTATTTGAGATTTTAACCTCTGTGTTAAAAACAAAATTGGTTGATTGAGCGAAAAACATCACCCAACCAACCAATAACTTATTAACTTAATTAAGCTAAAGTAATAGATTTATCAAGGTATACATCTTGAATTGCATTTAATAACGCAACACCTTCGTTAACCGGTTTTTGGAATGCTTTACGACCTGAAATTAACCCTTGGCCTCCGGCACGTTTGTTAATTACTGCTGTAGTAACTGCTTCAGCTAAATCGCTGGCTCCTTTACTTTCTCCACCCGAGTTAATTAAACCTTGGCGACCCATGTAGCAATTTGCTACTTGGTAACGTGCCAAATCAATTGGGTTGTTTGATGAAAGTTCTGTGTACACTTTATTGTGTGTTTTACCGAAGTTTAATGCAGTATAACCACCGTTAACTGTAGGTAATTTTTGTTTGATAATATCCGCTTGGATAGTTACACCCAAGTGATTGGCTTGGCCTGTTAAATCGGCAGCAGTGTGGTAATCAACACCATCTTTTTTAAATGAGTTGTTACGTAAGTAGCACCATAAAATGGTAGCCATACCCAACTCGTGTGCACGCTCAAAAGCAGCGGCAACTTCTTGTATTTGGCGTGCGCTTTCATCACTACCAAAATAAATAGTAGCACCAACAGCCACAGCACCTAAGTTCCAAGCTTCCTCTACCGAACCAAACATAATTTGGTCGAATTTATTTGGGTAGCTTAAAAACTCGTTGTGATTAATTTTAACAATAAAAGGAATTTTATGGGCGTATTTGCGTGAACAAGAAGCTAAAACACCATATGTTGAAGCCACAGCATTACAACCGCCTTCAATAGCTAATTCTACAATATTTTGAGGGTCGAAATAACGAGGATTTGGTGCAAATGAAGCTCCACCGCTATGCTCAATACCTTGATCTACAGGTAAAATTGAAACATATCCGGTATTTGCTAAACGGCCGGTGCTGTAAATTTGTTGTAAGCTACGTAATACTTGAGGGTTACGGTTACTTTGTCCGAAAATATCGTTTACAAAAGTTGGGCTTGGAGCGTGAATATGCTCTTTGCTAATTGTTTTACACTCGTGCTTTAGTAAGCTGTCGGCATTTGCGCCTAATAATTCAACTATGTTGCTCATGTTACTTGATGTATTATGTTTGCAAACATAAACTTTTTTTACAAACTCAAGGTATGATTAAGGTAAAGTTGGTTGAAACGCCCGAAGAGCTAAATGAGGCACATAAAATTCGTAAAGAAGTATTTGTAATAGAGCAAAATTGCCCTGAGGATATTGAATGGGAATTTGAAGTAGAAAGCTACCATTATGTTGCTCTGATTAACAATAAGATAG
Source organism: Bacteroidetes bacterium UBA6183 (assembly GCA_002422865.1). GTDB lineage: Bacteria > Bacteroidota > Bacteroidia > UKL13-3 > UKL13-3 > UBA6183. The sequence continues at coordinate 76,970 of DITN01000063.1, read as the reverse complement.
TGGGTACTGCGCGTTGGCGTGCAACAGAAAAAGGTTATAAACTAGAGCGGTTTGCTGTTACTAAATTATATAGAAATCAGCAGGTTGGAGCAGCATTGCTAAAACGGATTATTGCTGATGTGCCTCAAGACGAAAAACCGGTTTATTTACATGCGCAATTGGCCGCCAAAAATTTCTACCTGCGCCACAATCTTTTACCCAAAGGCGAACACTTTTGGGAAGGTGGTATTGAACATGTGAAGATGTATGTTAGGTGAGGTTTGATTTCGTTGAGGATTATGTCCAATCCAACCTTAGTTCGAGTTAAGCCGACCTCTCAAATTGAGTTTTAGAACATCAATACGATTTGAAAAGGTTATTACTTAATCTGAATTTTACTCAGATTATCAAATGATTATCTTAAAAAAAAACAAATTTTTCATTCATGGGGCTGCACCCCAAACCCGCGATACTTTTTAACTCGTTGTTGTTTATTGTTTTTTGGCCTCGTTGATTGCTGCGCAGTTGTCTTGAAACAAATGTTTACATTCAGCGATACCGATGAAAACATAAAAATATAGAGCTAAAAAGTACCCAAAAAATTCAAGGCTTATGATGCTTTTACTACAATCTACTGTGCCTGTTTTTGCAGCGCAATCCAAGCCGCTACGCTTAGGGATTGCTTACCAAACCCAGCCCACAAACAGTCACTTTGATTGTTACGTAAAATCATCATATGCCCTATGGAATCCTTCAAAGATGATTCAACAATCAAACATTAATTTCTTGATAAGAATGCACTAAGTCTCGATACTTTAATTCTCAAAATAACACTAATAATTCCTTTAGAAATAATCAAACTGTTCAGGTATTATTCAATGAACAACTTATACATTGATTGGGCTAAAACAGGATTATTAACCAAAATATAATTGGGATAAACTTTTACAAACCTGATGTTGTTCGATAAATCAACTTGGTATTCTCTTACAAATTTAAAATTGGCATCATACACTTGCAGGTAAGTTGGTTTATTGGCATATACTTTAAATTGCTTAAACATTTGTGGGCTGCCGGGGCTGCATACTTTTGCCTTTTTAGTTTTAGGAGCAGGGCTTTGCTGAACAGTAAAAACACTTTTTTGCGTTGTTATTTCCCAAGTACTATCAAATCCGGCATCGGTTCTTAAAATGTAATAGCAGTTTTTGTATTCATCATAAATCAAATCATCAAAACTGGGTGTTTCTATTAAAACCTTTTCTATAGCCTCAATGGTATCGTTTCTTTTTAATGAAGTGTATTTATTAAAATTACCCGCAACTTGCGATGTATTTAATGCATATTTTGCATATTGCTTATTGGCTAAATTATAAGTTTGCAAATTTTTTGATGCCTTTTGGGTAATTATTACTAATCTTTCTTTAGCATTTATCGTAAAATGATTAACGCCTGCTGCATCTGAGTTGTCGAAATGATATAGTGAATCGTACTTACCAATACCCTCTAAAATTTTACCTTTAGCATCAACCCAAATTAAAAGGCATGCTTTACTTATAGACCCTTTTTGAATAGACCAATCGGCATTTAATGTAGCGTTTCGTTTGGGTTCAATTTGAAAAATAATTCCGTTAGATACACTGTCATATAAAGCAAAAAAACCTTCGTTGTGCAATGACTTTCCTTGATACAAATTGTATGTAATACCCCTGTATGTAAACGGGAATTTTAAAACCACTTTTTCCTGATTGATTTTAGCATCATAATACAACAACTTACCATTAAAAAACCTGAAACAGTTGCTATTGTTTGTTGCAACTATATATCCGGTTGCTTTACTTTTTTGTAAAATGGAATTGATGTAATTGTTGTTGATTGTATCAAAATTATGGTCAACAAAAAATGCCCTGTTCCTGCGCCAACCGTTTAATAAAAAACCTGTAGAGGTTGACTGTACGTTATACCATGCTTTAGCAATTGGTGATTGATTATAACTGCTATCTCTTTCAGCTAATAAAACTGTTTGCGCATTAAGTTTATAACCAACAGAAAGCAATAAAAATAGCAAACAAGTTCTCAAAAAGTATTTCATCATAAATTAGGCTGTTTTGCACAAAAGTTATTTGTGCTGATTACTGTATTGTATACCTCAAACTAAATCCACCACTGGTAATGATGGTTGGGAATTGGTTTGATGTGGCTGGATTGGTTTGTCTTCTATCGTAGAAAATACGTAGCATCAACTTCTCGTTAATCATGTACTCTATGGTTGGACGGATAGATATAACAGTTTGACCCAATACAGGGTCGTTGCTTGGTCTGTCTAAGTTACGTACTTTAGTTACTTGCTCACGTATACTAAAATCAAACCTAAAGTTAATATCATTTTTTAACACCAAAGTTCTTCCTCCGCGTAAAAACGGAATACGCAACTTTTGTGTACGATAACCGGTACCAAATACAAACTCGTTTCCTTTTTGCTCACTTAATTGCCCGTTGGTTAAAGCAAAATTTAACGTACGATCACGTTTGTACTCAAATCTTGCCGTTAAGTTATTTACTAAGGTAACATCAATGCCAATAAATGGTCCCCAGCGCTCTACCATACTTATACTTCGTATTTGGTATTGCGGACTGTAATCCCCATTTAAGTTGGTTGAAGCGGTATCGGTAATGGTTTGAAAAGAAGCTACTGAATAAGTTGAAGTGTAAGCGTGGTTAATGGTTACATTGCTTGCATATTCTTTAATTTTTTCGATACGGGTTAAACCAGTATAAGTAACGCGCCAGTTTGGAACCGGAATTTGCGGGAAAGCTGTTAATGCCGATGTACTTGCATTCTTACCAGAGTATGCTGCTAAAAATGCTGGAATCAATACATCTTGTGCGTTACGACTATAGCCCACAGGGAAACCATTACTATCAACTCCTAAACCCGGACGTTCAGTATTTTGGGATAATCGTTCTGCAATTGTTTTACGATTTTCCTGAAACTGATTAAACACTTCTGATGTTCCATCCGACAATTCTTTAGAAAATGTAGTGGCAAAAATATTATAGGTTAATGAATACGTTCCCGACTCTACCAATGGACCAACATCGCGGTGTGTATCCAATATAGAATCAAATCTAAATAACGATTGCTGTGCACGAGAGTATTGTTTTGACACATTTAACTCAACCCTAAAATCCTGAATAGGTTCAAGTGTGGCACGACCAGTAATATTTTCTCTAAAATCTGTTATGTAGTAATTACTTACTCGCGTATCTTTTGTTAACCACCCTTTTTGGCTAGCCTGAAAACGGTATTCGGGATCTTGCATAGCTAATAAAAAATCGAAACCAGGTGCACCTACATCAAAATTTTGACCTACGTATTGTGGCTTAGAATTGAAGCCGGGTAGCACCATACCGTTGTTGATGGTGTGCTGATACGTTACATTTTTAGTACTGGTTAATAAACGTAAAGCAAATTTCATTGCCGGATTTAACTTCGGTGCAGGCTTTTCTTCTTCCTCTTCCTCCTTCTCTTTTATTTCTTTTCCGTTTTTATCTTTTTTCTTGGTGAGCTTCTTTTTAGGTTTTGGTTTTTTGGGAGCGGAAGGAGCTTTAGTTCCACCCGGATTATTTAGCTCGCGCAAAATGGCAAACTTATTATACAACATAATTAAGTTTAGGTTAGCATTCCAAGTTTGTACGCGTGAATTTTGAATGGTATTACCCAAACTATCGGCAGCCGGTGGTGCTTGTTTCCATTGAAAGTTTGCCGTGTAGTTGTATGTTAGGTTTGTCCAACTTAACAACTGAATTTTATTAATAGGAATGGTATAATTTAAACGCATTACCTGATCATATTGCGTTAAACGGCCGCCTTTCCAAAAGTTATTCCACATACTATCTTGTTTTTGTGGCGTGCTTTCATCTATTCTTCCAATGGGCTCATCAATACGAGCCATAGCGGTTGAGTTGTAATCCAATTTAAGACCTTTAGTGATGTCATACCTAAAATCGTAGTACCTATTCATGGTAAACAACTTATCAAACAAAGTAGGTATAATGGTATTGGGGTTATCGTTGTTGCGGTTTATGGTTACACCATATCTTCGATCGGCTTCCATACGAGCACCCCATGAAGCAGGTTTAAAATTAAGGTTAAAATCCTTAACCAATTGCAGCTGTTTCGATTTGATTTTACTTTTAAACGGCTCCCATGGTTTTGGTGCGAAATTATAGGTATATCCTACCATACCACGGTAGTTTTCTAGTATATAATATTCAATGGATTGGTTACGTCTGTATGTTTCGGTGTAGGCATATGTAAAAGTGAAATTTTCTACATCATAAAAATGCTGTTTACCTGTACCCATTCTGTTTTTGCGGATATTGGTAAAATTTAAACTTCTGCGTGTGGTGTAGTCATCAGCAGCGCGACTAATTCTATCAACATATGCCGGATTTGTACTTTCGTCAATTTCTTTCTGTAATTTTACATCAGGGTTTAAAGGATTATAAAATGGACGAATGATTGTATTGCCATATGATAAAAATAGTGGAATAGATAACCCAAAGTTTTTAGGAAAAAATTTACCTAACTCAAAATTACTTTGTAAATCGTAATTGTATTGATCGTTTAAACTGCGTTCGTTTAATTTTTTATCAATTCCACCCCAACCAACAGTAGAAACACTTCCTGTAAATTGCAAGTTTCCAAAATCAGCTAACTTGGCCAATACCCTACCGGTTGCAGCCCAACCACCTTGGTTATTAAACTCAGTCATCCTTAATTCGTTAAACCAAACCTCTGCACATTTAGGTAATGCATCATCGTTATTTATTCCGGGTTTTGCTTTAGGATTACGTATACCAACCATGACCACACGTGCCTGACTTAAATCCGGTAAACCTATTACACGATAAATGCCATTGCCACCTTGGCGCTCATACACAGCTGTAAATGGATAGTTAGCATTGGTACGTGCAATTTTTGTATTGATTAACTCCTCTAATGTAATGGTCATTTCGTTAGCGCTAGGCCAAATATCACTTGGATTACCGGTTGGAGGAACTGTAACTTTTAGAGGCATTTCAAATTCGTAATAGTTATTGGTTAAATCTGTACCTATACGAATAAATGCATGTACATCATCATCTTTTAGTGCATCGTTTACACCTTCTGCATGCAAAAACATGCGTAATTTACCGTAACGTCTTAAATCGGTGCTGATGTTTTTAAATGCACCACGTGCATCACCATCGCGTAAATCACAAACAAGCAGTGATAACGATTGTTCGTTCTGTTCAACTGCTGTTGGTGAGCTAAAATCAATCTCGCGTTGAATACCCGGAGGTGCTACGTATTTTATAGGAGCGCGCCTACTGTTTTTTTCTAAGTTAACCGTTGATACCACGAACTGTGTTCTATCAACATTGTCGGTTGGTATATTTTCTTTACCCGCTTCTAAATTACCCAAATACTTGCGCCAATCTGCACGTACCAACTGAAAATACGCAAAACGTAGTATCATATCATCATTGAAACCACGCATAAACATGCGCATAAAACGTATCGATTTAAAATCATAAATCTGACCTACTTTTTTCTCGTATTCGCGTACAGGAATTTTTAATTGATACCAAGTAATTTCACGTGTGCTCCCATTTTTAAGTGTTGCCAAAGCGCGCACACTATCCGTTACATAATTTTGACCAACGGCTAAACGATTTTTGCTGATGTCAACTTTGTACTGATAATATTCTTCAATATCATTTAAAGTAAAATCGCGGTTAATATCTTCGTTATCGGGGGTATTGGTGGCGGTTACAGGATAAGCTTCGGGCGATTGTTCAATGGTTGGTGAATTACCTTGATGACGGTTAAAACGTTTGTAGCGGTCGAGAATGGTTGTTTGCGAATTATCGTATTGTGTGCCTAAGTAATAATTATAGTTATCGTTTGAGGGATCGTTTGATGCATTTTGATAGGCAGCACTGGTAGTTCCATGTACTTGTCCAACTTTTCTAATATATGCAGTATCAAACCAAGCACGTTCTCCTTCATCATTAAAACCATCTAAACCCACATCTTGTTGTTGCCTGATGGCAGGGTCGGCATCAAAGGCAAAATTAATTACCGGCTTACGTGGTACGCGCCCCCAAATGGTACTATCCATGTACAAATTATCGGCTTCGGTTCGGGGTAAACCATTTTCGGCCGACCTGCGGTTATCTCTTAAAATATCCTCTGATATGTTACCTAAATTTAAATAAAATGAACCTTGGTTTGATGCATCATTTTTACAAGCGTAAGGATCCATCATCCATACTTCAATGTAATCAATGTTGGTGGCTTCAAAATCATTTTGATCAATTTTACGCATCATACCACCCCACTTAGTTGTAGGATTGGCCATTGTGCCATCCTCATTTAATTCATCAACATTGTAATTATAAGGTCCTCTTTCTTTAGGATAAAAAGCCAAATCTAAAGTAGAAACGTTGGTTGGTAAACCCGGCTGAAGTTGGCGTTCAGGAAATATCTCTTTTATATCAACCTCACGCACACAATCATTACTCAACTGTTCATCATCATCTTGTATGTGTTGCGGAGTAAAATTATCCTCGCGATAAAAAGTAGTTGCAATATTGTACCAAGCAAAGTTGGCACGCTTAAAACCATACTCTAAGTTATTTAATGTATTGCCTTCAGGAAACAAATCGGGTTGGCCTTGCGGGGTTGATGCCAACGTCCAATTTAATGCAGGCGAACGCAAGTCAAATGGTGTTTCACTAGCTTCAAAGTCATCTAAGTAGGCGGTTCCTTGTTGCGCCAATGCGCCCTGCACACCGGGAATTAATTTAGCAAACTCGCCACTAATAGTTATGGTTGAGATCTCTTTAGTTTCAATAAACGGAAGCTTATCAACCAACTTGGTTAAAAATCTTGAATCGCGTTTGTAAGAGCCATCTAAACCAACAATCATGTTTGAAATGGGCTCTTCACCGATATTAACTTTAGGTGTTAAAGGTCTTTCGTTTAGGTATAAAAACGTACCGCCCAATAACAAATCTTTGTTATATTTATAATCGAAACGGCTACCTAATAACGTTTTTTGCTGAACCGTAAATAAAGAGTTGCTTTCTGATGAAACTTTAATGGAAGCACCCGAATTAAGCAAACTGGTATTTAAAATTTTTACACGACCTAAATTGTAATCAACTACGAAATCGGTGTTTTCTGTTAGCGGTGCACCATTGGCCGTAACCTTTACGGAACCACGCGGAATATTGGTGCTGTTTAGTGATATTTCGTTGCTTGAAGAGCCTTGATATGTGCCTCGTAAAAAGAATTTATTGTACTGCGGTAATTGCATGGCTGCAAATCGTGTTGAATCGTACAACTCATAAAAAGAATAATAACGAGCACGGTCTTTATTATTTACGAATTTCGAGGTAAGGTGAGTACCAAATGGTTCAACCACCGGAAAAATAACACGCCCTTGCATAGAGTTGATGGTTACTCCATCAATGTAATCAAAAATACCATCGGGTGCTCGTTCTTGTTGTGTATTTAAATTGTCGAGATTTAAAACCGTAATTAAAGGTACACCGCTTAATAATGGTTCATTTTGCTGTGGTATGTAATTTAAATCTGCACCGGAAGGATCATCGGCATACACCACATTTAACTTAAAATCTTTTGGTTGAATATTAAATGTACCTAATGCATAAATATTCTTCATCATTAAATCCCACATTGGTAAATCGGGACGTTGCGATGGACCTTTAAGCATTTTGGTATATAATACATTTGGCACTTCAGGATTTGGAGGTAAATCGGTTGTAAACTCACCCACTTTAAAATACCGGCCATCCAAAGTGTACTCAAAAGCTACGCACAAAACTTCATCGTTATTTAAGGCACTGTTTAACGATATGTAACCTAAACGGGTATTAATGTTATACTCACTTGGGCTTAACAATCGCGCATAATTAATCATTTGAAACTGCGATATTGCCTGTAAATTAGTGGTGGCTTGATGACGAGCTATTTGATTTTGTATTTGGAATGACTGGCGTAACAAGGCAGTATCCGGATTTAATCCTTGCCCACTTAAATAACCATACAAATTATTGGCACTGTTGCCCGGAAAAGTATCATTGGGGTTTGGATTAAGTTCCCAATATTTGTTGTCGCGTTTTCCAGCTTCACCCAAATCACTGAAGCCAATTACATCACGTGCGTTATCAAAAACACCGGTACGGTTCGTAACCCAAACCTCTAAACGGTTAATAACCACTGGTGATGAAATAATAGGTAAATTACTCAACCAAGCATCATAGTTATCTCTAAAATATTGAGCTAAAAAATAATGCTTATTCATGTCGTAATTATCGGCCTGAATATCAAAACGCGTGGTTTGAACTCCACCTTGTAACTCTGTTTCGGTGGTTTTTCCGCGTTGTTGCGTTACAATAGAAGTTACTGTTAACTTACCAAACTGCATGGTGGCTTTTACCCCAAACAAACTCTGGCTACCTTGTATAAGCGATGAGTTTAAGGGCAAGCTAACATTACCCAACTCAATTTTTTTAATGATATCATCGTCTTTACCCGAATAATCCAATTTCATTTGGTTTTCAAAATCGAAAGTGGCTTCGGTATCGTAGTTCATGTTTACCTTCATTTTATCGCCTACACTACCAGAAACATTGAGCTGTATTTTTTGACGAAAATCGAATTGACCGGTACTTTGTTGACGTAAAGCGATTGCGGGATTACGAACCGTGTTGAAGTTACCTTGAAAAATAAGTTCGGCCGTACCACGAGGCCTAATGTCAATAATACCACTACCAAATATTTTATCAAAAATTTTAGGACCAACCTTTAGTGGAGGTATTAAACCGCCACCTTTCACAAAATTTTGCGCTTGGGCGCGTTGCTTAAAGTATTGTGCATTTTGACGATCATTTTCGCGTTTGAGTTGCTCTTTAACAGGAACTGTTGCGCCCAAACGGTATTGTTGTCCGCCTACTGTTGATTTATAGTTGTATTGGTTTGAGTTAGGATCTAACTCGTAACGGTTTTTAATGTTTGATGGTTCACCTAAATCGAACGGATGTGTTTTTTGATTTAACTCGTAAGGTTTCCTGTCTTGGATTGGGTAAGGGAGTTTTTTTCTGGTGGTATCAGAACCTCCTGAGCTATCCGGTGGGGCAAAACTAAATGCATGATTAACCGATTTTTTGTCTGAATCAAACTCATACCATGCAAAAAAATCGGGCGTAACTCCCCACACCATGCTTGCAAGCAAGGTGAATACAGAGGAGAGCGATATGTATTTTATTTTAGAGAGAGTAAACAAAGTAGAGTTTCGCCATCAAATAACTTTTAAGGTGTTTTTCACTAATTCTTCAACTGAAAAATTCGGATTTTGTTGCTTCACTTTTTGTAGCCCTTTTTCGGCCTCATTGCGAGCAAATCCTAACATAATTAACGCGGCAAGCGCCTCTTCGGTAGCTTTATTAGCAGTGGTAAATGCTGTTAATTGCTCTCCAGAGAATCCTTCTGTTTTCTGTACTTTGTCTTGTAAATCAATCACGATACGTTGGGCTGTTTTGGGGCCAATTCCTTTTACGGATTTTAATAACGCCCAATTACCCGAAGTTATTGCTTGCTTTACCTCGCTTGGTTTCATGGAAGACAAAATCATACGTGCTGTATTTGCGCCAACTCCGTTTACCGAAATAAGCAACAAAAACAACTGACGCTCGTCTTCTTCCGCAAAACCATAAAGCGTATGGCTGTCTTCTTTAACCACCAAGTGTGTTAACACACGGGCCGATTCTTGCGATGCAAGTTGATCGTAAGTGTTTAATGATATGTTAATGGCATACCCGACTCCACCGCAATTAACCACAACTTGGGCTGGCGATTTTACAACTAATTTTCCTTCTACAAATGCAATCACGTTGGTTATCCCTATTGTTAAGTTTTTTCAGAATAAGGGGTGCTAAAATAGTAAATGTTTTTAATTTTGAAACTTACAGCCAAAAACATTTTAACTTTACCTTTTTTATGGCAAAAATTAAAACCACATATATTACACTTTTTACCCTCGTGGTGCTGGTGTTTTTATGGGATAATATTAAAGCGCAACAGCCATTAAACGGCACATACAGGGAGTTTTACCCTAGTGGGAAAGTAAAAGTAAAGGGGCACTACACCAATGGAAATAAAACCGGCAATTGGTATTATTACTCAGAGAAAAAAATTCTTGAAAAACGTGAGCATTATAAAAAAGGTAAGCTAAAACGCACTTACATTTACACCGAAAAAGGACAATTGGCTGTAATTGAAGACGATAAAGGCAACATGACTATCAAACCAGCTTGTGGTTGTCAGTAATACCTAAAAAGATACATATTTGCGCCATGCAGTTAGCCACATTCACTTTTAACGAATTTTCGGAAAACACCTATGTGTTGTTTGATGAAACCAAACAATGCGCCATTATAGATCCGGGTTGCCACAGGGCAAGTGAACAAAATGAACTGGTGAATTTTATCACCCAACATAACCTCACTCCAACCTTGTTGGTAAACACACATTGCCACATTGATCATGTATTGGGGAATGCTTTTGTTGCTAAAAAGTATAACCTCCCCTTACACCTGCATCAACAAGAACTAGAAACGTATAAAGATACCGACCGTTGGGCCAAAATGTTTGGTATGGTGGTGGAAGAAATACCCGAGCCTCAGGTACACATTAATGAAGGCCAAACCTTAAACTTTGGGAATACTTCTTTGCAAATTTTTTTCACACCGGGGCATTCTGTAGCTAGTTTAAGTTTTTATGAACCCCAAACCAAACAGCTTGTTTCTGGTGATGTACTTTTTTACCAAAGCATAGGTCGAACTGACTTGCCGGGCGGGAATTTTGAAACCTTAATCAATTCCATTAGAACTAAACTGTTTGTGCTACCTGATGAAACGGTGGTTTACAGCGGCCATGGCCCGAAAACAACCATTGGCTTCGAAAAAACGAATAACCCTTTTTTAAGCATAATTTAATATGCTATTGTAATGTCAAATGTTTGCAAATCTTTTTAATACACTCATTAACAAAACAATTACACTTGAATAGGATTTGGATTAAGGCTAATGATTAAACTAAAATTACATTTTGTGGTTATAACTTGCTGAAACGATTAATTACTAGGATTAAACACATATTATTGTGTTTGTAAGATGTGAATTGCTTTGAATTTAATTAAAACTAATTTAGAGTTTTTAAATACCCCAACTTTGAAAAGATATTTACTTGCAATAGTTATATTACTAATAACTTTAAATACTGGTTTGGCGCAAAATATGCGTACCATTAAAGGTAATATTAAAGATAAAAAAACGGTTGAGAGCCTTATTGGTGCAGCTGTTATGATTAAAGGTACAAACACAGGAACATCAACAGACTTTGATGGTAATTTTACGTTAAAAACAGACAAGCCTTTGCCGCTTATATTGGTGGTAAATTATATTGGCTACCACAAATTAGAGTATTCAGTTACATCAACAGATAAACCGCTTTTAATTAGGTTGGAGCCGAATGTTACAGAACTAAAAGAAGCTGAAGTAAGAGACAGCCGCATTACCGAAAAGCAAAAACAAAACCCAATAACAGTAGAAACTATGGATGCAGCTGCCATCAAACAAACTCCGGCAGCTAACTTTTACGAAGGTTTGGCGCATTTAAAAGGAGTTGATTTAACATCAGCAAGTATTGGTTTTAAAATTATTAATACACGCGGCTTTAACAGCACATCGCCCGTACGTAGCCTACAATTAATAGATGGGGTTGATAACCAAAGTCCGGGACTAAATTTTAGTTTAGGTAACTTTTTAGGTGCAAGCGAACTTGATGTACAAAAGGTAGATCTAATTGTTGGTGCAAGCAGTGCCTATTACGGACCAAATGCTTTTAATGGTGTAATTAATATGCAAACCAAATCTCCATTTTTATATCCTGGATTGAGTGTGAGTTTAAAAGGTGGCGAGCGTGCACTCGTAGAGACGGCAGTTCGTTGGGCACAGGTTTTTAAAGATAAAAAGGGGGAAGACAGATACGCTTATAAATTAAATTTCTTTTACATGCGTGCCAACGATTGGGAGGCAAGAAACTATGCGCCTACTATACAATCGCCTACAAAACCAGGATCTACAGGAGGCTATGATGCCGTTAATGTTTATGGTGATGAATATGTTTCTGCCAATTTTTATGTACCAACATCAAATGTACCTAGTGTAGGAAGAGGTTATTTTTTAAGGAACGGATACCGCGAAGACCAATTGGTTGATTACAACTCACGAAATATGAAGTTGAATGCTGCATTTCATTACAAAGTAAAGAAGGATATAGAACTTATTGTGGCATCTAACTTTGGAACAGGAACCACAGTATATCAAGGAGATAACCGCTTTAGTTTAAAAGATATTTTGTTTTTTCAGAACAAGTTAGAGTTACGAAAAGAAGGCAAATTCTTCATACGTGCATACGCCACAAACGAAGATGCAGGGAAAAGTTACGATGCATATTCAACTGCGATTCTATTGCAAAATGCGGCTAAATCGGATCAATTATGGGGTGTTGATTACAACTCGAAAATGGAAGGAACACTCGGCAGTTACATGTTAGATTGGTACAATAGAAACATTAATGGAAACGGGTTACAACTTGATACTATTCCGGGTGCGGGTGGACAAAGATTAAATTATATCGAGAATTATTGGCAAGTCTCAATGGCCGATTCATTAAGATATTTTCACGGTTTGGCTAGAACAGCCGCCAACCAAGATCCAAGTTCAAATAACACTGGCTTACCAAGGTTTGAACCCGGAACACCGCAATTTGATTCAACACTTCAAAGCATCATTTCAAGAACAAATCGAGAGGGTGGCTCACGGCTTTTCGACAAGTCTGCGTTGTATCATATTGCTGGAGAATATCAGTTCAGTTTGCTTACTGCTGATATTAAAACCGGTGGGAGTTTCAGGCTTTACGCACCATACAGCCAAGGAACCATATTTTTAGATACCGGAGATACCAGAATATATAACAAAGAAGCTGGAGCATATATAGGGATTGAAAAGAAGGTGTTGAAAGATAAACTAAAGTTTAGTTGGACCAATCGCGTTGATAAAAATCAGAACTTTAACACCCTCTGGTCGAGTGCAGGAACAGGTGTTTTTGCTTATAAAAAACATATTCTTCGTAGTTCATTTTCATCGGCTATTCGTAATCCAACACTAACCGACCAATATATCAACCTAAATGTTGGAAGAGCTACTTTGCTGGGTAATCTGAATGGTTTTGACAGTTTAGTAACAATCTCATCATTACTAAATGCGTTCAGTAGAGGAAGAACACAGTTGGAATATTTTAATGTTGACCCCATTAAACCGGAACAAGTTAAAACGATTGAATTGGGCTGGAGAACCTCATTATTTAAAGATAAACTATACATCGATGTAAACTACTACTTCAGTTGGTATACCAACTTTATTGGTTATAAAATTGGTGCAAAACCTAATTGGCCTGAGGGCAGCAATGTTCCAACTAGAAATCCTGAAGTGTACCGAGTAGCTACAAATTCTAAAGATGTGGTAACCACACAAGGTTTTACTGCAGGTGTTAATTACTTTTATAAAAAATATTTAGGGTTTGCCACAAACTATTCATGGAACGTTTTGGATAGACAAGGCTCAACCGACCCATTGATACCTGCATTTAATACTCCTGAACACAAATATAACATAGGCATCAACGGTAGAGATTTTGATATTAACTTTTTGGGTAAATCCAGCCGTTTTTGGGGCTATGGTATAAACTATAAATATCAAACCGAGTTTATGTTTGAAGGCTCACCACAATTTACAGGGGAAGTTCCCGCATATTATATGATTGATGCACAAATCACTAAAAGAATTCCTGCTTGGTCTTGCACATTTAAACTCGGTTCTAATAACATTACCAATAACCTTGTATATCAGGTATACGGAGGTCCGCAAGTAGGTAGATTAGCTTATTTCTCTTTACTATTTGAACTTGATCCTCGCAGATAAATACATATTAACCTGTTTTTCAATAAGAAAGTATTATTTTAGCAAAACATAAACCAAATAATTATGAAAAAAACACTACTAAAATTGTTAGGCTTAAGCGTTATGGCTTTAGGTTCAACAACATCGTTTGCCCAAACTATGTACCTAGAAGAGATGTTTGATGTTTCAAAACAATCAAACATTGTTTACGATAGCAATAGAAGCGTGAATATTTTGTTCGGTCAAATTCCCGGACAACAACCAATCATCAGTGCTAATTTACGTTGTGATGTTTACACTCCAGTTGGAAGTACAGTAACCAACCGTCCAACAGTAATTATTGCACACACAGGTAGCTTTTTGCCGGTATTAACTAACCGCCAAGCAACCGGTAATAAAGATGATAGTGCTGTTGTTGAAATGTGTACCCGTTTGGCTAAACGTGGTTTTAATGCCGTTGCAGTTAACTACCGTTTAGGATGGAATGCTTTAGCGCAACCACCAGCATCAACTGAACAATTACTAAATGCAACTTATCGTGGAATGCAAGATGTAAGAAATGCTATACGTTTTCTGAGCACAAACGCTGCAACATACGGTATTGATACTTCAAAAATTATTGTTGGCGGACAAGGTACCGGTGGATACATTGCCTTGGCACTTGCAACAGTTGATAAAGCATCAGAAATCAACAATATTGCTAAATTCCAACGTAACGACTTTACACCAATGGTTAATATTGATACCCTTGGCGATTGGAGAGGTATTGGCGGAAATCCATTTTTTAACGTAAGTGGTGATGCTAATGTATCTTCAAACGCTCAAATGGTATTCCATTACGGAGGCTCTATGGGTGATTTAAGCTGGTTAGATGCAAACAGCTTACCAATAGTTGGCATGCAATCTGATCGTGATCCTTTTGCACCTTTTAATACAGGTAACGTAATAGTACCTACAAACGGTACAACTGTAATCCCTAGTGCTTCAGGCGCAGGTGCTGTTGTTCCAAAAGCAAACCAATTGGGTGTAAATAACAAATTAAACACCAAATATCTGGTTGACCCTATTTCTAACGTAATGAGAGCGCGTACAAATGGAGTTGAGCACCTATATCCTGTGCGTACAAACTTCCCTCAAGATGGTGCACCTTGGGAGTGGTGGGACAGAGCTAATGTGCAAGCTAAATTATCTACAAACTTTTATACTCAGACTATTCCTGCAGATGGTAGAGGTGCTGATTCATTATCTATGTTAGTTAACCCTGATATGAGTGTTACAAAGGCTAAAAAATATATTGATACTTTGGTTGATTTTTCTGTTAGACGTATTGCTGTTCAGTTCGACTTAGTTCCTGCATCAAACGACCAACTTAAACCTTCTTTTGGTTTGGTAGCACCGGTTAACAACTCATCATTAGTTGTAAAAGGTGATAGCAATAACTCAGTAAATGTTTCATGGAATGTAGCCAATACAACAGGATTCGGAAACATGGCTTACGCTTGGAAGTTAAGCACTGCCAGCAATACAGATTTTGCAACTCCTTTAGCAAACGTACCTAGCTCAAAACCAAGTATTACACTTGATTACCGTACCATTGATGCATTATTAGCATCTGCAAACGTTAACATTGGTGATAGTGTTGATTTGAAATGGACTGTTCAGGCTAATTTAAATGGTAATTCAATATGGTCGTCAGATACATTTAATATTAGATTATCTCGCGGACAATTAACCAATGTTAAAGAAATTGCTAACGTTAGCAAACACCTTTCTGTTTATCCTAACCCTGCAAAAACTGTATTAAACATTGAGTTTAATGCTGCTGCAGGTAATGTTAGCACTTACAATGTAATGGATATTACTGGTCGTGTATTATTAAACGGTAACGCTACAAGTAACAATTTTGCTTTTGATGTAAACACATTAAATGCAGGTTTATACTTTGTAAATATTACTTTAAAAGATGGTAGCGTAGCTACTAAACGTGTGGTTATCGAATAATAATCCCCGTAATTTTAAATAAAAAATCCCGCAGTAAACTGCGGGATTTTTTTGTGCTTACTATTTCAATATTGCATTTCATAAAGCCAAACCTCAGTTTCATGAAATGCAAAAAAAGTAATTCCTTGTTAAGCTATGTTTGCTAAATGAATCATTAAGCCCCTCACAAACCCTTATCTGTATAAACAAACAAGAAGCCGTTTACCATTTTGGTTAAATGGCTTTTTTGTAGATGATTACTTTATACCTTAGGATTAATTACGCGTTACGTTCAATATAATCAATCAAGGCATGTATACATTTGATATGTATTTCTTGAGCCCTATCGGCATATTGGCTGTGTGGCGCACGAATTTCTACATCACATAAACCGGCCATTTTACCACCATCTTTACCGGTTAAGCCTACTACTTTTATACCTTTACGTTTGGCCACTTCAATGGCATTAAGCACATTTTTGCTGTTGCCGCTGGTTGAAATAGCAAGTAATACATCACCGCTGTTTCCAACTGCTTCTAAATATCTGCTAAATACAAAATCATATCCATAATCATTACCCACACAAGCCATATGCGACACATCACTCATGGCAATTGCAGCAAAGGGTCTGCGGTCGTCACGGTATCTACCTGTTAATTCTTCCGAAAAATGCATGGCATCACACAAGCTGCCTCCGTTACCACAGCTGATTATTTTTTTCTCACTTTTTAACGCATCTACCATCAATGCACCTGCATTTGCTATTGCTTCAAAGTTTTTCTCATCAGCCACAAACTTAGCCAGTATCTCCTGTGCTTCGGTAAAATGTTGTTTCAGGTTATGCATAAAAATTGACCTATTTGGTTCCAAATGCGTTTTTACCTTTATCTAAAAAGTCAACAAACTTTTGCTCGTCTGTATCAAAAAAGCTTGGACCCGATAATTGCTTTTCGTCACCATCAATAATTACATATTGTGGTTGAGCGCTAAAGTTATATTTGGTAATTTGTAAATCGTGGTTTTGCTCGCCAATCGTCTTCTTTACTTTACCATCACGCTTTGAAGTGTACCACTCGTTTTCAGGCAATACTTTTCTTTCATCCGCATATAAACTCACAATAATAAAATCGTTTTGCAAGCGCTTTAACACCTCCGGTTTTGCCCAAACATATTCTTCCATTTTACGGCAGTTTACACAAGCATGTCCGGTAAAATCCACAAATACGGGTTTGTTTTGTTTTTTCGACTCTTCCAAGGCTTGTTGGTAATCAAAATAACCCGTTAAACCATGAGGTAAATGTAAAAAGTCGGCATGCTTAATTTTAGTTCCATCATTGTTTTGCTCACTATGAGATGTGGTTGATGCACCCGCACCCAAAACAAAATCTTGTGTTTGCATTGGTGGTAACAAACCCGATAATCCTTTTAATGGCGCACCAAATAAACCCGGAATCATATACACACCAAAAGAGAAAGAAATCAAAGCTAAACCAAAACGAGGAACACTTACATAAGGAATATCGCTATCATGACTAAATTTAAGTTTACCCAATAAATACATACCCAATAAAAATGCAAGTACTATCCATATGGCTAAATAAATTTCACGGTCTAAAATACCCCAATGGTAAACCACATCGGCAATACTTAAGAACTTAAATGCAAAAGCTACCTCAACAAAACCCAACACTACTTTAACAGAATTTAACCAACCACCCGATTTAGGTAAGTTTTGTAAGAAACTAGGAAAAACAGCAAACAAAGTAAATGGTAATGCCAAGCCTGCACCAAATGCAGCCATACCTAATAATGGTTTTAAAAATTTACCTCCAACGGCTTCAATTAACAAACTACCTACAATAGGACCAGTACAACTGAATGATACCAAAACCAATGTAAAGGCCATGAAGAAAATACCGCCCAAACTGCTCATACTACTTTTGCTATCTATTTTATTTACCATACTGTGTGGTAAGGTAATTTCGAATAAACCCAAGAATGATGCAGCAAACACCATAAAAATGATAAAGAATAAAATATTAGGTAACCAATGTGTGCTTAACCAATTTCCAAAATCAGGACCTAATCCAAAGAATGCGAAAATTAAACCCAACGATGCATAAATACCAACAATAGATAACCCAAAAGTAAATGCACGAGAAATACCTTGAGCACGTGTTTCACTCTTTTTGGTGAAGAAGCTTACTGTCATAGGTAACATAGGAAATACACAAGGCGTGGCCACTGCAATTAATCCACCTAAAAACGCAATCAATAAAAAGCTAAAAACACCTGTTGTTGCAGGTGGTGGCGTTGCAGCTGCATGATTAGTATTGGTTGTTGTATCTGTTGTTATTGATGATGTTTCTACCGTTGTTTTAGAATTGCTTGTGGTATCAATGTTTTCAGTAGTTTGGGTTGATGGCGCTACAGCACCTTCAGCACTTGGTAAAACATTTACTTTTACATCAAAAGCCACATCAAATGGTGGCATACAAATACCACTAATTTCATTACACTCTTGGAAATAAATTGAACCTTTAATAACAGGCTTATCAGTTAATATTTTGATTTTCTGTTTAAATATGGCCTTCTTTTTAAACACAGAAACATCGCCTTTCCAAACTTCTTCATAATGTTTATGCGCACCAATAGGAGTTGGTTTACCAACAAGTTGGTATGATGCATGTTTTTCCCAAGTAAACTCGGCAGCAATTGGACCCAAGTTCGGATCAAAATCGTTGCTGTACATATACCAATCTTTTTCTATTGTACTGGTAAACGTCACAGAAATTTCATCCCCAACCTTAATATCTTTTTTATCAACACTAACGCTCCACTCCGGGGTTTTGCTTAATGATGTTGGCGAGTTTTGCGCCCAAATTAAATTGTTTAATCCAAACAGTAATAAAATGCTTATCCAATTAAGCGATGCTTTTTTTATCATAAATACGCGTGTAATGCTGACTTTTAATAACCCACAAATTTAAGATTTATTATGAAAGCACCTTTATTTTAAGAAAATCTTATCTTAAGGGTAAGCAGTAGCTTATGTATTGATTGGGTTTGTTTCAGGAAAGGTTGAACGGGAATGAGGTTGCTTTGCAAAGGTTGTGCTCACAGAAACCGCAGAATGGCACGGAAATTTGCTTCGCAAAGTCACAGCCTGCTCGAGTTTGCTTTGGGCTGACTTGGCGTAGCGCAAGTATCGAAACGAAGTTCAGCGGAGCTAAAGAAGGAGTCAGGAACAATAACTCATCTTAACACTCCACTGCTCAAGCTAAGTGTATTATTCAAAGCCTGTTCGAGTGCGCCTTGGGTTGGCTATGAGTTGCGCGTGTATCGAGAAAAGGAGTGAGGAAAGATAGATATACTGTATAAGTACACTTCTCGATACGATTGCCCCCAAGGCATTGGCTTTTCGGCAATCACTCGAAGAGGCTGGTGCGTTTATTTTCAAATTACAGCCTCATCGAGTGCGCTTTGGGTTGTTTGTGTGTTGAACGTGTATCGAGAGTAGGTAATCTAAAAATCTTGCATACTTTCATCAGCATCACGTTGTGCTTTTTCAATTTCTTCAAGGGTAAGCCACTTTTCTGTGGCCGAAATTAAAATACCATTTTCAAACTTTAAAGCCACGTAACCTTCATACGTAGAATCGTAACCACCATGTATGTAGGCTACCATTTCGCCAAGCCTTGTGCGAATGGTTCCGGTATACCAATGTGCAAATACCACATCTTCACCTGGAAAAATATAATCCATGCCTACTTCTTGATAATCTAAAATCCAGCCTTTAAAACCTACTAAAAAAAGCTTGTTGTTATCTACCGCCCACTCGGCAAAATAGCCACGCCAACAAAAAGTAGTGCGTGCTACAAAACGGTGCGGTAAGTTTAATTCGGGTATGTAATCTCTTAATGGTTCGGTATCCATGCCCGAACGTTTATCGTTATAAGTTATGGAGTCGCTGGCTTGTGCTGTCATGGGGTTGGTTGAGTGGAATACAATTTTCTTTTACCTCATTATGGAATATTTACTGATTTACAACAAGTATAATTTGATTCAATTAACGAATATTGAATTAACCTTCGAAATACTCTGAGTAACCCAAGACTTTGCAAAATTTCATATATCTAATCCACTTTTTATATTCAGATAACTGACTTCAAATGGGCACACAAAAAAAGAATTACCTAATTTATTTAGTAGTAGAACCCATTTTAATAAAGTAAGGTAATTCGTTATGTTGAAGACGATCACATTTAATTTGAATTGGGTTTATTTTAATTCCGTATTTTCCTTCAAAGTAGGATATGACAGTGGATAATAATCGCAAAGATTTACCGAAAAACTTATCGGAGATATAGTAAGGCTTTTGGTAATCTTGGTTTTGGTTGTCTTCACTACATAGATATCTAGCCCTCCTCGATAGATTTTGAAGTCGAACATAAGCAATATATGCGTCCTCATCGAATTTAGAAGGATTGATAGTTATTTCAAAATTTAAGGCATTTCTCATATCACTATGAGAGCGATAATGGGCATTAATGGTTTTAGCTATATGAGCATTTGCAAGGTGCAAAGCGGCATAAAAACCAATTGTAACTTGCCAATCCCAAGAATCTGGAATATGGTTGTTTACGCCCTGCAGAATTATTAAATTTTTTTCTGCTTGGCTTAAGTGAGTTTTAAAATCAGGCAAGGGTTAAACTGGTTAAATCTTTATAATGAGGAGGTGCTTGAATATTATCAGATTGCTCAACAATTGTCGTTGAAATGGTAAATCCGTGCTGATGATACTTTGCATTTACTTTGGCTTCTATTTTAAATAATCCGATTTCAGTCGGTTCATCATCATTTGCAATTTCAGCCCAAATTAAAACTTCAGAATCATTGTGAGTAATAAGTAGTTTATGAGGTTTGACATCCGTATCTCTGACAAGTGCGCTATAATCCAATACTAGTTTTGTTACAAAAATTTTACTAGTTTGTGATCGCATTTTACCAAGGACTTCAAGTTGATCGCCAAAAATGATTTTATCATAAAATTGTTGCGTTTCTGTTGTTGCCAAGTTAGCTTTTACCAACATCTTGTCTGTTGTTATGTGATGAATCAATTGGTCAAACCACTCTTCCCTGATATCTGAATGCTCAACAGGAACTGTAAGTAATGGATTGTCTGTTTTCATAAATTGTTAGCAAGTATACACAAAATTAAAAACTTAAAAACTGATTTTCGAATATCTAACGTTTAAATTAAGTATATCTTATAGAGTTGTCTAATTTAGAAGTCTAAATGAATATCTTTATCCACTTGTTAACCTTTATTCTATCCTATTTAAATTGACAACTAAAAGGGTTTCAGGTGTTAATTACTTTTAATGAATTGGCTTAATATGTTCACTATGCTTTTTTAGGTTCCAAGTGAAAAGACCTCCACAATCATTTAATTTGGTACATGTTGAACATATTGGTAAGTAGTCATTTTTCCAATCAGATATTGATTTTCTTGCAAACTTCCATTGGTTTTCAGGTAATATACAAAGTGGTGTATTGTATATAGAAACATGCATACCTTGCCCTGCCAAGTATTCAACTGCCTCACCTAATTCATCACGGTATTCATAAGGGTCTATCCATAGTTTCTCAATGTTATGAGGAGTATAGCCAATATACTCAAGACCCATAAAAGCAACATGCTCAACAAACGGCAAGTTCTTGTAAATGTATTTTGCAAGTCTTGTTAATCTTGGAATTGATTGCTTATGTAGCACTATTCTTACCTCTAATCTTTGATTATAACGAGCTAAATTGTGTAATCCTAATATAGTTTGATAAAACGCATTTTCTGCTTGCACTATGTAGTCATGAACTTGATAATAGTCAGAATACACAGGTATACCCAACATTAATCTTTTGTTGTCTATTTCACCAAGTCTTTCTGCCATATAATCCCAAGCAAATGTGCGACCGTTGGTCAGGAGATGAATTTCAGTATCGGGCAGTTCGGTTTTTATTTGCGAAAGTAAATCGAAAAACAAATCACCCATTAATGTTGGTTCACCACCTGATATACCTAACTCAATGCAATCTTTGGGAATTAAGGGAATTAGTTTTTTGTTAATTTCATAAAGATTGTTGATGTCATTTTTATCTTTTGGCGGTTGTGAGCACATAAGACAATTGCTATTACATCTTTCTGTTGCTAACAATGTGTTATGAAATGAATTTACTCGGTATAAAGTATTTATGTTTCCATCAATTCCAACAGAAACTATATCCCCTTCCATCAAGTGTTCTAATGTCGGTATTTTGAAAACAATATTTTCGCTATTTATAACTTCATATTCATCTTGACGACTAAGTATGCCAATGAAGTTTTTACTTGGTAATTCAGAAATTGAACCTTCAACAAGTAAAAATGAATTTTCATCGAGTCTTTCAGGGTTTCTTGTAACCTTTCCGACTAGTGCGCTTTTTATGTTTATAGGTTTACCCTTTGTTCTAAGCAACATATTCTATTGTTAATGGGTTGATGTTTTAGCCCAACGTTCAAATATTTTTTTGATTCTGCTGTCACTTTCCATCAGTTCAATCAAATACCGTATTATTTCCATATTCTTTTGACAAAAGTCGCTGTTTGGACGATAACCGTACATATCACCTTGGGTTGCATGATTATGAACAGGGTCAGCACCACAATATTGTTGAAATGCACACTCCGAGCATCCCGATAATGCCTCATTAGCCCATACATTGGCGATCTCTTGCGCTTTTTTCCCGAAAAATAAATCGTTATAATTATCGTCTAATGTACCTAGCTTAAATGTGTAATCCTTTTGTTCGGCCAACATTCTACTTTCATCAGTGGCATAAACTCCGCCATCATAATTAAAAACAATTACACCATTTATCAAACCAGCAGGAGATTGAAGATCTACAAACCCAACATTAAAGGGCGTTAAAATTTTCGTCAAAAATATTTTTGCTAAATCCTCTGTAAAATAATGTCCGCTGAAATTATATTCCAAGATACGGTCTAATGCCTTTTTGTAAAACGTTAGAAACTTTTCAGTTTCATATTTGGATTTATCAGTTCTCAATGCAAAACCATAAGGACTTATATTTCTCAAAAATATTCCTTGGAAACCTAACCTGAAATATTCATCCACTATCTCTACCGGGTAATCTAGTGATAATTTTGTTGTGGTCATAAGAGCAGATACTCTATCGTGACCCAATACTTTTCTAGAAAGCTCGATGCCTTTAATCGCTAGTTCATAACTGCTTGCATGTGGTTTATGTCTGTTATTATCATGAACATACTGAGGTCCATCTAATGAAGTAGAAATAAGAATCTCATGTTCCTTACAATACTCCAATATTTCTTCATTGATCAAGGCTAGGTTAGAACAAATAACTTTGGTTAAACCCTTACCAACCTCTTTCGCAATTCTCTCCGCCTTTTCAACCGCGTATTTAATATTATCAAATGCCAATAAGGATTCACCACCCTGAAACTCCATAGTTACATGTGGATTTGGCGATTTAAACATTATGTCAATTCCCTTATCAATATTAGCAATCGACATATCATATAAATCCTTATTTTGAGTAACCCTTGATACTTGGCAATAATGACAGGTATGTTCGCATCTAAGAGAGATTACGAATATGTGCAAGCCAGTAAAGTAGTTTAAAAAAAGTTTTTTAGTTCGATAACGTGTTGCAAGAACATCAATCAGAGGAGGAATGGGTTCTTCTGATATGAAAAAATTGGCAATTAAATCGCCATATAAATCAGCATCTTTTTTCTTATCTAGTTGGCGTTTTACAATTCTTTCAAATGTTCCATTTGATAAAAGTAAATAGTCTCCAACTTCGTTGACAATTATTTCTTTGTCATCAGTTATACGATGGAAACGAAAAGGCAGCAAGTAATATTGAGGTTGCTCGTTTAAATCGAATTGGTCAATCTCTCTGAATTTTCTGGATCTCTTGTCAGCCTTTTCATTAATCATTTTTTAGTTGATTTATGTTGAAACCTAATGGGTCAGAAACATCACCTGGCGGTAACTCGTCAAACTCTCCGTTTGAAAAAGCTTTAGCAATTAATAAGTCTCTTACGTTCTGTGTTTCCTTTGTTACAATGTCACGAAGGTTATAATCAACTAAGTCTCTCTCAAGTTTTAATAAAAGATATTGTTGTTCTTCCTGAGAAAGTTGATTGGTTGATAATGGCTTAACAGAAACTCTGTAAGTATTATTATCAGCGAAAGAAACATTTGTATGGTATTTATCTCCGTACCAATAAAGGCATTTAAAAATACTGTCCTTGGAGTACAAAGAGGTATCAGCAAAAACGATGATTTCATCGTTTTTGATTTCATTTTTATACTGCATATATTTTTTTTAATTATCCATACATAGCAGCCGACCTATGAGAATAGTGCGAGCTGTGTGAACTATGCGAGCTATGTGAGCTATGTGAGCGGTGTTGTGCAACAAACTGACTATTTTCTGGATTGTTCATATTTAACTTGAGAATAGGCATTGGTTTTACCTTGCCGATTTCCTTCAATTGAATAGTTTTATCCGCAGAACTTTCAAGAGTTTGTTGATTAATGTCTGAGGTCTGAATACCTGTGATTGCAGCTAGTGCAGCTCCGAAGATGGTCGCAGCTTTTTTAGTTAGATTAGCAAGACCATTTTTCTTGTTTTCCATGTGGGTTTAATTTTATAATTCAAATATATGATTTTTTTAAAAACTAGCCATTTTTAGCAAAATTTAATTGAAATCTAGATGGTTAACTGTTTAGATTTCTCAAAAAACAACTATCTACCCAACATTTAGCATCCGTTAAATACAAGTAATGTCAAAATCGGTAACAATGTTTTCAGTCTCTCCATCTTCAATAAAAATTACTTTCATTTCACTTGCATTGCTATAACCCGTGTATAATTTGATCTTTCTTTTGAATTCATTCGGAAATAGCTCAAATAGTTTTTCTGTCTTTTCTCTACTTTGCTCTTTGAATTTATAATAAGCATCGAGGGATTTAGATGCACTGTTATATCCACTATATTGAGTTGTTAATGCTACACCTGCAAGGCTATCTATTCTGTCAATTTCTGCAATTTGATCAACATAACTTTCAATATCAAAACCAAAAAGTTGTTTAAAATAACTTGAGTTCATGATGATGTTGTGCAAATGAGCATCCGGACAATCTGTAGCATTGTTTGAACGAACAAGTAATAAGTATTTGCCAGGAGGCACCTTTTCTATTTTATAATTTCCTTGAACATCCGCTGTTGCCTTAAAGCTTAAGTCACCTCTCGCTGTATCTAATGAAAAAAGAGAAACCTCTGTACCTGCATCGGCTTTATTACCAACGTAATTGTTATATTTCCAATAGGCATTTCCTGTCACTACGCCAAAGTCACCATTTATGCTTTTAGATTTGGTCTCATTAACGAAAAGATTTTGATCCAAATAAAAAGTGACTTGCATTTTTACTTTTACATTTTCTGAATTAGTTACGTTGTAAACGTGATTGACTCTATAGTAAGAAATTTTGTTATTTTCTGTAGTGTCAGCCTTTTTTAGTGTGTCAATTTTCGAAAAAGAAACTGACTCATACGTTACAGGATTTTTCAAATTTTCCTTAAGATAAGTTGCAACGTTAGATTGAACCTTTTCTTGAGGGGATTTTGAGCAGGATGCTAAATAAATTACAAGGGCTGCTGAACTGGTCATGAAAATGTTTTTCATAGTGTTTATAGTTTATACTAATAATTTTGCTTTTTGAATTTGAGTATTCAACAAAATCAGATTCAATTAACTAAAAAAGTAATTCAAATTCAATAATTAATTTCTTTAACTATTGTATGTTTTTAAACAAGACGATTTATTTAATCAATTGTACTATTATAATTAGTGAATAATTTCTCAATTAACTTTGCTAATCAACATTTATATCATTCGTAATTTCCTTCAACTCCTCCTTCAAATTAAGCCATGTTTTGTTAGCCAAAATTTGTTGGTAATCTGCAGTTTTATCTTTGCTGTATTCAATAATGTATTCAGCTCTTTCTTTCGAATCAGGGTGGGTACTTACCCATGTTAAATATTGGGTTACTTCATTTTCGTTTTCAGATAGCTTGTACAAGAAGTTGGCAAATGGCTCTGGGTTTACATTGGCATTTAATAAATAATCAACGGCTTTTATATCTGCATCTTTTTCTAAGCTTCTGTCAAATGCCGTGGATGAAAGCATTCTTGCTGTTTCTTTAATTACCTCTGCACCGCTGTTTCCCGTTGTCATAGAAATTAAAACAGAAAGCCCAATTTCTTTGCCCAACTTTTTCATTACATGTTTTAATTCTATGTGTGCAATTTCATGACAAATAACACCTGCTAATTCTTCTTGGTTATCAGAATTCAATATCAAACCACTGTAGATGATTAAATGTCCGTTAGGCAGCGCAAAAGCGTTAATTTCATCTTTATTCAGCACATGAATCTTTAACTTAGATTTATCTATTTTATTTGCTTTACATATTTTGGTTACCATGCTATCAATTGTATTAACAACATGAGTGGTTTTAATCTCTTTCTCGGAATTTTTAAAAACATCCCAAAATAGTTCACCTAGTTTTTGCTCTGTTTTGTCTGTTATTTGTTCTACTTTAAAAATCTTAACCCAATCAATTTGCGTTAAAGCAAACCATGTTGCTAAAAAAAGTAGTATGGTTACTACACCTTGTATAATTGGTTTTTTCATAGATTTGGTCTACAAATTATATTTGTTAACGAACCATAAAACCACCACTCTATGTGTATACCTTTTCTTGTTTGAATGGCAGTGTATATGGTTGCTATAAATTCTGTTACGTTAAAAATTATTGCTGCAATAATGTAGGCAATGTATTTACTGGTAACGGCCTCTTCAGTAAATATGATTGACACCGTCCACCAAAAGCCAAAGCTATTTATAAAAAGCATTGACAACTGAGAAAGTAAAGCTTGGGTACAATGCCAACGAACAAAGTAGGTTGATTTTCTATTACCTAAATAAAATATTAATGTGGCTATTAAATTTACAATGGGTAACGGAATACCAGCTACAATTGCAATTAAAGACATTAAATAACTGCCAGAAGCAGCCTCTGCTTCATGTTCGCCTGGTTCGTAACTAAATTGTTTTTCTTGTATCATAGATCTTTTGTTATGTTCCAAATCCAATTGATTATAACAAGTAAAATTAAAGGGATGGCATACTTTGTTTTTTTAAGTGTATTTTCTATTTTTTGATAGAAAACAAAAAGCGAGTTATTGCTTAAGATCAAATCTGTAATAATCCAAACAGGAGCAATAAGCATAATAAGCGCTATTACTAACCCAAAAGGGTTCAGGTTAAATGCTTCATTTAAATTACCTTTTGTAAGCGATATAACCGAGCGAGTTGAACCACAGGAAGGGCAGGGTATACTCGTTAAATGCTTAATTAAGCACACTTCCACCGAATTGGTTTCGGTTAAGTTTATTTTAATGCTGTAATAAAGCCAAATATACCCTGCAATACATGCTATAAACAAAATAGAATATAGCTTATTCCTGTTTATTGTCATTAATACAAAAATTGTTGAATTTTTTGCATGTTCTTTTCTCTTGTTGCTTTTTGAATCATGAACCAATCAATTATAGACCAAACGCCCAATCCGCCACATGTTAGAAGTTTACCAATGCCAAGTCCAGTGTCACCAATCATAAATCTATCAATACCCAATCCACCTGCTAAAATTGAAATGATTAAAGATGTTGTTGGGTCTTTAAGTTGAACAGTAGATAACATTGCCCACTTTGAATCGTCAAGAGCAAGTAATCTTTCTCTAATCATGTTCATTTGGTGACCTTCAAAGAATTTTCCGTTTGACATAATAAACATGTCGACTTTTTGTGCTTCCATTTTATTTTTTTTAT
This sequence comes from Bacteroidetes bacterium UBA6183, assembly GCA_002422865.1. GTDB lineage: Bacteria > Bacteroidota > Bacteroidia > UKL13-3 > UKL13-3 > UBA6183. The sequence continues at coordinate 48,925 of DITN01000063.1, read as the reverse complement.
TAAAATTTGTCCTACTCTTGTGGCTTTTCGGTTACGCCTCGTTTATTTTCATGGAGTCGAATCTCCGGTTTATTACAAATATTGAAATCTGTTTCCTTAGTGAATTCTGGTATTATGTAGTTCAATAAGTAATATTTAATTCAATCCAATTCTCCGTTTTTGTCATTTTTTATTGGATACTTTAATAATACCTAACAGATAGCTCCATAATTTTATAAAGGCATAATGTTCTATTGAATTATCTAAATAATAAGCGGATTATCAGCTTATGTATGTTATGGCTTTCATGAGTAAAATGATTTTGTTTCTTAAGTTACAAATTAATTAGTTTTCTCAAATTTTTTTAGTCAATAGGTTAATAAACAAATTTAGCACGACAATTAAAGACGATCTAGTTATTAAATTGTACTATCTATATGCGCTAAATTAATTTTCCATATTTTACTAACAGATACACTTATGTATTTAATTTATGATTTCGTAGTAAGAAATTTTATGTTGCAGTTAGATTAAAAAAATCATGGACGACATCATCCCAGAATCATTGCGCAAATTATGGAAACAAAGACCAGTACCCGAAGTTACTCCCCAACAGCTGCTGAGCCTACAAGAATTGCATGAGTTTATTTTGCAACAAGAAGTAATAGAGGCATTGCAAGCATTTAAATTGGAATTGGCCAACAATGTTTTAAAATGTAAAGACTATTCTGTTAGTAATAAACTACATGAACAAATACAGCCACTAAGTATTGATGATGTTCAACATTTTTTTACAGCGGTACTAAACAAAGTTGAAGAAATATTTACCCAAAATAATGTACTTGCAGAAGAAGCCTTTGATGTAGCAGAACGCAGACATAAACAAGCGATAAGCCGAGCAGCTTTGAGTGCCGATGGCCACCACATTACTTTTAAAATGGGTTATTTACATTCGTTTAGAGAAAATCATGGTCATGCCATATTGGAGTTGGCCTGTTTGATGTATCCACTAAAATTAAAGTTGGTTAGCTGAGCAAACAACCGACAATAATTGTCGAACTAAGGGTGTAAGGGATTGAAAATTAACACCCCAAATTTTCTCCACAACAAACTTTGCAGCAGCATTGCGGTGTTAAAAACTTAGCCGCTTTATGGGCGCGGTTTGCACGAGGTGTTAATTAATTTATTGTTAATGTACACTTACCTGATTGTTATTTTGCGTTTGTTATTTATTGTACTGTATACACATGAACCCTAGCCAAGATATCACCCTTTTGCAATACCAAGTACTCAGTACGTTTGTGCAGCAGCCACATTTATTTATGCGCTATGCAGAGCGTTTGCGTTTATCGTATTTTGCCGTGGGTGATTTTAGGGAGTTAATAAACGCCATGTTACAATTGCACAACAATATTGGTGTATTTGATAAACATTTACTGCGCGATTATTTAATAAAACAAAATGCGCAAACCGACTTAACCTGGTTAGATACTTTAGACTATGAAATGTTGGAGTTGGCCAATTTAGATGAGGCTGTTGATGCACTTAAAAATCATGCGTTACGCAGTATGTTTCATGAGCTGGGAATAAACATGCTGCAAAAAAGTTTTGATGCGCAAGTTGAGGTGGCCGATTTGAAACGTGTTTTACAGCAGCGTATACATGATATTGATGAATTGCTACCTGCCAATTACACCGAGCGTTTATTGGATGTGGTAAAACGTATACAATCAAACGTAGTTAAAACAAGCGGTTTAACTTGGTTTGATAAACAATTACAAGCATACTTAGGTAATTTAGAGTACGGTGTATTGGTGGTTATAGGAGCCAGGCCGGGCATGGGTAAAACAGCTTTTTTACACACACAAATGATGCACTTGGCCAAGCAACACCATACACCTATTGGCTACATTAACTTAATAGAAAAAGAAGAGGTATTGGTTAATAAATTACTTAAAGTGTCTGAAGAAAATCAAATCAATCAAACAGAAATAAATACCGAACAACCTTGGCCTATTTATTTAAGCAACCGAATATTAGACAACCACATAGATGAAGTTTGTGCCGCTGCTAAAAAACTAAAATATGCATTCGATATTAAGGTATTGGCCATTGATTGTTTTCAGCAAATTACATATACACCAAAAACCTCTTACCGCGATTATGAATTGGGGTTGGTATTGCATCGGTTAAAAATATTAGCCAGAGAACTTAATGTGGTATTGTTGCTTACCTCGCAAGTTTCGAGAGCAGCAGAGCGCAGAGGTTATACAGCAACACCTATGTTGTGCGATTTAAAGGATACCAGCAGCTTAGAAGAAATAGCCGATAAGGTGTTGTTTGTATATAGGTATGCCTATTATGGCATAACTGAGCATGAAGATGGAACAAGCACAGGTGATAAAAGTAAAATCATCATTGCCAAAAATACGGATGGGTTTGTGGGTGAGATAAACATGTTGTTTGATAGTGAGCATTGCAAGTTCACATCAACCAAAGCTCCACCGCCATTTGTGTTTGAGTTTCCGGTAAACAGATTAAGTGATTTAGAATAAAAAAATATTCGGAGCACCATTACTAAAATACTTTGAAGACATGCTAAAGTCTTATAGCTGTTGTTTCTGCAGTTGGTTTAAAAATGGCATAAGTAGTACCGAACGCACTTCGCTGCGCTACGTTTGTTCGGTATTTGGGGGAGAGAAAGAAAGTAAAGTAATGGTGCCCGTTTTTTAGTAAAAAAATAGTGGCCATAAAAACAATAGCACAACTTTGCAGCATGTTGCAAGTAACTGCACAGGAGTTTCAACAAGTGTTGGCAATGCCTGAGTATGTAGGTTACAGTATACCTAAAAAAAGTGGTGGTGCGCGTGCTGTAGAAGCACCGCAAGGTTTGTTGCGTGAACTGCAAGGAAGGTTGGCCAAATACATGCAACATTTTTATACACAACATAAATTACCTTGTGTGCATGGTTTTGTAAAGGCATTTAAAAATGAACCTAAATACGGTGTATTAACCAATGCAAAGCCACACTTAAATAAGCCATGCGTATTAAACATGGATATAAAAAACTTTTTTGACAGCATAAGTACCAAACAGGTTAAACAAGCTTTGCAACAATATCCTTTTATGGTGAGTGATGAAGTGTCAACTGCCATTGCATTGTTGTGTACACACAACAAAAAACTTCCAACAGGCGCACCAACCTCTCCCCTATTGTCAAACATTGTTTTTTACAGGGTTGATAAAGCATTAATAGATTTGGTAAATGAGATGAACAGCACAAAAGGAAGAGATGATGTTGCTATTAACTACACACGTTATGCGGATGATTTAACATTTTCGGGCGAAGTAAATTTAGTGAATGAAATGAAAGTACGCATTGTTGAAATACTTGCTAACAATGGATTTAAAGTAAACACACAAAAAACACGTTTACAAAAAACGTATGCAGCACAATGGGTAACGGGTATAAAGGTAAACTACAAACCCAATGTAAGCCGATTGTATGTTAGAAATTTACGAGCTACCATACATAACTTACAAAACAATACACCATTAGATGCTGTGAAGAAACATAAGGGTACTAAAGCCAACAAGGAAATAGATTTGAGTGATGTGCATGGCATGTTATCCAGTGTAAGGTCTAAAATTGCATGGGTAGGTTTAGTGCGAGGTAAAACAGATGAAGTTTACTTGAAATTAAAAAGCAATTTTGAAAAAGCCGAGAAGAAGATTTTGTTGGATGATGTTGCTGGAAAGAATGCTAGTTAGCGTTGCATTATTTCAATTTTTAAATATAGCCTGCTCGAGTGCGCTTTGGGAGGGTTTTGAATAGTGCGTGTATCGAGAGTAGGAGTTAAGAAGAATAAAGTAGCTTTAACATTCCGCTTCTCGATACGCCCCGATAAAAAATCGGGACACTCGAAGAGGCTGAGATTTCCAATTGTTAGTTTAAAGCCTGCTCGAGCTAAAAGTACAGAAGCAAGTTCGGGATTTTTAACCCGTTACAGACTGTAGCGCAGCGAAACGTCTGTAAAGCCCCAATATTTTAACAACTTAAATTTTTAAATTATGTTTCCTATTGCCCAAAACAACATACACCTGTGGGTAATCAACCCAACATAAATAACCATTGCGGCATGGGTAAGGTTAAATTTGTTGCATGAGGCATTATATCATTTGTATTGGATTGATTTTACTGACATTGGCAGGATTTAAAAATACCCAGGCACAACCTGTTCCTACAAAAGAGTTTCCTTTTAAACTAACTGTTGAACAATATCTGGATAAATACAGTGCCATTGCTATTGCGGAAATGCACCGAAGCCGTATTCCGGCTAGTATTACCCTTGCACAAGGTTTATTGGAAAGTGGAAACGGAAACAGCCGTTTGGCATTGGTGGCCAATAACCACTTTGGCATTAAGTGTAAAAAAGACTGGACCGGAGAATCTATAAAAGAAGATGATGACGAAGCACAGGAGTGTTTCAGGAAATACCCAACTGCCGAAGACAGTTACCGCGATCATTCTGATTTTTTAATGAAAGGCCAACGTTATGCCTTTTTGTTCGACTTGGAACCAACCGATTACAAAGGTTGGGCCGAAGGACTAAAGCGAGCAGGTTATGCTACCAATCCAAACTATCCAAAATTATTAATCAGTTTAATAGAACGCCACAACTTACACCGCTTTGATTTGGTAAAACCAACCGAAAAAGAAAACATAAAAATTAAAGAAGACCAAAACGTATTTGCCGCAGCACACACCCAATTGATCATTAACGGTATTCCGGCATTGGTGGCCAAAACAAATGATAGTTATGCAAGCATTGCTTTGGAAAACGGTATGCGTGTATGGCAAATTTATAAGTACAACGATTTATCTAAAGATGCCCTTATAAAAGCGGGTGATACTATTTATATTAAACCGAAAAATTATAAAGGAAGTGTTGAACATTATACCGTTTCGCGCGGGGATAACATGCGCATCATATCTCAACGTTTTGGAATTAAATTAAGCAAATTGTACAAACGAAATAATATGAAGGAAGGTCAGGAACCTGAAGTAGGCGAACAACTTGCTTTACGCGGATTGAACCATAAAACACCAACACTAAGGGTAAGCAGTATTGCTAATATTGATAGCACATACAACAATTTAATTTATGATGACCCTAAGAAAAACGTTTCTACCAGCAAACCTGTATTACCTGAGGATGAATTTGCCATTAACATTACCGATAATAAAAACGATATGGCCTTTTTTCATACCGTTCAAAAAGGAGAAACATTATTTAACATTGCTAAAAAATATAACGTTCGTGTTGAAGGTATCATGGAAATTAACCACCTGCACACAGAGGATATTTTTGAAGGTGCAAGATTAATCATCAACCCAAATCAACCTGCCATTAACGAAAATGAAGAAGCTGTGGTACCGGGTTACCACATGGTAAAACAAGGCGAAACGTTATACAGCATTGCTCGTAAATACAACACAACTGTTATTGAGTTAAGGGCGTTAAACGAACTTACTAACGATACATTACGTGTAGGTGACGAGTTGGTAATTGTTCCTTTAAACGGAGAAAAAGTAGAACTTAAAGAACCTGATTTAAAATCGACTGAACCTATATACCACGAAGTACTAGAGAAAGAGACTTTATATAGCATTGCACGTAAATACAATGTGTTGGTTGAAGACATTAGGAAGCTAAATAACATGCTTGACAATAGCATTTCTGTAGGACAAAAACTACGCATACGATGATAATGGAACTTCCATTTAACCCACCTATACAACATATTAACCTACCCGAGTTTAATGCGAATGGTGTAAGTGTTTATATGAAACGTGACGACATGTTGCATCCGTTTGTATCGGGTAATAAATGGCGCAAGTTGTTTTATGTGTTGGGTGATGCACAACAAAAAGGCTGCACACATTTGGTAAGTTTTGGTGGTGCATACAGCAATCATTTAGTGGCATTGGCTTGTGCAGGTGCAATGTATCAATTTAAAACCACTGCTTTTGTTCGTGGCGAAGAAGTGAACAACCACATGTTAAACCTATGCAAGTTATATGGTATGCAATTAATTTTTGTATCGCGAGAGGCCTACAAAAATAAATCTGAGTTGTATCACCAATTTGCACAACAACACCCACACACCTATTTTATTGATGAGGGTGGTAAGGGTGAATTGGCAGCCAAAGGATGTACCCACATTTTAAATGATGCCGATGGATTTACACATACCGTTTGTGCTGTTGGAACAGGAACCACATTGGCAGGATTAGCACAAGGAGCGCAACATAAAAACATAACTGCAGAAGGTATTTGTGTATTAAAAGGTGCTGAAGCAATGGACCAAGAAATTGCAACATTAGCCGGATTTGATATTAAAGTACACCATAATTTTAGTTGTGGTGGTTATGCCAAAACAAATACTGAGTTACTTGATTTTATTACACATTTTGCACAACACACCGGCATTTTATTAGACCAAGTTTATACCGGAAAAATGATGTTGGCGGTAAGCAAACTTATTGCACAAAAATATTACCCTGCCAACAGTAAAATTTTAACCATACATACCGGTGGTTTGTTAGGCATGATGAGTGTGGTTTAATTAAACCCACTATAACCGATACGTGTTAATAACACGAATTAATTCTTCTTTGTAAGTACCACCAACCGAAATGGTTTCATCATGAATACGAATGGTATTACCATCTGTTTCGCTGATGAGTTTAATATTTACAATATAAGACTTATGAGCCCTTACAAAATGTTTATAAGGTTGTAACTGTTCCTCGAAATTTTTCATGGTACTGTGCACGGTAATTCTTCCTTCATCGGTCCATACACGCACATAATCTTTTAAACCCTCCACAAACCAAATTCCATTTACATCAATCTTAATCCATTTGCCTTCCGAGCGCACAAACAATAACGTATTGGTTGTTTCACTAGCCTGTTGGGTTTTAAGTTGTTTGTTGCTTAACGCTTTGGTAATGGCTTTGTTCAATCGTTCAAACGAAATAGGTTTTAGTAAATAATCAACCGCATCCAATTCGTAACTTTTAAATGCATACTCCGAATATGCCGTTGTAAATATTACCATTGGAGGTTCCTTTAAAGAACTTAAAAATTCAATGCCTGTAATTTCGGGCATGTTAATGTCCAACAGCATGAGGTCAACCTCGTTTTTAGTAACAAAAGCAAATGCTTCTATGGCATTTTTACAAGCACCTACCACATGCACATCGGGTATTTTTTGCAAATGGTTTTGCAACACCTCAACAGCCAATGGTTCATCATCAATTATTACTACCTTAAGCATGTGGTTTAACTCAGTTTATCAATGGTAACTTCTATGCTAAAGTAATTATCTTCTACCAATTGGTTGATATGAAATTGATTTGGATACAATAATGCCAATCGTTTCTTTAAATTATCTAACCCTATCCCACCCTTTTCATTGTTGGCGATTTTACTTGCGTGAGCAAAATTATTTTTGGCAAACATTCTGAGTTTATTGTTTTGTATACTGAGTTGGAAATTAATTTCCATATCACGTACTACACGCGTGTGCTTAAATACATTCTCTAAAATAGGTAACCAAATTAAAGGTGGCACGTTGTAGGAACCATCGGATGTAATAGAAAATTGTATTTTAGGAGAATCTTGAATCCGTAACATTTCAATATCAATATACGCTTGAATAATTTCTTTTTCTTGATCAAACGAAACCAATTTAGTGTCGGCCTCATACAACACATAACGTAACACTGATGATAGTTTTAATATGGCCTCCGGAGCTTCATCTGATTTTTTTAAAGTAAGTGCATATAAATTATTTAATGTGTTAAACAAAAAATGTGGGTTAAGCTGATTTTTTAAAAAGTTAAGTTCTGCTTCTTGATGGCTACTGATTAATTGCTGCATGGTCTTAACCTTAGCCGAATTATGGTGATAATAACCCAACAACGAAAACACCAACACCCATATAATCATTAAATTAAAATAGGTATCAATATCATTGATCACTCCGTTAAACGACATATCATTGCTTACGGGCGACATTACAATACTGGTTTGCATGGTATCAAAACTGGGAAATACTTCAGACATGTACTTCATAAAAAAAGTGTACGCATACGATACCACAAACACCATAACAATAGCCAACAATACATACAACAAACGTTTGCCTTTAAAGAAAAACTTAGGCATTAAAACCAAGTTGTTTACATAAGCCAACACCGCAAAAAAACTGAGGTAAAATACCATCATGCCGTAATAAAACATCTTTGGATAAGCTGTTTGATCATCCGCATCAGGCATTTTAATTAGTAGCATCAATACCCAGAAATAGATATTAAGTGTAACCCTTGAACTTAATGCATTTAGTATGTTTTGAAATTTGGTTAACCCAATCGTATTCATGTAACAAAAAAGCACAAAATTTTTTTGTATGCGCATCTATTGTAGACGAAATACGATTATTTTTAGACGAAATAAGCCATAATACTTACGTCTAATTTTAAAACTTGTTGGTCGAGTTTAAAAAAATAACTCCTTTAACTGTATTTGTTTTGAAACCCTAATCACTACAATTATGAAAAAAACTTGTACCACATTTTTGCTTGCTTGTTTAATGCTTTTAGGCATACAAAACAAAATATATGCACAAATTAGCCCGGCACTTAGTGCACGTTTACAAAACACCTTAGATAGCGTGTGCAACAAATACAAAATTAAAGGCACATCGGCAGCGGTATTAATTCCGGGTGTAGGAGTATGGAAAGGAGCAAATGGTTATTCGCATCAAAACACCCCCATAACCACCAACATGTTATTGGGTATGGGCAGTAACACCAAAACACATATTGCTGCGCTCTTACTTATTATGCAAGAAAAAGGTTTGATTAGTTTAGATGATACCATTGGAAAATGGATTCAAGGCTACCCAAATATCAGCGGACGAATTACCATTAGACAATGTTTAAACCACACCAGTGGTTTGCACGACTATATGCAGTCGGAGGCGATTAACGATAGCCTACTGAGTAAACCCGGAAAACTATGGACCAAACAAGAAATATTGCGTATTGCTAAACAGCCTAATGCAGCACCCGGTGGCGCCTGGGATTACTCCAACACCAATTATATTATTGCCGGAATTATTATTGAAGAGGTGCTACAAAAATCGGCATGGACAGCCATGAGCGAGTGGATTTTTGCACCTCACCAACTGAACAATACATTTAACTATGGCGAGAGCGGAAGCTTACCTGTTGCCCGACCTTGGAGCGTGGTATTAAACGGAGAAGAGTTGGAGGACATGACCCAATCGCCTTATTTAAACTCACTATTTTCATTAGCCACCACAGCCGGTTCTTTGATAACAACAGCCGAGGACAATGTGTGGTTTTGGCATAAACTATGTACCAAACAATTGTTCTCTGAACAATCGTGGAAAGAAATGACCAACACCGTATCTATTGGCGGAAAACATGGTTATGGGTTAGGTATTTTTAGGTACAGCAGGTTATTAAACGGCCGAACCTTATACACGCATGGAGGAACATTTTTTGGTTACATCAACGAAAATTTGTTTGATACCACATCGGGTGTTGCTATCTCTGCATTAACCAACCAAGATAGTTTAAACAACAATGGCCTAGTTGCTACTGTAATTAACGCATTGCACAAAGTAACCATCAGTTACTTGGCAACAGGACTAACAGAAAATACATTACCATCAAAAATAAATGTATATCCTAACCCTGCAAACGATGTAATTAATTTGGATGAAATAATTGAAATTACCGAGGTGCAATTGATGGACATTTCAGGCAAAATAGTTTTAGCCGTTAGCAACCAAAACCAATTGGATGTATCGAACTTACCTAATGGATTATATGTTTTATTAGCCAATAACCGCAAAGAAAACAAACAGTACCAACAACGTATTGTGGTGCAACATTAAAGTATGTCAGTAATAAAAAATCCCGTTCAGTTAAGAACGGGATTTTTAGTTTTTATTCAACCACTGTCAGGGTTTATAACCGCTGACAGGGTATTAAAATGCCGGTTTTTCAGGTTTATCCTTCAAACGCTCCTTAATATCTAATCTGTGTTTACGTGCCGTATCAATGGCAATATCGTAACCTGCATCAGCATGTCTAATCACACCCATGGCTGGGTCGTTGTGCAACACACGTTTTAACCTGCGTGCCGCATCTTCTGTACCATCAGCAACTATTACCATACCTGCATGTATGCTGTAACCCATACCTACTCCACCACCGTGGTGTATTGATACCCAACTTGCGCCACCCGCAGTATTAATCAATGAATTTAATATAGGCCAATCAGCAACTGCATCACTACCATCTTTCATGGCTTCTGTTTCGCGATTAGGACTAGCAACCGATCCTGTATCTAAATGGTCGCGACCAATTACAATAGGGCCTTTTACTTTACCTGTTCGCACCAATTCGTTAAATGCCAAAGCCGCTTTTTCTCTATCACCTTGGCCTATCCAACAAATACGTGCAGGTAAACCTTGGAAAGCAATACGCTCACGGGCCATATCTAACCAACGGTGTAACGAAGTGTTTTCAGGAAACAATTCCTTCATCACTTGGTCGGTTACATAAATATCATTCGGGTCGCCACTTAAAGCTACCCAACGGAAAGGACCTTTACCTTCGCAAAACAACGGACGAATATACGCAGGCACAAAACCCGGAAACGCAAATGCATTTTCTACATGGCGTTGGTCTTTTGCTTGTCCGCGTAAGTTGTTACCGTAATCAAACGTAATAGCACCACGCTTTTGTAATTCAATCATCAACTTCACATGGTGCGCCATGGTATCCAACGATTTTTCTACATACTTAGCCGGCTCTGTTCTACGCATTCTATCCGCTACCTCTTCAGCTATACCTTCAGGGTAATAACCATTTAATGGGTCGTGTGCCGATGTTTGATCCGTTAACAAATCAGGCGTAATGTTACGCTCAATTAAACGCTCCAATAAATCAATCACATTACATAATACACCAATCGATAAACGTCTGCCTTCTGCTTTCGCTTTTAAAGCCATCTCAATCGCTTGGTCAATATCACGACTCATTACATCTAAGTAACGCGTTTCAATACGTTTTTTAATGCGCCATTCTACCATTTCGGCAGCAAGGCAAACACCATCACACATGGTAACCGCCAAAGGTTGTGCGCCACCCATACCACCTAAACCGGCAGTAACAGATAAAGTACCTTTAAGCGTACCACCAAAATGCTGACGAGCAGCTTCGGCAAACGTTTCGTAAGTTCCTTGCACAATACCTTGCGAGCCAATATAAATCCAGCTACCCGCTGTCATTTGGCCGTACATCATCAAACCTTTTTTATCCAACTCGTGGAAAGTTTCCCAGTTGGCCCACTTAGGCACCAACATACTGTTCGATATAATTACACGCGGAGCATCTTTGTGTGTAGGTAAAATACCTACCGGTTTGCCACTTTGCACCAATAATGTTTCGTCTTCCTCTAAGTCTTGTAAAGCCTTTACAATTAAATCAAAACTTTCCCAGTTGCGGGCTGCTTTACCAATACCGCCATACACCACCAAATCCTCAGGCCTTTCAGCCACCTCAGGATCTAAATTATTGTGTAACATGCGCAAGGCTGCCTCTTGTACCCAGCCTTTGCAGCTTAATGTGTTACCAGTTGCTGCACGTAATTCTCGTCTGTTTGCCATAATTACTCTATAAAAGAATTTTGGGCGAAAATAGTTTTTTACCCCAATTAACTCAACACAAATCAGCATTAAAAGTTGGGGGCTTTACATACGTTTCGCTGCGCTACAGTCTGTACCGGGTGTTCCGTGCTACTCCGCCCAAAGCAAGGGCAAACGCACTTCGGGCCTGCACCGAAGGCTTGCCCTCGGGGGTAGCCTACTTCACCCCCTAAGCCGAGTTTAACGTTTAAAAGGTGTTTAAGTTCCATTTAAATTGAAGTTGGTTGTTACTGGTTAATGAGTTTATTTGTAAATCAGAAAATTACGCTGTAACAAAGCATTGCCAAAAAGTACAATTAAAAATAATACCGTCATGCTACTTTTCATCTTCATAACGTCTATATTGGTGGCAGCTCTTCCTTTGCTTTCATTGTGTTTAACCATAACTGTTAACCTCATTAACAAATCCTTACTATACACAATATTAGGTACCACTTTATCTATGATTATTGCAATATTTTCCCCGATATATTCATTTGTGGTTATGTATTGGCTAAAAGATATATTTAAGGTTGGCCTCACTATTCCCACAGAAATGGGTGTCGCGCTAATTTGGATAAGTTTGTTTGTTAGTTTAGGAACATTAGCCGCAAGTCCCATTTATTTCTTCGCCCTATTTATATCAAACCACCTACAAAAGAAAAATACTGCCACCTAAGTTATCATTAAAATTAACACCTTCGTATAAGCAAAAACCAATCCTTCACCTACATGACACACCCAGAAATACTTAAAAGCGTAGCATGGAAAGATTTAAAAAACTTGTCTTTTAAAGAAATGCTTATTGAAAACAACTTAACCATTCCGTGGTTTGTTATTTCTATTACCTTAGCCTATTTTGGGTATTATGTGTTGGCATTGCCTTTTTCGGCATTTTTCTTTTTAACGGGTTTAAAGCAGGTGCATAATGGTTTTCACAATTCGCTTGGCACCAATAAATTTTTAACGTGGTTGTCTTTATACATCAACAGTGTGTTGATGATGGTATCTATACATGCGGTAAAGTTTAACCACATCAGGCATCATAAATATTGTTTAACAGATGAAGACTATGAAGGTAAATCGGCCGGCATGACTTGGTACGGAGCCATTTTATATGGGCCTGTTCATATGTTTTTGATTCATAAAGTAACCTTACAATTGGGTAATAAAAGTTATAAACGTAATGTAATATTAGAATTGGTTTCTATTGCAACATTTGCAGCCATGGTGTTTTATTTTAAAATCGACTTTTTAATTTACCACATCATCATCATGTTAATTGGAGAATTTTTAATGGCGTTTTTTGCCGTTTGGACCGTCCATCACGATACACATGACCAACCCGAATTGGCGCGTACACAAAGAAGCAGTTGGAAAAATAAAATTACTTTCAGCATGTTTTACCATTTGGAGCACCATTTGTTTCCTGCTGTTCCCACCATTAAACTACCCGAACTTGCCAAACGAATAGATGAAGCTTTACCTGAAATAGAAAAGAAACAAACGTTTTAAGTAGATAGCAAATTGAAATCTCAGCTACCCTGAGTGATTGCTGCAAAGAATTTACGTTTGAGTAATCGCATCGAGAGACGGTATGTTAAAGCTTGTTTCTTCTACTCCCGATACAAGCACTTACGCTATGCCAACCCAAGACGCAGAACAGACGTTATTGTCTGTGGTTGCTCAAGCAGGATATAACTTAATAAATGAAGTTTCAGCCACTTTAATATAAGGCTTATCTATTTACATGCAACCTAAACAAAAAAGACAACCTACTTGTAAGTAGATTGTCTTTTAATGATGAAACAAAAGCAATTAATCTTCTTTAGTTACATCTATTTTTTTAGCAAGTTTAGCTAACGATTTTGGCATCTTCTTTTTCATAGCAACTAAAAGTTCATCAAAAGCAGACTTAACCAGGGTCATTACTTTATTGGGCTCTACTACAATACCCATTGCTCCCGTAACACTTTCTTTTGATAACTCAGACTCTTTTAACTTAAAAATACGTTTCCCTTCACGGTTAAATATTTTCACATTGGCGTAAGCGCGCACTTTTTTAACGGTTAACCCCATCATACCCGCTTGATCCTCTAACCTGAAAGTAATGAAAGCAATCATTACACCATCCACATCAGCTGGTAAAAATGTAAATGCTTGTTTAATCGCTTTTACATCATCAATTATACCAAATGAAGCTATTGGAACATAGCCGGGAGCTGTGCTGTATACTGAAACCTTACCGTCCAATACATCATAAGTTTCGTTGTTTTTACTGGCACTAGCCACTTCACCAAGTTTTTTGTACTCAGGATGATTAACAACTTCATCTTTGGGCACAAAAGCAAAAGGAAAATCCTTAATCATTTCATCATTTACGTAATTCGCAAATTTCGTAACCAATCCATCTACGTTGTATGATGAATCCTTAAGCAATTTCTCATTAAAAGCCCTGTCTAAGGCATTATCGCTTAAATTCCGGTTTCCATATATTGAAATCACTGCTACTTTTTTAAGTTGTGCATAGGATTTGTTTGCAACCAAAAGTGCAATGGATAGGGTAATAAGGGTTACTATTTTTTTCATGTTTAATTTATTTGTTTCGTGAAAGTAAATCATTATCCCATAATTACAAACTATGAGTATGTTTAGATTTGTTAAGTTCAATATAATAAATATCAACCAATTGCATATCAATTCATCAGTAAAATACCCTATTAAAGCCTTAAACATCCAATTTTATTACCTTCGAGTTTTAACCCAAAAGCATGGACAACAACCGCGTTTATAAAATGAAATTTGCCAGTGTGTATCCGCACTACATTACTAAGGCTGAGAAAAAAGGTAGAACAAGACAAGAGGTAAACGATTTAATTTTTTGGTTAACCGGTTATGATGAAACATCATTGGTTGATATTTTAACTAACGAAACCAACTTTGAAACATTTTTTAATGATGCACCAAAATTTAATCCAAATGCCAGTAAAATAAAAGGTGTTATATGTGGTTACAGGGTTGAAGAAATTGAAGACCCCATTATGCAAAAAGTGCGTTACCTCGATAAGATCATTGACGAGTTAGCCAAAGGAAAAAGCTTAGATAAAATTATGCGTAAGTAAAACTTTATAGAGATTTGAAAATAAAAGCGGCCGCTCCCGAAATTCGGGAGCGGCCGCAGTAGTTAACTATTAAACCCTATTAGTTTACTTTAGTAATCTTAACAGTTTTAACAAACTCACCTTGGGTTACGTTTGCCATGTAAACACCTGCTGCCATTTCTTGAGCAATGGTGATTACTTCTGTTGGATTTTGGTTGGTTAAGTTCAGTACCATTCTGCCCGACATGTCGTACAATGTAATGGTTACCATTTCAGTGCTTTCAGTTTCTAACTTAAAGTTAAATGCACTGTTACTTGGATTTGGATAAACAATTAAGTTAATCTCACCATCCATTGTTTCTTGTGTGTACATGTCACCATCTGCACTAGTTTTTGCAAATCCACAAACTGCATTACAGCTACCTAATCTATCACCACTATGTTGACCTAAATGCGTTTGTACTGCACTTATTGATATTGATAAAGTTTGAGGATTGTTGCTGTTTCCTGGAGGGTA
This sequence comes from Bacteroidetes bacterium UBA6183, assembly GCA_002422865.1. Classification (GTDB taxonomy): domain Bacteria; phylum Bacteroidota; class Bacteroidia; order UKL13-3; family UKL13-3; genus UBA6183. The sequence continues at coordinate 33,534 of DITN01000063.1, read as the reverse complement.
GTGGCATAACAATACTTTAGGATTGCTTGGACTTCCACCATTTGTTCTTACGTCAATTACACATATGGTAATGCTCCAAGTGCTTTGGCATCCGTATGAGTTGGTAATGGTACAAGTTAATGTATAGTTACCACCTGCGGTTGGGGTAAATACAGGATTAGCGATGTTGTAGTTGCTTAAACCTGAACCCGACCAACTGTAAGTATACGGACCACCACCTGTTGCTGTACAAGTAATGTTCATGCTTTGTGCGCCATAACCTAAAAACATTTGGTTAACCGCTGCTAAAGTATTGGTGTTGCCAATAACAGTACCGTTGTTACGTGGAGCAGAAGCCACAGTGCATGTTGGTACAACACCTACAACATTTACAGTTGAAGTAGTAGTTGATATATTTCCGTTAACATCAGTTACGGTTAAAGTTACAGTGTTATTACCAATATTACCACAGTTAAATGTGCTTGGCGATACTGATAAGTTTGCAATTCCACAATTGTCGTAGCTACCATTGTTTACCATTGCTGCAGTTACCGAAGCACCACCATTAACCAAAGTTACAGTTACATTTTGTGCTACTGCGTTTGGTGCAATGTTGTCTTGAACAGTTACTACTGAATTAGCAGTTGATACGTTTCCGTTTACATCCGTTACTGTTAAAGTTACATTGTTGTTACCAACGTTTGAGCAATCAAATGAAGTTTTGCTTAAGCTTACTGAAGCAACTCCGCAATTATCTGATGAACCATTGTTAACCGCTGTTGCTGTTGTTGAAGCAGCACCGTTAGCATCTAACTGGATGGTTACATTTTGTGCTACTGCTGTTGGTGCAATGTTATCTTGAACTGTTACTACTGAATTAGCAGTTGATACGTTTCCGTTTACATCCGTTACTGTTAAAGTTACATTGTTGTTACCAACGTTTGAGCAATCAAATGAAGTTTTGCTTAAGCTTACTGAAGCAACTCCGCAATTATCTGATGAACCGTTGTTAACCGCTGTTGCTGTTGTTGAAGCAGCTCCATTGGCATCTAATTGAATGGTTACATTTTGTGCTACTGCGTTTGGTGCTTGATTATCAACTACGGTTACACTAAATGTAGTACTTGATGTACCAACCGGATTAGTTGCAGTTGCAGTTACCTGAACAGTACCTACAGCAAAGTTACTACCTGGAGCAATTGAGTAAGTAATGGTTGAGGCAGGAATACCGGTAGTTTCAGTTGCTGTGTAATTTACATTTGCACCACAAGTATTAGGTTGGTTGTTAACTGTAATATTACCCGGAGATACAATAACCGGAGCAACACCTGTTACCGTTACATTAAACGAGCAAGTAGTTGTATTACCTGATTGATCTTTTGCTTGGTAAGTTATAGTTGATGTACCTAATGGGAATGTAGCACCGCTTGCTAAACCAGAAACTAAACTTACTGTAGCAGTACAGTTATCAGTAGCAGTAGGCAATGCATAATTGACTACAGCACCCGCTGCACTTGTAGCAAACACAGCGATATTAGCAGGGCAGGTAATAACCGGAGCAATAGCATCAATTACAGTTACAAGTGCATTGGCAGTTGAAACATTGTTACTTGCATCTGTTACAGTTAAGTTTACAGGAAGTGTTGCAGGAGCTTTGTTGGTAATGGTTGCTTTAAAACTAATATTACCGCGATCAGTTCCTGAACAGTTTGCAATAGCTAAAACAATTTCGTTGTTACCAACCACAAATAAGTTTGATGCGGTCACGCTGTTCACTACATCAAAGGTTTGATAACCTGCACCACCATTGGTATTGACACCATTAGCGCCTAGCACCAAGCGATGATAAATATTATCACTGAAGTTAGCCATGTCAAAATCTCTCTCTAATGCTACAGCAACTCCATTAATCCAAATTTGAACGGTGTTATCAACACTTGCCAAAAATTCAGCATTAATATCATGTAAGCTGCTTAAGTAGAATGATTTTTTGAAATATCTAATGTTATTCTCAGAGAACAATGCTTGTGTACCCGGTATAATAGTGGTTACATATGCATTTAACGATGGAGTAACAGTAAATGTTGATGCAGCAGGTAATGAACTCACGCCAACAAATGGCTGACCGCATGCAGGTATAAATGGAGTAATGGTTGAACTTACTGTCCAAGAAGTATTGGTTGGTAAAACTTGTGTAATCGTGTTGAAGGTTAAATCAGCACAGCTAAAGTTAGTTTTATCAATTGCAATAGAAGAAATTGAGCAGTTATCAGTTGAACCATTATTTATTTGCGAAGCTGTAATAGAAGCTGTACCACTGGTACCTAAATTTACAGTAATGTTTTGCGCAACTGCATTAGGTTTGATGGTATCAATAACTGTTACTGTTGCCGGAGCAGTAGCTACGTTTCCATTAGCATCAGTTACAATTAAGTTAACAGCATTGTTTCCAACTTTTGCACAATTAAATGTACTAGACGAACCAGTTCCTGTCCATGTGGCTTGAATGTATAAACGTTTTACTGTTCCACCACAAGGATCTCCAAATACACCATTTGTTGCTGGAATAGTAACTGAGTTTTGATTCAATGCATATCCTTCAACAATTGTTTTGCTATTTGTTGCATGACACCATCCCTGCGTGTAATTATTGCAAGAGCCATTTGGCGTGCCATAACTTGCAAAATCAATTGAAGTTATTACGGCACCTGCAGGAGCAGTTAAAGTTACATTTTGACCTTCTGTAGCAAAACCACAAATAGTTCCGGTTTGGCTCATAGATAAAGTAACAGTTCCGCAATTGTCAGAGCTGTTGTTATTAATATCAACAGGAGTTACATTAGCAGTACCAGCTGCGTTTAAGTATACAGTTGCATTTTTTGATATTGCCTTTGGTGCAATATTATCTACAACAGTTACCACAAAGCTGCATGATGCAGTTCCACAAGTTCCCGTAACATTTATCGTTACAGTAGTTTGTCCAACATTAAATCTTGAACCGCTTCCTGTTCCGGCCCCACTTGCAGTAGTTGCACCGCTAAAGGTATAGCTTGCAGTAGCATTAGTTCCAGTTATGGTTGGTAAGTAAGTAAATACTGCAGAACAGTTGTTTGAATCAGCATAAATTTGCTCGTATTGTGTTTGAGGACAATTGCTGATAGCAACTGGTGAACAGCTAATTTGTGCAGATACATTAAAGTTGTAAACAGTCTCATCGCAATCATCAGTTGTAATGTTAATTGTTGCGTTACGAGTTCCTACTGAACTTGCGTTCATGCTTACTGTAATGTTAGCAGAAGTTCCTGCAGCAAGTGTAGCTGGTAATGTAATTCCACTAACTGAAAAATCAGCAGCATTGGTTCCTGTAAAGTTAATGTTGTTAATATTTAATGAACCTGTACCTGTATTTTCGATGGTAAATATTTTGGTAACTGCATTGCCTAAAATAGCTGAACCCATATTGGTAAAGTTAGCTGTAGTTAACGCTGTTGTACCATCGTAAATTGTAGTGTTGTTACCTTTTACATTAACATCACCTACAATATAATTGGCACAAACACCATTTGTTCCACCTTGTAAAATCCAGTTAGAGGTATTACCGCTTAAAGCAAAATTGTTTAATATTCCATTACCATTATTGCTGGTGGTATCATTTAATAAAGTTACACCGGCATTGTTAGCACCTGCCAATCCATTATCAAAATTATAGTTGGCAAACAATCCATTACCTGCGCCATTCAATTGGCAAGCGTATTGTGAAGTAATTTCTTGTGCACATAATGCACGGTTCCAAACACGTACCTCATCAATAGTACCTTTAAAGAATCTGCGGGTTCCGTAACCAGCATCATCGTTGTGTCTACCAATAAACATATTGGTATTACCGTTTAATGGAGCTTGGTTGTGATTAACCACATCTTTTAAAACCCCATTAATGTAGGTCTCTACTTTACCATTAGTATATACAACAGCAATATGTACCCATTGTCCGGCTACAATTGTGTTATCATAAAAACTTCTGAAACCATTTTTATACTCGATTGTAATTTGTGAACCATAGCTATTGATGTTAATACCCATACCTAAGCCGTAGCTACCTGGTACGTCATTACTTAAAATGTTATTCGGATAAAAGTTGGTATTTTCTGTTCTCATCTCCGGTTTAACGTATGCTTCTAATGTAACTGGTATAGCATTAATAGCCGGCATATTTGTTACATTAACCCAGTCATCAACCCCATCAAAATGTAAGGCTTTAGCAGGTTGATTAATTACTACAGAGGTATTAGCCGAAGCACTACATCCATTAGCAGTACCAACAACAGTGTATGTACCGGCTGCTGCTATACTTACATTATTAATAGTAGGGTTAGCTTGGTTTGATGTAAATCCGTTAGGACCACTCCAAGAATAAGTAGTAGCACCTGATGCAGATAAAGTTAATGTTTGTCCAACGGCAACTCCATTATTGGCAGTAGCATTTACAGTAGGATTTGAATTAACTGTAACTTGAGTTGCTGCCGATGTAAAATTAGGACAACCCATCCTACCAATTGTAACGGTGTATGCATTTGTGGTTGATGCAGAGTACGTAGCATTTGTTGCACCGCCTATAGCACCACTTAAGTTATTCCATTGATAAGTTAATCCTGAACCGCTTGTAGCATTAAGGGTGATAGAACCACCATTACAAAACGTTGTATTACCCGATGCAGTTATAGCCGCTGTTGGATTAACAGTAGTGAAATTGCTGCTAATTACAGAAGAAAACTGAGGTGTTGCATCTTCATGCACAAAATAAACAGTATAATTAGTTGCTTGATTTAAGCCGGTAATGTTAAACCCACGTTGTGTGTTGGCTGTCATTGCACCATTGCCAAAAGCGCCAGTGCCAGCAACATTTACTGAGCCATAACTTAAGCCTGCTTTAATTTGTGCTGCAGTTGGAGCTGCTGAGCCTTGTGGTACTGCCATCCAATAGCCTGTTCCATTTGCTGTTGCAGTTGCGTTGTATGTGGCAGTATTACAGGTAATGTTTTGTACACTACCCGATGCTTGAGCTACTTCGTTAATAATATTATCAATATTAGCCAAAGAACCTGCTGCATAGTACCAAGTAAACTCATCACTTGCGTTTGGAGCTAAATCGTTTAAACGCATGTAAAATGCATACGACCCATCGTTAGTAATATCAAATGTAGAAGTAGCAGGATTCGTATTCATTGCATATTCAAAACTGCAACAAGAGTTTACACTAGTTTGGCCACGGTTTGAATTGGTATAAACCAAAACAGCTTCAGCACCTGAAGAAATTTTTAATGCTAAAGCTTGCTGTGCTGTAGTAGTATTTTGTACAAAGGCTCCATTAACAATGTTACCTCTTTGTTTTCTTGGTCGATCACTTGTACCAACCCAGTCATCGCGGGTACCAACCCATACACGAACATTTTCTGTTAAGGTCGCATCAATATTGGTAACTTTTACTTTTATACCAATATAACCACTTGCTTGAGGTAAAGTATACGTTTGTTCAACCAATAATAGTTTACCACCTATGTTTATGGTACCTGTTGATTTAACAACACCCCAACCTGTAGTTGCACTGGTTGCCATGTAACCCGAGTAATCAATTACTTGACCTGACAATAAAGGATTAACAACAATAGTTCCGTTGATGTTCCAATTATTGGTTTTATCACCACCAACTGCAACTGCAATATCCAATGGATAAGTAGAGTAAGTTAACTTTCTCCATGTGCTTGAAACACCGTCAAAATAAAAAGGTTGTTGCACATTACCGTATGCGTTAATGGAGTTTTCATTTCCATTACCCATACGTAAATAACCATTGTTAAGTACTTTAACCTGAGCAGAAACACTTAACGTAAACAAACCAACAACCAATGTCAGTACGTTTTTTAAATTAGCTAATTTTTGTATTTGTGTTTTCATAATTAGTTAATTTTAGTTTCGGTTACAGCCCATACCCCATTGGTTTTGGTTAACTTAATGGTAGCGGCCACAAATTGGTCGTAGTTACCGTTAAAATTGTAGTAATAAACCACATCAAACATGGCTTGGCTACCTTCAATTTTAACATCGTGGAATAAGAAAAAATGCGTTTTTCCCATACCCAACATGGTGCTTTTGTCGTAAAGTTCAACAGCAATTTGAGAAAAAGTAACTCCTTGCGTAGTTGGAACGGTAACACCATGATTCATTACTGCATGGGTACGAGTTTGATTTGCAGATAAGCTTGGATAATGGCTTTGAAGTGCTGTTACTTGCGAACAAGCTTCAAATGCAGCCCAAAAGTCTGAGGGGGTTTGGCTTTTCGCGTGTATGCATGACAGCATAATACCGAAAACCATTACCAAACTTTTAAACAGTTTAACTGATTGGTTTTTCATGTAATTTAAGATTAGGTTTAAAATGTTTTGACTTTCAAATCTCTTCTGTTTCATTTGCGAACAAATCAATTAGAGGAGAATTTCAGCAATCAAACATAAGCTGACTAATCAGAGTACTTTCTAGTTCCGTAGGGTACATACTCATGTATTTTCTGTTAATGGTGGTTTATCCAAAATCAAACAACCACATTAAAAATATAGCTGGGTACATATACATGTAATATCGGCATTTGATATGCATTATAAAAAACTATTCTTGAAGAAAATGGTTAGTGCCCTTTATATTATGCCAATACAATCAAAGCATAATCACTCCACTGACTCGTTCCATTGAAGCGTTACAGTGGTTCTTTCACCTTCAATAGTATCAACCCTAACTGTTATTTTAATTAATTTACTTAGTTCGCTAATTATAATGTAACCAAGTCCAGTTGAGGAGGAATCGGTTTCTGTAATTAATTCAGATGGTAATATCGTTGAATGGATAATATGGTTAATTTTATTAAGCATTTGTATTGAAATACCATCGCCTGTATCAACAACTTTAATTTGATGGGTATTTTCTTTCGTTACATAAAAAACACTAATCGAACCATTTTTAACATATTTAGCTGCGTTTGTAATTATATTTTGAAGTAAAATCCCCATGATGGTTTTATCTGTTTTAATAATAACATCCGGATCAATATGATTTACAAATTCATTCTTATTGAGCTGAATTGCTTGATGCAACAAATCTTCAATACTCTGCACCAAAGCATACAACGAAACAAATTCATACACTGGTGTAATCCTTTTATCTTGATACTTTATCCAATTTAAAATATTCTGTGCATTTTGATAAAGTCTTCCTGTTGTAATTTGTACATCAGTTAATAAACCCTTAACATCAGGTTCTTTGTCTAAGTTAGATTGAGTAACCATAGACATGAATTTAAGAGGCGTAACAATATCATGTGAAATGATAGAAACTAATTTACTTTTTACGGTTACAGTTTGTCTAAGTTCACGTTCAGAAGCAAGTAACATTTGATTAGAAATTTCAAGATCTTGTGTTCTGCGTTTTACAACAGACTCCAACATGTACTTTTGTCTTAACAATGAAAGGTTATACAAGTACACCGAAAAAATTAATAGCCCAGCCACTAGCGTAACAATTAAAATCCAAAACCACCAAGATTCGTAATATTCTTCTTCTATATTAACGTCAAATTTAATCTGCTGAATTTGGTCATCAAAGCTATTGGTTTTAGTTACCAATATTCGATATCGGCCAGAAGGCAAGTAGCTAATGTTTATAATTGGTCTTGATAGCGAAATACGACCACTGTATGATAAAGGGCCAATTACCTCATAAAATAGCACTTCATTTTCTTTGTTTTTCCAATACGGTGTTGCAAACTGAATTTTGAGCAAACTCTTATTTCCATCACGAGAAATATTAATTTCCTTTCCATCGTATATAACAGGCTTATCATTAATTCGATATTCATCTGCAAAAATGGGAACGTTTTTATATACCCTAGATAGAACATAAGGATTGAAATATACAATTCCACTCATGGTAGAAAAATAAAACAACCCATTTTTATTTATTACAGCGCTTGGTCTTCTTCCGCCATTAAACTCAGCACTGAGTAACCCATTTTGTTTATCGTACTTAATATAATTAATTGCATAGGTTGAGTCTTTTAGCCTTTTCAACACATCGCGGTAATGTATAACATATAATCCATTGTTTGTTCCTACCCAAAATCTACCTATACTATCGCACAGTGTAACATGAGATTTGCTGATTAAACCTAATGCATCATAATTAAGTTGATAAAACTGTTCTTTGTCAAAAACCACTATTCCATTACCAAAAGTGCATAGAAATAGCTTGTCACCGTAAGTATTTATACTCCTAATATTTAAATCTTCGCTGTACTTTTTAATTTTATTTTGATAATACAATAGTAAACCGGATGAAGTTGCCAGGTAAATCTTATCGCGAATTTTTAACACATCGTTTATTCTAATTTGATTTTGTGTATTGCTGTGCTCAATTTTAACAATGATTTTTTTTTGATAAATCATGTAAAAGAAATTTCTATCGGCACAAAACATAGTATCTCCCCAATGATTAATAACACTAATATCTCCGGAGGTAGTTTTAAAAATATTTTTAAAGCTATTGGTTGCAGGATGGTATGAAATAATATCGTTTTGCTTTGCAAAAAAAACGTACCCGTTGTGTGCGTCTAGTACTTCCTGACTGAGGGGTTGGTTATAATTAATTGAGCTTTGATACATTTCACCCTTAAAAAATTGTTTTTTAGCGGTTACAATTATTGAATCGTTGTAAAGAGTAAATGCAAAAAAAGGATCAGGTTGGTGATGATGTGCAGCAGGATCAGGATCGTGCATATAAGAAAAATAATTGGGACGTAGTAGGTATATACCATTTGTTAAGGTACCAACAGCAATGATATCTCGCTCCGATTCTAAATCAATGTCAGTAATAATTTCATCTTTACTTAATGATGAATATATCGGCTCAAGAGTAAATTTACCATTATGTAACCTTAACCTATTTATAATATTGTTTTGCGTAACAAAAACCTGCCCACTGTGTTTAAAAAAAACTTTGTAGAGCGCCTTACCTTCCTTTTTGAATGAAGTTATCTTTCTTAAAGATAGTTTATAAGTGCTACTTATTTCTACCTTGTAAATAATGCCATCATTAGAAAAAATAAAGTTATCGCTACCCCATTTAAAAAACGAGGCAATTTGAGTGAATTTAAAATTAAGTGTGTCTGCAATTTTACTACCATGAAACAGAACAATTGATTTGTGCCTTGATGTAAGCAGCAAATTATCATTTATAGATAGTATGTGAGACGTTATTGGCGTTAAATTAAAAGGATTGTTTCTATGCAATATTTGGTCAAAGTTATTGTTTACCGGATGAAGACCACTTAAGTTAGACAATGATGGTTTTGACAAACTATATTCTAGTACATTTTCGTTTATCTGGTACCTTACACCATCAGCATTGTAAACGTATAAAACATCATTTTTATCTTTAATAATTGATTTAAACCTGTCGTTTTTAATAACAGGTTGATTAAACATACTGAAGATTCTAAAATTAACGCCATCAAATCTCACCAAGCCATCTTCGGTAGCCATCCATAAAAATCCATATCTTGTAAAGGCAAGCTTATTAATACTGTTTTGTGGCAAACCTTCAGATTGAGTTAAATGCTGACTGAAGTACTTTTGTGTTTGAGCAATTAGTGCATTGCTTAACAAACAAAACAATAGTATAATGAAGACAGAAATGCTTTTACTTTTCATTGCTGTATAAGTCCATTAGGCGCACCAAATCAACAACACTTGCAGCACCGGTTTTTTCAAAAATTCTTGCTTTATAGGTTGCCACTGTGGTTGTTTTTAAATCAAGTATTCCGCATATTTCTTTTACAGAAATACCTTTAACAAGGTATTGCAATACGGCAAATTCTCTTTCCGAAAGTTCATCAATCGGATTTTCCCGCTTCATTTTATCGGCATATGCATCATACAAAATATGCTCGCTGAAGTAACACTTATTCTGAAAAAAACGTCCAAAGGCATTGATAACATGTTCTTCAGACAACTGTTTACTAAGAAAAGCTTGAACACCTAATTTCAACATACGTGGTGCGTACAAATCTTCACTACACATGGTGTAAATCATCAATGGTAAATCCGGATTTACCTTTCTGATATCAGGAAGTACTTCCAATAAATTAGCATCAAGTAGCTGCATATCGAGTATGGCATGTGTGTATGATTTTTTTTGTAATTCGCTCAATACATCATTGGTTCTATCTACCTCAGTCCACTCCGACCTTCCAAAATTATTATCAATAAGGGTACGCAGCCCCCTTCTGATGATAACATGATCATCTGCGAGTAAAATATTACGTGCCATAAAAGGTCATTTTTTAGTAATAAACACAACAACAACGCTATTGTAGTAATTGTTCTACAAGGTCGGTTATCGAATCAAAATAATTTCACATCGAAATTAAACAAACATCAAACAAAAATGCATACAAATCAAAAAACCACAAGGAAGCTAATGCTAGCAATCACAGCATACCTAATGCTTGTAAATGCTGCATGGAGCCAGGTTTCCGTTACCGCTACAGGTGGCACGGCAACTTCTAGTTATCTAACAATTAACACCTTTTTTACTGCAGTAAATGCAGGTACACACACAGGTATTATTAATGCTACCATCACCTCCAATATTGTTGAAGGTAACGCATTTACCCCTACATCATTAAATGCAAGTGGGCAAGGCAATGCATCCTATTCCAGAATTAACATTACTACGAACGGAACTTATACTGTAAGTGGGGCACCTATTGCAACCAGGAGTTTGATAGAACTGAATGGTTCAGACAACGTAACTATTGATGGAAACCTGGGTGGTTCGCGAGCACTGACGTTTGAAAACACCGCAGCTACAACTATAACCGGTACCGCAGCGATTAGGTTAATTGGAGCAACAACCGGAGGACTTGGCTGCACAAATGATACAATTAGGTCGTGTAACATTATTGGTAATGGTGATATGACAGGAACTTCGGCATCTGCTCAATTTGGTATTTATGCCGGAGGCACAGCCACCCCTAGTACCACAGGCACAGGAGAACTTCACAGTAATTTACTAATACATAATAACACTGTTGTGAGAGCCATAGTAGGTATACATGTAGGAGGCGCAACCACAACAGGAAATAGTGCAAACAACATTACTATTAGCAACAATATTATAGGCTCCCATGCAACTAACATGTTTGTGCGCTGGAGAGGAATTGGTATTGGAAACGCTGTTAATAGTAATGTTAGAGGTAATACTATTTATAATGTTAGATCATCAATAGGTAGTAGCAGCAGTGGTATAGAGGTTTTTGGAACTGCAAGTAATAATATTTCAATTATTCAGAATAATATTAGCCGTATTTACAACTTAAGCACAGGAGGATGGGCTGCCAGCGGAATAAACATTGCCGCAGGATCAAACCATTTAATAATGAACAATGTGGTTTGGGATATGCTAGGCGTTAACTATTCATCATTCAGTACATTTATTGCATCGGGTATACGTTTAAGTGCTGGAACTGCTCACCGCGTACTATATAATTCTGTTCACTTATTTAGTAATTGTAATGTTTCAGCAACAAGCCCAACTAACCCAACATCTACCGCATTTTTTGTTACAAGCACTGCTGTTAACGGCATAACCGTGCGCAATAACATATTCTCAAACAAAATGACGAGTACTTTCAATGGCTTCCGTGCATTTACAGCTTTGTTCCCAGCAGGATATAACTTTGGCTCTGCATTAAATACCATCAACAATAACTCCTATAACATTCCTGCAGCGCCAACAGCTACAACAAGTTATTTTGTTGGCTCTTTAAATGCAGCAACTACACTTTATCCAACACTTAACAGCTGGCGTGCCATTACATTGGGTGATTTAAATTCGGTTCCGGTAGTAAATGGAAATGCTCCATTTACCAACGATACCACTTTATCAATACCAGCCCAAACAGCAACAGAAATTGAATCGGGAGGTGCGGTGTTAACTGGTTCAGGAATCAGCAATCCGAATCTAGACTTTAATTCGGTAAATCGTCCAGCGTTTGGAGCAACAGCACCTGACATAGGAGCAATTGAATTTGATGGAATTCAATCTGACTTCACACCACCCGCTATTTCATATACGGATTTAACTAATACACCATCAACTGCAAATCGCCAACTAACTGCAACCATAACCGATGCAAGCCGAATTGACACTGGTTTTTATGCTCCAAGAATCTATTTCAAAAAAACTTTAGATAGCAATGCGTTTATATCAAATAATAGTGGCTTTCCGGGATGGAAATATGTTGCAACCACAGATACTACCTCTCCGTTTAATTTTACAATTGATTATGGTTTGTTATTTGGAGGTAATGTGAGTGTAAACGACACCATACAGTATTTTGTTATTGCACAAGACCGCTCCGGTAATGCAAATACGGCAACGGCTCCTGCTACCAGTTTTATTGGAGGAAGAGTTGATTCCATTTTAAGCGCACCAACTCCAAAATTGTACATCATTTCACCGCCACCCTTATCTGGAAATTATACAGTTGGTAATGGAGGCAACTTTACAACGTTAACCCAAGCCATAGGCTCGGTTAATTTAAGAGGTATAACAGCATCAGTTACATTATTACTCACTGATACTTTATACAACCAAGGAGAAACTTTTCCATTACAACTTAATGAAAACATACCAGGTTTAACGGGTATGAATACATTAACAATTAAACCGGATGTAGGAGTAATTGCAGTTGTACAAGGTTCTACCAATTTAGGTTTGATTAAGTTAAATGGAACAGATAATGTTATTATAGACGGATCAAATAACAATACATCAAGCAAAAATTTAACCATCACAAATACTAATACAGCTGCAAGCAGTGCAGTTATTTGGTTGGCTAGTGCTGATGCAACAAATGGTGCCAACAATAACATTATTCGTAATTGCAACATACGCGGTGCCTCTTTAACCTCTACTTACGCAGGTATTTTTATTGGTGGTACAAATGCAATATCTCAAACTGCTGCGGCCAGTAATGCCAACAATGCTAATACCATAACCGGAAATGATATACATACCGTTCAATTTGGTGTATTAAATATTGGATCTGCACTAGCAATAGATTCAGGACTATTAATTACCAATAACAATATAGGAAGTGCTACCCTCGGAATTAATGGCGGTGGTGTTGCATTATACTTCTCTCGTAATGCACAAGTTACTGGAAATACCATTCAAAACGTAAGAGGTTCGGCAGGATTAACAAGCATTTCAGGTTCGGCCAATACGCTTTTTGGCATCTATATCAGAAACAATCAAAATACATTAGTAAGGTATAATACCGTATTTAATGTTGCAGGTTCAAGCAGCCAAAGGAATCACGGTATTATTAGCGAATCTCCAAACTATAGCACTTTGACAACACCATCAAACAATGTATTCTCAGACAATGTGCTTTACCATATTCACAATACATCAACCGGTAATACAGCTTGGAGTTTAACCGGAATAGGGTCATACGGAGGATTTGGTGACAGATTTATATTTAACTCTATTCAGTTAAGTCACCCAGCAGGAGGAAACGTTAACGCTGCGGCCGGACCGTTCGCTGCATTTAGTAATGGCAATGCAGTTCAAACAGCAAATACTGCTGCTCTTGAAGTAAGAAACAATTTGTTTATCATCAGAGGAACCTCTGTAGCAGGAGCAACACCTTACATTCATTATTCAAATTTAACAGCCTACAATCAGTCTATCGTAAACAACAACCGCTACTTCCAAAACTCGAGCGGAACAAATGTTAGCCATCTTGGATTTTTTAACAGTTTAGCTCGCACAACAATGATTGATTGGCAAGCAGCAACTACAAAAGATACAAATACCATTTCTGGTGATCCATTGGTTGGAAATATTACAAATTTAAGACCACAACTTAACTCGCCTCTTATTGGAGCAGCAGCACCTATAGCAGGATTTAATGTTGATATCAGAAATACAACGCGCAGCGCTACGAACCCAACAATTGGAGCTTTTGAGCAAGGTGTTGACCTTAATCCACCTCTGATACAATACAGTAATGTTACCAATCAATCATCTACCTCAAACTTAATACTAAATAATTTTGCAACCATAACAGATATAAGTGGTGTGATTTCATCGGGTGCCGGCCGACCAACTTTATATTACAAGAAACGTTCGGATGCGAATACATTTGCCGGAAATACATCAATTGACACAGGATGGAAATATGTTCAAGCAAACAACGCAGGTTCGCCATTTAGCTTTACAATAGATTACAGCATAATAAATGGAGGAAGTGTATCTATTGGTGATACCATTCAATATTTCGTTACAGCACAGGACTCAATTATTCCGGCAAATGTTGGAAGCAATCCTCCGTTAAATTTCGAGGCTTTAAATGTACTAAATGTGGTTTCTGCTCCTAGTAATCCGAATAGTTACATTATCACAGCAGCTCCACTTTCGGGTTTATATACCATTGGAAATACCGGAGATTTTCCAACAATAGGCGATGCGATTGGGGCCCTAAACCTAAGAGGTGTTTCTGCACCAACAACATTCAATTTTATTGATACGTTGTACAATATTGCTACACCAATTGAAATTAATCAGTTTGTAGGTATGAGTGCAGCTAATCCAGTTACATTTAGTCCTTCTGCTGGTATATCAGCACGTATAACAGGTAACATTAATGATGTCATTTTCAGACTAGTTGGATCAAGATATATAAACTTTACAGGTTATAACAATTTGTTCTCTCCATCGCATAACTTAACTATAGAAAACTTAAGTACAAGTGGGAATACTATTGCTATTAGAAATGACGCATCAGACAATGTTATCAAATATTGCTTGCTAAGAGGTGCAAATACTTCAGCTACAGGTGGCGTTATTGTATTTAACACATCTGTTTCAACAGGAAATAACAATAATATTATTGAACATAATTATATCTCGTCTGTGGTAACAAATACTACACCGCACAATGCAATTTATGCAACTGCTAATAATGGCATTCCAAACCAAGGAAATGTAATTAGAAATAACTATATCCATAATTACACGAACAGAGGTGTATTTATAGCAGCAAATAATAACAACACAACAATAACCGGAAATCACTTTTATCAAACTTCAACAAGATCTGTAACAGCTGCTCATGCCGCAATATTTATAGACAATGCAAGTGGTTCGGGTATGAATATTTTAAATAACTACATTGGTGGCAGTGATACGGCTTGTGGTGGTGTTTCGCCAATGAATGTAACAGGTGCGCAACTCATTCAAATGNNCATTCAAATGATATATTTATCGGCAAACAACAACAGTTCGCACCAAATAACAGGCAATGTACTTGCCAATATGAATTTAACTACAACCAACACAACTGCTAATCATGCATTGGTATTCTTGTTAAACGGTCGAGTAAACTGTAGCAATAATATTTTCGGTAGCGATACTGCTGCTAATTCAATAAATATTATATTCAATGGTACTGCACAATCAAACTTTTATGTTATTGGTGCCGGAGGTACACTTACTCCAAACTTTGATACTGTTGCAATAAGAAATAACTTTATGGGAGGAATTAGCGCAACTGGTACTGGTTCTGGGATTAGCTTAAGATGCATTGATTACTCAGGTACAAATGGCTTCTTCATTTTTGAAAATAACACAATTGGAAGCCCAACTCGAGCCAATAGTATTACACAAAATACAAGCAACAGTTTATTTGGATTGATAAACAGAAATTCGAGTGCATCATTCAATCAAAGATTTGTGGGTAACACTATTTCAAACCTAACATCAAATACAGGTATATTAATGGGTATTCAATACCTTGGTGCAACACCGGCAATTATAGAAAATAACATAGTTCAAAATCTGGTTTCAAATTCATCAACACAAACTGGTACTGGAACCAATGCTGCTGTAATTGGTATGTATGTTGGATCAAGTGGTAATGGGCAAAAAATAATCAGAAGAAATATTGTAAGAAATATTTATACAACCACTGCTACTGCTGTTGCAAACGTTGGAGGTATTGTTCACAACAACACATCAACACAAACCAATAGTATAAGTGAAAACAAAGTTTATGCGCTACATGCTAATAGCACTGGAGCATGCGCTATAAGTGGTATTCAACATATTGCAGGTAATGCTAACATAGCAAACAACTTTGTAAGTTTAGGATTAGATTCTAATGGTGTTGATAGAACCCAAGAGCACGCATATAGCGGCATTCAAAAACAAAGTGGAAATACAAATATTGTTTACAATACAGTTAGAGTAATGGGGGTGAATGTTAATGCATCTTCAACTGTAAATACTTTTGCATTTAGTAGAACTGCCTCAGGAGTTGATACTTTAATCAACAACATTTTCTATAACGAAAGATCTAATTCAACACTTGTAAGTGGTGGTCATTTTGCTATTGGTATTAATGATTCAATCAGCCTGCAATCAAGAGGTAACATTCTGTTCGCATCAGGTATAAATGGTAGCATAGGTAGAAGTGGAAACAACAACTACCAGTCATTATCAACCTGGCAGTTGGCCACGAATCTTGATCTTAACTCAAAAAGTAAAGTCATCAGTTTTGTTTCATTCCAAGACTTACATTTATCTGGTGCGTCAATTGGAGATACTGATTTAATAGCAATTCCAGTAATTGGATACACAACAGATATAGATGGTGATATTAGAAGTACACAGTTCCCATACAAGGGTGCAGACGAGAACCTATCTGTTGCTTTACCTGTATCATGGTTAAGTTTTAGTGGTATCAGAAATAAAAACGACATAACCTTAACTTGGTCTACTGCCATCGAAAGTAATAACAAAGGATTTTATGTTGAACGTAAATCAGATAGTAAAAACAACTTCGAAGCAATCGGTTTTGTGAACTCTAAAAGTGTTAATAGTAATTCAGTAATTACTTATAAGTTTATTGATCAAGATGCGAATACCAATGAGACCAATTACTATCGTTTGCGTCAGATTGATGAAGACGGAGAAGAGGATTACTCAAAAACTATTTCCATATCACCAACAAGTGAACTAAACATTAGCAGCATTAAAGTGTATCCAAACCCCATAGTTGATAAAACCGTGGTCGAGTTGGTCGCAATTGAGGGCGAGGTAACACTAGAAGTAACTGATATGAGCGGTCGCTCTATCAAGGTATGGACAATTAATTGTACTAACGGCATCAACAAAATTTCGTTAGATGATGCTGATAAACTAAATACCGGAATATATATACTGAAGGTATTAAACAATGGTATAATCAAGAGCTCGAGGTTTTCTAAACTTTAGGTGTTTCGAGGTTTGTTTGTTTGTGAAGGCTTTGCAATAATGCAAAGCCTTCTTTTTTTTGTAAATCACACGAAAATTCAATAAACAGAAGAGAATATATTCTTGTTGTTTTACATAGTCTTAATATAAATGTAAGCGTAAGTTTTGTATATTCGTAAACTGTTTTTGAAAACGTTTTCATCCCATATCGCATTTGTATTATTGGTGTTGTTTTGTATCACCTTCATACCTGTTAATTTTTTGCATCACCATGCAGAAGATGAACATGGTGCAGCTATGCATAATCACGAACTTACGCAGCAGCACCATTGCGAATTAGATGATTATTTTTGTGACGTTTCAGCCCAAACACAGCATTGCGAGCATCCACAACATATCGCCAAAACAACAGCTAATTGTTTTAGCTGCGAGTTTCATTTTGTGAAACACTACCAAACAAGTTCCTCTCATGTTAATCTAGATGCTCCTGTATTATATACCCAATACAAAATATTCACACCTGCATCATTGCGTAAAGCAATTATACTGCTCAGCAATAAAGGTCCACCAACTGCCCTAGTGCATTTAAGTTAACGGAGTTTTATAGATTACGGTTATAACTACTTAACCTATTTCAATTTATTTATCAACCAACATATGTTTCAAAATACAATGCGTATTTTGTTTGTATGCTTTTTGCTGCTTATTTCTACAAATATTTTGGCAACAAATGTTGCACCTAAACTTTATACGCTAAGCGTAATAATAGTTGACAGTGTAACTAAACAACCTTTAGAGGCTGCCAATATAAGCATAGCCGAACTGCATAAAAATACAATTGCTAATGCATCAGGTATGGGCATTTTCGATTCATTACCCAAGGGATATTATACCTTACAGTGCGCGTTCTTAGGTTATCACCCAATACAACAAAAAATTTGGGTTGATGCAGATAAACGTATCGTGGTAGAATTATGTCCTGAAAGCACCCACTTACACGAAGTAGAAATAAAAAGCCACAGTGATGAGTTAACCCATTTAAATATTCAAACACGCACCACATTAGATGCGCAATGGATAGAACGTAACCGCGGAAACTCACTTGCCGACTTGCTTAAATCGATTCCGGGAGTTAGCAACATGGGAACGGGTGTAGCTATTGCAAAACCTGTTATTAGAGGCTTGCACAGTAACCGTTTGGTTACTGTTAATAATGGAATAAGACAAGAAGGACAGCAATGGGGGGCAGATCACGGAACCGAAGTAGACCCCTTTTCATCAAACAAAATTGAAGTGATAAAAGGCGCTTCATCTATTGAGTTTGGTGCCGAAGCTATTGGCGGTGTGGTTAGGTTAAGTTCTCGTGAGTTTAAAGATACCAGAGGTATAAATGGTGAATTAACTTTAAATGGTGCAACCAATAACAAAATGGGTGCAAGTGCTATATTATTAGAAGGTATGCATGGCAATAATCATAAACTAAGTTGGCGGGCACAAGGAAGCGTGCGTAAAGCCGGAGATTCGCGTAGTCCAAGTTATGTGCTTTCCAATACTGGGTTTGAAGAGGCAAGTGGCAATTACGCCTTACATTACCAATACAAAAACTTCCATACAGAATTTACCCAAAATTACTTTACCACAACAATAGGTATTTTACGTGCAGCACATATTGGTAATACTACCGATTTGTTGCAAGTCATTCAATCAGGTAAACCATCCTACTCCGCTCCCTTTACTTACAGTATTCAAAATCCACGTCAGGAGGTAAATCATAGCGTAAGCGCATTTAAAACCTATTATGCTTTTAAAAACGGATCTAAAATACAAGCACAATGGAGTGTGCAGTATAATAACCGTAAAGAGTTTGACAGACCACCACGTTGGGCCACATCACAACAAAACAACCCTACACCGCAATATTATTTGCAGCTAAGAACACAATTGGGTGAATTAAAATTTGAACATACGCGATGGAAAAATTTTAAAGGTGCGTGGGGTGCAAGTTGGATGAAACAAGAAAATGTGAGCGAAGGCCTACAGCCTATCATTCCTAATTTTATCGCCACTACATCGGGGATTTATGCAATAGAAAAATGGCAGAAAAAAAGATGGGCCTTTGAGGGTGGCTTACGTTATGATTGGAGGGTACAAACGCGTTACTTTTTAGTAAATAAACAAATAAAACAAGAGGATAAAAACTATGGAAGTGCTACATTCTCCGTAGCCGGTTCTTATTGGTTTAATCAACATTTAAAATTGCAGGTACAACTGGCATCAGCATGGCGAGCACCGAGTATAAATGAATTATACAGTAATGGCTTACATGGAGGTACTGCAACATACGAAACAGGAAATACCGACCTTTTACCCGAGCGGAGTTACAATACGGAATTAAGCGCAACCTATATATACAACAAATGGAATGTTGAGCTTAATTTATTTAGGAATTACATGAATAATTTTATTTATAAAATACCTGTTCCTACTCCAATTGTTACTGTTCGTGGGGTATTTCCTCAATTTGTGTTTACCCAAAATAATGCTTTATTACAAGGTGCGGATTTTGTTGCACATCATTACATCAACAAAAAAATAACAACCGGTATCAATGCATCGTACCTTCATGCACAACAAACTGATGATCATACTCCGTTAATTTTTATGCCGGCAAACAGATTAGGTATATACTTACAATATCAAAATCCTAAATTATGGAAGTTGCATGATGTATTTATTCAACCCAAATTTACTTACGTGGCCAAACAAACTCGCTTTCCTCAAGGCTTAGACTACATCAGTCCACCCGAAGCTTATGCATTATTTGACCTAAATTTCGGCTTTGAGCAACACATCGGTAAACAAACTTTACGTTGGAGTTTTAGTGCATACAACGTTTTAAATTCTGGTTACCGCGATTATTTAAGCCGTTACAGGTATTTCGTTCTTGAGCCGGGACGAAATTTTATAATCAGGCTCACCATTCCATTTAATATTTATAACAAAAAAAAATAACAACTTTAACATGAATACTTTTAAAAAATTAACACTAGCATTAACAGCATCAACACTTATTTTCTCTGCTTGTGACAAAGATGATCCGGACCCGACCAAACCTGCTGACACAAACGCTCAAGAACTGATTACAACAGTAATTTTCAATGGTTATAATGCAAATAATCCATCAGCAAACCAATTTTCTGTAAAATGGGAAGACATTGATGGAGATGGAGGAAATACCCCTACAATTGATACATTAAAATTAGATAGTGGAATTACTTACCGAGTGCAAGTATTGATGCTAGATAAAACCAAAACACCATTCGATACCATATCAAACGAAGTAATGGAAGAGGCCAATGAGCACCAAATGTTTTATACCTTAAGTCAAAACTTAAGTGATAAATTAAGCATCGCCCGTTTAGATATGGATAGCAATAATCCACAATTACCAATTGGTTTAGATATTAGAATTACACCTTCGCACGTTATGCCTTTTGCAATACCAATAATTGGAAGCTTAAATGTAAAACTCAGCCATTACGATGGTGTACCCAAAACAACAACTCCATCTTCAGAGAGTGATATCGACATTACCTTTCCGGTTAATTTGCAATAAAAAAAAGCGAGTCTAAAAATTTAGACTCGCTTTTTTTATGCTTGCTCTGCTTCTGGAAAAAACAATGCTTTTAATTCTGTAGCATCATCGGGTTTCATTTTTCCTGCCAATATTAAACGTAATTGCCTTCTGCGAAGTGCACCTTCATAACGTTTTTGTTCCTCTTCATTCTCAGTTACAACAGCAGGTACACTCACTGGAGTCCCGTTTCTGTCAAGTGCCACAAAGGTATAATAAGCTTCATTACTTTTAAATTTCTCACCACTTGGAATATTCTCTGCCCACACCGTAATATGAACTTCCATAGACGTGTTAAATGAACGAACTATTCTAGCCTCTAGGGTAACAACATCACCCAACTTAATACTCTTTTTAAAACTTACACTATCAACAGAAGCAGTAACTGCTAGTTTACCACTATGCTTTTGAGCTGTTATTGCTGCAGCAATATCCATCCAATGCAAAAGTCTTCCTCCCATTAAATTGTTAAACGTATTTGTATCATTCGGCAATACAATTTCATTCATTATAGCCACCGACTGGCTGGTAGTTTTTGATTCGATTATCATATGTGACAAAGGTAATCGTTATTTGGGGTATAAAAAAAGAGGCCCCAATGGAGCCTCTTTTTAGGTATGCAAATTTAATTGCTTATTGTTTAATCAATTGACGCGTAATAACACTGTTACCAACATGAACGCGAACCATGTATACTGCTGACTTAGCACTAAACTGAGTTTCGTTTAATTGGATGTTTTGTTTGCCTGCTGTTAATACACCAGCGTTATGTGTAAATACATTGCGACCAAGCATATCAAACACTTCGAGTTTCACATCTTCTGCTTTTTCCAAGTCGAACTCTACTTGAGTTGATTGAGCAAATGGATTTGGATAAACGTTAAACTTAAGCTGTGCAGCCAATTCTTCGTTCAAGCCAACATTAGCATTGATGGTGATAGATTCGGTGTATGAAGCATCGCATGAATTAGAATCTAAGATAGTTAACTCAACATTGTATACACCTTTACGGTCAAAAATATGAGTAACCGTATTAGATGAAGTATTTACAACTGGCGTTCCATCATTAAAGTTCCATGAGTAACGAGATAAGCCTGTTCTGTTAGCGGTAAATCTTACTCTGTTAGAGTCTAATTTGTTTGAAACAAAATTTACAGATAAAGCACTACTAATGGTAATTGTTTTAGTAGCTGTATCGCGACAACCGGCAACATCAACAATTAAGCTAGGTTGTTTAACACCACCACTAATGTACGAGTGAGTAGTGTTAGGGCTATTAGATGTAGAATTATCACCGAAAATATAAGTAAATACAGGAGTTACCGAAGGAGGTACGATTGATTGGTTTGTAAAAGTAACTGCTTTACCAACGCAACCATTGCTTGTTGTAAAGTCGGCAATTGCTTTGTCTTTAACATTTGCAATGATTTGAATTGAATCAACGCAACCATTAACCGAATCAGCAGCCACTAATCTTACATAATAAGTACCAATGGCACCAAATGCGTGTATAGGAGTAGCAGCAGTTTTTGGTGCTGAATTATCACCAAAAGTCCAAGTGTATTTAATCCTACCTAAGCCATCAGCAAAAGTTGTATTGTTATTAATTAAGAGGTTACTTCCTTTACAAGCATTATCTAAGGTAAATGCCGCAGTTGGCTTATTAAATACTGAAACAGTAGTTGAAACAGTATCAATACATCCGTAGTTAGAAATTACTTTTAATATTGCTTTGTATGATCCACCTGCAGGATAGTAGTATAGTGGTGAATTTGAGTATCCAATATCACCATTACCGAATGTCCACTCGCTACCGAAAGTATTTACACGACCGTTTTTACCTGTAGCAATTGATGAAGCATTGTTAAATTGAACTGGAGCTCCAGCACAAACGTTTTGAGCAGTGAAGCTTGCTGTAGGTTGAGCAAATACTTGAACAGGATTTACAGCAGTATCAATACATCCTTCTATGTTACGAACAAGTAAACGTACATTGATAATAGTATCCGAACCCTGAACGATAGCATCAACAACATTACTATCGGCAACCTGACCACCAATATTAAATGAGTAGAAGTTGCCTGAGGTATGAGGACCTGTACTTGTGAAACGTGTTACCTTACCCTCACATGATAATGTTGAAGTGAAGGATGCAACAGGTGAAGGAAGAACAGTAACGTTATAAGCAATAGAGTCTAACAATGTAGTGTTATTTTTAACAATCATACGAACACGATAATTTCCAGGAGTTGCGTATGATTTAATTGGACTTGCTGCATTAGATGTTGTTCCATCACCAAAATCCCAACTGTATTGCATTGGCAAGGTAAATTGCCCGGTTGTAGATACGTTGGTAAATTGGTTATTAATATTTTGACAAAGCGTATCGTTTGGAGCAAAGAAGTTAGCAATAGGTGGATTTCCTATTGTAACATATCTAACTACAGTAGAGTCACAACCTTGAGGCAATAATCTTATTTTAACCAACATCGTGAATGTCTTGTTAGAATCAACAGGCATACCTGTTACTAATACATAACCAGCAGTTGATGGAGTTGGCGGAACCAATGTAAAGTTACGAGCTGAATCTACAATTACATTTGAATTATTAATCTGATCGTATACATATTTATACATGGTAACATCTGCAACAGTCCATGTGGTATTGTATCCGGCATTGGTTGCACCTGTTGGAGGCACTATTTGATAACGAGCTGTTCCACCAACTTTTATCGCGTCAGGAGTAAACATATCTCCTGTATTATATTGTCCATCATAAATAGAACCCTTAATAACGAAAGGGCCATTTTTGAAGTTTCTGAAATGAACAATAGCTGTATCATCTAAGAAATTAGTACAATTAGACGTTAAGTTACGAGCCCAAACACGTAAGTATGCTGAGTCAGAAGTTGGCAAGTATCCTTGAAGTGTCATGTTAGCATCAGTACCAACCACAGTAGGGCCAATAAAACGCTGCGTTAACATATCAAACATAGTATACTCAAATTTAGAATCGGCATTAGCAATTGTAAGGTTGATTGAATCGTTGTAGCAATTGGTAAAGTTTTTAGGTGTTACCGGAAGCGTCAAGAAATTATCGAAAATTACAATACTGTCGATAATCATGTTACCACCATTTTTAGAATAACCTTCAATACCTAAGCGAATACCTGAATTGCCTTGCAATCCAAGACAAACATCATATACTTTATAACCTGGTACCGCGAATGAAGCGTTTTTACGATAAATAGGATAACTCGTTACCAAGTCGAAATACATACCAAAACCATATGAAACCCTTACCAAAATCGAGTCATTAACATTGAAATTGTCTGCCGATTGTGATACAAACAATCTTAACGTTGGACGTTTAGCATCACTAAAGTCTAAGCAAGTAGATGATATACGAGATCCTGTATTGTTTACAGAATTTAACATCGCAGCACGGCTACCTGTTAAAGGAGCTAAAACCGGATTTGTTACTGAGCCAAATGATTGTAAATCCCAAATATTGGTACTACCATCTATTGATTCTGCAGTCCAATTGTACTCATTAGGCAAATCGAAACCTGTTGCAATAGCACGGTTTGGCGTAATTGCAATAACTGTGGTTGTGTAGTTGTAGCCAGATCTTGGATCGGTGTTCATGAACACAGAAGATTGATTTCCGCCATCCACACCAGAGAAACGATAGGCAATCATTGTATTCATCGGTTGAGCAGGAATGGTGTAAACCCTGTCGAGGCCAACCTTGGTAGTTGCTACAGCCGCAACCTCATTACCGCCATTAATGCGGTAATACATTGTATCGTTAATAACAGATGACTTATCCATTATGCGTGCCTTAATTTCGATAGGCACACCATCAAAATTACAAAAGTCAGCAGGTTTGGTCATATCATAGATTTTTGGTCCAAAAATATCACTGTAAGAACCTACATACTCATGAGCACCGATAGTTGCAATTCCAGAGGACAACCCTGGGCGAGGCGCTGCTAATATATCATTATTAACACGACTAATACGCGATCCTGCACGATACAATGGAGAAGCTGTATTTGTTGGTATTAACAAATTAACATCACTGGTATAAGGCGCAGGAATACTCATTGATAATGTATCTTGCTTGGTAAAATTAGCCCAAGCAGCCAATGTTGAATAGTTAACTGCAACGCCTGATATATTAGAACCAGCAATCTGATTGTTTCCAACTGTTCCGGCAGCGAAATAGTTGTTGTAATCTGTAGATTTGAATGGATTAACAGCGCCAGCAACAGCAATAGTATATATGTTACCACCGGCTGTAGGACGTGATAGTTTATTTTGTAAGATGTTATTTAACACATTGATTTCACCCAATGTGGTTGCACTCACACCAATACAAGCAGAAATACCTGATCCACCAAGTGTGGTAGCTTGACCTAAGTTAATTGAGTTGTTCCAAATATTAACATCAATATCACGGAATTGAGCCGGTATCTGAGTACCGTTTAATAAAATAGCATATGGATTGTTAACAAAGTTGGTTCCTGTAGGAACAGCTCCTAATGCCGCAATATCAGAAATCATATTATTGTATATATACAACGATTTCTTCTCGCCCCACTGTAAGTTTACATTGATACCATAAGCAGCAGCACCATTAGTAGACTTAATACCTCTGATGGTATTACGAGTAATTGTTACTGCCGAGTCTGTATTAGAAAAAGGTAAAACAGCATTGCTAATTTCAATACCACTATTTAGGTTAAACGTAGGAATATTATTTCTTATAACATTACTATCAATTAGCAAATTAGCTTGTGAAATAGCCAACACACCGGCCGCATTGTTTATACCACCGAAGTAATCAGTTGGTACACCTGCATTGTAACTGGTTCCACCAATCGTATTACCTTTTACAACAGTTCCTAAATCGTAAGTACCCGCAAATGAGGTATTTCCTCTTAAGTGAACACCATATTTAACACCCGTAATAAAGTTTCCTTCATAACGGTTGTTGTTGTTTCTCTCCCTGATAGGATTAACTGGCACTGTAGTTGGCAAATTAAATGCCACACCGCCTTGGTAAATCCCTGCAAATGTTGAAATTGAGGTAGGGGTTGAATAACCAATAATGTTACAATTCTTAATTTCAATATTGGTTGCAGGTTGAGCCCACCCCATAACGTCAACTATCCTTATTAATGCATTATTTACGTAACTAACGTTTGCCGGAGTTTGCGGTAATCTAATGGTTAAGTTCCTGCTTGTTCCATCAGAAGAGCCATCTATGGTAACATAGCGAGCTCCTTGGAAACGCAATACACTTCCTGCCGCTGAAAACTGTGAGCGAATAGTAGCCCCAGTAGAAGAAATAACAGGATTTGCTCCTACTGACGGACGAATAATGATTTGCCTGTTTCCGCTCATCATTGGATAGTCGTGAAGAGCATTAATTAACGTGTCACCTTCACCAACATAACCACTTGTGATGTTTACCAAAATTTCATAAAAAGGTGGTTGATCAGCATCAACACCATTTGTATTAATATAACGGAATAAGTTGTTGATTGTATTGAATGAACCAACAGTACCTGTGCCATCCAAAGGAGGAGCCAAAGTTCCGTTTACTTGGTAGGTAGCACCACCCATTAATGGTGAATAGCTTCTAGGTAACTCTAATGCACCAATCGTTGCTTCAAAACCTCTTGCTTTACCTGCAATATCAGTTACAACAGATCCGTTTCTTACAGTTGCTTTTGCAATATGACCAACAAACATGGTATCCATAATACTTGTCGAATCATTTCTAAAAGGAACTTCACCAAATTTTGAAGAAGTTTCGAAACCATATCTATCTTTCAGTTCAGCCATAGAAGGCAATTGAATATTTGGATTCACAATACCAATAATGTTGTTACTGAAATTTGAATTTGCACCTGTATAATAAACGTTGGTGTTACTCTCTATAAATGGATTTTGATTTCCACCTACTACAATAACCGCAGCATTTGATGCAGTACCCGCAATTGTTCTTCCGTATGTGTTTGAAAAGATATTGCTACGTGATGTAATACCGGCAGCCCTTGCATCAACATACAATGCAGTTGAATATGCCCCAGAGTTAACTTGTGTAGGATGTTGAGATAAATGAACAGTGTTGTGAATTAAGCTAACACCAATATTAACAATACCGGCAGCTACTACAGGAGATTCGATAGCAATACCCGAGGCAGAGCTCAAATTTGCAGGTGATCCAGTACCAGTTCCATAAATTTTTGCAATTATATTATTAGAAATTATAATACCTCGGTTAGCATCACTTATACCTACACGGATACCTGCAGCATAGCCATTTGTTGCCCCTAAATTGTAAATAGTATTTCTTGTGATATTTATGTTTTGTGGAGTACCAAGTTCATTGGCCGTACCATCGATATCTATACCTCTGAAACCTGATACTGTTGGTATATTATTTTTAACAATATTACTATCTATTGTGCCTTGTAAAACACCTTTAATATAAATACCAGAAGTATTTGCTAATCCACCGCCAATGTATCTTGTTGGTAATGCACCTCCCACACCTTGGTTTCCACCAATTGTATTTCTGGTAATGGTTAGAAACTGGTCAACCAATCCGGCTTTCGCTCTCCAGTATATACCGTATCTAACTGCTTCAATGATATTGTCGCCAATAAAATTGTTAATATTGGCTCCACCAATTGCACTTGCCAAACCGGTTGGGTTATTAGATGCCCCCATATAAACAGCTGCAAGTGTATTATTTAGAGTAGTTGAAGAGCTACCTATAAGTATACAGTTTCTGATAGCATTGTTTGATGTTGGGTTATTCAATGTTGGTATAAAAGCCACCAATTTGGCTTGAGCAGAATTAGCAGAAGTTGGCAAACTGATAGTAATATATCTGGCACTTGTTCCGTCTAACTCAAAAGAAGATGCTCCGTACAATTTAATCAGCGCTGAATTATTACAGATTGATGCTCCAGTAGGAATAGTAATATTAACAGGTACTGCAGCGGTTAGGCGTATAGCACGAGTTCCTGACATGCCAGGATAAGGTAATATTGCCGGGGGAACTGTTGCATCTGATGTAAAGCCATTATTAAACACAATGCTAATTGTACCTGTTCCTGTTGTACCAAAACTGTTTAAGTGATTGATAAAACTTGTTAATGAAGCAAATGAACCTGATGTAGGGTTTGCATTTGTAGGCCATGCGTCAACACCATTAATGCTGTATGTACTACCTCCTACTAATGCTGCAAGCGCATTAGTAATATTTTGTGTAAATTGATAAGCACCTATAGATGAATTTGCATTAGGACGGGTATTTCCTAAGATGTCCTGAGCCAATAATGCACGTCCGGCAGCTGCATATCTTGTTGCAGCACCGTTTGAAGTAACCAAAGTAGTGTCGTTCTCGAAAAACGGACGTGTAACAATACTGTTAGCGTCATAGCCTGTAAATCCGGCCCACTCGCCTACTGATGTATAATTATTTAATGCAGTGTAACCAATGTTGGCCCAACCACCGGTTGTAGTTACTTCATACAAATTGTTATTTATACTATCGAAAGGAGCTACTACGTTACCTGCTACAACATTTCTATTAACAATTATTGCGTATGTGTTATATGCACCAATTGAGGTTGGGATATTTTGCTGAACGTTAGAAAAAATGTTATTAAAAACGCGTAATCCACCGTATGTATTTGCACCTGTTGCCAAACAAGCAGATGATGAACCATTTAATACAGCACCTGTTAAAGCTACACTGTTGTTAAAAATATCTATACCAGCTTTAATTGTGCTATCCTCTACCAAAATACCAATCGGGTATTGTAAGCTGTTAACTGCAGCAGAGCCAGGAGATGTTAACTTTGCAATTGTGTTATTGGTAATTCTAATATTTAAAGCATATTGGTGATTACCTAATGCTACGCGAATACCGGTAATACCTGCTGAAGCAGATCCAAGGTTATAAATGCGGTTAGCATTAATGATAATATTACTATCTAAAGAAAGTGTACTTGCTATATTTGACAATTCAATACCCTTAAAGCCTGCTTGGGTTGTCAAGTTATTCATGATGGTATTTCCTTCAATAACTGCATTAGCTTGATTACTCAGCATAATACCCGAAGCATTTGGAGCACCACCTATAAAACTTCCCGCTCCACCAATTCTATTGTTACGAACCACTAATCCTAAATCTTGGTTACCTCTTGCTGGTGCACCAAAGCCCCTAGCATAAACACCGTATTGCACCCTTTGGATGTTACAATTTGTGATATTGATACCTGAATTTCTCCTGACTGAGTTGGTATTCAAGTTAGCACCACCAATATAAACACCGGCATATGTACTTACTGTGGTTCCTGTTGCAATGCCGTTAATATTAACATTTTTTACAGTTACCATATTAATAGGTGAGGCTGCTGTACTAACAAGCTCTATAACTCTCTGCGTGGCATTGGCGCCTGTTGCGTTGATATTGAAAGTTAAATTACGCTCACCAGAAGTTCCTTCCCCATCAAGTATAAAAAACTGTGTACCTACAAAACTAAACAAACCAGTATTAGCCGCTTGAGCAACTGAGGTTGTTATTGTAAAGTTACTTCCTGCAACCGGCTTAAGTACAATTGTTCTTAATGCAGATGCATAAGCAATTTGACCTACATTAACGCCCGTATTACTTGGCTCCGATCCAGTGTAGCCAGGCACTAGCAATATGGTCATTTGTCCAATTGTATTGGGATCAATACCATTTGCTGTTAACGCTGTAATTACGCCCGTTGTATTGGTGTACGGATTACCGGCCGTGTAAGCGCCTGATAAGTTTGCAAAGGTGTCTTTAGGTGCAACTAAATCGTTACCCACACCGTTTACATAATAGGTTTGGCCCGCTGCAAATGGGGCCTGTGCTCTAACACTGGTTAGCCCTGAAAGCATAGCCAACAGGAACGCAGAAGCGAAGAGTTTGTTTGATAGATAAGTAAACTTGGTCCTCATATATGGATGTTGTATTATTTATTTTCGAGTATTAATCAAAGTTTATAAAATTTAATCAGAAATCAAAGCCTTTTTCATACAATTTTCGGGTTTTAAGATTTTGTTTAGTTGGCTTAGCATTATTTCTCCAAACAAATCCCTTGAGCCTCAACTCTTCAGGGCTCATCTCTGCTATTGGATAAAAGGTTGCTTCTGGTTGGGTAATAAATTTCGCACTTTTAATTTTCCCCAATTCAAATGCGAAGGCCATCTCACTGCAATCTATCACGTTTACACCAATATAAGAACTGTCTTCCTTGGCGTAATAAATACTTTGACCATTTCCATATACTTGGATGAATGATATTTTCCCTTCTTTAAAGTATGCAGTCATATTGCGACCTTTAACTTGGTTATAATGTCGGCCCGTTTCTTTTGAAATAACAAATCCATTATTTCTGATATCCATGGAGTCAAGCTTTCTATTGTTTAAATAAAACACAATGGTATCTCCACTAACTTGGTTCATATCACTCCATAAAACCGGATTATGGTATAGGGTCATCATCGAATCAGTTTTTAAATAAACTAATGAATCACAAATAACTTGCATATCTGTTTTATATATTTTCACATTTCTGTATGCTTTGAGTATATCCTTGGGCTGTTTGGCCCTTTTTTGATAAGTGAATATACTGTCAGCCCAAATCATCATAGTATCATTATCAACTATGCTTATCACTAGCGGTTGATTGGTGATGTAACTTCTACCCTCTCTTCCAAACATTTCGGCCACGTTTCCCAATATTACTGTTTTGTTAAAGGTGTCTATTATTACAACTCCTCCTATTGCCTTGGCATACTTGCCCTTTCTATCATAAATTATGGTATCTGCAATTAAAGTATTTTCTGCACTTCTTATTTTAGCCCTTTTAAGCAATACGCCCGTTTGTTTCTCTGTATGGTAGTTGCCGGCTTGACAATAAATGGTATCTTCTTTAGAAACAATTTTTGTGTTGCTATAAAAGGTGGCAACCTTAGTATTGGTTTGATATTTTAATGTATCCGTTGTCATAACAAATTCCGGACTCACCAACCTTACATTCTTTTTAAAATACAACTCTTTGGTTGATGTATAATAATATCCATATCTGCTAGTTAATTCATTTTGCCCACTTAACAAGACTCCCCCACTATAGTAACTTGCTTTGTTATTCGCTAAATCAAACTCTAACTCATTGGTGTTTAATATTGACGTAGCATCAACCATACGCACGTTCTTTTCTAAGCGTGCCAGTTTTTTATTACCATCATACTTAAGAACATCTCCATAAAAATTCAAACTGTCTCTGTGATTAATATTAACATGTTGATAGGCTTCCACAAAATTGGTTTCATCAAACAAATATGCACTATCACAACTCAAAATGGTTTCATCTTGTTTTAACTTAACGTCACCTATCAGCTTCTTCACTTTACTTTTTCCACGCATCTCAATCTCAAATGTATTGGCATTAATAACCTCAATTTTGTTTCCTTGTGCCACTCCTTTTTGTTCAACACCAAGTAGTGCCATATAAAGTATTAGTAAAATGTATTTTTTCATGCAGCCACCAAAACTAAGCAATTATTGTAATTTTGAGCCATGAATATTGTGGAATTACTCAAGGATCTTTTGAACATAAATACCCTTAATGACCAAAAATTTATTTTAGCGGTTAGTGGTGGTAAAGATTCTATGGCCCTCACACACCTATGCAAATCAGCAAATCTCAATATTGTTGTTGCTCATTGTAACTTTATGCTGCGTGAACAAGAAAGTATGGATGATGAAGCGTTTGTTCGCTCATACTGCAGTGCCAACCAAATTGTATTAGAATCCACTAGATTTGATACTAAAACTGCTAGTAAAGAATTGGGCCTATCAACCCAAGAAACAGCAAGGATTTTACGCTACAATTGGTTTGAAAATATTAGACAACAGCATAATGCAAATTATATTTTAACGGCACACCATGCCAACGATTTAGCCGAAACATTTCTATTTAATGCAGCCCGTGGAATTGGTATTGCTGGCCTCAGTGGAATACCCCAAAAGAATGGCGTTGTTATCAGACCTCTTATAATGGTTAGTCAAGAAACCATTTACAATTACATCACACAACATCAAATCCCATTTCGTAATGATTCTTCAAACCTATCAGATGATTATACCCGAAACTTTATCCGTCATCACATCATACCAAAACTTGTTGAAGTAAATAACCACGCTGTAGAGCACATTGCCAAAAGCACCCAAGTTTTACAGGAGGCACAAACAATTATTGAGGAAAAACTAAACGACTTAAAGGAAAAACATACAACCTATAAGGATTCAACATTAATTATTAACCTTGGCACAATTAAACAATTACCATACTACAACTACCTCCTGCATTACTGGCTTTTACCAATAGGGTTCAACAGTAACCAAATAAACGCGATTATTAATAATAATCACAACAGTGGAAAAACATGGAATAGCCTTACACATATGTTGTTGCTTAATAGAGATGAGTTAAAAATTAAAGAACTCCAAAGCCAACCATCAAAACCGCTCGTATTCCAAAAAGGGTTTCCAAACACATTCACATTTAACGGTTACCATTTCGAAGCAACACACATAAATAAATCACAAATTGATTTTAAGAAAAACCTGTTGTATTTAGATGCTGAAAAAATCAGTTTCCCTGTTACCATTAGAACCTGGAATCATGGTGATAGTTTCAGACCTTTAGGCATGAAAAGTAATAAAAAAATAAGCGATTTTTTTATCGACTGTAAAATAGATTTATTCGAAAAAACAAAACTTCCTATTATGTGTGATGAAGATAATGTCATTGCTGTTATTCCTTATCGCATTGATGACAAATACAAAATAACAGATTACACAAACACCATTTTAAGATTAAAAGTTACACCATAAAAAAGTCCGTTTCAAATAGTTGAAACGGACTTTTTTATGATTTGTGTTGTAATGATTTTATTACTTCACGGTAACACGTTGTGTGTATTGTTTGCCGTTGTTAGTTAACTGCAATAAGTAAATACCTGATGGTAATCCTTCTGCGTTAATTTCGGCCGTTTTACCAACCATGTTTATGGTTTGACTGTATACTTTAGCCCCTAATACATTGTATAAGGTTACGTCTGTTTTACCTGCAATACTTTCTTTTGTACTGATGCTAAACTTACCTGTACTTGGGTTTGGATAAATACTCAAACTTGTTTCGTTTGTTACCTCATCTAACGATGTTATCACTACGCGAACATTACGCTCTACTGTTGCTGATACATTACCCGATTGGTCTACTACCTTGTAACGTACATATTTCCATCCACTCAACTCTGCCCATAAGGTATCGTTACGTTTACCCAAATCACTTGTTATTACTACTCTCGAACGTAAATCTTCGTCTGTTTCGTAATTATCTGTAATACGGAAACCAGGTTCTACATAGTCATGGAATCTTGGCATATCTAATGGATTACTTCCCAATAACTCTATCACAGGTGCG